>JAEINK010000003.1 GCA_016342585.1 Spirochaetales bacterium
GATCTTTCATAGAAACAGTCTACAAGAAATTTCCCTTTATGTCTAGTTTTTTATACGTCGTCCTGAGTAGTTACCAAGCTTGTTTATAACAACCCCTGCATGGGTAAAAGGATCGTTGAATTTTCCATCCTCGTTGGCATCCCAGGTATTATCCCAGAATATAATATCGCCGGGAGCAGGATCTTTTGTCTGATACAGAAGCTGTTTCTCATCAAGATATTTATAGAGTCTGGCAACAGAATTACCTGAATATTTTCCCAACTCTCTTCCCAGTTCTATCCCCACTCTGGCATAAAGTGCTTCGATTGTTCCTGTACAGTCATTCCTGAAAGTTTTTCCACCACCGTTCAAAACTTCGGCGCCGATTAAATCATGAGCTTCGATTATCAACTGTTCCTGTATGGGAGAGAGCGTTATTCCCTCTCTCTTCTCTTCCTCCCCCCTATGCGGAATCTTCTCTGGATTCATGGTCTGGCAGGAGGAGGTGAGGATAAGCAGGGTAAGTAGGAGAATAAAAACTGGAAATGGGGTAGTGGAAGAGTGGGGGGTAAAATCGGTGGGATTTTTTATGGCTCTTTTTGTCAGACTTGTTCTAATGCGGGTAATTCTGGCCATCTGAATTCTCATTTTCTTCGGTTCTTTCATCGGTCAGCCCTTTGAATCCTGTTCCGATGAGGAATGTTTCAAAAGAATCTTTTCGACAGGCTTTTGGTTTGAACATCCTGGCGCTCTTAAAATTCTCTCGGAAGGCGGCAAGAAGGTTTTGCTCTTCTCCTCCCTGGAATATTTTAACTGTAAGGGAGCCCCCTTTTTTCAAGAGTTCTCTGGATTGATAGAGAATCGATTCTATTAGGGCCGCCGAGCGGCCTGTGTCCAATGTTCTGTTCCCTGTGGTATCCGGAGCTGCATCAGAAACTACAGCATCATAAGGTCCCCGTTCTTTCAGGGCTTTTACATTTTCAGCATCGAAAAAATCTCCCTGGATGAAGAAATAATTATCAGGAATTTCCGGTAGATTCAATGGTTTTAGATCTATAGCGGAGAGGGTCCCCCTGCCGTTCAATTTTCGGAGGATAAAGAGAGACCAGGATCCCGGAGCCGCTCCGATATCTAGGATTTTCCCGGAGGAGGGGAAGACATGATATTTGTCCTGAATCTCTTCAAGCTTGTAGACCGATCGGGCTGGATACCCCTCCTTCTGGGCCCTTAGGGTGTAGTGATCCGCCTGGGCTCTTGAATTGGCACCGCCTGTTTTATTGCGGGAGGGTTGATTCCCCTTAGTTTTTGCTGTTTGATTTCCACTTTTTCCATTACCGGTTCCTCCGCCTCTGTTCCCGCTACTTTTGCCTTTTGCTTTTCCTCTGTTTCCAGCCATCTTGACCTTCCCCCGAATTGTGGATTCAATGTGATTATGAATTCATATTATAGACAAACCCTTGAGAATGTGGAAGTAATTCTTTCAAGAACACTCCCGGCAGAGCATCTCGGTGACTGGGCCGAGCTTAATGCTGGCTGCGCAATTACCCCGGTGAAAGATGTATCCCTTTTAAAGATAAATAAGCCCGCCCTGGATCTACTTGCCCGGGGTGGAAAAAGGTGGCGTCCTGTTTTAATGTGCCTCGCCTGTGAACTCTATGATGGCGGGAAGAGGGCTCTTCCTTTCACACCTCTGGTTGAGTTTCCTCATAATGGGAGTCTTATCGTTGACGATATTGAAGATAAATCGGATATGCGCCGTGGGAAACCAGCCGTTCACATTACCTATGGTACGGATATGGCGATTAATACAGGGAATTGGATCTATTTTCAGCCCCTTGTTCTCCTTGAAATTCATGATATTGAAGATGAGCTGAAACTCCGGCTTTACAAGTATTATGGGGAGGCCATGCGGAGGCTTCATCTTGGTCAGGGATTAGATATCGGCTGGCATAATGAACCGGATTTCTATCCCGAAAAAGGTGAATATCTGCAGATGTGTAGATTCAAAACCGGCTCTCTGGCCAGGTTCTCGGGACAGGCCGGGGTTGCCCTTGCCGGAAGTTCCGGGGAGGAGAGCGATTTCTTCGGAGGTTTGATGGAGAAGATGGGGGTTGCCTTTCAGATCCTTGATGATGTTAAAAATCTGACTACCGGAAACCCCGGTAAAAACAGGGGCGATGATATTGTGGAAGGTAAAAAAAGCCTTCCTGTGATCTACTTTGCCGCCGAAAACCCGGTAGAGAAGTCACGGCTTTCTGAACTTTTCAAAGTAGCAGCTGAGAAGGGGTTTGATAAGGGGTGTGACACCATCGAAGAGGCTATCGGGATGATGGTGGACGCCGGGGTGATCGATAAAGCACGGAATGAGGCTGAAAATATGCTTAACCAGGTCAAAGAGCAACTGTCAGGGAAGTTTAAATCTTCCCAGCCTCTTTCGGCTGTTATCCAGATGCTCGACTCTTTTTTAAGCTAACTAGATTGAGAAAGAGGCAAAGGAAAATCACTACACGTGGTAAAAAGAGCTTTGTCGGATTTCATTCTACCAAAGAAGCTTTCGTGGCTGTCCTAACTTTAATCAAGAAAGATCCTGCCCTTGATATTTGTATAGACAGCAATTATAATGATAATGATTACTATTTTTATCAGAGAAGAGATATGAGAACGACAAAACAGAGGACAGTAATTTTAGAGCAACTCATGACTCATAAAGATCATCCAGGTGCTGATATTATTTATGAAGAGGTAAGGCAGATCCTCCCCCGGATTAGTCTTGGGACTGTTTATCGAAATCTTGAACTCCTCTCCGAGGCTGGGACTATCCTGAAATTGGAACAGGGAGGTGGTCAGAAGAGATTCGATCCAAACACTCATCCTCATGGACATTTCCGATGTCTTACCTGTGGTAAGATTGAAGACCTTCCTGAACGTATTTTGGTTCCCCAACTTGCTGATTCGGATGAATGGCTTTCCAGTAGGAAGGTATGCGGTATAAATCTCGAATATACCGGATACTGTCTGGAATGTTCAGGGTGGGAATAACAAAACCGGTAATGATAGAAACTGATAAGGTCAATATTTCTAATTTTCTGGAATCAATTTATGATGAATATCATCATCCTGCGTTCATTCATCCCGACCCCCTGGAATTTCTTGCCGATTACTCCGACCCTCTGGATCGGGAGATTGTGGGGCTTATTGCTTCCTCTTTTGCAATTGGCCGCGTGACGGCTATTCTGAATGTGATTAAATCAATCCTGGAAGAACTACCTTCTCCCAGGAAAAATCTCCTTGAAATGAACAGGGAGGTTTTTGATGAAAAATTTAAGGGGTTTAGATACAGGTTTTATGATTCTTCCTCTCTGGTTGATTTTCTCTGGGGGATTGGTCGGGTCATAAAGAGTTATGATTCATTGAATGAATGTTTTCTTTCAGGTCTTCAGGGTGATGATCTTTTATCGGCTATGATCCTTTTTACAGGTGAGCTATGCCGGGATAATAGAGGCAGCAGAAGTGTTCTTCCTTCCCCTTCCAAGGGGAGTGCCTGTAAAAGACTGAACCTCTATTTGAGATGGATGGTCAGAAATGACAGGATAGATCCGGGGGGCTGGATGGGGGTCTCTCCTTCGATCCTCCTCGTTCCCCTGGATACTCACATGCACAGAATAGGGCAGATTCTTGGATTTACTGATAGAAAAAACGGAGATTTAAGGGCTGCTATGGAAATTACGGAAAGTCTCCGGCAGTATGCTCCTGCAGATCCGGTTAGATATGATTTCAGTCTGACAAGACTTGGAATCCACCCCTTGCTCAATTACAGCAGGTTATCCGAGTTTTCAGCGGCCCGGGAGTGATCCTGTCTGAAATTTTTCGTATAGGTTTTATTGAGAGCGCTACTATCAATCTCTTTGAAGCTTTTTAATCCTTACAAACCAGTATACCCACAATGTGTTAAACAGGACAAATATGGACAGAAGTATCACACCTACTATAGGGTAACCGAATACCCCGGTAACAAGCCCTGTGAATAATCCTATAACCGCCACTAGGGACCATATTATTTTTAAGGATAGCATCGTGCGGAATGAACCTACTCCCGCATTTCTGCTCAAAAGAGATTCGATGCCTATCCCAAAGAGAGCAGCGGCTGTCATCCTTGCTGATATGGGATCCACGGTTTTCCAGCCAAGCAGAGTAAGAGTTCTGACAGGAACCAAGAAAAGGGGGAGGGCGAAGAGGATGTCCGCGGCAAAGTGAACCACAAACCAATTGCGTAATACTTTCGGGATCTGTTCATTCTCTTTTCGTTTGTTTTCTCTCATAATACTATTATAATAACGATAAATGAGGAAAAATTAAATATTTTTCGTGAGACATTTGTGTTTGACCTTAACAGTAATAATTACTATTTTATCATAATAGAATAGAATAGAATGGAGGAGAATAAATTGATTAATAAGAAAATGGAAGATGCTCTTAATAAGCAGATTAATGAAGAAATGTTTTCGGCCTATCTTTACCTGGCCATGTCAGCAGATTTTGAAGAGAAGGGTTTAGCTGGTTTTGCCAACTGGATGAGGGTTCAGGCCCAGGAAGAAAATGATCATGCCATGAAAATATTCGACTTCATTACAAGAAGAAATGGGATTGTGAAACTGGAAGCCATAGCCAAACCAGAGCAGAGCTGGGACTCTCCCATGGCAGCAATTGAAGCGGCCTACAATCATGAAATCCATATCACTGGTTGCATAAATGCTTTAGTAAAGACCGCAAGAGAATTAAATGATAATGCTACGGAAAATGAACTTCAGTGGTTCGTTAATGAACAGGTGGAAGAAGAGGAAAATGCCTCAAAGATCATGGATAAACTGAAAACCATCGGTGAGTCTGGTCACGGGATGCTGATGATTGACAATGAACTCTCTCAGAGGGCATATACCCCCATTAATCCTGTCGTTTAAGAAGTTAGAGCCCGTCAATCTGGCGGGCTTTTCTATTATTTGAGTTTTACAACAAGAATGCTTGCCTTTTCGTCTCCTGTATTGAGGAGGCTTTTAACTATACCAGCGGAGCAGGGTATTATCGTCTCTTTTTCAGCTTCTAGCTCTTCATTACCAATGGATGCGGTAACTTTGCCTTTGACTATGTAAAAAAGAACGTCCTCTTCTGTTGAGTGTTTTTCTATTTTACCCCCCGGGTCCAGGTTGATTTGAATCGCATCACATTTTTCTGATGTAAAAAGTTTTTTGGCATCAATTTTTTCGGTATTGATCAGCTGAATTCCTTCCTTGAATGTTGTCTTTTCCATTTTCTAATCCTTTTGAAAAACGTAAATAGCGGCGGAAAAAATTTCCGGCTTAAAAGGTCCTTTTTCATAGTTACCATAATGTCCCATCAGTTTAAATCCTTCTTCCTCATGCATTCGGATATACTCCTCACATTGGACAGGGTAGAGGGTGACACTCTCTTTGAAGACAGATTCACCATCGGATTTATTTTTTAGCTCCGTATTGAAGGAGAGTTTCTCCTCCGAGATATCCGTGTAGGTTCTTGAAAATACTTTGGTCCGACTTTCAATCTCCGGGAATCTGAAAAAATCCTGCTTTAAAATGAACTCCCAGTTCATAACCTGGAAGATCCAGATGCCTCCCGGGGATAGAAGCTTTTTCATCTCCGGTAGAAAACCTTTAAAACTGTTGCAGTCGATATGAGCCATCACATTGCCTGTCGAATATATCAAATCAAAAGGAGAGGGCCCCCCGGACTGTTTTTCCTGCACCAGGGATGATATCTCTGTTAGATTCATGACTCTGAAATCCGAATCGGGGAAGGATTCCCTGGCCTTTTTAATCATACCTGAATCAAGATCAATACCGGTTGTTCTGGTTCCACCTGATGTGAACTTTCCACAGTATTTTCCCGTACCGCATCCTAAGTCGAGAACCCTGCGTTTCCTGGTTATGTGTGACTCTAAACCTTTTAACGAATCGATACTCGGACCTGTCGCTGGACAGGCTTCCGTGTATAGACGAGCCTCGGGAGTATCTCCTGAAAAAAGGAAACCCTCCAGCAGAGAGTATACGTCTCTGCTGAAGGGGAATATTTCATTGTAGTCTTCGGAAAAATCCGTATAAAACAATTTAGTTACCAGCCATCATTGCCGCAATGTCTTCTTTCACATCACCGACAGCCTTTATATTGAAGTTGTCAACCAACACCTTGGCGACAGCAGGTGAAAGGAAGGCGGGAAGTGTGGGCCCGAGCCTGATCCCCTTCACACCCAGGTGGAGGAGGGCCAGGAGAACAGCCACTGCCTTTTGCTCATACCATGCTATATCAAAGGATAAGGGAAGGTCGTTCAAACTGTCAAGTCCGAATACTTCCTGAAGCTTTAGAGCGATAACGACCAGAGAGTAGGAGTCATTACATTGACCGGCATCCAGTACTCTTGGGATTCCGCCGATGTCGCCAAGGTTGAGCTTGTTGTACCTGTATTTTGCACAACCAGCAGTCATGATGATGGTATCTTTAGGCAACTCTTCGGCCACTTCGGTAAAGTAACTTCTTCCCTTCTGTCGACCGTCACAACCAGCCATAACAACAAACCGTTTGATTGCTCCCGATTTTACAGCGTCTACAACCTTATCGGCCAGAGCAAGCACCTGGTTATGGGCAAATCCACCTACAATTTCTCCTGTTTCAATTTCTGTAGGAGAGGCGCAGGTTTTCGCAAGTTCGATAAGCTCTGAAAAATCTTTATTTCCATCTGTTCCTGCTTCAATGTGTTTAGCACCGGGGTATCCTGCCATTCCTGTGGTAAAGATTCTGTCCTTATAGGCATCCTTAACAGGAACGATACAGTTGGTCGTCATGAGGATGGGGCCGTTGAAGGAGGCGAATTCCTTATCCTGTTTCCACCAGGCGTTTCCATAGTTTCCCACGAAGTGATCATACTTTTTGAAGGCGGGGTAGTAGTTAGCCGGGAGCATTTCACTGTGAGTATACACATCAACACCGGTTCCCTCGGTCTGAGAAAGAAGCTGTTCCATATCTTTCAGGTCGTGACCGGAAATCAGGATTCCGGGGTTCCCTTGAACACCAATGTTTACACTTGTAATTTCGGGATTACCGTATGTAGATGTATTCGCTCCATCAAGCAGAGCCATCCCGGCAACTGAGAATTCTCCAGCCTTGAGGACCATGGCTACCATCTCATCAACTGATAGATCCTTTGTTGTAGAAGCTAGGGCTTCCATGAAGAAACCATAGAGATCTATATTTTCTGAACCGAGTACAGCCGCATGGTCAGCGTATGCCGCTACACCCTTGAGACCATAGATAAGGAGTTCTCGAAGGGAGCGAACATCTTCGTTTTCGGTAGCAAGAACTGATGCAATTTCAAAAGCATTGATGTAGTCTGCCTCATTTGAAGGGTTCCAGACAGCGGCACCGGGAAGATCTCCGGATAACCCTGCTTTCTCAGCAAGCTCAGTTTTTATCTTGAGGCCTTCGGAAATAAGCTCTTTGAATCTCTCTTCGTCGAAGTTTGCATTGGTGATTGTAGCAAAAAGACCCTCTGCTACGAATCTTCCTTCTCTGTTTCCAAGTTTCCCTTTCTTCTGGAGTTCTTCTCCATAGACGGCAATTCCCTTAAGAACATAGATCAGAACATCCTGGTATCCTGCTGTGGTATCTGGTTTTCCACATACACCCTTTATTTTACATCCGCTATTTCCGGCGGCTTCCTGACACTGATAACAAAACATACTCATTTCAATTTCTCCTTGTGTGTGAGTTATGCTATGACTATAGTAGAGTTGTGATATGATAACCGTAACATATGTTACGAAAGGGAAATTAAATGAGAAAAGATCAATTTTCCGCTCTCTCCTGTACCAATCTGTTTAAAGGCATTCAGGATGATGAGATGGATAAACTGATAGAAACTGCGCCTCCAACCATCAGAACTTTTCACAAGGATGCCGTTATGAGCTTTCAAGGGGATGAATACAACGAGCTGATGATAATCCTTGCAGGGGAGCTCTCTGCCGAGATACTCAATCCTAATGGAAAGAAAATTATCATAGAAACATTGAATAAATCTTCAGCCGTCGCTACGGGGGTTCTATTTGCCGAGGATAATACACTGCCTGTAACTTTGAAGGTCGTCAAAGAGGTGGAGATTGCCCTCTTTACTAAAAAAACAGTTTTGAAATTTTGTCAGATGAATGAACGCTTCCTTTTAAACTATATGCAGGATATGGGGGATAAGGTGATCTTCCTGGCCGAAAAGATCCGCCTTTTCAGGTTTAAATCCATAAATCAAAAGGTGGCAGGCTATCTGCTGAACTTGAGTATCAAGCAGGGGGCAGACAGTGTCAGGATGACTTACTCTCTGGAGCACCTGGCAGACCTTTTCGGGATTGCAAGACCCTCTCTTTCACGGGTTCTGTCTGAGTTTTATGATCAGGCCATATTAAAAAAAGAGGGAAGAATAATGCATATCCTTGATAAGCAAGAGCTTGAGTATATGCTGGAAGGGGAATAGCTCTCCATAAAGGGGTCGGAGCACAGGAGTTAAAATATATTTTCGAGCAGTTTTTTATCTTCTATTCTAATACTTTTTTTGTTCTTTACTAATATTCCCTCGGATTCCATTTCCGATATGGCTCTGGAGACCGCTTCCCGGGAGCATCCTATTTTCCCTGCTAAACCGGTCACCGTAACAGGAAACTCGAATTTTTCTCTCCGTTTATTGGGAGAGGCTGTTGTGTGGAGGTGTTTTCCATATTCAGCGTGCTCAGCTGATAGAAGCGTATAGGCTATCTTCTGTTTGACGGTTTTAAGTGACATTATCTCGATAGTATCCGTCAGGTGAGTCAGTTTTTTTGAAATGCCTGAAATAAAAGAGATCATTGCCTCTCTGTCTTCCAGATAATCCAGGAGCAGTGAGTATTCGACTTCAATAATCCTGGTATCTTTCGAGGCTATCAGCCATCCCGGATAGGGCTCCCCGGTAAAAACAATCAGCTCCGCGAAGAGTTCTCCCGGGGTAAACTCTTTTATCACTATCTCCTTTCCTGAGGAAAGGAGATAGTGATAATCTGATTCTACCGGAAACAACATTCCCCAGAGCATGGCATTTTTCATGTGCATTATGAAGGGTTTCACCTTTTGTCAGGTTGATATGCTTTCCCCTGGCAAAAAGTGCTAACTCTTTTGAGTTTCTATCCATGAAATCTATCTTATCATGGCCGGGGTGTTTTTGCGAACAGAACCCTTAATGGGTTCTCATTGCTTTTATTTTCAATGGCGTGCGGAATATTTTTTGGGCTTTCGATAATACAATCTTTGTCTGCCGCTTCACGCTCTTCTCCTACTTCGATCCATGCTTCTCCTGCCAGAATATAAAAGAAAACATCAACCGGAGTTGTATGGGTATTAAGTCTTGCTCCGGGATCCAGGGTCAGATGCACCGCATGTGCCTCGGGTATACTGTAAATTTTCTGAGCCTGTACTCCAATTTTGGTGGCAACAATTTCTCCATCGAATGCTTTGCTTATTTTCATCATTTCACTCCTGCTTTATTGGTCTTAAGGATAATACAATCCTTTATTTCTACTTTACCTTTTGAGGCGGCAATGGAAAATTCGGTACAGTCTGAATACCCTCATCCCCCGCAGTTTAGTCCCGGGAGGATGGATATGATAGTCTCCGGTCTCTGTTGCGGGAAAGGCCGCATAGACGGGACCTGCCGAGAAGGATCCTATGAGCAATGAAAGAAGACGTCCTTTAATGCCGGACCCATTTCCCAACCCTTTTCTTATGACTTCTGGTGGAACCCCGATGGTTATGAGAGCCGTTATGATGAGGACCGGTGGCAGGATCTGCAGCATCTCAATTAGGAATCCTGCTGTAAGAATAATCATAATAAATGTCATATTTTCTCCTCCTTGAATTGGTAAGGAGAAAATATCACTGAATGGTTTATCAGGATGTGATATTTATCACATATTTAGATATATTTTATTCGAGCCGGGTTTAACGCCCCACAGCTCACTGCGGGTTTGTTGATTTTTAGAATTTAAAGTGTAAAGTTGCCTATATCTTGTAGGGTGTTCTGATATAAACGTCCTTAATCCATTGAGTAAAAAACTCCAGACCACCGCCCCGCCAGTTGTTTTTCGGATTTTTTACATCAAGATTCAGGGGGAGGGGAACATCCTTTCGGCCGGATGCCATATCCCTGTTGTATTCATTTACAAGCCTCTCGGTTTCATATTCCGGGTGCCCCAGGTGAATCATGAAGGATTGATCTGCGGATTCAAAAATCACATAGCCTGCTTCATCAGAATGGGCCAGTAGATTTACCCTGCCGGCTTTCGCTTCCGCCTCAAGAACGTCATCATCTATTCCGGCATGCCGGGACTGGGGACACATGAACACATCATCCATATCTCCTGTTACCCTGTGGTTCCTGTCGATATTGTCTATGGGATAGACTCCAAAGAGCTTTTTATTATAGAGGAGCTTTTCTATCCCCATATAATAAGCCAGGGCCATACCACCCCAGCAAATCCCTAAGGTGGATGCAATTTTTTCTCGGGCATAATCGAGTATGGCGGTTAATTCATTCCAGAAGCGGACATCCTTGAAGGAGAGCTCCTCTACCGGAGCACCGGTAACAATGAGACCATCAAAACCGCGATCTTTTATCGCTTCATCGAAGGTTGTATACACATCATCAAGATGCTCCTTGCTTGTGCTTTTATAAGAGTGGGTTTTTAATCTGATCCACACCGGTTCAATTTGGAGGACCGATCTTCCGATGGGAAAGAGGAGGTTGTATTCATAGGTGTTTGCCACGGGCATTATGTTCAGGATCCCGATTCGGAGAGGACGGATATCCTGTTTCTGTGCTTCAAAGGCGGACATGCAGTGAACCCGGGCTTCCTGAAGTGCTTTTCGCGCGTGATAATCGTCGGGTACTATTATTGCCATGATTTATCCTTCTTTTTTTCTATTGTAGAGCCTGATCGATATCGGCCAGGATATCGTCAATATCTTCAATGCCCACTGACATTCTCACTAAATCTGGTGATATCCCTCCGGAGGCCTGCTGTTCCTCTGAGAGTTGTGAATGGGTTGTGCTCGCCGGATGTATCGCCAGGGATTTGGCGTCTCCCACGTTTGCCAGGTGGGAAATGAGTTTCAGATTATTGATGAAAGCGGCACCGCCCTTTTTTCCTTCCTTAACCCCGAAAACAACCATTCCCCCGAATCCGTTTTTAAACTGTTCAGTGGCTATCGGATAGGCCGGGTCATCCTCCAGGCCCGGGTACCTTACCCAGCTGACCTGTGGGTGCTTCTTTAAGTGTTGGGCCACCTTCATGGCATTCTCACAGTGACGCTCCATCCTCAAAGCCAGGGTTTCAATCCCCTGTAGAAACATCCAGGCGTTATCCGGGCTGACACAGGCCCCAAGGTTCCTTAAAGGAACAAGCCGCATGCGAAGGGCAAAAGCCAGTGGATTCAAATCCCCAAGGTCCCTGGCGAATCTCAAATTATGGTAGGAGCCATCAGGCTGATTGTACAGTCTGAATTTGTCATCGGTCCAGTCAAATTTACCACTGTCCACCACAATCCCCCCGATGCCCGTACCATGCCCCCCCATCCATTTGGAGAGTGAGTGAATGACAATATGGGCGCCATGTTCAATCGGCCGGAAGAGGTAGGGTGTTGTAAAGGTTGAATCTACCGCCAGGGGGATATTATGTCTTTTGCCAATTTCGGCAATCGCCTTGATATTGGCCACATCCAGGGAGGGGTTCCCGATCACTTCTGTATAGAGAAGCCTTGTTTTACTTGTTATGGCTTTCTCAAACTCTTCGGGATCTATGGGGTTAACAAATCTGACCTTTATGCCGAATTCGGGAAGGATATCATTAAACATGGTGTAACTTCCACCGTAAAGATTGGATGCTGAGACGATTTCATCGCCATGTCCACAAACATTTATGGCTGTATAAAAGACCCCGGAGGTCCCCGAGGCTAAGGCCACCGCAGCGGCACCACCCTCAAGTTCAGCAACCCTCTTTTCCAGAACATCCTGAGTGGGATTCTGAAGCCTTGTATAAATATTACCCAACTCTTTCAGGGCGAAGAGATTAGAGGCGTGATCTGTATCCTTAAACATATAGGCAGTTGTTCTGTGGAGGGGGACTCCCCTTGATCCTGTTTCATCTATAACGGATCCTGCATGCAGTACTTTTGTATCAAATTTATATTCCATTCCGGCCTCCCTGTTTTTCATACCTTACTAAAGTAATAAAGATTAACCGACTATGCAAATTATTCCGTTTTAAATGTACCATTCAGATCATAGTCAGAGCCTCTCTCTATTTATAACCAAAATGGCATTAAAAATCTAAAAGAAAAGTGCCTTTTTGGAGAAATATTATTAGACTATCAGGAGAGGTAAACAATGGAGAAGAAAATGGAGAGAATAAGAATAGCGTTTTTTGATACCAAAAAGTATGACTCGGACTCTTTTTCGGGAACAAATAAGAATTATGGATTTGAGATAAAATATTTCAAATCTCATCTCACAATTGATAATGCTCTCCTTACCAGGGGTTTTAATGTTGTCTGTGTTTTCGTTAATGATACGATAGATGAAGATGTTCTTAATATTCTGATAGAGAATGGTGTTGAACTCATAGCTCTACGGTGTGCCGGATATAATAATGTGGATATTTCTTATGCCTATGAGAAGATCCATGTTGTTCGTGTTCCCGCCTACTCACCCTATGCTGTTGCCGAGCATGCGGCGGCTCTGATCTTATCCTTGAACCGGAAGATTCATAAGGCCTACTCCCGCACAAGGGAGAGTAATTTTAATATTGCCGGTCTTGAAGGTTTTGATCTCCATGGGAAGACTGCCGGTGTTATCGGGGCGGGAAAAATCGGCCGGATTATGATTGGAATACTTAAAGGTTTCGGGATGAACCTTCTGGTTTTTGATCACTATAAAGACCAGGAGTATGCCAAAGCGATTGGATTTAAATATGCAGAACTTGATGAGATCTTCGGGGAGTCTGATATTATTACTCTTCATTGTCCTTTAACTGCGGAAACTCATCATATGATTAATAAAGAATCGATTAAAAAGATGAAGGAGGGGGTCATGCTGATCAACACCAGCCGTGGACATCTGATCGATACAAAAAGTTTGATTAAAGGTCTAAAATCTGGAAAAATAGGATCAGCCGGACTTGATGTGTATGAAGAAGAGGCCAATTATTTCTTTGAGGATTTTTCCGGGTCCATGGTTACCGATGATCAGCTGGCCAGGCTTCTAACTTTCAATAATGTTATTGTAACATCCCACCAGGCATTCCTTACTACTGAGGCTTTATCCAATATTGCTTCAACTACCCTGGGAAATATCAAGGAGTATTTTGATGGAGGACCTCTGGTGAATGAAATCTGTTATAAATGCGGAAAAGATTGCCTGAAAAAGAGAGGTGAGCGATGTTTTTGAAAGAATTCTTTTGCTCCTTAAAGTTAATGGGATCCTGATCCGAAATTATAAGGGTGAAATCTACAAAATTTGATAATGCAATAAAATCGGTATTTATTAAGATCTGGAATCTGAAAATCCATCCCCAGGGTAACTTTAAAGTTTTCTGGGAGGCATTTGTACTTCTCCTCACCCTTATCATGACAATCATCGCCCCTTTAATGGTTGTTTTTGAAATTCCAAGTAAAGGCCCATTTCTTGTCTTCGATCTGATTCTAACTACTTTTTTTACCATAGATATTTATGTGAATTTTCATACTTCCCTTCTTGTGAAAAGAAAGGAGATTCATGACCGGAAAAAAATAGCCAAAGAGTACCTTAAAGGGTGGTTCTGGATTGATCTTTTTGCTACGGTTCCTTTACACCTGATTTTCGGCATTTCATCCTTTGTCATGTTGAATCGAATCCTGCGATTCACCAGACTCTTCCGGCTGGTTAAGTTATTTTCTTCATCAAGTACAAAGACCCTGAAGCGTATCAGGGAGCTGCCGTTTATTAATCCAAGCATAATGCGGCTTCTTTTGATGGTTTTTCTTCTTCTTATCGCAGGACATCTTATCGCCTGTGGATGGATGTTCATTTCCGGAAACCCGGATAATCTGGATTCCAATTCCAGGTATATTGAAGCCTACTACTGGACTCTGACGACCTTGACGACAATTGGCTATGGTGATATATCTCCCAAAACCAATACCCTACGTATCTACGTTATGTTTATCCAGCTCATTGGAGCGGGTATGTATGGTTTTATTATTGGTAATATTGCCAACCTTATTTCTAACATTGATGTGGCCAAGACCCAGTACAAGGAGAAGGTGGATCGGATCAATACCTTTCTGAAATATAAAAATATTCCCCTTGCTATGCAGAAAAGGATTAATGACTATTATGAGTATCTCTGGGATAATCGAAGGGGGTATGATGAATCTTCGGTTTTATCGGATCTGCCGAAAAGTCTGAAAACTACTGTCTCGCTGTTTCTTAACAGGGAGATCATAGAGAAGGTTCCATTATTTAAAGGTGCATCCGATGAATTCCTCACAGAACTTATACTCACCCTTGAGCCCGTAATCTATACGCCGGGAGATTACGTAATGAAGAAGGGGGAGATGGGGTTTGACATGTTCTTTATCAGTAAAGGATCTGTTGATGTTGTCTCTGAAGATGAAAAGATCGTCTATGCAACCCTTACGGATGGGGCGTTCTTCGGAGAGATTGCCCTGTTGCTCTCTACACCCCGTACAGCCACCATCAAGGCCAAGGATTATTGTGATCTCTATTCACTTCACAAGGATACATTTCAGAAAATTCTCCAGCGTTATCCCGATTTTGCCCAGTCTATTGAGGAGGAAGCGATCCGGAGAAAAGATGAACTTGATAAGCAGGGGTGATAAAAAACAGCTTGATTAAGTCTGGCTGGTTAGAAAAGCTCTTCGCTGACAATTGTCAAACTATCTAGAAACTTTCTCTGATCCTCGTCGCTCCACTCTTTTTTCCGCTTAAAAAACGCATTTTTCATCTGCTCCAGGCTTTTTTCGACTTTGGATTTTCCTTCCTCTGTGAGAGATAATTCGACAATTCGTCTGTCATCAGCCCCTTGGGATTTATGAACAAGATTGATTTGCGTCAGTTTTTTTACCTCTCTGCTGGTGTTCGGCATATTCATATTCATACATTCACTTAGGGAGCTTAAGGTTTTTGGCGTGGAAAAATAGAGGATTCGCATAAGATTATGCTGAAGAGGGGTGAGTTCATCCCTCTCTACCAGGGTTGAAAGGGATTGTTCAAGGTTGTGAATGTCCGAAATAAAGGCTGCTGTGGCATAGAAAATTTGATCTTTATCCATTGGGTAATGATATAATGATAATTGTAAAATAACAATTATCATTTAATAATTATCAATTGACAATAAAAAATATTTTCATTATATTTATCATATGACAAGTAATAAGGAGGATGTAATGCATATATTAATTGTTTTTTCTCACCCTAACCGTGAGAGTTTAAACGGCGCTTTTCTGGATAAGGCCATTGAAGGGCTAAAACTCAATCCGGAAAAGGTTGAGGTCGAAGTCCTTGATTTGTACAGCGATTATTTTGATCCCCGCCTGACCTTCAATGAAGAGAAGAAGAGGCGAGATATGTATCGGGATCCGGCTATGGAAAAATATAGACAGCAAATTCTCAATGCGGATAGGATCATTTTTATTTATCCCATATGGTGGGGGAGACCTCCTGCCATTTTACTTGGGTATTTTGATCAACTCCTTTCGTCTGGATTTGCCTATAAAAATATTCCAGGCAAAATTATGCCAGAGGGACTATTAAAAAAGAAGAGGGTCGTCTGTATCTCTACCATGAAGGGGCCGACAGGCTATCCACTTCTACTTCTAAGGAATGCCCATAAAGTTCTTATGAGAAAGGCCATTTTCAACTTCGTAGGGATCAGAGATGTTCGATTTTTCGAGTTTGGAGGGATGGAGAAGAAAAATGGAAAGCAGGCCGAATACCTTAAACGAATAAAGCGGTATATGTTGAAACTGAAATCAGTCGCATAAATTTTGGAGGTTTCTCCGGTCTTAAAAAGTAAGCCCATACCAAAAACCGCTGCCGAGATAAAGAGTGAAGACGCCGTATCGAATTGGGGCAGTAAAGTAGAACAGGATGTGATAACTCATCCGGACTCACCATCCTGTCGTCAGGATGTGTCCTTCCTTGTGGATGGTACTCGAATAGTTCTCTGGGGGACTTCCACCTCCGGGGCCTATGGGATTATCAATGCGGCGGAGGACCCCAATATTGCCGGTGTTATTGCCCAATGTACTCCCTTTGATCACAAAGAGGATTCCAAACCCTATCTTGCCAGAGTCGGTTACGGTTTTTTCTTCAAACTACTTATACACGGGCAGAGGTAATCATTTATCCAATCGAGCATTTTGAGAAGGCTGTTGCTAAACAGATTCAGTTTCTTGAAAAAATCAGTTCTGGTAGGTTTCCAGGATAATCTTGATCCTCTCTATTTTCTGTAAAAAGACTTCTACAATCTCTGGATCGAACTGAATATCTGATCTCTGTGATATATATTCAATACACTTTTTCTGTGGCCAGGGCTCTTTATAGGGCCTTTCACTTCGAAGTGCATCATAAACGTCGGCGATAGCCGTGATTCGGGCTTCTATGGGGATATCTTCCCCTTTCAATCCCAGGGGGTATCCCTCCCCGTTCCAATATTCATGGTGATTTAAGGCGATATTGGCGGCAATCTTAATCACGCAATTCTCATCAGTCGAATTGGCACAGTCTGGTGTTGTCTCCGATTCCAGTTTACAGAACGTGGTCACAAATTTGTTTGAATGAAGGATGTCATTACCATACTGACAGTGTTCCTTCATCTTTTCCCACTCTTCGGCGGTGAGTTTGCCATTTTTTAACAGGATCTGATCGGGGATGCCAATCTTGCCGATATCGTGGACAGGTGAAGCCAGTTTTATATTGTGAACAGCGGCTTCACTCCATCCTAATCCTTCAGCTATACACCCTGATATTTCAGAAACTCGCAGAAAGTGGTTTCCTGTTTCAAAATCCTTATATTCGGCAGCTTGAGAAAGGATTCCTATTACCTGCCGCCTTGAGATCTCAAGTTCCCTGGTCCTCTGTTCAAGCATGGATGTCCGAACAGCAAC
This sequence comes from Spirochaetales bacterium, assembly GCA_016342585.1. Classification (GTDB taxonomy): domain Bacteria; phylum Spirochaetota; class Spirochaetia; order UBA9216; family UBA9216; genus JAEINK01. The sequence continues at coordinate 17,242 of JAEINK010000003.1, forward strand.
AAGCTCCTCAAGATGTTCCTTGTAGGCCCTGTTTTCCTTCATGAGAACGGCCTTTTCAAGTGCTTTATCAACCGTGTAACCGAGGAGTGAAAGGTCCTGAATCGGTTTGATGAGATAATCCCAGGCCCCCAGACGGAGGGCTTGAACGGCATCATCGATCCTGTTCACACCGGATATAACGATGACTGGAATCTCCGGGAAATTCTCCCGGGTGTGCTTCAGGACCTCCATACCATCCCCTTCGGGCATCCGGAGATCTGTCAGGATAACTGATGGTTTTTCACTGTTTATCTTCTCGATACCGATCCTTCCGTTTTCAGCATTCGCTACCTCGAAGCCATGATCTTCAAGATAGTAGGTGAAGCTTTGCCGGATTATCCGTTCGTCATCAATTACCAGTATTTTGGCATTTTCTATATTAATATCCATAACTAATAACAATTATAGTGGATGGCATATATAAAACAAATAATTATAGTGTTTTTTTTGTTTATTTATAAATTAACAGCAGGACCCTTCCACAGGAATCTGCAGTTCTGTGAGCCATTCGGATTCATCATCCTTATTCCATATTCCATCGATGTAGGACTCGCGGGGGTTCCCCACCGTCTCCCACTTATTTTCCCGGATCCAGGTGAAGGCAAAACTATAGGCTTCACGGAGGGTTGAATAAGGACCTTTATGAAGGATACAGACTGCCTGTTTTACGGGTGGGATCCTTTTGTATTTAACCATGTCCGAATCTTCACAAAAATCTACCACCGATTCGCACACCTCCACATCGATATCCTTTTCCTTGTATTCTCCGTCATGATAGATGGTAAAGCAATAAGCCGGCAAGGCGCAAACAGCTTTTTGCCGCCCCATTTCTTCTCCCATTTTCGGGACAATATCGAAGTATGTCTCATACTCCGGGATCACAACCCTCATGGAGGCAACGATTACACCAGGTAATGATTTAATAATTGGATCATAATTCATAAGACTATCTCCTTTAATCCTTTTTCGATAGGATTTGATTTGTGTCATCTGCTGCTTTGTCCTTGTTAATTCTACCTCCAGTTCAAGCTCCCTGAGCCGGAGGTAGAGATCAATCCCCTCATTTTTATCAATCATCTCTTTGATTTCATTCAAAGGTAAACCCATCTGCTTTAGAGTCAGGATCCGGTGAACGCGGGGAAGCTGGCTGGTGGTATAGTATCTGTATCCCGTATAATCATCAACCCGATCCGGTTTTAACAAATCTAACTCATCCCAATGCCGTAAGGTCTTGGTTGTGATCCTGTTAATTTTGGAAAACATTCCTATTTGATACAAAATTTCCTCCTATTCCCATTTAAAACTTTTCAGGGAAATAATGATCCCTGCCAAAGTGGTGAAACCAAGGACTATGATTGGAATCAGTGTCACTTCCTGTGAGAGCCCAAGGGATGTGGTTTTAAGCAGCTTTATCCCCTGAGTCAGGGGGAGAATGTCCGAAACTCTCTGGAGTCCCCGGGGCATAATCTCATAAGGTATTGTACCACCCGACAGGAAAAACATGGGAAAATATATCAGGGAGCAGAGCAAATTGGCACTCTTGGTATTTTTGGAAACACTTGTGATGACCATACCGATGGAAAATATCGCCATTAAAACAAGGAGATAAGAGAGGAGGAACCGGGGAACGGATCCAGTTATGGTGTAGCCGAAGAAGAACTTTGCAGTGAGCCATACCATAAGGGCGGATAAGATGGCAAAGAGCGCATTGGTGAGAACCTGGGCTCCCAGCATCATTCCCGGATGGGTCGGGGTCACTTTAAATCTCTTTAAAATCTTCCTTTCACGGTATCCAGACATGGTCAGCGGCAGACCCATTAAGCCGGAGGCGCATATTCCTACCGCAATTACTCCGGCGAAAGCCTGCTGCATGGCTGTGAAATCTACCCCCGGAGCGGCTGGTTTATTTCCGAAGATTATACCCAGAAGGATCATAATCCCCATGGGTAGAAGGATCCCGAAGAGGACCCCAGAGAACTCCCGTAATGATAGTTTGACCTCAGTTTTAAACAGCACGAACAGTGTTTTCAATTTTTCCCTCCCGTTCTTCAATACAGGCTATATACGCCTCTTCAAGGTTTGAATAAGCTGAATTCTCAACAATTTCAGACGGACTCCCCTCAATTACGGTCTCCCCCCTGTGAAGGATAGCGATCCGATCACAAAGATAGGTAACCTCATCCATGTAGTGGGATGTCAGGAATATTGTCAGCCCCTGGTTTTTCAGTTTTTCAAGGTATCGCCAAACCTCTCTTCTGGCCAGGGGATCAAGACCGGTGGTCAGTTCATCCAGAAATACAACTTCAGGCCGGTGTATCAGGGCAAGCACCAGAGAGAGTTTCTGCTGTTCTCCCCCCGACAGTGATTCAACCAGAACTTTTTTCTTATCGATGAGTTGAAATTGTGTCAGAAGGGTCTCCCACTCCATTTTTTTCCGATACAAACTTGAGATGAGTTCACACATCTCTTCCACCCGGATCCTGTCGGGATAGGATGAAGCCTGGAACTGGACACCAACTTTGTTGAAAATAATTCGTCTGTTGTTCCGGGGATCCTCTCCCAGAATTTCAATAACTCCCTTATCGGGGTTCCTTGTCCCGAGAATACACTCCAGGGCTGTCGTTTTCCCTGCACCGTTAGGGCCTAAGAGTCCGAATATCTTACCCCGATCAATCTGGAGATTCAGCGATTTCAAGGCCGTAAGGCCTTCATACTTTTTTGTCAGATTCCTGACAATTATTGCTTTTTCACCCATTTTTGCCTCCTTGAATCAATCCTAAAGTTTCCCCTAAGGGGAAGGTCAAGAAGGAATTTCATTTTAAATTGTTTTTTGGAATCGAAAGGGAATCTGATAGAAGCGCCGGCCGAAATTCTCATTTAGAATTTGAGGAATTTCATTGACCTGACAGGAGATATTCTTTAAATTCAGTCAATGAAACAGTCGATACTCCAAAAGCCGCTGACGTACAGCTACTTTAATGTGACCTTTGTGCTGATTGGCATTAATATTCTGGTCTATTTCTTCAATATGATGATTCCGGATACCCGGATTTATATGGCTATGATTCCTGTTCTTGTGATCCGAGATCATACCTACTGGCAGTTCCTGACCTATATGTTTACTCATGGTTCCATGACCCACATTCTGTTTAATATGCTTGGTCTCTTTTTCTTTGGTGCTTCGGTAGAACGCCGGATGGGGAGTTGGGAGTTTCTCCTTTTTTATCTTCTGACTGGGGTTCTGGCCGGCATTTTTTCCTTCATTGTATACTATTTTACCGGAGCCTATACGGTAATCCTTCTGGGGGCCAGCGGGGCGGTCTATGCTGTATTACTCGCCTATGCCTCCTATTACCCCGATTCAAGAATTTTTATCTTTGGACTGATCCCCATCAAGGCTTCCATGATGGTTCTGATCTATACGGCTCTTGCCCTCTTTAACCAGTTTACAGGCAGTCGGGGAGGGGTGGCCCATATGACCCACCTGGCGGGATTCGGATTTGCTTTTTTATATTTTCTGATCAGACTCGGGATAAATCCCATCGATTCATTCACCGGTAAAAAACAAAACCCCTGGAGATAGAACCTTCAGGATTTGAGGGAAACGGGACGATAATATTTACATGGTAAAGTATCATACCGGATTCCGTCCTTTTATGCTCACTCTTGTTTTTTTACTTTTCTCCTCTGTGATCCTGTCTGCTTCCGATTATCTTTCCGGAACATTCTGGTGGGAGACCGAACCCTTTGTGGGTGGTGTTGATTATCCTCAGAATGAAGAGGAGGCCATAAAATACCTGCTGGAGGAGGCCCAATGGGTCTTTTCCGGGATGATTTATGGTTTTGCAGTGGATTACACCCCCGCCGATTCATCCCGGGAAATTGAACAGGTTTTTAATATGACACCCCTGGGGTCAATACCCTGGGGAGATCCCCGGCTCAAGGTCATAACCGGCTGGCGTGAGCGGACCCGCCATTTTACCGATATTGGTTATACTCTGGAAGGGATGACCCTCCTGCGACGGCAGGCCTGGGAGTCCAATGTTCATCCCCAGGCCTCACAGCTTGGGCTCTACACCATGTATGAAGGTTTCCGGGGTCGGAGGAGGGCTGTTGAAAATGCGGCTCTCCAGGCTATTCGTGATTATTACAGGCAGCGGATAGGTTCAAGACCGACCGAGATTCGGGGTGAGATAGCCTTATTTGATGTTCCCTATATCATTATAAAAGAGGGCGCCTACCATGCCCGGGTCCGGATCTGCATGGATCTGGAAGTTACCGGGCAGGTGGCTTATTAAAGGATAATTGTAAACTTCAATAATCGTTGGGATTCGTTTCCGATTTAATCTTCGCATACCCCGGTTTCAATGTATCGTAAATCACCTTGAGCCTTGTCTCATAGGGAGCAAAGGCGGATTTCATAGCATTTATGGTGATCTTTTCAAGATCTCGCAAGGTGAGATTGAAGTAGGTCACCGCTAACTCCAGCTCCTTTGAAAGGGTTGTGTCACTCATCAGTGGATTATCTGTGGAGAGTGTGACTCGGAAGTTATTTCGGTAATAGAGATTAAATGGGTGTTCATCCAGAGAAGGGGCGGCTCCGGTCTGTATATTGGAAGAGAGGCACATCTCCAGGGGGATCCTCTTGTCCCTGACAAAGGTGGCCAGTGAGCCCATGTTTTCTATCCGTGTTCCCTTGTAGACCATATCTTCCTGAAGCCTTGTTCCATGACCTATACGATGGGCACCGCAGGTCTGGATAGCCTGCCAGATGGATTCGACTCCGAAAGCCTCTCCTGCATGGATAGTGATGCTGAAATTCCTGTTCCGGATGTACTGAAATGCTGCCAAATGGGCCTTGGGGGGATGGCCGTTTTCATCTCCCGCTATATCGAAGGCGACAACCCCCTTGTTGCGGTAGGAGACGGCCAGCTCCGCCACCTGGAGCGAGTTATCCGGGCTTTCATGACGCATGGCACAGAGGATGAGTCCGAACTCGACTCCCGTTGCCTCTCTTCCTGCTTTAAGCCCCCGGAGAGCGGCCTCCACGATCTCCTCGAGATTCAGCCCCTTGTCAGTCAGCAGGGTCGGTGCAAAACGGATTTCCGCATAAGCCACATTCTCTTTCGCGAAATCTTCGATTGCTTCACGGGAGATCCTCTCAATAGCCTCTTTTGTCTGCATAACCGCACAGGTTACGGAGAATCCCTCCAGGTAGAGCCCCAGAGACTTTCTGTCGGCTCCCCGGTGGAACCAATCTGCCAGCTCTTTGGGATCATGGGAAGGAATTTCTATATTATCCAGTTCTGCCAGTTCTATTATTGTTTCCGGACGAACACCGCCGTCCAGATGGTAGTGTAATTCCACCTTGGGAATTTTTTTTATCATTTCTTTGGTAATCATAATTTTATTGTAACAAATATATGGGGATCCGGCAAATTTTAATGAATGAATTCAGCTTTTAGCGACCTTTGACAAAGGGGCTTTTTTTCCTGTAAACTCTACCCCTGAAAACAATTATTCCAAACCTTCCCAGTATAAGGATTTACTCATGATCAATCTCTCCAATATCAAAATCGCCTACGGCGGCCGGGTTCTGTTTAAAAATGGTAATGTCCAGATTAACGACGGCGAGAAGATCGGTCTTGTGGGGCCCAATGGTGCCGGCAAAACCACAGTGTTTAAGATTATTACGGGGGATGAAAGTCCCGATGAGGGGATGGTGACCATGGATCCCGGGACGGTTATTGGTTATTTTTCGCAGGATGTGGGCGAGATGGCTGGGACAAAGGTCCTGCAGGAGGTTCTCTCCGGTGCGGGGCGTGTGTATGAGATAGGGGAAAAGCTTGGTGAACTGGAACACCGGATGTCTGACCCTGACGGACCTGGATTAACCGATGATGAGATGGATAAATATGGTGAGCTTCAGATGGAGTTTCAGCACCTCGATGGTTATGAACTGGAAAACCAGGCCGAGACGATCCTGGAAGGGTTGGGAATCCGCCGGGACCGTTGGGAGATGCCTGTTGAAACCTTCAGCGGCGGGTGGAAGATGAGGATCTCCCTGGCCAAGATTCTGCTTTTAAATCCACAGGTTCTTTTAATAGATGAACCTACCAACCATCTGGATGTAGAATCCATAATCTGGTTGGAGGGGTGGCTTCGCTCCTTTAAAGGTTCGGTTGTTATGACCAGCCATGACAGGGAGTTTATGACCAGACTTTGCGGAAAGACCATCGAGGTTGCGGCGGGTTCTCTTACCTCCTATAGCGGAGACTATGATTTCTACCTGAAGGAGAGGATCATCCGGCGGGAACAGCTTCTCTCGTCACAGAAACGGCAGCAGGCCATGCTTGCCAAGGAGGAGGAGTTTATTGCCAGGTTTGCCGCCCGGGCATCCCATGCTGCTCAGGTTCAGTCCCGGATCAAGACGATTGAAAAAATCGAAAGGATAGAGATTCCACCGGATCCCAAGGTTATGAAGCTTAGTTTCGATGAACATAAGCGAAGCGGAGATCAGGTGGTTGAGATGACCAATCTCGGTAAAGCCTGGCCGAATCCGGATGGTTCCGAACTTTCGGTTTTCAGCGGGATCTCAGGGACAGTGGTCCGGGGAAACAAGATTGCCGTAACCGGTATAAATGGAGCCGGAAAGTCCACCCTCCTTAAAGTTATTACAGAACAGACCGATCCCAGCTCCGGAAAATGTACACTTGGAGCCAGTGTGAATGTGGGCTATTTCAGTCAGTATTCATCCGATGTCCTCGATCCAGGCCGATCTATCTTCGAAGAGGTGGCCGAGCGGTTGCCCATGGCTACCATCGGTTATATTAAGAATTTGCTTGGTGCATTCCAATTCTCCGGAGATGATGCAGACAAAAAGGTTTCCGTTCTTTCCGGGGGGGAGAGGAGCCGTGTCATGCTGGCCTTGATCCTGGCCTCGCCGGTCAATTTCCTCGTTCTTGATGAACCGACAAACCATCTGGATATCGCCAGCCGCGAGGTTCTCCTTGCGGCTTTGAAAGATTTTAAGGGGACTATCATGATCGTAAGCCATGACCGGTATTTCCTGAAACACCTGTCCAACCGTGTTTTTGAGATTGATCACGGTCAGATGAGGATCTTTGAGGGGGATTATGAGTATTACCTCTCGAAGAAATCGGGAAATTGAGGGGGCATCTTTAGCTCCTGTTCGGCTGAGATCTCTTCGGGTAGACGCTTCCTAAAAAAATCTCTTTCGTTTACTCAGGAGCATCATGTGTTTCAACTCTTCCGGCTTTTTAAGGCTTTGCCACTGGTCCTGAAATTTCGGATCCTGTACCAGGGTCGCCAGTGAGGCAATGGTTTTCAGGTGAAGGATCCTCATGTCTTTGGAGCCTCCCAGGAAGAAAATCGCCTTCACAGCTTTCGTCTTTTCTCCGAAATCAACCCCTTTTTTACAGCGGACAATTTTCATGAAGGTTTTACCCTCGCCATCCAGGAGGATATGCGGGATAGCAATGAAGTCAGAGATAGCGGTGTTGTATTCATTCTGCCTTTTCCTGTACCGGGAAAGAACCTCCTCTTCATCCAATCCTGTGGTTGTTGCTATCTCACGGGAGAGGCTTAGGAGTAATCGTTCCCAATCCATGGGGCCTTCCATGTCGGAAACAGCAGCCTCCCGGATGAGCTTGTCAAAGCTATCCTGTTCGATCTCATCCCTGGAAATTATGATATCCCGCAACTCCGTCTCCAGGAGATCCTCTGTTAATTTTGAATCGGTGATTTTTTTTATCAGGTGGAGGAGTGCGAACTCGCTTTTGTTGTTTCTGCGTCCATAGAATATATAGAGGCAGAAGCAGGCGAAGATGAAGGCAAGGCTCACCTCAATCGCCTGGGAGCCCAGGTCTATGATGAAATATCCGAAAAGCAGGATACTCAGGATCTGCAGCCAGGGGTAAAATGGGGCTTTAAAACTGGGTTTATAATTGGAGATTTCCGACTCCCTCAGGACTATTACCGCCAGGTTTGTGAGGACATAACTGGTAAGGATGACCGTGGAGGCTGTTTTAACAAGGATATCCAGGGGAAGGAGAAGCGCCAGGAACATGAGTATGGAGGTGATAACCAATGATAGTACGGGGACCTGTTTTTTGCGGGAAACACCGGCGAAGAGGGGTGGCAGGAGTTTGTCCCGGGAGAGGGCCAGTGGGTAGCGACTGGCCGACATGAGTCCCGCATTGGCTGTAGTTATGAAGGCCAGGGCCGAGGCTATAAAGATGGCGATGTAGCCCGGTTTCCCTAAAAGCAGTCCGGCCGAATCGGCCACCGGTGTGAGACTGGTTGAGAAGTCTTCAGGGGCAAGGGTTCCTGTTAATACGACTACGATCAGGCCATAAAAGAGGGTAACCACAGCTATGGATGATATCATTCCCAGGGGGATATTCCTCTTAGGATTTATAACCTCTTCAGAGATATTGGCCACCTTAAGCAAACCCCCGAATGAGATGAAGATGAATCCTGACGTTGTGATGATGGCGTGAATACCCTTCTCCCCGAAGGGTTTGAAATTACCGGTCTCTACCGCGGGTAGACCGAACAGGATGTAGACGAAAAGGAGGCTCAGGAGGCCGATAACCATGATCAGTTGAAAGATGGCCGCCTCTTCCACTCCGGCAAGGTTCACCAGGAGGAATATCAGACAGAGGAGGCCGGCGGAGAGCATTGTTGGAATATTCAGGGTGAGATAGAGGATCTCGGAGATACCGAAAACCGCAAAGGCGCTTTTTAAGGCCAGGGCGAACCACCCCAGGAAGCCGGAGATAGTCCCGAGGAGGGGACCGAAGGTTCGGTTAATGAAGTAGTAATCGCCCCCCGCTTTGGGCATGGCTGTCGAGAGTTCGATGACGCTGAAGACACCGAAGAGAGCCAGAACTCCGGCCAGAATATAGGATATGAATACGGCAGAGCCGGCCTTGGTAAAGGCCAGACCGGGTAGAATAAAGATTCCTGAGCTGATCATCGCTCCGGTGGCAATGCTGAATACACCGGCCAGGCCGATCCCTTTTTTCAGGTCCATATCTTCTCCTTCTTTTGTAGCTCTGTACATTAATAGTATAACAAATAAAAAATTGACAAAAGACTAAATTACTAAATAAAATGGTTTTTCCCGGTGGTATACTTACCCTGGCAGGGAGAACTGAAAATGAATACACTGAATCTTGAAAAACTCTTGAATCCATCGAGCATTGCTTTGATCGGCGCCTCCGACAAGAGCGGTAAGGTGGGAACGACAATAATGAAGTACCTTTTGAAGAGCACGGCGAGGGTATATCCTGTAAACCCGAAAATAGATTACATTATGCATATCCCCGTTTATAAGGATGTTTCGGATATTTCGGGGGATGTGGATCTTGCCATTGTCGCTTTGAGCGCCGCGAATTCTGTTTCCGCCGTCTCTGCCTGCTCTGATAAGGGGATCCCTTTTGTTATTGTGGTGGCGGGTGGTTTTGGTGAAACCGGGGCCGAAGGCGGTGCTCTGGAGGGTAAACTCCGGGAGATCGTTTCCCGGGGAAAGACCAGGATCCTGGGGCCTAACTCCCTTGGCGTTTTTGTTCCTGAGAACGATCTGGATACTGTCTTTGTGGAACATGGTGATAAAGCACTCGCCCAGGGGGGGAGTGTGGCCTTCATAAGCCAGAGTGGTTCTGTGGGGGTCGAATCCCTGGGGCTTGCCAGTAACACCGGTTTCGGAATGCGGGCATTCGTCGGGACGGGGAATAAAACAGATTTGACCGAACTCGACTTCATTCGTCACTTTGGCAGGGATGATAAAACCGACTGCCTTGCCATATATGTTGAGAGTGTCGAGGGTGAGCGGGATTTCCTCCTGGAGTGCTCCGAGGTCTCCGCCAAAAAACCTGTCCTGGTCCTCAAGGCCGGGCGTACTCCCGCGGGGGCTTCGGCCGCCGGGTCCCATACGGGCAGGCTTGCCGGTTCGGACAGGGTTGTGAATGGTGCCTTCAAGCAGTATGGTATTCAGCGGGCCTTCGATGATGAGGAGCTCTGTGACGCCGCCCTCTCCCTCTCCATGCTAAAACCGGCATCGGGAAACAGGGTGGCGGTGGTAACCCCTGCCGGTGGATTCGGCGTCATGTGCACCGATTATATTGACAGTCAGGACAGCCGGGCAAAACTTATCATGGCTGAACTTTCCGGGGAGACTAAATCCCGAATTGCCGGCAACACCCTGAATTTTGCCTCAACGAATAACCCTGTCGATTTAACGGCCAGTGCGGATAACGGGATGTTTACCAATAGCCTTGATGCCCTGATCGATGACGATGGGGTTGATATCATAATCTGTGTCACCTTCTTTGCACCTCCCACCATAGATGATGGTCTTATTAAAGAGATCGGCCGGAGGGTCAGAAACTCATCCAAACCCATCCTGGTCTTCACCGAATATGGGCCATTCACGGATGAGTATTTACTCTCCTTTTATAATGAAGGGGTGGCCGGTTTTCCCTCCATAAGCAGGGTTGTCCGTGCCGCACGTTTTCTTGTGGAGAGAGGGGAAATCATAAAACGGAAGGGGGGGATGAAAAAGGATACTCCTGTTGAACATCGGGAACTTGCCGGGATGGTGGAAACCTGGAAGTCCTCCTTAAAAGTACCCGGAAAACCTGATGAATGGGAAACATCTGGACTCTTTCGTATAGCCGGGCTGCCGGCTCAGAAATCTGTTCTTGTTGAGCATGAAGATTATTTTCTCTCTCTTGTGGAGAACGCCTCACTTCCCGGGCCCTATGCTGTGAAAATCTGCGGGTCGGAAATCCTGCATAAAACCGAGTTAGGCGGGGTTGCTTTAAATGTGGGGGAAGGAGAGCTCTCTGAAACTGTAGGAATGATGCTCCGGAAGTTCCCCGGGAATTCGGTAATTATATCGAATATGATTACATATTCGGGGACAGAGTTTATTCTCGGTGCCTTGAATGATTTCACCTTCGGTCCCTCTGTTATGGCCGGGGCGGGGGGCATCCTTACCGAGCTTTATAAGGATGTGGCCTTCCGGCTGGCACCCTGCGAGCATGAGGTGGCACGGGGTATGCTGGAAGAGCTCCGTATAGCGCCAATCCTGGAAGGGTACAGGGGGAGTTCTCTGGATAAGGAGGCCCTGGTTGAGATCCTGGTAAGGTTTTCTCGATTGGCGGCGATTATCGCCGGGCAGGGCGGACAGCTGGATATAAATCCCATCGTCTGGTCCGATGACGGGTGGATAATCTTGGACGCCAAGGCCGTTCTCTGATTGTCAGCAGAGATCTGATAAAATTCGATAATCTCAAATCCAGAAAGGGTGAATAAACAGCCCGGTGGATTGCCTCTACCAGTCGATGGGGAAGTAATCTTTCAGAAACTGACCGCACCAGTGTTTCCCCGTATTAATTCCATCAAAGAGAGGATCGCAGACCCGGGCCGCCCCGTCGACGATATCCAGGGGAGGCTGAAAGTCATGGAGATCCTTTTTTAACTGGGATAGCTGGGCCGGGTCTTCATCGGTCACCCATCCAGTGTCCACAGCGTTCATGAATATACCATGCCTGGCCAGTTCACTTGCCGAGGTGTGGGTGAGCATGTTGAGGGCTGCCTTGGCCATATTGGTGTGGGGATGCCGCTCTCCCTTCTTGAAGCGCATGAACTTTCCCTCCATGGCAGAGACATTTACGATATGCTTCTTTCCCGTGTTATCTCTTTCCATCATGGGTATGAGTTTATTACAGAGGACGAAGGGAGCAACCGCATTTATGAGTTGCAACTCCAGCATCTCCGATGTTTCGATCTCTCCGAGTTTAAGCCGCCAACTGTTGGTTTTTCTCAGGTCTACCTGCTGGAGATCCACATCCAGTTCCCCCTTCGGGAAGAGTGCTTTGGTGGGCAGGGTTTCATCATAGTTGTATGGGATCTGGGAAAGCCTGGCCGATTCCCTGAGCCCTATCCCTGGTACCTTGCCACTCCAGCTGACGGGCAGGGTCTTCTCCGAATCCTGTTCCGGGAGGGCAAAGTTGTTCAATTTATTTGTGCATTCATGATAATCGCGCAGGAGTTCCCGGGCCCCCCCTGGCAACTCTTCGATTTTTCGGGATTCGGCAGGCATCAGGTGGGCATAGAATCCCGGCGGTCTTCTGACCGTTTGGGCCGCATTATTTATCAGTATATCCAGTCTGTCATAGGTTTGCCCGATGTAGTTGCAGAATATTTCCACACTGGGTGTATGGCGCAGATCCAGACCATAGATGTGAAGCCTGTCATTCCACTCCCTGAAGTCTCCCTCTTTTGCATACCGGATGGCGGAATCGGCAGGAAACCTGGTGGTTGCGATGACCGTCGCACCCGCTCTGAGGAGCATGAGGGTAGCGTGGTAGCCGATCTTTAACCGGGAGCCGGTAATGATTGCCACCTGTCCGCGAAGGTCGGCTGTCTGGAACCTTTTCTCGTAATTCAGAGCGGCACAGGAGGGGCACATGGAATCATAGAAGAAGTGAAGTTTTGTGAACTCCTCTTTGCATACATAACAGTTTCGCGGGGAGTTTAACTCTCCGGCCTCACTCTCCCTGCTGTGATCCTGAATCATCAAGGGGGCCGAGAAGACCGAGGCCTCCCTGGCAGACCTGATCCCTGTGGCGGCCCTGGCCTTCCTTTCGATGGCAGTCATTTGAGTTTTCCGTAATTTCCGGGCTGCTTTTTTCCGCTGGTTTATCTTCAGGGCATCGGGGCGTGAGAGCTGGCCTGTCACCTTCATAAGTTCAATCCTGAGCTCTTCCGGGAGGCTCAGGTACGCCTGATCATTCTCAAGGAGATGGGCGAGCATAGAGATGCACGACCTTATATCAGTTTCTGAATAGGAAGGAGAGTTTTCCTTGTCCATTTTGTATCCTTTGGTTCATATACGAGACTTCAGGGATAATATCAGATTATTTTTGATAGTGGTATACGGGGAGGATTGATTCACAGGGTATTTTTGAAATATCTGTAGACTCCCAGACTGCCTGTCACCTCCGGATGGAAGGTTGTGGCCATAATTGACTCCGTACAGACCGCAACTGGGAGTCCAGCGTATTCCGACAGGATGGTGACCGACTCACCGCAGGATAGTATTTTGGGGGCCCGAATGAAACTCACCGCTTCAAAACCGCCCCTGAAGGGCACCGTTGTCGAAAAGCTCTGCATCTGTGTTCCATACCCATTCCGGCCGGCTGTTATATCAAGCAGACCCAACGGCTCAATCTCTCCTCCCTTCACTTCTTTTGACAGGAGTATGAGTCCTGCACAGGTTCCCCAAATCTTAAGGCCCTCCCGGGCTTTCCTTAAAATAGCCTCATCCAGCATTTTTATTTTGATCAGCTTTGTGAGGGTTGTGCTCTCACCTCCGGGGATGATAAGTCCATCGATTTTATCAAGATCCTCCGGTGATAGAACCCTCCGGAAAATATCACCATCCGATTCGATTGCCCTGCCATGTTCGGCAACCGAACCCTGCAGTCCAAGAACTCCTATGGTCATTACCAGCCCCTGTCGGCAAAGGCTGTCTCTACCTGAGAGACCGGGATGGAGTCCATACAGCTCCCGAGAGCTTCGGAAACTCGGGCCAGGAGTTTGGCATCGGTATAATAGGCCACCGCCTCCACTATGGCTTTGGCTCTTTTGGCCGGATTGTCAGATTTAAAAATACCCGAACCGACAAAGACACCATCACAGCCCAGCTGCATCATCAGGGCGGCATCAGCCGGGGTGGCAATGCCGCCGGCCGCGAAATTAACCACCGGAAGTCCCCTGAGATCCTGTACCATCTTCACGAGCTCAAAGGGGGCCTTCATATCCCGGGCCATTGTCATGAGTTCTTCACTCGATGCACTGATAACCGTTCTGATCTCTTGTGTCATCCGCCTCATATGCCGAACCGCCTCTACCACATCCCCCGTCCCGGCCTCGCCCTTGGTTCTTATCATGGCGGCTCCTTCTCCAATCCTTCTCAAGGCCTCTCCCAGATTCCTTGCCCCGCAGACGAAGGGGATCCCGAAGAGTGATTTATCGATATGGAACTCCTCATCCGCCGGTGTTAAGACTTCACTCTCATCAACAAAGTCGATCTCCAGGGATTCCAGAATACTCGCCTCCACAAAATGACCGATCCTTACCTTGGCCATGACCGGAATGGAGACAGCTTTCTGAATGGATTTGATCATGGCCGGATCGGACATCCTGGAGACCCCTCCCTCCTTCCGTATATCTGAAGGAACCCTTTCCAATGCCATAACCGCTACGGCTCCCGCTTCCTGGGCAATCCGGGCCTGTTCGGGGTTTATGACATCCATGATAACGCCCCCCTTCAGCATCCGGGCAAGATCTCTATTGATATCTGTTCTTGTGTTTAAATTCTTTTTCATAATTACTCCTTTTTGTTTATTGTATCGATACAATAAACTGTTTTTATGACTTTTTTGATTGAAATATAGAATCTATATGGGTACAAATTAAAGGTTATCAAACAAGATGTCAATAAAAATCGATACAAAATCTAAATATTGACTATATATACAAAAAAACGTAAAATTGTATCGTAACAATAAAATTATTAAGCACTATAATTGTAAAGCAATGATGTTGTGACGCTATGAAAACGGAGGGTCCGCAAATATGGATTACAGGGATATAAAGCTGAAAAAGGGTGAGCTTCCCCTTTACCGGCAGCTTGCCCGGGGGATTGAGGAGATGATCCTGAATGATGATATTTCCTGTGGTATGAAATTACCGACAATCAGGGAAATGTCCGGGAAATTCAACCTTAACAATGTGACGGTCATAAACGCATATAAGCTGCTTGAAGAGAAAGAGTTGATCGATAAAATCCCGGGTAGTGGTTCATATGTGACCTATAACAATATGGCCTATCGGACAGAACTTATGGATTTCACAGGCAGAGACTCCAATATAGAGGCCTTTCCCCTTAAGGATATACGTGAATCCATTGAATCGGTTTTGAAGGACGACGGGGTTGAGGCTTTCAAATATGAGGATTCGAATGGTTTTCCGGGGCTGCAGCGGGCCCTGACCCATTATTTTGCCTTTTTTAATATTGATACCCCTTCTGAGTATATTCAGATCGTCTCCGGTGGCCAGCAGGCTCTGGATATAATCTCAAAGGCTTTGATCAATCTGGGGGATCTCGTCATGACCGAAGCGCCGACCTATGGGGGGGCCGTAAACAGTTTTTTGAGTCGGGAAGGGCGTGTTATATCCATTCCCCTTATAAAGGAGGGGATAGATCTTGTTGAACTTGAATCCAAGATTATCGCCCGTAAACCAGTCTTTCTCTATCTCATGCCCTTCAATCAGAAACCCACCGGGATCAATTACTCACTTGAACAGAAAAAGAGGCTCATCGCTCTCGCAAATGAGTATAACTTTTATATAGTCGAAGATGATCTGGGGAGTGAGATCGCCCCGGTGGGCAGCGCTTCTATCACCTTAAAAAGTCTGGATACTGAAGAGCGGGTCATTTATATAAAGAGTTTTACCTCCCTTTTCATGCCGGGTTTACGGCTTGGATGCATTATTGCACCGGAAAAACTCTATTATAAGTTCCTTTCCATTAAACAGACCACGGATATCTCAAGCCCGGGGCTGCTTCAGCGGGGATTTACCGCCTACCTCGAACAGAAGGATTGGCATTCCTATTTTAAAACTCTCGCTTTAAATCTTAATGAAAAAATTAATCTTACACGTGAAATCCTGAAGGAGAGTTTTTCCGATCTTCTTGAGTTTGATATAAATACCCAAGCGCCTTATTTCTGGCTGAAGCTGAAATTCTCCAATGGAGAAGCTTTGAGTAGAATCTGTCGGCAAAAAGGGGTGCAGATCATTCCGGGAGTCAGTTCCGGTGAGGATTATCAGCGGTATTTCATGCTTTCAGTGGAGAGTATTCCCCTGGATAATATGGGGATGGGATTTAATCTTTTAAAGGAATCTCTCCGGGAGCTCTATACTGAAAATCAGAACTTTACTCCCGATGGGGAGTGAGTAAAAAAAAGACCCGACAGTTCTGAAGAATCTGCCGGGTTCTATTCGGTTATTTATTCTCTTTTTTCTTCTCTACCGGAATTGTTTTCAGGTGGAGGTCAATTAACTGCTGTTCGTCAACAAAGGCGGGTGAGTCCTCCATGGGGGAGGCTCCCTGGGTGTTCTTGGGAAAGGGGATTACCTCCCTGATTGAATCTTCTCCTGCCATAATCATGATTGTTCTGTCAAAACCGGTGGCAATGCCGCCATGGGGGGGGGCACCATATTCAAAGGAGTCCAGCAGGAAGCCGAACCTCTCCTGAGCCTCTTCCTCGGAGAAACCTACAATTTTAAAGATCCTTTTCTGAATTTCCGGGTCGTGTACCCTGATGGAACCGGAGCCTAACTCATACCCATTGCAGACAAGATCATACAGGTCTCCGATAACCTCACCGGGGTTCTCCTCCATGGTATCGATAAATCTCTCCTGGGGCATGGAGAACATATGGTGGGCCGGATCCCACTTCTCTTCCTCTTCGTTGTATTCAAAGAGGGGGAAGTCAAGTACCCATGAAAAATGGAAGATGGATTTGTCTATCAGTTTCAGATCCTGTCCCAACCTGAGTCTTACGGCTCCCAGAGCCTTACAGGCTGTTTCGTATTTATCGGCAACGAAGAGGAGCAGATCCCCCTCTTTTGCACCAAGTTTTTCCTTTATATTATCTGCCTGATTTGTAAAGAACTTGCCAACACCGCCGTCCACGCCGTCAGCGGTTACCTTCATCCAGGCAAGGCCCTTTGCGCCGTAGGTTTTAGCCACATCTTCAAGTTCGGTGATCATTTTGCGAGAGTAGCTGGAACAGTTTTCAGCTACCAGGACCTTAACACTCCCGCCGGATGCAAGAACATCTTTGAATACCTTGAAGTCGCAACCGGGTACCAGGGGGGCAAAATCCTGAAGCTCCATGGCGAATCTCTGCTCTGGTTTATCACTCCCGAACCGGTCCATGGCCTCTTTGTAGGAGAGTCTGGGGAAGGGGGTGATGAGATCCACATCCATGGTCTTTTTGAAGAGATGAGTCATCATCCTTTCTGTCATGGCAAGCACATCATCCCTGGAGACAAAGCTCATCTCAACGTCGACCTGGGTGAATTCAAGCTGCCGGTCTCCCCTTGCATCTTCATCACGGTAACATCGCGCCACCTGGAAGTATTTATCAAAGCCTGAAACCATCAAAATCTGCTTGAAAAGCTGGGGGGACTGGGGGAGGGCAAAGAATTTGCCCGGGTTGAGTCTGGCCGGTACGAGAAAGTCCCTGGCACCTTCGGGGGTGGATTTTATTAAGGTTGGCGTTTCTATTTCGTAGAAGTCTTCACCTTCAAAGAACTCGCGTACCGCAAAAGCAGCCTTGTGGCGGAGTCGTATTTTTTTCTGCATTGATTCGGTTCTAAGATCGAGGAACCGGTATTTGATCCTTATGTCGTCCCTGGCATCGGCTTTTTCATCGATCATGAAGGGAAGAACCTTGCAGGTGGAAAGGATGGATATTGTTTTCGCCTCTATCTCGATCTCACCAGTGGCCATATCCTTGTTGATCATCTCATCCGGGCGTTTATGAACCAATCCCTCTATCGCGACACAGTATTCGAATTTGAGGCTACCGGCAATCTTTTCAAGTTCCGGTTCCGCATCCGGACCGACAACTATCTGGGTTATACCATAGCGATCTCTCAGATTGATAAAGTGAATTCCTCCGTGATCCCTGTTTCTGTGGACCCAGCCATTAAGTATTACGGTTTTTCCGTCATCCGCGGCTGTAAGAGATCCGCAGGTATGTGTTCTTTTCATAATTTCCATACTATTTTTGTATCATTTGAGGGGGCTTGTATCAAGGGTGTGTTCAGGTTTTCAATTTGTCTATTCACACACTGCACACTCTGTGGAATGCTGGTTCTCTGTTTGCTCGCGGGCCATGTTTCAATAGCCTGAAGGTTTGTAACACCGGGGGCACCCCAGTACATTCACCTGATTTTTCCCCGGTTTTTCATATCTTCTGGCGATAATAACCTCTCCATCCATAATTTTTGACTGGCAGACCGGACATCTCCTTGACTTTGACCCCTTTGGCGAAATACAGGAATCACACCCATGGAACTCCATGAGCCTTCCTCCCTTTTTGTCTTCCGGGTAGAGGGTGGTACGCATGGGGCTTCCAGGCAAAAGTTCTGCTCCGCAGAGAAGGCAGAAGGTGGGTGTCTTGCTGCTTTCTTGCTGTTTACCGGATTTCTCTCTGTTTTTTTGTTTTTCCTTCCCATAGAGTTCCCTTTTGGCCGGTTTTCTTCCCAGGAGGATTATCAGCAAAGCGATTATTATGATCAGAAGGATGAGGATCGTTTTATGCATGAGATGATTATAACCACCCGGGACAATTGCGGCAATCAAGATAAATACTTTGTCAGCTTGACTCGGGCTGCTTTAATCTCCTAAACTATCTCCATGTCTACACTTTATATGGTTGCCACTCCAATTGGAAATCTCAAGGATATTACCTTAAGGGCCCTCGAAATTCTCGGGAGTGTCGAAGTCATCGCCTGTGAGGATACACGGCATACCCTGAGGCTGCTTAATGCCCACGGGATCAGCAAAAGACTCATCAGCTGCCGGAGTCAAAATGAGGCTAAAGCTGCCTTGAAGGTGGTAGAACTCCTGGAAGAGGGGCATGATGTTGCCTATGCCAGTGATGCGGGCACACCCGGTTTAAGTGATCCGGGAGCCGTTCTTGTCCGGATTGTCCGGGAGGCCGGCTTCAAAATTTTACCCATTCCGGGAGCCTCCGCCCTGGCGGCCCTCCAGTCGGTAAGCGGTTTTGGGGGCAGAACCATCGTTTTTGACGGTTTTCTCTCCCCAAAAGGGGGGAAAAGGAGGACCCGGCTTAAAGAGCTCCTGGAAAGGGGGGAAACCTTTGCCGTTTATGAGTCTCCTTTTCGGGTTGTAAAACTATTGGAAGACCTTGATACCCTGGCACCTGATTGTGAAATTCTGATAGGGCGGGAGATGACCAAGCTTTATGAGGAATTTATCGAAGGATCACCGGCAGATCTCTTGCAGGATTTCAAAGGCCGCAGTACAATTAAGGGAGAGTTTGTTTTACTTGTGAATGGGAAGAAAAAGCGTTAAACTCTATGAGTAATATGACGATATTAAAACTGTAAGGTAGGGTTTGAGAATGACAATAGACAGATTAGGGCCTATTGACCCGGTTTCGAAGTTTAATAAGACCTCCAAAGCAGGTAAGGTAGCGCCAAAGGCAAAAACCGATGCGGTAAATGTATCGGATGAAGCCCAGAAGATGAGCGAGATCTATAAGGCTACAGAAGAGGTAAGAGTCTCTCCTGACATAAGGATGGACAGGGTTGAGGAAGTTAAATTGAAACTTCAGGATCCAAATTATATAGATGATACAGTGCTGGAATCGGTCGCTGATGGTATCATGAAAAGTTTCGGTTTATGATATTAAACTGCCGGTCGGATCTTTTCTGATATCGGCACGGTATTGAACTATAAAATTAGGCAGAGGGTATCGTACCGCTCTGCTTTTTTTTTAGGTTAGCCAGGCTTCTTTTATGGTTTTATTTTGAAGCAGCATTGGAGATTCAACTTCTATGGATGAAATTCAAATCTACATTCCTTCAAGGATATTTCTTGGTGATGAAACACTTGCTCGTTTAGGCGGCATCGCGGAAAACTACGGCAGCCGGGCCCTTCTTGTTGCCGATTCTATTTTCACCGATACATCACTTCCCGAACGTATAGGCACAATTCTCGAAAGAAAGGGGATTAAACTGATCAACTCTCCGGGGATCAAAACCGGAGCCTTTCATGATGTCGTTGAAGAGCTTGTCTCCCTCTCCAGGGCCAGTAAAACCCAGATGATCATCGGTCTGGGAGGGATTAGAACCCTTTCCATTGCGAAATGTGCTTCTGCCCTGGTTCATGGAAACAGACTGGTGGATGATCTTCTCGATGGTTACCCTGTCACAGGTCAGCGGATTTCCTACATCGAGATCCCAACAACCTGTCGAAATCCATTCATGCTTAATTCCAGGCTCCTGCTTCTAGACAGTCGAAATAGACGGAACAGGATTTTAGATATTCCGGAGCTGATTCCCAATGCCGTAATTATTGATTCGTCACTTGCTTCCACCCTTTCGTCCAAATATGCACTATCTACCCTTATGGATACATTCCTCTATGCTTTGGAAGGATACCTTTCCATCAGAAACAACTTTTTTTCCGAAAGTCAGTTTCTTAAAAGTTTCGCCCTGGTAGACTCCGCCCTGAGTATTTATGGAAATCCCGAGTATGAGAAGGAATTCCTTGTGAAGGCCTCCGAGGCGGGGCTTTCTGCCGCCATGGGCCTTTCGACAAGCGGTATGGGGGCTGGATCGGGAATAGCTTTTGCGGTGGCTGGAAAATTCGCCGTACCCAAATCCCTTACCGCTGCTATGATGATTCCCGCCATGTTGGAGTTTGGAGCGACAACTGTTCCCGATAAAATGGCCCGGATTGCCTCGATTTTAGAGGCGGATACCCGGGGAATGGAAATCGCAGAGGCAGCATACAAAGCCGTCGAAATCATGCGAAACCGGCTGGGAGTACACATTGGTGAGCTGAGACTTGCAAAGTTGAAGATTCATAAGGATGAAATTACCGACATTGCCGAATTTGTAAGTGACTCCCCCCTGATTAAGAATATGCCCGGGGCCATGACTGTTACCGACATCCAGGATATGATCCGCAGGAGTTTATAAAATTGATAAGTCTGCGAAAACTTGCTTCACTCCGGGAGGAGACCAGATTACGAAAGTCGGCCTGGATATGCCGTGAGGTTTCTGAACAGCTCTTAAGGGGGGAATCAGCAGATTTCATCTTTATACACGGCCTGGGCCGGCAGCTTGGTTTTGAACTTCTACCCGAAGAAATCCTTAAAAATGCAAAACTCCTCAATGATTGGGAACCCAATGCTTCCCGGGAAGACCTCGCCAGGCTGCTGGACAGTATGTATTACCTTATCTCCGCGCACCTGGGGACGACTCCCGGTGATTGGGACCTGAAGGATAGAGCCGGGACTTTAAACCAGGCAGAGCGGCTTGTACGGCCCTTCAGGGTGTATCTGGATGATATCCGGTCCCCCTTTAATGTCGGTTCTGTATTCCGTACCTCCGAGGCATTCGGTGTTGAAAAAATTTTCCTGTCAACCGCTACACCCACTCCCGACCACCCCCGGGTAAGACGAACAGCCATGGGCTGCGATGAGGTTATTCCCTGGGACAGGAGGGGGTTGGACTCTCTTGAAGATGAATCAGCCGTTTTTGCCCTGGAACTGGGCGGCACTGATATCGGTAATTTCGAGTTTCCGGAAAGTGGTGTTGTTATACTGGGGTCTGAAGAACTGGGGCTAAGTCCCGCCGCCCAGGAAATAGTGGAGCGCAAGGGCGGCCGGGTTTCCATCCCCATGCTGGGGGCAAAGGGATCTGTGAATGTCTCGGTGGCTTTCGGTATACTCATGTATGCCTGGAACAGCTACTGTTGCTCCTCACGCTAGTTAAAAGTCCATTGACCTTATCGGGCGATGGCCCGCTCGATCTCCGGTTGATTAAAGCCAATGATTACCTTTCCATTTATATCCAGAACAGGAACGCCCATTTGGCCCGATTTTTTTACCATCTCTTCCGCTCTTCGGTGATCAACCGCCACATTATAATCGTTATATTTTACACCCTTTTCTTTCAGGAATCTTTTAACCAATGTACAATAGGTACATGATGGGGTTGAATAAACATTTACTGACATATAATGCCTCCTTATTAGCTTATCTGTATATATAAAATACCATATATTCAGTTGCAAGTCAACAAAGAAGGCATTAAATAAGTTAAAGAATCGAATTACATATTTTTCTGACTCTCTTCAAAAGCCTCATTAAGTTTTGTCATTATCATTGTCAGTTGTTCTTCGCTGGAGATCCCAAAACTTCGAAGGACATCAGGATCCACCTGATCGAAATGGATCTCCTTGTTTTCAAGGTTCGCTATCGCATTGGCGAGATAGACCGTTTCAACAACATCCCTGAATTCCGGGGCAGCCAGGTGAGGTTCGTGATGATATTTTATGGCACTGACCAGGGATTCAGGAAAATTCCATTTTTTGGCAATCATACCGCCGATTTCTGCATGATTCAGCCCGGCAGAAAAATCCTCAAAGAGATTTCGATTAATCTCTTTGGCAGAACAATAGGCTGTAATTCGATCCAGAAGATGGGGGTGGACTTCCGAGAAAATAATTTTACCCATGTCATGAAGTATGCCGCCCACATAGGCATCATCTAGTAGATCCCTCTTTTTCTTGAAATTCCGGGCAAGGTTATAGGATAAAAAGGCTGTTTTGGCCGAATGGTCCCAGAGATCTTTCTGTTTGGTATTTAATACTTTCTGGGTTCCATAGGTGTATAACTGGTTTTTAAGCCCTTTCAGGCCAAGGAGTTTTACAGCTTCAACAATATTATCTACCTTTTTCGGTAACATAAACTGGGCTGAGTTTACGATTTTCAGGAGATCCGCGGTAAGGGATGGATCCATACTGACTTGTCTGGCTATATCGGAAATCTCCGACTCCGGATCGTTGATCAATTTCTGAAGCTGTACGATATTATCGGGAAACTGGGGTAATTTATCGATTTGATCCACAATCTCCTGAGAGAGTTCCGATATATTTTCAATGTGAACATCTGAAAAGGGGACGGATAATCGGGCGACCGTCTCGTCTCCTTCAACATCGATGTCAAAAGCCTCTTCATTAAGACCGATTTTTTTTAGCATGAGGACAAGGATTACAATCCCCAGTCCAGCCCCTTCCGAATCATCTAAAACCGATGTGAGGGCCTCTTCCATGGAAGAGAAAGCCCGGGATCTGGCAATTCTGTCGTAAATTCTCATCTGCTCTTTTCTGGAAATGAGGGAATTGTTCCGGATACTCATGGTGAAAACTTTACCTTTGGTGTGAAAAACCACCTTTATGTAAAGGCCTGCTTCCTTCTGCTTCTCCAGATAGTAATTGATATTACCCAGGGTTTCCTCTTTAAAAGAGCGCATTCCCTCTTCATAATCCAGTTTGTCGGAAAGGTCCAGATTTTTTTCAACAAAATAGACCCTTTTTGTATTCGCTTTCTTGGCATTTACAGCAAGTTCACGCATGCAGTAGGCAATTCTGTCTTTAAGCTCACCCTGCCCCGATTCATCAAGGTAGATCCCAAGCACTTCCTCAATATAATTTTCAGTTTCATGTGGAAGTGTGTATGTCTTTATAGAAAGGGGAACAGCATTTCTTGCTGCCTTCCTAATTTGATTTTCATCAATCTTATGTGCCATTTAGGTATCCTTGTAGAATTTTATATATTAAGAAGTATATTAGGTCAGCCATGGGGGGTCAAGGATATTTGATAAATCAAATTATTATCCCGAATTATTATATCTTCAGGGAGAGAGCTATAAAAATTATTCCGATGATGATTTCACTTTCTGGTGGAGTGCTTTCAGATTTTTTTCCACGGCATGGTTGAAGGTCCCTGTGGGATAGGCTCCCCTTGCTCCCCGCTCTCCGGCCCTCATTCCTGTCAGGATCTCAATCCCGTCATTAATGGTGCCCACCGGGTAGATATGAAACATATTTTCCTTAATTGCTTGAAGAACCCGGTCTGCCAGGATAAGATTTTTTACATTCTGCTCCGGCAGGATAACCCCCTGTGTTCCAGTTAAACCTGCGGAGGAGCATATGTCGAAAAACCCTTCAACCTTCTCGGTACATCCGCCAATCGCCTGTACATTCCCCGTCTGGCTGAGGCTTCCTGTCACGGCCAGATCCTGCCTGATGGGAATCCGGGCTATGGAAGAGAGAATCGCATAGAGTTCTGCGGAAGCCGCGGAATCGCCATCCACCTCACCGTAGGATTGCTCAAAACAGATGGTGCAGTGGAGTGAGAGGGGAACGTTGGACGCATAATGGTGCCGCAGGAATCCTTCGAGCATCATAAGCCACTTATCATGAATTTCACCGGAGAGTCCAACCTCACCTTCAATATTAATGATCCCCGTGTCACCGGGAGATGTTCTGGATGAGATAAGGCAAGGGGTTCCAAAGGCCATGTATCCCCGATCATGAATCGCCAGGGCATTCACCAATCCCTCAGCCGAGCCCTTCAGGGGGATGGATATATCCCCCACAGAGATCATTTCATTGATCTTCTCTTCGGGAAGGTTGTTCAGATACTGTCTCTCCCTCTGGGTGCGGATTATCATTTCCCTGCCAATCTCTTCCTGATCTTCCTTCCTTGTCCAGTAGTCAGCCTCTATCAGGAGATCCTGCAGATCTGATAATCTGGTGCTTAATTTATACCTGTCTTCTGCGATCCTGGCCCCGAATTTAATGATTTCAGCCTTCCCCCCGGCAGTCACAGGAAGGAGATTCTGTTCGATACAGAGCTTATCGATAAAGTGAATATACTGACCCATGGTCTCGTCATTTCGATCAAAAGTGGTGTCAAATTCTGCGGAAATCTTAAAATAGCGATGGAAATCAGGATCTTTGTTATAAAGGATCTCATAAAGGTTTTCATTACCAATGAGGATCACCTTGACATCGATGTCAATTTCGGCCGGTTTGATCGCCCCCGGGTTATCCGAGGCCCTGTTACCCTCGGGCAGGATAGAAACTTTTCCATTTTTCAGGGTTCTCTTCATATACTTCCAGGCCTTTTCGTCCTGAAAAAGATCCTCTGCCTGGATGATTAAAAAACCTCCCGAGGCTCGTAAAAAGGCCCCGCTCTTAATGGAAAGATAGTCTTCAAGATTATCCTCATTTGTTTCCTTACGTTTCTCGATTGTGCCAAAGAGATTTTTGAAGGTGGGGTGGGACTCAAATATGATGGGCGCCGAAGTTGCTCCGCTTCTATCTTCAAGAATATTCAACCCATATCTTATCTTTCTGATTTTTTCCAGTAGTTCTGCCACAGAGGCGTCTCCGCTGAATAGATGGAGGTTCTCCGAGACATCCTCTGCTATTGAATCAAGATAGGTTTTTATCCGGGGATCCGGGTACTCTCTCTTTAAATTGGATATTTCAGTATGGATTTCCGGAGTAACTGTTACGATCCGGAGAGTATTCAGCTCCCTGTGCATTTCGTTTTTAGTCTGAAGGACTGACCTGAATATACTCCGGAGGTCATCCTTCAGTGAGAAATATTTTTTTTGAATATCCTGGTACTCTTTTTCGGGAATTGCCCCCCTGGAGGCCATCTCTGTCAGTTGCCCGAGGGGCATCGGTTTTCCCTTATAAAGGTAGGCAATGTCGATAGAGTCGGCCGTGCCCTCTTTTGCATTGTCCATGATGGAAGTGAATCCCTCCAGATTCAATCTTGCCTCGAAAACCTGGAGAACCTTCCGTTCATGGTTCTGTGTCGAAGAAATTATATCGGTTTTAATCTTTTTATACCCCTGACTCTCCAGTTTACTGAAAATCTGAGCCTGCAGGGTCTTAATCATATCCTGAAGGCTATCCCGGAATAGTCTGGCTCCGCCGGGGGGGAAATAGAGGACTGAGGGTGTTTCATGCCTTTTAAAATTATTGACTATGGCTATATCCCGTGAAGGGAAGGGTGTATTCTCGAATTTTTCAAGGATCTTACGGACGGCGGTATTCCTTCCAGTGCCGGGGAGCCCCGTTACGAAGATGTTATACCCCATTGTCTTTATTTCCGTACCCATCTCCAGGGCCTTAACGGCTCTGGGCTGACCTATTATCTGGATGTCGTTAGAAGGGGTGGGGATATTTTTTATCTCATCATCGGAAATATGGAACCGTATTTCTTCGTAGGTTAAGGTCTTGTGATCGGCCATATGTCTCTCCTCGCTCACTTGTTTAGATACACATTTCTAATTCTATTCTATTTTCTACAATTTATCTTTAAAAAAAGGATGAAGTCGTTGCAGATTATTCATCAAATAACCATTTTAGTAAACCTTCTGCATTTACTTTTATCAGGTATCTTCTCCCAACCTGTCGGTAAAAATACCGATGACACTTTTTGGCCAGGTTTGAATCTCAAATGTATACATTAAAAATAGTCTCATCAATATTGCCCATTTTATGTACTTGAATATACTATCCTCCCATCTTATATTGGGGTATGACTTTAACTGAACTTGATCTATATTTCCGGGACTACCTGGAACTGGCCGATTATGAACAGAGTGATGTTTCTCTCAATGGAATTCAGATAGGTGAGGGGAGCCGGGAGGTAAAGAAGGTTGCCTTTGCTGTAGATGCCTGCATGGAAACGTTTATTCGTGCTGTAAGGGAAGGCGCCGATATGCTTTTTGTTCATCATGGTCTCTACTGGGGCACTCCCATCCGGATTACCGGGGATTTTTACAAACGGATCAAATACCTTCTGGATAATAATCTGGCCCTGTATGCCGCCCACCTGCCTTTGGATAGTCATCCCGAAGTCGGGAATAATGCACGGATAGCTATGCAGATGGGACTCCAGAGTATCGAACCTTTTGGGGCCTATCATGGGAAAATGATCGGGTGTAAAGGGGTCCTTCCCGGGACTATGGATTTGGATGGTGTTCTCGGACTTTTAGGTCTTGATAGGGATGGATGTCACGCCGTACTGCCCTTCGGCAAGCGGGAGATTCGAACCATCGGGATTATATCCGGCGGCGGAACCCGGGATGTGGCACAGGCTATGGAGCAGAACCTGGACCTCTATTTGACCGGAGAGGTTTCACATCAGATTTATCACAGCTGTATGGAGGGGGGGATCCATTATATCGCCGCCGGCCATTATTTCAGTGAAACCTTTGGTGTAAGAGCCATGGCAGAGAAAATGACACAAACCATGGGACTTGAGACTGTTTTTGTCGATGTCCCCACAGGACTATAACAGGAGCCTTCAGATGAAAATTCAGCCTAAAATATTACTCCCTTTTTCACTCACCCTTTTTATTCTGATAAGTGATCAGTTGACAAAACTTCTGGTTGTACAAAATATTCCTATAAATACCATCGGACATACTCTCTTTGGCGGGTTCCTGAGGATTATTCATGTACGAAACCTTGGAATTGCCTTCAGTATGGGAGATGGGTTATCCAATATTTTCAGGATTGGCCTCTTTATTGTTCTTCCTCTCTGTGTTTTGACATTCATGGTTTTTTACTATCTTCGGCATACCGATATCACCTTTCTCCAGAGATGGATAATGACGGGGATCCTCGGTGGAGGTCTTGGTAATATTATTGATAGAATTTTCAGAACTGAGGGTGTGGTGGATTTTATTGATTTCAAATTTTATGGGATACTGGGAATGAATCGCTTCCCAACATTTAATATTGCGGATATGTCGGTGGTAATCTGCGGATTCCTGCTGGTTGTTTCATTCATCATTGAGGAAAGGAAAAAAAATGAACAAGAAAGTTAATACAGCACTCTTTATTTTAGGGGCAACATTTTTAAATATGCTGATAATGGTCCTCCTTATCCTGCTGGGACTCTTTATTATATCCCTTATTTTCAAGGATCGGGAAATGGGAGCTGGTGGTCAGATTGCTCTGATTGTTGTTTTCGCTGGTGGTGTAATCGGTGCTTTTTTCATCTACAACAAAATAATTCGAATCGTTGCCAATAAAGTCGATATGGAGAAGTATTTCCACCCTATTATCAAACCGAGGAAGAGGTAGAGTTTTTCCGTTTGCGAGTGCTCTCTCAAATAGAGACAAAAAAAAGACAGCCACGGCTGTCTTTTTTTATTCCTGTTTTAATACCCATCCGATTTTGCTCGATTCGAATCTTTTTTATACAATTCGCTATATACAAATCCTCTGTTCTTCAGATTCTCCCTGATAGGATCAGGGAAGGGGACGTATCGCCAGAATACGGATCTGGCTTCCTTTTCCAGTTTCTGGGTTCCTTCACTCTCTTTGGTAATCCAAAGGTAGTAGTCCTGAACAAAGCTCTCTTTTATATCACCCTTCATCCTTCTTTCGGTGAAGTAATCATAGTACCTTCCGGTAAGCCCCTCTTCCATCCAGTAATGCTGGGCCTTTTCCTTGGCTACCTGCCACCTAAGATCACCAAGAGCCATTATTATGGCCTCTTTAAGATTTTTAGGATAAAGGGGGATACCGATTCGACCCCGGCTGGTGGCTCTATTGAATTTTTCGAAAGGCTCCCAGCAGACACCACGTTCTCCATAGCAGGGAAGGATTATCACATAAGGTATAATCCTGTTTGTCTGCCGTTTGAATGTTCTCTTAAAGACGCCGGGATCAATTGCTTCAACCGCGGCAAACTCTATAGTGATGTTTTCCCTGGTTCCCCACTCCCTTATGTTGGGACGAAAATACTGTTTCATCAGTATGGGGAAGTGATTTCCCTGTCTTCCTACCGACATTTTTGCCAGCTGCCTGAGTGTATTAATCTCATTAAGCAGAACCTTGGCATCCACCCTGGTTTCTACACCCAGTTCCTTTGCTTTAAGCTGGAGAGACCTGTAGTTTTCATCTATCCTTTCAAGTTCCAGGTATCCCCTGGTAATATCTTTATCGATGGTAGACATTTCCCGCATAAGATTGGAAACCTCTGACAGGACCTGTCGCTGGGGAGCGTCATATCCCTCTTTGAGTTCAGGAAATTGGGGGTGCTGGTTATGGTGGTGAAGTATCTTCAGTTTCTCCATAACCATATTTTCACAACTTTCCAGGGTGCCCATCTTGTTTCGGATGGTTCCCATATGAATTTCCCGGCCTCCCCGGGCTTTATCCAGCTGGGCCTGAATTTTAGAGTTATCTTTTTTAGCCGACGGTTTTGTCTCATCGGTTGCCGAAGGATTAACCTGTCCCGAACCTACTTTCCTTAACCATTCATCCATATAGTAAAATGGCTCTGCTTCGTCATGTTCCACGATGATTTTTGATAAAGTTTTTCGCTGTTCCGGAGAGATGATGTTGGGCAGGAGATAACCCAATCTGAAGGCTGTCTGTTTTGGCCCGGAAAAACCGGGGCCTACCTTGGAGGCCACAGATGTCATCAGATTCCAGTAAGCCGAGATAATTTTTCCCCGGTACAGAGATTTATCTTTGGGATCCTGGGCATTTATAAACTGGGTAAGAAGTTTATGGAGTCTCTGAGAGACCTCGCCCTCATTGGATAGAACTTTTTTATAAAATTCCTTATCTAAAAAATCTTTATTGGGAGTATCTGATTCTATTCTTGAAGGTAATACAAATGAGGTCTTAGAAAAATCCACCTCATCATTTGGGGTTTCATCCTGAACATTTGAGTTATTCGATTCAAATAAATCACCAAAATCAGGCGTTGAAGTCTGTGAAGCTGATGGGTCTATACCCATCAGGTCGGCAATATCAGAATCTATCGACCCGCCATAAAGGTTATTATCATCATTCATCTATTTTTCTCTATTTGGAGGTGGCGGGAGTCGAACCCGCTACCTCGTGAATGCCATTCACGCGCTCTAGCCAAGTGAGCTACACCCCCAAGTTGTGGAGCAATAATAACTGGATAGAGATTTCGTGTCAAGTAATCTTTGATGAAAAAAAACATCATACTCCTCCTCTTTATTTTCTTACCCTTACTGTATAATCCCTTGTGACCAGGGATGAAAATGCGGTGATCTTTTTCATTTTAACTGAATTCAGAAAAACCCCCCTCGGGATGAGGAGCATTCCATTTTCAAGGTATATATCATCAAGTATAAACTGCCCCTCGGACAGTTCTGATACCTTTACTTTTTCCTCCTCAGCGTCCGAATAGAGACCACATGATCGGAGATGGTTTACAAATCTTTCAAGGATTTCCGGATCGTATAAACTTCCTGCTCCATTTTGAAGACTTTTTACGGCCTTGGTTTCAGATAGCCCATCCTTATAAAGCAGATTGTCGTAATCATTCACGATTCTTAAAATCCGTGCTCCCTGCGGAATGGCCTCTCCGGAAATACCATCGGGGTATCCATTTCCATTCAGGTCCTCATGGTGATGCCGGATGATTTTGCAGATACGCTTTAGATCATAAACTGTGCTGATTATGCTCTCACTCGTTTCCGGATGTTTTCGATACTCATTGAATTCTTCTTCAGTCATTTCTGAGGAGCTCTTCGATATGACATCCTCAGTCATTCCCAAAAGACCAATATCGTGAAGAAGCCCTGCGTAATAAACACTGTAGGCCTCTTCCTTATCTTCATTTATCTGATCTGCGAGATCCTTGGCGTTTTCTGCGACCCTGCGAAGGTGTCCCCCCAGATAGGGACTGGAAATCGAAATGGTGGAAGTCAGAAGATTTACCATATCCTGGAAGTTTCTTCTGGTGGTCTCTTTGATCCTGTTTATCATTTTAGTCTGTTTTTCAAGTTTTTCAATATACTCTTTTTCTGTCATCCGCCACTCCCTGATTATAGGCCCGTCCTAATTTTTTTTAGATTCCCTTCCCCAGCCATTTCCCATCTATAAGAATTTGAAGTTCCCTGTACCCGATATCTTTAATTATCGTCATCGATTCGGTATAAGATTCAGAAATTTTTTCCGGTTGGTGGCAGTCAGAGTTCAGTGTAATTGGAAT
The DNA here is from genome assembly GCA_016342585.1 of Spirochaetales bacterium. Lineage (GTDB taxonomy): Bacteria > Spirochaetota > Spirochaetia > UBA9216 > UBA9216 > JAEINK01. The sequence goes on from JAEINK010000003.1 coordinate 48,012, forward strand.
ATTCATTCTGAAGGCCTCTTTCAGCATCCAGAGGTTGGGGTAGAATTCGGTCTGATAACCCCTGGCAATGGCTCCTGTGTTAATTTCCATGATAATATCCTTACCTGCCAGGACTTCCAGCATTCCCAGAGCCTCTTTTCGGTACCAGGCTTCGTTCTGATCGAAGAATTTGTTATCCTTGTTTTTTTTCTTTATAAGATCACAGTGTCCGAGAATATCAAATTCATGTTCTTCCATCAGAGATATCTCCGCATGGAAGTAGGCTGCGACCATTTTTTTTATATCGTTTTTGTATACATTTTTGAGAAGATGAAGGAAGCCTTCATCCGGACCGTCCACATCGTAATAAGTGCCTGTTGCCGGATCTTCAAGCATATGTACAGAGCCGATCACATAGTCTAATTTTAGATCTTTAATCCATTGTGATGAAGGTCCCATTTTTCCCGGAATGTAATCGACTTCCAGTCCCAGGGCAATATCGAGTCTCTCTTTATATTCTGATTTGAGTTTTTTAACACCCTCAAGGTAGGTTGGCAGGGTTTTCGTCGTTAAGGTCCATTCGTTTATAAAGGGGAGGGGGGCATGACAGCTGAATCCCAGGCCTGTCAGGCCGTTTTTTATAGCAGAATCGGCATGTTCGAACAATTCTCCGTTACCGTCATCAAGGTAACAATGGTTATGATAATTGGTTTTCAAATTAAAGCTCCCTTATACAGGGAGCTTATTTATTAAAGATATAAACTCCCCTATTCAATACTAATAGAACCGGAAGTTGTTTTCATCCTTAAATTTCCATCGCCTTCACCAAGACGTCCTTCCAGACTGTTCCGACTCTGTTTCTCTAGTATAACAGGAAGTTTGCTTTTCAGGGAACCACTGACACTGCTCATTTTTACAGACCCTCCCCAATTATCGGGAATATCCAGGTTTATTGAGCCTGATATGGAGTCACAATCGATGGTTTGATTATTGGTATTTGCTGAAACAACTCCTGTTATCCTGCCGGATACGGTCTTCGCTTCAACCTCGTCTCCGCCTGCGGTAAACCTCAGGGAACCGCTGATCGATGAAATACTCAGTGTGAAGGCGCCTGCAGTGAATATGGAACCAGAGGTTGTTTTCAACTCCTGATTGATCTCATCGAACAGGTTTGCCCCGGAGTCCTCTCCTATCGTAATAGAACCGCTTACAGATTTGGCATCAATTTGCTCAAGGATAGCGGGGATTTTGATCAGGTATTCAACCCATCCCGTATTTCCTGCCGAAACCGGGGGGAACTCCGTCCAGACATTCAAGGAGGACCCTTCCTGCTGCATTATTACATTGATCTTATCCATTCCTGCCTGGGTGAGTCCTCTTTTTCGATAGTTCACCTCGATGCCATCCCCATCCCAGGTTTCTATCTGTATAGATCCGGCCACAGCCCTGACTGAAAGGGTCTTAATGTTTCCATTGAAGGTCTCTGTTCCTGTTACTTCCTGATCCATCTCTTCGTAATTCATTGAAGTCCCTTTCCATCCCCCGAAATCTCCGAAAAGATACCAGCCTGCTCCTATCACCATGGCCAGGACAATGAGGAAGGCCAGAAAAGCCGCAATATTCAGAAGATTTATCTTCATTTGTCCTCCATATTGTCTAATTCTTTCCTAATTAACCTTGATTCAAGCTCTCCGCCCTTAAAGAGGAAGAGTGAAAAGAAGTGCATGACCAATCCGATTCCCCAGCCCAGAGCCGGCCATAGCCACCATTGGTAGCCACCATAGGTCATGTTATTAATTACTGCCAGAAAAGCAATGACAACGACATAGCTTATGAAGTGTTTAAAGAAATCAAGTTTTGCTCTGACCCTCTTCCTGGCAATCTTTAATTTTTCTTCCGGATCTCTATAATCAGACATTTATTTCTCCTTTTTTCTTTTTATTGTCTCTATTGTAACACTCCAGCGGAGGATGTCTGTCACCTTTTCTTTTCTCAAGGTCAAACTCTTGCAAGATTCCCTTATTAAGGGATATAAATATAGAATGACCGAAAATTTTATATCTGAATCCGCTTATTTAGCTGACCTTGAAAAAAGGGGGCAGCTCCCCAGGGGGTTTCGTACCGCTTCTGTACCCCTTTTATTTCTTCCTTCAGAAAGACCTCAGGGGGGGGAGCAGAAGATGATGCTCTCCATGATCCTTATGGATGAACCTTCGGATTCATTTGCCGGTGTTTTTACAAGCAATCGGTTTCCCGGGAGTCCTGTAATCGTGGGGAAGGAAAGGATGGATGCCCCCCATACCCGGGGTGTTATTATTAATAATCGAATTGCCAATGTCTGTTCTCCCACCGGGATTGAGGATATTGAACGTCTCCTTTCAGCTCTCAGTAAGAGTACCGGAGGGGATGTGCATGATTATTTTTCAAGCTCCACCGGAATAATCGGCTGGCAGCTTCCGGTGGATAAGATGATATCCGCCCTCCCGGATCTTCTTTCAGGTTTAAACAGGGATTCGGCTTTAAAGCTTGCGAAAGGGATCATGACCACCGACTCCTTTCCTAAAATCAGATCTATCCAGGTAGGAGGGGGGCGAATTGTTGCCGTTGCCAAGGGTGCCGGAATGATTGAACCCAATATGGGGACCATGCTCTGTTTTATAATGACCGATCTTGATGTTTCACGGTTTGAGCTGCGCGGGCTTCTTCCCGGTGTCGCCGAAAGGACTTTTAACAGAGTTTCCGTGGATGGGGACCAGAGTACAAGTGACATGGTTCTTGTATTCAGTTCCAAAAAAGCGGGAAAGGTGGATCTCGAAGAGTTTCGAATCGCTCTTGAGGGGGTCATGGGGGCGCTGGCCGAGGATATCGTCCGTAACGGCGAAGGAACGGCCCATGTCATAAAAGTGAACCTGACAGGAGCTTCCGATGATAAATCCGCAGGACTCCTTGCCCGTGCCGTGGTAAATTCACCCCTGGTCAAGACTGCTGTTGCCGGAAATGACCCTAATGTGGGGCGGATAATCTCCTCTCTTGGCGATTGTGCGGGTAATCTGGATTTGCCGCTGGATCCCCGCCGGGTGAGTGTCTCTTTAGGAGGTACACTTCTCTTTAAGGAGAGCAAGTTTATGCTGGATGCCGAGCGTGAGGAAAAAATGTCGGCCTACCTGAAGAGTGCCGAGTTAAACTCTGAACTTAAAGCGTACCCCGAGCACAGCAGAACAGTGGATATTGATATAGATCTTGGACTTGGTGGTGGTGTTTCCTCGGTTTTTGGAAGCGACCTCACCCATGAATATGTTTCAGAAAACGCAGATTACAGAACTTGAGGATATAATGGAAAATCAGAAGAATGGCTCAAATCTTAGTGAAGTAATTGAGAAATCAACACAGCTCCTGAATCGTTGTCGGGAGGAGATTGCCCGGAGGGTGATAGGTCAGACTGTCATGGTCGATGGCCTGCTCATGGGGCTTATTGCCGGAGGTCACGTCCTGATCGAAGGTGTTCCGGGGCTTGCAAAAACCCTGGCAGTCCAGACCATGGCCGAGGTGCTGGATCTGGATTTTAAACGAATCCAGTTTACGCCGGATCTTCTTCCGGCAGATCTTGTCGGTAATATGATCTATCGTCAGGAAAGTGGTATTTTTGAGGCCCGAAAAGGACCTGTTTTTACAAATATCGTTTTGGCTGATGAGATTAACAGGGCTCCGGCAAAGGTTCAATCTGCCCTTCTTGAAGCAATGCAGGAGAAACAGGTTACCCTGGGGAATGAAACATTCCCCCTGCCGGATCCTCTTTTTGTCCTTGGAACCCAGAATCCTATCGAGCAGGAAGGAACCTACCCCCTGCCGGAAGCCCAGCTTGATCGTTTTATCATGAAACTGAAGATCGATTACCCCTCCGATGCGGAGGAGCTTCAGATCATCCGTCGCATGGGTGTTGAAAAGGTGATTCCAGTTAAGAAAATCTTAAGTCGGGAGCAACTTTCGGGGCTTCGGAAAACCGCTAATAATATTCGGATAGAGAGCAGGATCGAAGAGTATATCGTTGCCATTATTACTTCGACCAGAGAGACGGACAGGATAGTCTATCCCTATGCTAAATTCATTGATTTTGGGGCCTCCACGCGAGGGTCATTAAGTCTTGTCAGATGTGCCCGGGCTGCCGCTCTCTTCGATGGACGTGACTTCGTCCTCCCTGAGGATGTCAAATCTGTCGTTCATGATGTTCTTCGTCATCGTCTTGTCCTCTCCTATGAGGCTGAGTCGGAAGAGCTGACCTCTGATGATGTGATCGATAGAATCCTCAAAAAGGTCCCGGTTCCCTAAATCAATGGATAGTCTGCAGTTTCTATCAAAGATTCGACATATTCCCCTTGTCTCTCTTAAACTCGTTGAGGGGCTGCTTGCAGGAAACTACAGATCCGTTTTTCGTGGGCCAGGACTTGAGTTTGATGAGGTTCGGGATTACACCCACGAGGATGATTCCAGGTTTATCGACTGGAATGTAACCTCAAGAATGGACTCTCCTTATATTAAAACCTTCAAGGAGGAGCGTGAACTTGTCATGTTCCTCGTTGTGGATGTCTCTGCCTCCATGAGATCCGGGAGCGGAAAGATGAGCCGTGAGGATACCGCCGCCGTCCTTTCCGTTCTTCTTGCCCATGCGGCGATTGAAAATAATGACAGGGTCGGAGCACTTTTTTATTCTGACGGTATCGAGCACTGGGTTCCACCCTTAAAAGGTAGAAAGCATATTAGTCGGCTCATTGCGGATATGCAGGAGATTACTCCCAAAGGGAAAGGCTCCGGCCTGGATCTTGCTATCCGGACTGTGCAGGAATCGCTGAAACGCCGCAGCATCTGTGTTATCCTTTCGGATTTTAGAACGTCACGCGGGTGGCAGGAGTTAACCCTCTTATCGAGAAAACACGATGTCATCGCTATTAAAATATCTGATCCTGATGATAGAAGATTTCCCGACACGGGGCTCATGTATCTCCAGGATCCTGAAACCGGGAGAGTTATCCCTTCCCTCGGGAAATCCGGGAATTTCAGGAAAGAGCATCACGATTTCTGGGCTACTCAGGAGATTTTCTGGCTCCGTGAGTGCCGAAGACGAGGGATAGATACCCTCACTGTCTCAACAAATGATGATCCTGTCATGAAATTAATCTCTTATTTTAAAAGAAGAAAACGCCGGTGAAGCAACGAATCTCATTAATCCTTTTATTTATATTACTGATTAGCTTCCTTTCTTTCGGTTATGATATTGAACAGGTAACTTTTATCCCCCGGGAGTTTTATATTGGCGATACGGTTGATATGAGGGTTACCCTGAAAATACCCTCGGGAACCTATCTGAATATTCCTGAAGAGTTTCCCCGGGCCGGCTGGATTCATATTCACGACATTAATTTTCTTGAAAATGAAGAGTTTACCACGATACACATCATCTTTTCCTCTTTCCAGCCGGGGATCCGGGTACTTCCTCCCATAGATTTGGGAGGCCTTGTGCTTGAGGGGGTAAGGATCGATACCGCTTCCATCCTCGACCAGGAGTACTCTTCCTTTGTTTCGGCCTCCGACCCCATGTATCTCCCGGGAACAGCGTTCTATTTTGGACTCCTTGTGGGGGGGCTGATAGGTCTCCCCCTGTTCATACTCTTTTTCTTCAGAGTCCTGAGAAGCCGGATCCTGAGATCTGTTTTAACCGCAGGTCGCAGGAGGCCCTACATCAGGCTCCAAAAGGTTCTGAAGGAGCTTGAACGGAAGATTTTGAACAGGGATGGCAACGAGTTCTATACGACTCTCCTGCTTGAATTGAAGGTTTACCTTTCCAATCGGACGGGTAGTGATTTTAATACCCTGACAAGTCGGGAGGCCTGCCTCATCCTCGATGATCTTTACCCTGAGGAATTTTTCCGCGGGACCCTCGAGGCTTTGTTCCGATTTTCTGACAAGGTTAAATTTGGCGGAGTGGATCCTTATACGGCAAGGAAAAAAGAAGATTTGAACAGACTTGATGAGGCCGTTAAGGCCCTGGAAATATATTATAAGCATCTTTGGGCTGCCGAAGATGATAAGGGAGTCGCCGATGTGGACCGTTGAAGACCCCGTCTACCTGCTGCTGCTTCTTGTTTTAATCCCTGGAATTTATTTCTCCCATTTCTATCGGGGGCGGGGAGGGGTCTTTATTTTTCCTCTGGGACTCTGGGAAGGGGATAATTTTAAACCAAAGAAGCACTTCTGGCAGGTCATCCTTTTTCTCTCGACATTTTTATTCTGGGTCGGTACAGCTTTGATGATAGTAGCGCTGGCTGGTCCTGTGAAGGTTGAAAAAGAGAAGATATACCTTTCCCGGGGAATTGATATCATGTTTGTTCTGGATGAGTCCCCCAGCATGGCGGCAGGAGATTTTCCGCCGATAAACAGATTTGAGACGGCCAAGACATTAATTCTGGAATTCATGAGGGGGCGGGAAAACGATGCCCTGGGACTGGTCTCCTTCAGTGGTGAGGCGGCCCTGAGAGTACCCCCAACCCTGGATTATAGGGCCTTTGCCGCAGAGGTTGAAGCTCTCAGGATAATGACCCTGGGAGAGGGCACTTCAGTCGGTCTCGGTCTGGCGATTGCCGCTCTCCATGAGCAGGGGTCCAGTGCCGATGAAAAGGTTATTATCCTCATGACTGATGGTGAGAATAATTCAGGAGAGATTGCTCCTCTTTCGGCGGCCAGGATAGCCGCGGATATGGGTATTCGAATCTATGCAATAGGGATCGGTTCCGAGGGGCGTTTTCCCCTCGAGTATCAGGATCCTGATACAGGGAAAATTTACCGGGGAATTTATGAGAGTGGCTTTAACGAAGAGCTTCTGGAAGAGATAGCCCTCCTTTCATCGGGTAAGTATTTTTCGGCAGTCAGTCCGGGAGCCATGGAGCAGATATTCAGGACTATCGATTCCCTTGAGAGTCGGGAGACCCGGGTTAAAATTAAGGTGAGCACCACTCCGGGATACAGGATCGTAATATTTGCCGGCTTTCTTTCCATACTTTTAAGTTTCATCATACGAAAAATCATTCTTCGGGAGGTATTTTAGGTATGGCCCGATATCCAGAGGTTTTCTGGCTTTTTACAATACTTTTTCCTCTTGTGATTATGCTCATCTGGCGTTACTTTTCAGGAATAAAAGGTTTGCATACTTTTGGAGGAGAGTGGCGTTTCAATTCTCTCAGGGAGATTTACCTTGTAAAATGGTTTTTCTCTTCCTTCGGGTTTCTTGTTTTTATTATCGCTTCGATCCTGGCCCTTGCCGGGTTTCCCGGTCAGGGGATTAAAGAACCTTTTAAACCATCGGGGCATGATATCATTTATGTTATCGATATTTCCCGCTCCATGCTTGCTGAGGATGCACTCCCATCCCGCCTCGAAAAGGCGAAGGCGATTATCCGTTCAATCAGTGATGGTCTTGAAGCGGGTGAATCGGGAACAGGAAACCGATATGGTCTTGTCGTTTTTCGAGGGGCAGGGAGTCGTATCCTTCCTCTGACCGAAGATCGGGGTGGCCTGTACGGTGTTCTTGAAATCATAACTCCTGATTTCATGAGTTCTCCGGGAACTGATATAAGTTCGGGCCTCAATGCCGCCCTTGAATCTTTTGTGCCCGGCTCGGAGAGCGGTCGGCATGTTGTCCTTTTTTCCGATGGAGAAGATTTGGATGGCGACCCGGGAGTGGTTTTGAACCGGTTCAGGGAAGAGAGGATCGATTTTAATGTCATCGGCCTGGGGGGAGCCGAGGGGGCGTTTATTCCCCTTGGTAATGGCGAGAAGGTAACCGATAATTCCGGGAGGGATATTGTTACGAAATTGGATGAGAGGTTCCTACGGCTACTTGCCCAGCAGGGGGGCGGCTCTTTTCTAGAGGGAGAGGATTCGAGGCTGTTAGAGCATCTGTTTTCCAAGTTTCAGAACTTTGAGTCTGCCAAGAGTCCCGGTTTTATTCATATTGAGACGGAGATGTTCAGAATCTACCTCTTGATTGCCCTTGCCGGTCTTACTATTTATCAGATTTCCGGAATTATCCGAAGGCGGGAGAATATATGATGAGAAAAAGTTCTCTTTATGTGCTTATAATCTCCCTGATTTTCCTGACATCCTGTTCGGAGTTCAATGCCTCCTATAAGGTTTTTCGGGGGAATTATCAATTCCTTCAAGGTGAATATCAGACTGCGAATATTCAGTATCTTCGAGCGGCTGAAAAGGGAATTGAAGAGGATATTATTAATTATAACCTGGGGACTGTCTACAATGCTCTTGGAGAGATGGATTCGGCTGTAACCCAGTGGGAGTCGATCGATCCGGGAGAGAATATACAGTTGGCCTTCAGATTGGCATATAATCAGGGGGTTCTTCACTATCAGCTTGGGGACTATCAATCTGCTTTCGACTCCTTTAAGGAGGCCCTGCTTTTTGACTCCTCCAGCCGTGAGGCCCGGATAAATCTTGAGCACAGTTTCCGTAAGCTGAACTTCCAGGAGGAGCCTGTTACCTCGGGAACCGGAGAGAGCAGGGAGAGTGAGCCTGGAGATGAAGATATCCAGCGTGTGCTTGAATATATCAGACGAAATGAGCCTTACTATCCTCCGGGGGTTCAGAAAGGTGATGATGTGGGAAGGGGTATGGATTGGTAAAACGACTAGCACTTTCACTTATAATACTTGGCCTTATACTCTCCTCCCTCTCTTCTCAGGAAAGAATTTCCATAGAGGTTTCTCCAAACCCTGTAGGAGTCAATGATGATTTCAATGTGGTTATCGAGGTAAATCACCCCGAATCCCGTGATGTTGCACTAGAAAAGCCTGTTTACCCTGACGGTATCCAGCTCCGGCGTGGGCCGTATATCAGACCGGCAACGGTAAACACCAAGGATGGCTTTTCCAAGAAGATAACCCGAATCTCATTTACCTTCAGATCGAGGCGTTCCGGAATGATCCTCTTTGATCCATTCTTTGTTTCGATTAAGGATGAGGTTTTGACAAGCCCCTCGTTCATCATGGAGGTCGGTACTTATATTAATAGAAAACTCATCATGCCCCTTGAGGCCGAGTGGTCAACCCCCTATGATTTTGTGTACACAGGAGAGGCGGTACCTCTGCTCCTGAATGTGAAAAATCAGAAGGAGATTGTCCTTTTTGATTCTGTGAATATTGCTCCGCCGGCGGGAGGTATTTTTGAGGAGTATTTCGGGGTTGGGGAGATCTCTTCTGAAATTTTAGGTTCAACCCTTCTGTATAATGTGCCAGCTTCATTTGCCATCCTGACCCCTACCAGAGCTGCTAAAATTACCATCCCTTCTGCCCGGGTAAGTCATGGGGTCAGAACTGGTGAAACAGGCAGGCTTATACTTGATGTCCTTCCTCTTCCCGGGGAAGTTGCTGAAACAGGGGCTATCGGTCGTTTTACAGTCACCACGCGTATGGAACAGAGTGAACTTTACCGCATGGATGAAGCCGTTTTCCGAGTACGACTCGAGGGTGTCGGAAACCTGAACTATCTGCAAATGCCTGTTCCGGAATTTACCGGAGCAGATCTTCTCTCCTCCTATGAGAGTGAGGATTATAAGCCGGATTTACATGGATATAAGGGGTACCGGGAAGCTGTCTATACTATCAAGATTGGGGATACTGACCGGCTGAAAATCGGCATCCCTCCCTTTCCTTATCTAGAACGCCCCTCCGGCAAGGTAATTCCTTCAAGGGTGGAGGTTGAAAATTTCGATATTCTTCCAGCTCTTCCGGAAGAGGTTGAAACTGCCGAGCTGAACGAGGTTCTTTTGCCCCTCTTAAGGGATGGCGGTCCTGATTACGATTTTCTGGATTATCAAAAGGGCAGGATGCTCCTTTTACTCTTTCTGCCAGGTCCTTTAGCTTTGTTGGTTTTCAGGCTGATTCGGGGAAAGGGGCAACAGGGTGGCCGGCGAACCATTTTTATGCTTGTTCTCCTGCTCTCCTCCCCTTTATTCTTCTCCGCAGGCAATACTGGTTCACTCAAAGAGAGAACCCTGTTCTCCGGGGATGCTTTTAATTTATGTTTTGATTATTATGCTGAGGGCTCTTTCGGGGAGGCCCTGACAGCGCTTGATGAGGTTGTCGGTGATGTTGATACCGGTTTCATTTTTTACAATAGAGGACTTATTCTGTCAGGCATGAACCAATGGGACGAAGCTGTCTATAATATGGCCTCAGCTGTCGCCAGACAGCCTCAGAGTCAACTTTACAGGGATGCCTATAATAGAATTATAAATAAGGGCGGTTTTACCAGCTCTTACACTCTTGAGTTTCCCCTGGACAGGGGATTTCTGTTCATTATTCTTATAATTCTTGTGAATCTTCTCTCTCTTATGCTCCTCCTTTCTCAGATTCGAAATAATGGAATTCTGAGGATCCTTGAGATTCTATCCTCTTCTTTTATCCTTGTTGTTCTTTTTCTTGTTTTTTTTACAAGTTACTCAGCATCCATCCCGCGGGGAGTTGTCGTTTCTACCGCAGTACAATCTCTTGATGATGGTTTAAAATTACCAATATCTGGAACAGAGGGCGAGGGAGATCCTGACCCCGGGGATGATATGGAAAATGATGGGATCTTTTTTAAAAAAATTCCCGAGGATGCCGGAGAGGAGTGGCTTCAGGTAAAGCCAGGTACGCTCTTAAGGATCAGGGACCGGGCCGGCGATTATCTCCTTGCGGAGAATGGGGAGAAAATAAATGGCTGGATCCATTATTCCCATATTCGAATCGTTGGAGATCCGGAATGAACGGCTTTGGTGATATTCTTGATGCCTGGGAATCGGAATCGATAAAGGGTCGGAAAAAAGGGACAGAAGTTAAGAATCCACCGGAAAAAAAGGTTGTTTCCGGAAAGATGGAGGCGAATTGGCTCGATCTCTACCCGCCCGGGGATAAAGATTCGGTTAATAAGGATCCGTCAGATTCTGAAAGTTTGCATCAACGAGTAAACCCCGAAAGGCTTCCCATCGAAGCAAGCCTTGACCTGCATGGGATGACAAGTGCTGAAGCCCTTGCGGCAACTGAAAAATTCCTGAAGACAGCTAGCCGGCAGGGGTATAAAAAAGTTCTTTTAATTCATGGAAAGGGGTATCACTCCCCCGGGGGTAAATCTATCCTCAAAAAAGAGGTCCGTTTTTTTCTTGAGCGATCCACTTTTGTATCATCATTTGGGTATGGGGATAGATTTAATGGAGGCAAGGGTGCCTCCTGGGTGATTCTAAATAGGATTAAAAGGAAGGGTTGAAATAGACGACCCCTTTTTAACTCTACCTTTCCCGGTAGATTATTCTTCCTCGTGTGAGATCGTAAGGGGAGAGGGCAACACGTACTTTATCGCCGGGAACAATCCTGATATAGTGTTTTCTCATTTTTCCTGACAAATGTGCCAGTATAAGATGACCGTTCTTAAGCTCTACCCTGAACATCGTATTGGGAAGAGATTCCCGAACAATACCTTCTACCTCAATTGCTTCTTCTTTTGCCACAATTTCTCCTGTGATTTAAATCAATAGTTTTCTGACGAAATAGTAGGGGAAAGAACCTCCTTTGTCAACCGAACTATAGGGGGCTCCATACGCCTCTTTTTTATAGAAAATATGGAATTTTTCTGATGTAAAACCAATGCTTGACTTTTTTAGTCATTTAAGGCAAATTATCGTGCTTATTAAAGGGTTATTCCTCCAATGGAGGAAACCTTGATAATGACCTAAAAAGAAGAGGGAATTATATTATGGACAAGGCTTTTTTAGAAAAAATGCATCAGAAACTGCTCGACCAGAAAGAAGAACTAATGAAGACTCTTCTGTCTGAGAGTGATGAGTTTAAAGGAATCGTTCAAGAGATGGATCCCAAGGACCTTGCAGATATTGCTGCTGATGATATCGATCGTAATACCCTTGATGCTCTTGGCGCTCAGGAATCAAAGCGATTGAGATTGATCGACTCGGCACTCTCCAGATACAAGAATGGCCGTTTCGGCCTCTGTATGCGATGTAATAAGAAGATCCCTGTGGCAAGGCTGGAGGCTATTCCATATGCAATGATGTGTATTGAATGTAAATCCTCGGATGAACGAAAGAATCGATAGTATAAGTATACAGATTATTAAAAGTGTTAAATGACCCTTCCTTACTGCCGATAATGAGTACAGGAAGGAGTCATGAACGTAGAAAATATAAATAGTTTATCTTCTATTTCTCTTAACAGCATAGTCAGAGCGAAACATAGTCAGGGGGCAATTTCTTTGCCTGTGGATTCCTCAAGCTTTATGTATTCAAATTTAAAGCATATTCGGGGAATTCCTGCTTTTGGGGGAACTCCCGGATACTCTATGTCCAGGTTACGCGTTCTTGATAATTTGATTGACCGCCTTCAGGATTTGAAGGGAGATGATTATTCGCAGGAGAGGGTAGATGAGGCCATTCTCTTTTCCGATGTCAGTCAGCTTGAAGAGATGACAGAGACCTTGAAAAATGAACTTCGGGATGTGCTTTCGAATAGAATTCCCGGGTTTTTGGGGCCTTCAGAGTATGACACAGGTCTTATCCTGAACCTTTCGGTTTAAACTTCAAGGTATGAATTTAATTATTATCGTCGCATTTTTAATTGCCATATTCTTTTATCTCCTTATTCCTGCCGGTGGTGCTTTTTATGTCCGCCGCAGGTGGCGCCTTTTTCGTAAAAGTGTTATCGACTCTTCAAGCCTGCCCGAAGTCAGTTATGCTAAGCTTAAAAATGTTTCCGATGGGTATGCTGGAGAGTTCAGGATGCTTGGTAGCCTTCAGGCCATACAGGGGGATGATTCTGTTTGGATATCCAATCGTGCTATCAGTCTCCGTGTTCAGCTTACCGGTGTAGATGTGTATACCCTCCCGCATTCGGCACTTATCGGGAAAGGGCGAAATATCTCCATCCGTGAGAATTTGACTGATGAGATCCCCGTCAGAATGCCCTGGAACCGCTTTTCTTCCCTGCCGGAGGGGACAAGATTACTTGTTTCCGGTTCTCTTTATCGTGAAAAGGGACAACTGCTGTTTAAGACCAGCCGGGAGACCCCTTTGTTGGTCCTGATTTATGATGGTTCTGAGAATACAATCCTGATAAGAACTATCTGGGCAGGAAGGCAGCAAAATGAGTATATAAATGATTTTACCCCCGGATCCATGGCCGCCGGGGGGGTTATTCTTCTTTTGTTAACCTACTTGTCTACCCGCTTAACCGGTGCTGATTTCTACAGTTGGCTGATTTTTACCATGGCCCTCTCGCCCTTGTTTGCTATTCTACCCCCGGGACTCGGACTTTTCGAGCTCTATCTGATTTTCTGGCGGAGAGGGCGGCGATACAGGGCTGAACGTGATCTTGTGCTTCTCTCCTTAAGATATTGGCCCGGGGTTGATTCTCTCTCATACTGTTCAGATATAAGGCTTCACGGCAGTCAGACTTACGGTTACAGGCTGCTGGAGTCGGGTAGAATTGCAATAGAGCAGGTTAATGGTGGTAGACTGATCAATACCGGATTTTTGGATAATGATACGGTAATGGATTCGCCTGTCTTTGTATTTGGAATTGTGGGAGATGAGGCCGGGCAGGAGCTCTTCCCGCCTTCAAAGGATCTAATGATCTCCCCCTTGATTATTCCCGGTGATCCGTCAGTCCTTTTTAAAATATGCTCAAAAAAGGCCAGAATTATGGAAATCCTGGCCGGTTTGTCATTGCTTGCCGGTTTTGCGTTGAATCTGTTTCTTTTCTTATTGATTCTCCGTTATATTATCTATTAAATCTTCCTTATATTAGAAACTATCTCTTCTTTGCGTAATTAACAGTTAGCTTTCTTCCTCGAAATTCCTGTTCGTTTAAGTTGTTGACAGCGGCATCGGCATGATCAATATGAATATCTACGAATGAGTATGAATCAAGGATTTTTATCGTTCCAATTTTGTTAGAGTCCATATTCAGCTGGGTACAGATAAATCTTGTAAGATCTTTTGGAAAAACTCTTCTGTTTTTTCCTATACTAAAGAAAAGGGTTGTATAATTTCCTGTCGCTTTTGGTCGTTCCGATGCCTTCAGGTTTGGCTGGATCCGGGATCTCCCCCGGGAAGGGGCTGCTGATGTTGCTGCCGGGGCCGGACTTTCATCTATCAATGCTCTGAGAAGGTAGGCACCTATATAGGAGCGCATAGTCAGAGGAACACTCTTTTTGATCAATTTCTTGTACTTATCCAAGCCCTTGGGATCCTTATCCGATTTTATCAGGGTTACGAGATCTTTAATTTTGTCTTTTACAAATTCTTCATTGTTGTCTGATACATTTTTTGTATCCATTGTTTCTTCCTTCTTCTCTTCTGTCTGGGAAATAAATTGTTTGAAGGGTTTCCTGGAAAATTCCTCAAAAACGGTTAAAAATTCATCTTTGGGTGCAAAAAATATGGTTTGCACTTTTTTGGGAAGTCTGGATGAGATAAAGAAAAGATCCTTGTCAAATCCTGATGGTATTGTATCACGTGCAATAAAGACGATAACAATCGAGGTATTATTCATTGGCAGGTTCTTTTTCCGAATCTGGTCAATAATACGGTCTGTATTGCCGATTATGATATCGGGATTACGTGACAACTCCTGGAATTCCCGCTTAGACTCCCCATTGGCACTTAAAGTTGTGGCAATATAGGGGAGTCTGTTACTGGAAATAATATTGGATGCCAGGGAACCGAGTTTTCCGATTTCCTTACTGTCCGGCGAAATGATGAGGGCCTTTGCTGGTTTCCCTTTTTCAGGGACTCCTGTGAAGGCAGACAACAGGGCTGCCAAAGTTTTTCCTCGATTATTTCCTGTGTTGATGAAAAGGTCCTTGCCTTCTGCAATTTTGGGCAGAACTTCTTCCTGGAATGGGGTTAGCCTGCGGAAGCCGGCATTTTGTGCCAGATTCTTTAAATTCGTGACGGTAGATACAACGTTGCTTTCATGGAACATTTTGATTTCCTGGTGATCCCTTAGGGGTAATCGGTATAGTTTGATTACCTAGTTTCGACAACTTTATAAATAGTTGGATTTTTTGTCAAGGAATAACAGCCATTCGATCGATTTATCGATCATATTGGATGGAGGAGAGACTGAATATGTTAAGAAAAAAATGGATTATCATGATAATCCTGGTTTCAGGGATGCAAATTGCCTTTTCCGGTGAGATTTTCCGATTTCAATATACGACTGGTGATCGGTTTAGAATCCTCTCTGAAGTCAATGAAGATGTATATATTAATGGGTTCTACTCCCATTCTGCGGAAATCCTAAATAGGATTGCCATGGAGATAGAGGCATCCGATGAGGATGGCGGAACAATCTCCGGGATGTTTCAGACCTCGGAAAGGGTTTTTGGTTCGGGACAGGCCTACAGTTGGGGGCGGGAATATCCATCTCGATTTACACGGGATAACCGTGGTCATTATAATATTGAGAGACAATACTATATGCCGGTAGTCCGGAATGTCCCCATATTTCCGGAAGGTCCGGTAGAGCCTGGAGAGAGCTGGAGCTTTCCTGCCCATGAAGTTCATGATTTTCGGGAGAATCTTGGTGTTGATGAGCCTTTTATAATTCCTGTTGATGTTAAATATACTTATCTTGGTCCTGAAACATTCGAAGGGCAGGAGTATCATCTCATCTCAATTGACTATACAATCTTTTACCAGCCTGAATTCCCCGGGGGGAACAGGGTAAATCCTAATTATCCTGTACGTATCTCCGGGTTTTCAAATCAGATCCTGTACTGGAATCTTGAGGCCGGCCGGGCGGATGCCTATGCTGAGGAGTTCGATATATTTTTTGATCTCCTGTCGGGTAATTCCGTCGAGTATCAGGGGACTGCCGGGGCTCATGTGGTTGAGGCCCTGCTGATGGACAGGGAGGCTCTGGCGGAAGATATTACTGATGCCCTGGCGGAACATGGGATCGAAGATGCTGCTGTCAGAGTCGATGCCGAGGGGGTTACAATCGCTCTCCACAATATACAGTTTCCTCCTGATTCTGCCTTTCTCTGGGATTCCGAGAAGGAGAAACTCGATGAGATTTCATCTATTCTTGCCGAACATTCCGACAGGGATATCCTGATAAGCGGTCATACTGCCATGGCGGGTACCCTTGAGGGGCGGCATGAGCTCTCCCGGGAGCGGGCTCAGTCGGTAGGGGATTATCTTCTTTCCACAGGGGTAAGGACGGCCTCCCAGATTGTCATTCGGGGGTGGGGTGGTGAAAAACCCCTTGCTGATAATAATTCTTCTGAAGGGCGCCGGTTGAATCGCCGGGTGGAAATTACGATTTTAGAGAATTGATGCTTTGATGTTTTTGTTTTAGTGGTGTAGAATTAAGATAATTAGATTCAATAAAAATGGAGGAAATTATGAAACGAATATTATGGTTAATGCTTCTTTCTGTGTTGTTTTTGTTCACATCCTGCCTTGGTACAGCATTTCATACAACATTCAATAATGACGGAAGTGGTACTCTCTCTATGGAGGTTACCGTTTCTCAGGTTTTTATGCAGATGGGTGCCGGAGAGGATGATCCTGTTGATCTGCCTCTCAGTAATGCGGATATAACAGAAGATATGGAGGGGCTTCCGGGTATCACGATCATTGATCAGGTTGAAGAGAATACCGATGAGTACACCAAATTCAGGACAACTGTTGAATTTGAGGACTATTCCGTTCTTTCCGCTTCAGAAACCATGGGTGATTCTAACCTTGTCAAGGAAGGGGGAGACTGGATCTACACTATGATCCTTTCCGAAGGTGATGATTCAGGGGCTGATGCCGAGGATATGGATGCTGAAACTCTTGCTATGATGAAACCCTATTTTGATGGTTACGAGATAAGATTCTCAGTAACTGCTCCTACAAAGATTAAATCCTACAACATGGGGGAGCTTTCGGCTGATCGAATGACCGTCACCTATGCCATTCCTACTCTGGAGATGAACAATATGTCCGGTCCGGAACCTCTTATCCTGAAGGTAGTCTGGTAGCAGATGGCATGCCGATGCCGATTCCATAGACGGCTTAAGGATTCGGGGATCGGTTATCTTCCCAATAAAACCGTCTACCTTGATTATAATGCCACGGCCCCGGTTGATCCCGGGGTGCTTGGTGCTTTCGAAGCGGCCTGCCGGCGCAGCTGGGGGAATCCTTCCAGTCTCCATGCTGCGGGGGTTGAAGCCTGGGAGCTTGTGGAGGGGGTTCGGCAGGGGATAGGGCAACTACTGAATCTGGACCCCGATGGTATTCATTTCTGTACCGGTGGTACCGAAGCGCTTCATGCCGGAATTTTCGGCTATATTGCCCGGCATGGGGGCTTTTTCGGAAATTCCTCTAATGGTAATTCTTCATCCGGCAACTCTTTTTCATCGGCATCTGTGGGCGCAGGTGTCCCTTCCTGCAGGATAATCTCAACACGAATAGAACACTCATCTCTGGAACACCCTCTCTTCATGGCCCGCCATACGGGGATCCCTGTAGAGTACCTCTCCGTGGATTCCCAGGGCAAGATTGATCTTCAGGAGCTCAAAACCCTGGTTCTCCCTGAAGACCTGGTGGTTCTCTCTCCGGTGAATCACGAAACAGGCAGCAGGCAGCCTGTCGGGGAGATCTTTAAGGTTGTTCATGAGGCCGGTGGAATTCTGATGCTGGATGCGGTTCAGGCTGCGGCACGCCTCTCGCCTTCGGAGTGGACCCCCTACTGTCATATGGCCGCTGTGAGTGGCCATAAGATCTATGCTCCCAAGGGAATCGGCTTTCTCTATAAGAGGCCCGGACTTCGAATCAGCCGGTTCCGGTTCGGCGGTGGTCAGGAGGGTGGAATGTTTCCTGGAACCGAGAATGTTCCAGGGATCGCCTCTCTGGGCCGGGCTTTTGAAATGATGGAAAAAAACAGGAGTGAGGAGTCGGCCGTTCTTGCGACTCTGAGTCGTGAAACGCCCTGGATCTTAAAAAAACAGGGGGTTGAAATGGTTGTCGAATCTCCTGCCGATGCCGTCCCCGGGGTATTGAATTTGAGTTTTCCCTGGATCAATGATATGGAAACCTTTCTTTACAGACTGAATAAGGAAAATATCTGCGTAAGCAGATTCTCCGCATGTACAGAGAGGGTCGGAGGAGAGTCCAGGATCCTGACCGAGATGGGAAGGGGACCCGGACGTGCCTCTACCTCCCTGCGGATAGCATTCGGCCGATGGAGCAAGCGGGAGGATATATTCACACTGGCCCGGATTCTTGTGGGAATGCAGAGAGCTTTCAATGTCTGAATTTTTGAGTGGTCCTGTTCAAAAAGGAGGTGCTGCCGCCGAAGTGACAACTATGGTCAACATCGGCGGACGGCCTTTACATGATGCCAGGTTCATTCGAACCTGACCTTGTCCTTACGGTTGTAGACGGGATCAGGTTCGAAATCGGATGAAAATTTTATTTTTAGTTTTGATTTGCCAGTTTGTCCTGAAGTTCTATATCCTGGGCATCCCATGGGTAACAGATCCAGAGGTCTTCAAGGTCGGCGCCCTGGAAATATCTGGTAATTTCTGCGGGGATCGAACCCCTTTTATTCTTCAATTTATTATGGAGAACGGCAACAGCCATCTCTGACGGCTTATGTGTAAGTAACTCCTTAAGGCAGTATTCCAGGGTATACCGTGAATCATCCACCTCATCGACCAGGAGTATCCTTTTTCCTGTCAGTTTCTTCTCAACTTCATCAATCCACTGTATCTTTTCGATTGAATCCCGGGGTTTATTATCCAGATCATAATAAGAGAGGCCAACAGTAAGAACCGGTCTGTTGATAAAGGTTTTCAGCATTCTGGCCGGAATGAATCCGCCAGTTCCGATGGCTACTATTACATCCACATCAAAACCTGAATCAAGAATTTCAATTGCCAGTTTTTTGATAGTTCGATGAATATCGTTGTATGTAAAATAAATTTTTTCTGGAGCTTCCATGCACCAAGGTTACAAAAAATAATGGAATTTTACAACCCATGGATTTTTAATTCGAACTGGAGTAGAATAAATGATATATATTTATATAGGAGAATTAAATGAGAAAATTATCAATTTGTATTATAGTAGTACTTCTTTTTACCGGTTTTGCAATGGCCGATGAATTTGAACCTGTAGAGACTCCTCTCCTGGAAACTCTTTCAGATATGGCCGATGGGCTGGTGGCAGACATTAGCCGTGAATTGCGCAGCGGTGGGGCTTTATATACCGATGGGATCACCTTTAACAACCGACCTTCCCAGCTCGGGGATCTGTATACTTCCGTAATTCTGGCAAAGTTAAGTGGATCTGACCTTCGTAATTTAAGCCTGTACGGCGATGATGCCCAAATTCCTGAGGCGATGAATTCCAGCGTTTATCTTCTGACGGGAGATATATACAAGCTTTCAAACGAGGTTTACCTCTCTCTCATCCTGAGAAAGGGTGAGGATGATCAGATTATCCTGGTTTCCGAAGCAACCCTCCCTCTTGAGGCCGATGTTGCCATGCTGCTTGCCGGTGGTTTCTCTGGCGGAGCTGCGGGTGGAGGAGATAATTATGAACCCAATAATGACGCATCCAATGCTTATCCTCTGGAGCTTAACTCCAGTGTTGGTGATATAAGTCTTCAACCTTCCGGAGATATCGACTGGTTTTATATAAATGTTGTTGATGCACAGAACACATTCCTTTCTATAGGTACAACAGGAAGCCTCGATACTGTCATGGATTTCTACGGACCCGATTCTCCTGATCTCCTGATTGCTTCGAATGATGATGGCGATAATGGATCAAACGCCCTTATCCAGGCTTCTGTATCGGTCCCTGGAACCTATTTTATCAAGGTCGCCGGTTACGGATCCGATGAAACAGGAAGTTATGGTCTTTTTGTGAACAGTGAGGAGTATGTTGCTGAAGAGGGTGAACCCAATAACAACATGAGTGAAGCCGAATACATTTCCGGTGCTTCCCTCTCTCTGGAGAAAAAGCTCTTTCCTTCGGGTGATGAGGATTGGTATAAACTGGATTTTTCCGGCATGACTTTTGGTGCTGAGGATTCTGTCAGAATTAAAACCGAGAGTATTCTTGATACATATATGGAACTCTATCAGAATGGCTCACTTGTTCTTTCAGATGATGATGGGGGAAGTGATGGAAATGCGAGTGTGATCTTCTCCCCAGTGACTGGAGATGAGTATTACATCATGGTGAGGGGATATAGCTCTTCAACTCTCGGTGACTATCTTCTTTCTGTGGAAACCATCGTTCTTGAGCTGGACTCTTACGAACCGGACAACAGTCAGGAAGAGGCTACTGTCATTGAGATGAATACAACACAGAATCATACCCTGATAATGTCAGATGATATTGACTGGTATACTTTTACTCTTAACAGACCAAATAATGTTAACTTTGAAACCTTTGGTGATATGGATACATATGTTATAATGTATGATAATCAAGGCAGTATCATCCAGGAAAGTGATGATGATGGAACCGGCTACAATGGCAAGATAAGTATGTACCTTGAAGGTGGAACTTATTATTGCACCGTTGCTCTCTACTCTCCTGGAGGAGAGGTTACCGATTATTCCGTCGGATTGAGTTCCAACTGATTTTTGAGCTAAATTATTTAATGGCGGCATAGTAGTTAATGATTAAAAAGAGAATTGTTTTTATTGCATTGGGAGTTCTGCTTATTCTCATCTTCGGTTATGGCTTATGGACTGTAGCCGATGGCCTGCAGGTTGTTCAACTTTCCGGTGGGCGTTCCAGTGAATCTCTTCAAGCCGGTTCCGGCAAGATCCACCTCCTCCGGGGAGAGTGGCTTGCCAGCTGGTCTGATAAGACGCCTTCACAGGCTCCGTCAGAATCTGGGGAGTTTACTGAACCCTCTGCAGGTTTCCGGGGTATCTGGAATACCCATAGAGCCGGGATTTTTTCTCCCGATGCAGGATTTGTTTCATATTATGCCAACGTTAAAACAGAAGGTTACAGCGGGATCCAGGCTGTCAGGATCCCTCCCTTCTACTCTACCTGCCGATTTTATGTGAATGGAGAGGAGATCTTCAGTCGCGGGACTGCCGGCTCCTCATATGCAGAGGAAGTTTCATTCGTCTCTCCAGGGATCGCCTATTTTGTACAGGATACAGATGAACTCGAATTTATAATTCAGGTTACAAACTTTCACACCTTTCGTGGCGGTTCTCCTTTCTTCGGGGTTGAGTATGGTTCTCCTGAAGCCATAAATCGTATAGCCCGGCTTATAAAGGATCTTTTCCTGACACTTGTTTTTGTGATCCTGGGGTTTACCTTTTATTGTGGAGTTCGGGCCCTTTTTACAAATACCGGCAGGTATCACTTTTTTCTTGCTTTGGGATTTGCTGTTCTGCTCGGGAGGATGTTTCTGGGAGATGTTCTCTTTTTTCAAACGGCTGATGTTATAAAGAATCTTCCTTTTCAGATTGGTGAGAGGCTGAAGTTTATCCTCCTTTATCTTTCAATCCCTCTTTTTGTTAATTTTGGATACGCCTATCTTGAAAGAGTCGAGGGGGGGAGAAAAGCGGTTATTGTCAGTCAGATACTCTCCCTCATTGCTGTTTTTACGGCGGTGTTCCTTCCCGGCAGATTTTTAGGTTTTCTCGTGCCAACAGAGTATTTATCACTAATGATTGGTACTGGTTTTATCATATACCTGAGTATTCAGGGTATGAGAAAGCCGGTCTCACTGGCTCTGCTGTTCCTGATCAGCGCGGGGATTTTATTCCTTTTTTCAACCTATTCCCTCCTTTACACCCTGGGGGTTTTTCAATCACAGGTTGTATTTTGGGGGGGCGTATTTTTATCTTTTATAGCCGTCGGGGTGATGCTTTTCCTGCGTGAGCGAAAGTTTCTTTCCCAGACAGCCGGTTTAAAGAATCGGCTTGATGAGGTCATAAGCAGTCGGGATTCAATCCTCCTCAGTCTTTCCGATGAGGTCGGTGAAACCCTTAACAAAGTGAATACCCTGGCAATGACATTGCTTCAAGGTTCTTTAGGTCCTTTGAACAGTGAGCAGCTTGTAACAACCTCATTGGTATTATCAAATACCATGATGCACCAGAATCTTCTAAATGACACTATCGATTTTGTAAGGTTGAGTGAACATACGTTGAAGATAAAAAAAGATTCGGTGAATCTTTTTAGCGCTGCTTATTTAGCCATCGGGAGTTTTAAACCGGTTATTCTTGGTTTGAATGTTGATATTGACAATGAGATTCCCCGTGGATTGCCTCCACTTTGGGCTGATGAGCAGAAGCTAGGGCAGATTTTTCACACTTTAATTTCCTTTGGTATAGAGAATGCTCAGGATGGACATATTCATATTACTGCGGCGGCAGGAGATGAGGTTGTAAATGTTTCTGTATCGATTACAGGGCTTAATCGACAAGTTGATGTTGATAAGGTACTAGATGTTTCCAATTTAGAGGGGCAGTTAAATTTCCGGGGAAAGGAAGATTTTATTGGATTAAGATTTTATCTTGTTCATGAAATTTTAAAGCTTCATGATAGCGGGCTGTCTGAGGTTAAGAGTGAAGATGGCGTAATCTTTAATTTTACTCTACCGACTTATCTCCAGAAAGAAGCCGTCGATGAGGCAATAGCCGAAGAATTGGCCATCCATTTTGACGCCATTCAGAATCTCCAACCTCTTCTTGAAGAGGTTGAGTCTGAACGGGATATTCTGATCCTTGCTGCTTCCGGAGATCCTGGTAATCTTCAAATCATAAAAAGTCAGCTTGCTTCTATGAATTATCAGATCCAGCCGGTGATCTCAGGTGAGGAACTCTTTAGATGTATTAGAGAAAAACTTCCGGATATGGTTGTTATCGACTCTTCATTAAAAGACATGACCAATTTTGAGGTGTGCCGTACTCTGCGGAATGAATTCACCTCCGATGAACTTCCTGTGATCCTTATGATTGAGGATAGTGCCGATGTGATGGAAACCCTTACCTCCGGTGCGAGTGACTATTTGCGAAAACCTTATCAGCAGGAAGAGTTTTTAACCCGGGTCAACACCCATCTTCAGCTTTCAAAGATCAACTCCATATACAGTCAGTTTGTTCCCAGAGAGTTCCTTAAGGCTCTCGGTCAGGAAAATATTATTGATCTTAAGCTTGGTGATCAGGTGCAGAGGGAGATGACCATCCTTTTTGTGGATATCAGAGCCTTTACAAATCTCTCGGAAAATATGACACCTCAGGAAAACTTTAAATTCATAAACTCCTACCTAAGTCAGTTTTCCCCTATTATTACCAGGAATAACGGCTTTGTTGATAAGTTTATCGGGGATGCCATCATGGCCCTCTATCCTGATAAGCCTGAAGATGCTATCAAGACTGCCATTGAAATGGTGGAATATGTCCGGATCTATAATAGTTACAGGGCAAACTGCGGATATGAACCAATTAATATTGGCGTTGGTATCCATACCGGGAATATGATCCTTGGAATCGTTGGTGATAATCAGCGGATGCAGGGGACGGTTATTTCCGATGCGGTTAACCTTGCCTCCCGTATTCAGGATGTAACGAAACTTTATAAATCCAATGTTGTTATCAGCCAGGAGACCTTCATAAAGCTGGATAATCCTACTGAGTTTAATTTTCGTTTCCTGGGGAAAGTTAAGGTGAAAGGAAAAGATAAGTCTGTATCTCTTTTTGAAATATTCAACTCTGATGACGAGGAACTCCGAAAGCTGAAAGAAGAGACGAAAGGTGAGTTTGAAACCGCTATCCTTCTCTTTGCCAAACGGGATTTCATTGAGGCGAAGAAGCTTTTTGAGAAGGTGCTTTCGATTCATCCCGGGGATAAGACCGCTATGCTGTTTCTTGATCGGGCCGATAAATTCCTTGTCAGTGAGAAGAAATCCTTCCTTACCTCACTCTGATTCAACTAGGTCTTTTAGTTCAAGGGCATTCTCTACAGCCTGACCTTTATGATGATTGTTGAATGCAATGAACATCCTTTTCACCTTTCCTGACATTTTTTTTATGGCCTCTGCCGCTTCGGTAAGTTCTTCCGTTGAATACCTGTAGTCATAGCGGCTTACATTGTCTCCCTGCCACCAATTCTCCCTGTTCCGGCCATGAAATCGTAGATAGGCCGTCTCGGAAGTCCATTTCATCTCTCCTTTCGGCAATCCTTTTAACTCCGGATTATCAGACACAATCCATCCTGCTCCTATCTCCTTCATTCCGCTTATCACCGATGGTTTATCCCACTCCCGGTTTCTGAACTCAATGCTCAGAGGAATCCTGTTGGAATTTTCGATCGAAAGGTTTTTGCATAAGTTTGAAAGATAGATCCTGTTCTCCTTCGTATATTTAAAACTGAAGGGAAACTGGAGAATTACTGAAGCGAGTCGATTCGCATCGGAAAGGGGGGCTATCCCCCCTGAAAAAATCTTCACATCCTCCTTCCAGGTGGCCGTTGGCTGGTGGGTCAGGCTCTGGTGAGCCTTTATTGAAAAAAGAAATTTTTTGTCGGTCTCTTCAAGGAATTTTAAGGATTGTCGCTCCTCCGGTTGTTTGTAGTAGGAAAAGTTCAATTCGGTGAAGGGGAAAAATTTTGAATAGTAGGCGAGATACTTTCCCGCTGAAAGCTCTTTCGGGTAGAAAACCCCTTTCCAGTCCTTATAAGAGTATCCACTGGTTGCTATGAATATGTTTTTCATATACTGAATTATATACTGCCGTTCCGCCTGTTCACAATAGAGAAGTTTTTCAAATTTGGATCTGCTGTTGCCGCTCCTTCTTGACCTGAATCTCCGAACCTGACATCATACGATTCTTGAAACAGGAGGAGTTTATTATGAACATTAATTTCGCCACGGAGAGCAGCATCAGACTTCTTGGCAATGGGTATATAAATAAGATGATGGATATCTGGCATGAGGATGTGAAGCAGCATCTTAATCGTGATATAGATATCCTGGTTGGTAATAGACGACGGCACCCGGCCCTTTCGGTATATAAGGGGCTTAATACCCAGGTGACGGTGACCAGGCTGGATAAAAGGGCCCATCTTGTTATCTGGTATGATCCCTATGAAGTTCTCTATGCAGAGATGCTGGGGGAGATGGGCTATGGTGAGGCGCTTATTAATAAGATAGGACCTCTGCTTGAATCCGGGGCCGATCTCGGGGCAGATTATGAACCGGCCGATAATCTTGAGAAGCTGGATTGGGATAGTATCCTGAGAAGGATCGGGTTCTGGGTTCTGCGTGTTCGTGGTTTTCAGAAGATCGCAAACAAAGATGGAAAATTCGCTGAACTCGACAATATTGTCAATACCGAGTGCCGAACCCCGCCCCTGAATGAACTCCTTACTACTCTCGGTTATGATTTTGAATCGGGTCTCTCTTCTGTGGTCGATGACACCCTTGAAGGTATGTCCGCCATGGAGGCAGAACCTCCCAGAAGGATGGACCGGGCCATAAATGCCCTCAGGTTATGGAATCTTATGGAAGCCTGTTCTGAAGAGGACAGGCAGAGGATTAATAAGGTCCTTTCGGCCTCCTTCCCGCGGATTCAGGAGATGGTTATAAAGATTGGGGAGTTATCCGGCAGGTTTGATGTCAATATACCGGATGAGAACCTTGCCTTTAACTGGAGTTATATAAAAGAAAACCGCCTGCCGGGAGACTGGGAGGCGGTTGATGAGATAAAGGAGATGCTTAAAACGATATAGCATCTCTCTGCACATCTGTTTCGCCCTTTAGAGGTTTCCTGCGGTTGCACACATGATGGCTTTGATTGTGTGCATCCTGTTTTCTGCCTCATCGAATACAACCGAGTTGGGACTTCGGAAAACCTCATCGGTTACTTCCATTTCTGAGAGACCGAATTTCTCCTTTACATCCTTCCCGATGCTGGTATTCAGATCGTGAAAAGCGGGCAGGCAATGGAGGAACTTTGTATCAGGATTTCCGGTCAGTTTCATCATTTTTGAGTTTACCTGATAGGGGGTCAGGAGTTTTATCCTCTCCTCCATCTGGTCCTCCTCTCCCATGGAAACCCAGACATCTGTATAGATGGCATCGGCTCCCTTTACTCCTTCGGCTATATCCTCAGTTACTGCAATTGTAGAACCTGATACCTTGCCGAGTTCCTGCATTTCTTTTAATAGGTCTTCCTCGGGGAAGAGAGTTGCCGGAGCCACAGCTGTAAAATCCATGCCCAGTTTTGCGGCTATTATCATCAGACTGTTCGCCACATTATTTCTGGCATCACCCGAATATACAAGTTTCATCTGATTCACAGGTTTTGCAATATGCTCCTGCATGGTCATAACGTCGGCAAGTACCTGGGTCGGATGGTAGAGGTCGGTGAGGCCGTTCCATACGGGAACCCCGGAATGTTCTGCAAGACCCTCCACAGTCTCCTGGGCAAATCCCCTGAATTCGATTCCATCGTAGAAACGTCCAAGGACATTGGCCGTATCTTCAAGGGATTCTTTCTTCCCCATCTGTGAGTTCGTCAGGAAGGTCACCTGGGCCCCCTCATCGTATGCTGCGACTTCGAAAGCGCATCGGGTTCTGGTAGAGGCCTTTTCAAAAAGCAGTACGATATTTCGGCCGGAGAGTAAATCTCCTTTTATTCCTGCTCTCTTTTTGGATTTCAAATCTTTAGAAAGTGATAGCAGATAGTTGATCTCCAGAGCGGTAAAATCTTTCAGTGTGAGTAGACTTCTTCCTCGTAAATTGATGGACATATACGCCTCCTGTATATTTATACGTAAAAACTAACATATAGTGCATAAAAATGCAATGAAATTATTTATTATTTAAAATTCATTATGTAGTCAACTGAAAAAATCATCAATAAAAATTGTAGAATAATATTAAAATAATAGTCAACCGGATGCGTTTGCTTCTATCTTAATCGGATCATAATCGAATTATAAAAAAAAGGCTTGACAATAAAATGTTCAGAGGTTGCAATGAATCTCTTCTTAGGTTAGAATCCGCTGAAAACAAATAGATCTTTTGTTTTTGTACAGATAATATTCAATTCTTCCTGTACTTGTAATACTGAATCTTTTAACTCCTGGATTTGATAATAAGGATTTAGATAACTATAGTTAATTTGAGGTAAACTTTAATGGAAAAGCTCGAAAACATGCGAAACATTGGAATCAGCGCACATATCGACTCGGGTAAGACAACCCTTACCGAGCGTATTCTTTACTACTGTGGAAGAATCCATGCGATTCACGAAGTACGTGGTAAAGACGGTGTCGGTGCAACTATGGATTCCATGGAACTGGAAAAAGAGCGGGGAATCACAATCGCATCCGCCGCAACTCACGTATCCTGGAAGGATCATCCTATCAATATTATTGATACTCCGGGACACGTTGATTTCACTATCGAAGTAGAAAGGGCTCTGAGAGTTCTGGACGGAGCAATACTTGTTCTCTGTTCCGTTGGTGGCGTTCAATCACAGTCAATCACTGTTGACCGTCAGCTCAAAAGGTACAATGTACCAAGACTTGCTTTCGTCAACAAATGTGACAGAACCGGTGCAAACCCCCTGAAGGTAAAAGATCAGCTTCGTGATAAGTTAGGTCTTAATTCGGTAATGATTCAGCTTCCTATCGGTCTTGAAGACAAGCACGAAGGAATTATTGACCTTGTTACCATGAAAGCCGTTTACTACAAGGGAGATAATGGTGATGATATTGAAATCACCGACATCCCCGCCAACCTCCTGGCTGATGCTGAATCAGCACGGGAAGAGATGCTTGATGCCATCTCCATGTTCTCCGATGATTTAATGGAGAAAATGATGGAAGGGGATGCTATCCCTGAAGAGATGATTCATGAAGCAATGCGAAAAGGAACACTTTCCCTGGAACTCTGTCCAGTTCTTTTAGGTTCCGCCTACAAGAATAAGGGGATCCAAACCCTTCTCGATGCGGTCGTCAACTACCTTCCCAATCCTACCGATGTCGAGAATGTTGCATTGGACCTGGATAACGATGAAAAGGAAGTTGTACTTGTATCCGACCCCGCAAAACCAACCGTTGCTCTGGCATTCAAGCTGGAAGACGGTCAGTACGGTCAGCTTACCTATATCAGGGTGTATCAGGGTATCGTTAAGAAGGGTGGAGAACTATACAATATCCGGACGAGAAAGAAGTTCAAGATTGGACGGCTTATTCGAATGCATTCGGATCATATGGAAGATATCAATGAGGGAACAAATGGTGATATCGTGGCACTTTTCGGAGTTGAATGTGCTTCCGGTGATACCTTCTGTGATCCAAAATTGAATTACTCCATGACATCCATGTATGTTCCGGCTCCGGTTATTACCCTCTCAATCATGCCCAAGGATAAAAAATCCTCGGATAAGATGGGTAAGGCCCTGAACCGATTCACCAAAGAGGACCCCACATTCAGAACCTATGTTGATCCCGAATCAAACGAGACCATCATTCAGGGAATGGGTGAGCTTCACCTTGATGTTTACGTTGAGCGAATGAAGAGGGAGTATGATGCCGAAGTTGAAACCGGTGCACCCCAGGTTGCCTACCGTGAAGCTATCGGTGCCAGAGCAGAGTTTAACTACACACATAAGAAACAGACAGGTGGTTCCGGTCAGTACGGACGTGTTGCCGGTTTTATCGAACCTCTTGCCGAGGGTGAATATGAGTTTGTTAATCAGATCAAGGGTGGTTCTATCCCGACTGAATACATCCCCGCCTGTGACAAGGGATTTAAATCTTCACTTGCCAAGGGTTCTTTGATTGGATTCCCTATTGTCGGTGTTAAGGTAACCATAAATGATGGTCAGTCCCACTCAGTCGACTCCTCGGATATGGCCTTCCAGCAGGCTGCTATAGGCGCTTTTAGAGAAGTTTATCCCAAAGCTAAGCCCCAGATTCTTGAACCCATCATGAAAGTTACAGTTGAGGGACCCACAGAGTTCCAGGGTAACATCTTTGGAAGTATCAACCAGAGACGAGGAATCATTATCAGTTCTCAGGAAGAGGGTACTTATAGTTCTGTTGAGGCCGAAGTACCTTTAAGTGAAATGTTCGGCTACTCCACAGCACTTCGATCCCTGACTCAGGGGAAAGCGGAATATTCAATGGAATTTGAAAAATATGGAAAGGTTCCTCAGAGTATTTCCGAGGAACTTAAAAAAGATTTTGACGAGAAGAAGAAAGCGGCTTCTAATAAATAGAAGGAGATAATTATGGTTAAAGCGGAAATAAACAAACGCACACCTTTGCGAATATTTGAAAAATCTATTCATGGGGGTGTAGGAAAGGGGAATGTTGGCGTTCTTGCTTCCCGAAAGGGAGTTGGAAAAACAGCATGTCTCGTACATATTGCAACAGATAAACTTTTCAGGGGCAGACATATAATACATGTCTCCTTCTCCTCCAAGGTCGATCACATCGTGACCTGGTATGAAGACATCTTCAAGGAGATTGCCAAGAAGAGAAACCTTGAAGCAGCAGTTGAGGTTCATGATGAAATAATCAAAAACAGGGTTATTATGAACTTTAATCAGAAGGGGATCTCTTCCGAATCAATTCTCAAGTCTTTATCTTCCATGATTTCCGAGGGTGGATTTAAAGCAGATTGTATTGTGATTGATGGTTATGACCTCAGTCTCGCCGAATCCGGTGATCTTGAAGCTATCAGACAGTTTGCCAAAGAACTTGATCTTGAAATCTGGATAAGTCTCTCCCTTAAAGGGGAAGAGCCCATCTTTGATGATAATGGTTATCCCATTGAGCTGAAAGAGTTCACGGACAGTCTTGAAGTTATTGTTACCCTGAAATATGAGGGTGACCATGTTAAACTGTCCGTCGTAAAAGACCACGAAGAGTTGAATCCCAAGGATATGGATCTTAAGCTTGATACAAAGACCCTTTTAATAGCTGAACTTTAAAACAGGTCTTAAAGCAAAATTATAATTTCGAAGGCTGTCTTGAGTTGATACTCGGGCAGTCTTTTTTTCGTTTAGGCTTGGTGAAAGAATTTAGGATGAAGGCTTATGAACAAGAGTACTGATAGAAAATGGCATCGTAAAACCGGGGGCAAACTCCCCAAAAATCAGTTTGACCATTCGGTAACGGCTGGCGGGTATGTTTTCGAAGAGGAGTATTTTAACTCCTGCATTTCAGTGATTATGGAGATGGGCGGAGCAAAAGAAGGAACATCATTATCAGATTTGACAGAGAAGCTTGAAGTTTCTAAAGCTGCCGTTCAGGGGATGGTGAAGGCTCTTGTGAACCGAGGGCAGGGGGCATTTGTCAAAGGTGCATTTCATGCAGGTGACGGGTGGGGTGAAAAAACCATCTCAGCATTTGACCGCAATATTCTTGAACGATTGCGGGCCTCAGGAATAGAGGGGCTGGATCCTCTGGTCATGAAGATTCCCGGTGCCGATTACGCCCTGACGCGGCTGGAAAGATTTGATCTGGCCGTAAAACTGGGGGATAATCTCTATTGGGAAAAGAGCATCCCGGATATCCTCTGCGGCAAAATTACCTCGGCCTTCCCTACCGGCAGCAGGATTAACGTTCAGTCTGTTCGGGAGCTGACCGGCCTTTCCAGGAGGTATATCATTCCTCTTTTTGGGATTATGGAGGATAAAAAAATGGTGGTACGTGATGGCGATGAGAGGGTCGTATTATAGGATTATAAGGGGAACCCCTTTACTTAATGCCAGCAGCCTTTTTCATAGCGGTGGATAAATCTTCCCGTACTTTCCCCTCTATTCTTGCATTTATTCCTTTATCGATGAAGTTGGGGTTATCATGATGATCTTTGCAGAAATCAAGAAGATCCCTGTTTCTGAAGACATAATCAGGGGGTCTGTTGAGTTTTCTGGCAAACTCATCACGGATGTTGAACTCGTTTTTAAAGAGTTCTTTCTTGTCTCCCGAAAGGTATCTGAATCCTTTGGCTTTTTTATATCTGTCAATCTTGTTGTTTTTGATCTCTCCATTCTGGGCCATGAGATTCCTGAGGATGAATGTATCGGTCAAACCCTTTTTATCAAGAATTTTGAGTAGTTCTGATTTCAACTCGTATAGATGCAGAACATCACCCATGGCATATTCAAGGGCTTGAGTCTCAATTGGCCTTTTCATCCAGTTGTACATTTGAAATTTCTTCTTGTTGGGAGGGGCAATATCCAGAACCTGTTCAAGGGCTGCTGAGAGTGACTGTTTTTCAAATTCAAGAAGGCTGACAGCTGGACGCAGATCCAGGATGGATTTAATATGGATGCCATACCCGTTTTTCATGAGAGAAGCATCCGAGGCTGAATCATACATTATTTTTAAAAGTTCCCTTTTCTCAAAAACTTTCCGGTAGGCCTCAGGTTTTTTCAGTTTCAACGGATCAATAATTATACTCTCCAGTCCGTCAAAAATTTGTATGAGGCAAAGGTGTTCTCCGTAGCAGTGGAGGTTGAACTCACCCTCAATATCCAGAGCAATTGTATTACACCCTCTTTCATCGAGTTCTTTAAGCCAGAGGTTGATTTCTTTTTCGTTCGTCAGTTCTCGAATAGTCATGGTGTTAAAATACAGCTATTTTTTAATTAATGCAAAGGGATGGGGAAGAAGCTCTCCCCTCAGGCTTTAAACCTCCCATTTTTGAGGCGCCGGACATTCCTGTTCCTCAGGAAAGTTCTCCTATTTTGTAGAACTCTATTGCTCAGATGGCCGAACTTAAATAAACTGGTGATATGAAAAGATTATATTCAACTTTTGTTTTACTTGCTGTCTTACTTATTGTTCCATTTGTAACTGGTTGTGCCGAAAAAGAACCTGTAGCGATTTTTATACCGCAGACGGAGATTATCTTAAATCCTGGAGATGAGGTCTTCCTTGAAGTGTTTGCTGATTATGGTGGTGACTCTGAACTGGAGCCTGTTTTGATCTCCGAGGGACTCCTTTTCTTCTCCTCCAGGGAGGAGCTGTTGACCGTTGAACCTGACGGCCGGGTACATATCCGGTCTCAAGTTCTAAATTCCGGAAAGGTTTTGACCGGAGAGTCCGGGGAGCTTCATGTTAAATACGGAAACCTGAAAACTTCATGCCGGGTTCTACTCATTCCCAATCCGGAAGATTCAATTGACCCGATGGGTTTTCTCATCGATCCGGAAAGCATTGATGCTCTTGTGAATAAAACAAGGTCTCTCCCAGAAGATTATGAACCACCTTTGCTGACAAGGGTCTCTGTTCCCACTTGTCTGACCTTCCAGGAGGTTAATCACCTTAGAAGACCTGCGGCGGCAGCCCTTTCCCGGATGTTTACCGAGGCCGAGGATGAAGAGGGGTATAAACTTATTGCTCGCTCGGGATACAGATCCCACAAGACTCAGGCTGGTTTATATCAGATGAATGTGGAAAATCATGGTCAGGAGTATGCAGATAAGTATAGCGCCCGACCGGGTACTTCGGAGCATCAGACCGGGCTTGCTATGGATATAACCTCTAAAACGGTTAACAACCAGCTGGTAGATAACTTCGGAGAGACTCCCGAAGGCGTATGGGTTCATGAAAACTGTCATCGTTTTGGATTTATCCTGAGATACCTTCCGGGGAAGGAGGATGTTACAGGTTACAATTATGAACCCTGGCATCTCCGTTATGTTGGAGAGGTTCTGGCGACAGAAATATATTCCCGAGGTCTGACATTAGAGGAGTTCTATGATTTGGGCCGTTGATGAATGGTTCTGAAATTCACCCCGATTCTTATCTGGAGCATCCCGCCCTCCTTGCTCCGGATTTACTCGGGAAGGTCCTTTCCCTCAGGACCCCTGCCGGTAATATTTCGGTTCGCATTACCGAGGTCGAGGCCTATTCTCCTGATGATCCTGCCTCCCACTCATTTAATGGACCGACTAAGCGCAATCACTCCATGTTTAAAACCGGGGGTTGCCTCTATATCTATCAAATCTATGGAATTCATGAATGTTTAAATATTGTTACACAGGCTGAAGGAACCGGTAGTGCGGTTCTTATCCGGAGTGGGACCCCCGTATGCGGGTTTGAGCTCATGTGGACAAACCGTTTTCCTGATACACCCTTTCCCGGTTTGAAAGTAGTTGAAGGGGAAATTAGAGAGAGTGTTGAGAAGCAGAAACCAATATCTTCTCAATACCTGCGATTAACATGTGGCCCCGGCAATCTATGCCTCGCAATGGGGTTCTCCCGGAAACTTCATGATGGTCTGATAATCGGCGGGGATGAAGTTTCAATCAGGGATGATGGTTTCTGTAGGGATGGGACTAAATCAATCTCTACCTCTGCCCGGATCGGGATTTCAAAGGGGGTTGATACACCCTGGCGGTTTTTCTTTACAGATAACGCCTGGCATACCCCCGGACCCCGAATTAACCTCTGAAATATAAATTGGGATGATGTTTCTTTGAAATCAATCTGGTTAATATTTTTTTTTCGGGGTAAAATAATCTCGTGAAAAAACCAACAAATGAATTTGAATATATACGCAGTTTTATAACTCCCGATACGGAATTCCTCCGGGAGCTTGAGCTGTCTTCCCGGGAGAGGGGGGATATTCAACCCCCTGTGGAGAGGGAGATCGGCCGGTTTTTAAGCCTCCTGGTAAGGCTGACCCGGGCAGAACTTGTTCTTGAGCTTGGTTCGGGAGCCGGGTACTCGGGCCTCTGGCTGGCAGGTAGTCTTGAAAAAACAGGTGGAAAACTTATCACAATCGATGGTAAGGAGAGGCTTCATTTAGAGGCCGTGGAAAACTATTCCAGAGCCGGACATGGAGAGAGGGTGGAGGCCCTTTTGGGTGATATCCCTGATGTACTTGAAACCAGGGTTGTCCCCCGGTATAAAGGGGCTTTTGATATTGTGTTTCAGGATTCCGGGAAATCCTTGTATCCGGCCCTCCTGCAAACAACATGGGATCTTCTTAAACCGGGTGGACTTTTGGTTGCGGATGACACATTATTTAAGGTGAACAATGAGGTTCGCAGTAATTTGGGACGTTACACCGATGAATATAACCGGATGGTATTTGAACGGGATGATATATACTCGGTGATTCTCCCGGTTGGACATGGACTTACAATAAGTATTAAAGGACAGGCAGATGATAGACAGTAGTTATGAAGTAATAATAATAGGCTGTGGGCCTGCGGGCTTTTACGGTGCCTTAAGTTGCGCTGCGCGGGGATACAAAACACTGATCATTGAGAGGGAGTCACCCGGAGGAACAGGAATACGCTGGGGTTCTCTTCCCGTGAAGGGCGGTCTTGATCTTTTCAGGGGTTGTGCCGGCTACAGGAGTCCAGGAGAGTTGAATGAGGCATATCATACTCGTATGAAAAGGGTTTCAAAAACCGAAGAGCTGTTTTTAAACAAGCTGAAAGAAGCAGGGGTTACCTATATGAAGGGAGAACCTGAAATTATCTCTCCTCGCATGATAAAAGTTGTATCTGAGAAGGGGGGCACTCTCTCTTGCCGATATCTGGTTATTGCCACAGGGACTTCCCCCTCGGCCCCCTCCGGATTTAATCTGGATGGCAGGATTTGTATCAGTCATAAGGAGTTACTCTTTCGGCAGGATCTACCGGAAAGGCTAGATATCCTCGGAGGAAATGTGGAGGGGATAGAGTTGGCTTTCCTTTATAGTGCCCTTGGTGTTCCCGTGCGGGTTACGGAGATGGAGGATGAGATCCTGCCCGGGAATGATCCTGACCTGATTGCCCCCCTTAAGGCGAAATTGGAATCCATGGGTGTTGAATTCCGGCTTGGGTTTAAGGCTGAATCCCCCGATGCGATTGCTCCAGACCTTTCGGAAGATAAACCCCTTTTGATTACCGGATTCAGAGAGCCGAATATGCCGAAAGGAATCGAACATATTGAACCGAAACTCTTTAAGGGATTCATAAAAACCGAGGATACTCTGGAGACTTCGGTTTCCGGCGTTTTCGCTATCGGGGATGTTAATGGCCTTCATGGGATGGCTCATGTGGCCATTAATCAGGGAGTTCATCTGGGGAAAGGATTTACCGGAGATAAGGTGGTCGGTGATTATTCGATCCTCCCCCGATCCATTTTTACCATTCCGGAGATCACCGGGGCTGGTCTTCAGGAGAGCAATCTGGAAAATCCTGAGGAGTACCATGTTGTTAAAATTCCTCTATCGAACACATGGCGTGGATTCATCCGGGAAGAGAGTGGGTTTTTTAAGGTGATCTTCAAAAAAAGTGGCGAGTTGGCAGGAATTTGGGGAACCGGCAGGGACCTCTCTGAAATCATTTCACCTTGCGGACTTATGATTGGAAAGTCGGTTACGGTTGAGGACATTCTTGATTCTCTTTTTATCCATCCCTCTTTGAGTGAAGGCCTGCTTGAAGCGGCTATTAAAATCGGTCTGGAGGTTTAAAATGAAACAACCACACATTGATTGTGAAAGTTCTGATATTGCACCCTATGTGATCCTTCCGGGAGATCCTGCTCGGGTAGATAGAATTGCTTCTTTCCTTGAAGAGTCCCGGGAAGTTGCCTGCAATCGGGAATTCAAAACCGTAACAGGACGCTATCAGGGAGTTCCTGTCACTGTAACTTCTACCGGCATTGGTGGTGCCTCCATGGTCATCGCTCTGGAAGAGCTTATTAACTGTGGCGGGAAGTTTTTTGTTAGAACCGGAAGCTGTGGTGCCTGTCAGCCCGGAATCGGGATGGGTGAATTGGTTCTGCCAACCGGTGTGGTCAGGGAGGATGGTGCTTCAAAAATGTACCTCCCCCCCGAATACCCTGCGGTAGGAGATCATGAGATGATGAGTTTTGCGGTTGATTACTGCAAAACGGAGGGTTTTTCCTATCATCTGGGTATAACCCGGAGTCACGATTCCTTCTACATTGACAATGAATCTGAACTCATGGCCCTCTGGTCCCGCCGGAAGGTCCTTGCCTCGGATATGGAGACCGCTACTCTCTATGCTTTAGCTTCCTATCGTGGCGTCAGGGCTCTCTCCATCCTCAATAATGTAGTTCTCTATCAGGGGGATCTGAAAGAGGGGATAGGAGATTATGTGGGGATGAAAGGAGCGGCCGAAGAGGGTGAGAAACGGGAAATCCTTACGGCGCTTGCGACTTTAAAACTGTGTTCCGAAACCCATTAAGGGTAAATTATGAAGAGTGAATAAGTTCTCTAAAAATGTTTTCCAGATATTCTGCTGTATATTCGGATGAAAACCGGTAGGCAATTTCCCTGTCTGTGATCCTGAACCCCGGGTTGTGAAACATCCCATTAGCACCTGGTAAGCCCAGCATTATGGTCGGTTTTATGGCCGAAATATCTCCCACATCGGAACTGGCCGCCGAAAAATCCTCTTCCGTGAAATCTACTCCCATTTTTTTTGCGGTTTTTCGGGCCAGTTCATGGAGATTAAGATCTGCCTTGAATGGCAGGTAGCCGGCTTCTGTTTGAATTTCCACCGTGCAGCCCAGGGATGATGCACAGCCTTCCGCTGCTGCTCTGAGTTTATCCACCGTGGTATTCACCTCCTCCAGGGAGGCGGCACGGACATATGTTTCCACAATCGCTGAAGCGGGAATAAGATTAACAGACTGATCCGGAAGAAGTTTCATTATAGGATGAATCCTGATATGTGCCGCTTCATTAAAGGTTTCTCTTAAGAAGGCACAGGCCTGAAGGAAGAGAGCTCCGCTGTTCTGGGCGTTATGGCCCAGATGAGGAGTGGCGCCTGCGTGAGTAGCGCGGCCATGAAATTTGAAATTCATTATCTTGAATCCACTCATGTTCAGGACAGAATTTATATATTTTGGTGATTTAACACCGGCAGCGTGGGTAGAGACAACATATTCAGCCTTATCAAAAAATCCCCTGTTTAGAAGTTCAAGTTTACCACTGAGGAATTCGATTTTCCCCTCATTTTTTAATTTATTCCTTATATCAAAATCGATAAACTCTTCAGCCGGTACGGCGAGAAAACCAATTTGATCAAGAGCAGGAAAGTTCTTCTTTTTTAAGGCCGAGGCAGCCCCGTAAAGGACTGCCATCTGCATATGATGTCCACAGGAGTGGATATAACTGCCATCGGCTGCCTCCGGATTCGGCAGGGCATCCATATCGGCAATTAAAAGGAGTCTGCTGTTCTCCGGGGTTTCAGAGGTTCCTGCAATAAATCCGGGGAACTCCCCGAACTCATGTACGGTAAAACCATCATCCCTGAAGGCTTCCGAAAGAATCCTGTGTGTTTCAACTTCCCGGAATCCCGGTTCAGGGGTGTTCCAGAGGGCATCCCCCAATTCACAGACATCCATTACTCTATCTCCTATGGAAAGAAATTCTTAAGTCTTAATAATTTTTATCGGCATAGCTGACCCATCCGCCTGCTTTAACCAGTTCAGAATCAAAGCCTGTTATTTCAAAGGCAAGCTTCACCTCTTCCGATCCGCTTTTGAAACTCAATGTTCTCTCCTCGAAATCGGTTGTCAAAACGGTTTCCCTGTTGCTGAAAGTTGAAAATAGTTTATCTATCTCCTCTTTGCTGAGCTCAATGGCCAGCATACCACAATTGAACATATTCTGCCTGAAAATTCTTGCAAAATTTTCAGCGACTGCCACATGGATTCCATTAACTTCCAAGGCCCAGGGCGCATGCTCTCTGGAGGAGCCGCACCCGAAGTTTTCTCTGGAGACAACCGCCATCTTGTCATTTATATCCCTCGGCTGACTGAAGCCTTCAAGTTCTAAATCTTCCAGGAGAAAGGGCTTTAAAGCCTCTTTTGTGACTTCCGTTAAGTATCTTGCAGGAATTATCTCATCGGTATTAATATCTGATCGGTCAAGAAAAAGTACTTTTCCATTAAAATCCTTCATTATTTTGCCCCCTTGAAGATGTCGGAGTTGGTAATTTTCCCTGCCATGGCTGTCGCCGCGGCGGTGGCAGGACTCATAAGGTGGACCATGCCCCCTTTCCCCATACGGCCGGAGAAATTCCGGTTTGTCGTTGAAGCGCACACCTCTCCATTGGCAAGAACACCATTACTCATTCCAAGGCAGGCACCGCAGGTCGGGTTTGTCACACAGAATCCCGCATCCATGAAGGTGGCGATGAGCCCCTCTTTGAGAGCCTGCTTGTAAATATCGGGGGTTGCCGGTGAAAGTACACCTCGGACCCCGTCCGGTATGGTCTTCCCTGCCTCTACCAGGGGTGCCAGAACTGCTGCTGCTGCCCGGAGATCTTCAATCCTGCCGTTTGTACATGAACCGATATAAACCTGATCCACAGGAGTTCCTTCAAGCTCTTCGATGGTCTGTACCTGATCGGGTTTATAGCCGACGGTTGCCACAGGCTGGAGGGTGGATACATCGATTGTCAAGGTTTTATCATAAACGGCATCTTCATCGGGAGTCCATTTTGAGTACTCTTGCAGGGCCGCCTCTCTGGATGTGAAATCATCCTTGATAAAGGGCCAGAGGTAATCCACAGTAACCGCATCGGGAGGGCATATTCCGCTTGTTCCGCCCGCTTCAATGGCCATATTGCAGAGGGTCATTCTCTCTTCCATGGTCATATTTTCGATTGCTGCACCTGTGAACTCGATTACTCTGTCCGTAGCTCCGTTAACTCCCAGGGTCTTTATTATGTGAAGGATCACATCCTTGGCATAAACCCCTGCCTGGAGTTTTCCCGTCAGTTCAACTTTGATGGAAGCGGGCGGCCTGAAGGCGCAAACTCCTTTGAGGATCCCGACTTCAAGGTCTGTTGTTCCCACTCCGGCGGCAAAGGCCCCGAAGGCGCCATGGGTACAGGTGTGGGAGTCTCCCATGATCACTGTAAATCCGGGGCGTACAAATCCTTTTTCAGGGAAAATGGCATGGCATACACCATTCCTTCCTATATCAAAGAAATCCTTGATCCCGTTTCTCTTTGCCCAATCCCGGAGCATCTTACCCTGCAGGGCTGTTTTTCCATCCTTGGCTGGGGTGACATGGTCAATTACTGCCTTGATATTGTCTGGATTGTAGACCCTGTCCATACCTCGTGCGTCGAGATCGGCAATGGCAATCGGTGTTGTAATCTCATGACAGAAAACCCTGTCGAGACGGAGAACCTGAATCTTTCCGTCGGGTGAATCAAGTAAATGACTCTCAAAAATCTTTTCGGCGATTGTTTGTCCCATAATTTCCTCCTACTTGAAAATTCGACCCGGAGTCAGAATCCATATGGATTTAAAAGGACCTTCTCCGGTGTTGATTATAGTGTGGGGAACTTCCGATGAATATGCCACCGTATCTCCCCCTTTGAGCACATATATTTTATCTCCATACCGGAGTTCACCCTCTCCCTCCAGTACAATCCCTACCTCTCGACCGATATGACCATATTCCAGATCTCCCTTCTCATGACCCTCAGGGATATCAATCCGGATTACCTCAATAGAGGGGTTCTCCTGGGTTTTGGGATGAAAGGCCATCTGTCTGTAATCTACACCGTCCAGCTGGAGGGTATTTTGATCTTCATACTTAATCACATTCGCTTTCTTGCTATTCTTGTAATCCTTGAAGAGATAGGCCACATCCAGTTCAAGTACATCCGCTATGGCCATGAGGGTATCAATTGAGGGGGAGACCTTGTCCCTTTCAATCTGGGAGATAAGTGATTCACTAACATGGGCTTTTCCTGCCACCTCTTTCAGGGTAAGGCCCTTCCTTTCCCTGATCACCCGTATCTTTGAACCGAATTTATAGCTTTTGGACTTCATTTATACTAAAACCTCTTAAGTATTTATAAATTATTAAATCTCATCCGTCAAGTATCAGAATCAGGAGACGGTCAAGATATAGGCAGGAATCGGGCAAATCGCAGGCAGTGTACACAATCATTCTACTTTGTGATATATATTTTAAGGTAATGAAGAAAACTATTATACGCCTATTGTACATTTGCCTTCTGTTTTTCTCTTCCTGTCGAAGTCAGCCCCTGATTATCGAAGGAGATATCATCCTTGCCACGGCCAATCTTTTTGCAGGGAATGGTGAATCGAAATTCGTTGTGACCCAATCTTTATTGGAGCAGAATGCAGATATTCTTGTTCTTCATGAGGCAGGGGAGTGGAATGTTGATTTCGGGCTTTTGGAAGAGGCTGGATATTCGGTCTACGGCTTTGATTCAACGTCAAGGGCCTTTCAGGCTGTCATAGCCTCAAGGATTCCCTGTGAGGAGGATCAGCTTTCTGTCGAATATCCTACCATGAGTATTGATCCTTTTATTGTCCCCCTTGCTTCTTGTCATCTTTCAGTGGATGGCCATGAAGTAGCCATCCTCGGTGTTCATATACCTCCTCCGATCTTCTTTTCGGGGGAGGTTCGGGAGCATGGATTTAATCTTCTCGATGACATGGTAGACTCGGGCAGGATTGTGGGAGGACCGGAATTTCCTCATGGGGATGAAATTGTGATCCTCGCAGGAGATTTTAATACCTTCCCATCGGACAGGCTGTTTAAAAAGATTTCGGGCTCGGGTCTGAGCGATACTTTTATGGCTAATAATAACAGATATGATTTTACCTGGGGGCCTGAAGGCTTTTCGCCAATGGCGAGGATCGATTATATCTATGTATCGGAGGAGGTCGAAACCGTTTTTCAGACCAGCTTTGAGATCCCCGGTTCTGATCACCGGGGTGTAATTGCCGGGGTTAATATCAGGTGAAGAGATTTTTCGGTGGCGTGATCTCTCTTGTACTCCTCTCATACGCAGGGGTGGTCTATTCCAATCCGGTCCATTATCCGCTTCCTTCGGTATGTACCGCTTCTGCTGGCATCCTTGCGGGTATGGGGAGCCCTCTTTCCGATAGGTTTGGTCTCTCCTTTAATGCTGGAGGAATCCTCTCCTTCCCAACCTTACCTCCGAATATTCTTCCCGCTCCCGGGATAACAGCAGAAGGTTCTGTCGATTATGTTTTTAATGATAGAAGCACCTCCTCCCTGAAGGTCGGGATCTTTTTAGAAAATCAGATCTTCCTGAATCCGATTGTCTATGAGGATAAAATAATCCTGTGGGATTATCTCTATTTCCTGAAACCGGGGATTTATCTGGCTCTTAAATTCAAATCAGAAAAGATGTTTCCCTGGGAAATATCCTTAAAGGCCGGCTGGATTCACTACCTCTGTATTAATCAGTATAACGGGATTCAGAATATGCCGAGCTTCGATGCGGGGGTAAGATTTTACATTTTAAATCTTTAACCGGGATTGTTTTTATAGATTTTTTAACTTAATCTACTTCCTATGATTGCAACGATTATTAACTGTATAACTGTTTTAATAGGTTCTCTCCTTGGTGTCCTCTTCAGTAAGAAGATAGGCGAGGAGTTTAAAACCACAATTTTCACGGGTCTTGGAA
Source organism: Spirochaetales bacterium (assembly GCA_016342585.1). Classification (GTDB taxonomy): domain Bacteria; phylum Spirochaetota; class Spirochaetia; order UBA9216; family UBA9216; genus JAEINK01. The sequence continues at coordinate 89,514 of JAEINK010000003.1, forward strand.
TTTTCACCATGGTCATCGGCTTTCAGATGGCCCTCGATTTCAGCCGGGTTCTGTATGTTGTTTTTTCCCTGGTCGCCGGTGGACTTATCGGATTCAAATTTGACCTCGAAGGAAAGGTTCTCCTTTGGGGGGAGAACCTTGAGAAGAGATTCGACAGACCCAGGCCTTCCGCTGAAGGAATGGATGAAAAAAATAACCGCAAAGGCAATTTTGCCCATGGGTTCTTAAATGCTTCTCTCCTTTTCTGTGTGGGTGCCATGACAATTGTTGGAGCCATGAAGGCCGGAATGGAGAAGGATTATGATCTCCTCCTGACCAAATCGGTGATGGACGGCTTTGCGGCCATAGCCTTCGCCTCAGCCATGGGAATCGGTGTCGCTTTCAGTATTATAGTTCTCCTCATCTACCAGGGGGGATTAACCCTCCTAGCCATGTGGTTTGGAAATTTTGCATCTCCTCTTATTATGTCCGAATTAACCGCAGTCGGGGGAATGCTCATTATCATGATTGGAATAAACCTTCTTGGTTTACGGAAGATAAAGACTGCCAATTTCCTGCCCGCCCTCGTTCTTATTATCCTCTTTGCCGCCCTGGAACCTATTGCCGGCCCCTTTTTTAAAGGGCTTCTGGGGTAGGTCCGTGACCCATTCCCCTATAATATGGCTGAAATCGAGAGAATAGGTTTTATAGGAACACTAATGGAAACGAGAGTCTTTCCTTTTTCAGCATTGGTCTGATCAGGATAGAGTTCGAATACCGGTCTTGAGTCGGGCTGGTATCCGCTGTAGGGAAGCCAGTCACAGTAGACCCAGTCCCAGGCCTTCTGGTACTCATCCAAACCAAGTTGGAAGTCTATAAGTGCGTACTTGCCGCCGGGAATCTCCATCCTGCCGATCTTACCGTCCCCTCTTACATCCTTTTCTACCGGAAGGCATATGGATATTCTAAGCTGATCATCCCGGGTAATCTCCGGGGGATCGTGGTAGATTACCATAGTCTCAGACACGCCTTTATCAGGGCGAGCCATCTTTCCTGCCCAGTCAAAGAGTTGTCTATAAAGATCTTCGAAAAGATTGGCATCTCCCTTATAGGGGCCGGTATGGCGGATGTATACGACAGGTACGGTTGAACGCTCCATAATTCTTACAACAGGCTTGCCTGGAAAAGGATAGGGCCTGGGAGAAGAGGTTGAAGCCAGATTGATCCGGCAGGAGGGGTTGTGTGCCTCAGGGCGCCGGGTTCCGAACGCAAGGCTGTCCCTCTTCGCTTTTCTCCAGCCTGATGCCGAGAGACCGAAGGCGGTCTTGAAGTTTCTGGCAAAAATTGATGAATCGGAAAATCCACAGTCAAACGCTATGGCTGTGATCGGACGTGTTCGCTCCTGCAGCAGGAGAACAGCCGCTTTTTCCAGTCTGAGGCGAAGGATGAATTGATAGAGGGGCTCCCGGGTGATGGATTGAAAAACCCTGTGAAAATGATACTTTGAGAAACAGGCAACACCGGCAAGCTCATCGAGGGTGAGATCTTCACCTATATTTTTGTCGATATAGTCGATTACCCTGTTCACTCTTGAAATGTATTCATTTGCCATAAATTCATAATTAAAAAAAAGCTCCCGGTCGTCAAGTATGAACCGGGAGCCTGGAAACTAATTATCCAATAATCAGATTTTTTCCGAATGTTCATCAATAATATTAATACATATCGATTTTTGTGTGACACCTGCCATGGCATCGATATTTTCAAGGGCCTTCATGACGAGACCTTCGGTTGTGGCATGGGTGGTCACAACGACTGGAACCCCTCCTGTATCCTTATGATCTTCGGGGAGTTCCTTCTGGAGTGCCGAAGATATACTGATCCCCGATTCGGAGAGAACCGTTGCCAGCTTGGCAAACATTCCCGGTGAATCCTGGATCATGGTTCTGATATAGTATCTGCTCTTAATCTCTTCTACGGGAAGCTGAACCGCCTTTTCACACTGATCCGGCCATATCCCCAGAGATTTGAACTGAATGGGGAATATTCCCAATGCTACCGACAGGATATCGGAAACGACGGCCGAGCCTGTGGGTGAACCACCGGCCCCCCTTCCATAGTACATGGTGTGTCCTACGGCGTGACCATACACGCTTACCGCGTTGAAGGGACCGGAGATCCATGCCAGGGGGTGTTCCTCTGAGATGAAGGCCGGACGTACCCGAAGGCTTAATCCATTCTCTTTTCTCTGGGCAACTGCCAGGAGTTTCACCACATAGCCGAGTTCCTGACCATAGGAAACATCCATAAGCTCCAGAGTATCAATTCCTTCTGTTGGTATTGAATCAAAATCAATCTGTTTACCATAGGCCAAACCAGCCATGATAGTTAGTTTATGAGCAGAATCACCACCTGTGACATCCAGGGTTGGATCCGCCTCTGCAAGACCTATTTTCTGGGCATCTGCAAGAGCTACGGCGTAGGTCTGTCCCTTCTGAATCATCTCTGTGAGAATATAATTACAGGTACCATTAACAATACCATAGATAGCATCGATCCTGTTTGACAGAAGACCGTCATAAAGGGCCCTCACGATGGGAATTCCACCGGCGCAAGAGGCTTCGAAGGCTATAGATACATCTTTTGCCCGGGCAAGAGCCCAGAGTTCATTGCCATGGTGGGCAAGGAGGGCTTTGTTGGCCGTGATTACATGTTTTCCCGCGTTGAGGGCTTTTTCTGTGATTGTCTTTGCCAGTGTTGTACCGCCTACCAGTTCTACGATACATTTCACTTCGGGATCGGCCAACGCAACTTCAAGATCTTTCTGGAAGAGGGAGGGAGCAAGGCCGAGTTCCTGAGCTGTTGTGAAATTGATATCCACAATGTACTTTAAATTAAGATCGATGCCGCTTCTTTTTTTGAGCATTTCCCGATCTCTGGTAAGAATCTGTGCTGTACTTCCGCCGACTGTTCCACAGCCTACGACGGCAATACCAAAACTTTTGTCTGCACCCATTATATACTCCATTAGTTGAAAGTTGGCTAATCCTAGCGAACCTTTGGTTCTCTGTCAATAAGTGAAGCTGTTTTTTGGAATATGAGTAGGCTTGTCAGGTCATGAAATTGTATGAACACAATTATTGATTTGACAAGCTGTACTATAATTAATGTAGGTGAGAAAAATGAAAGTATTAATTCAAATGAAGTACAATTCAGCGATCGACAAAAAAGTACGAAAACTGCGGCGTGATTTACCGGAAGTAGAGATTTATACAGATCCGGAGAGAACCCCCATGGATAAGGTTAATGTTCTTATCGGTGGAGTAATTGATGAGGCGTTAATTAACGCCATGAAATCTCTGGAGTTGATTTTTCTGCCCTTTGCGGGGGTGGAGGATATGCCCTTCGGGCTGCTTGATAGGAAAGGAATTCGCCTTGTGAATTCCCATTCCGGGGCTCCTTATGTGGCAGAACGGGCTCTTGGCCTTCTTCTCGACCTGGCCGGAAAAATTTCCGCCTATCATATGGATTTAATGAAAGAGCGGTGGCATGGGTATTGGGGCGGTGGTGGGATGAAGGATGCCTGGACTTCCATCCGGGGAAAAACCTGCGGTATTGTCGGAACAGGTTCAATCGGCATGAGCATGGCCAAGCTTCTCCTGCCTTTTAAATGCAGGATTCTTGGATACCGGCGGAAAGGCAGTTCTTGTCCTCCCGGCTTTGACCATGTCTTCACCGATCTCCATGAGCTTATTCGTGAGTCGGACATTATTCTAATGGCCTTACCACTTACAGAAGACACCTATAAGATTCTGGGTGAAGAGGAGTTTGCACTTATGGAAGGGAAGCTTCTTGTGAATGTAGCCCGGGGAAAGGTCGTCTCTGAATCGGCACTGTACAAATCCCTTTCAGATAATATTCTTGCCGGAGCGGCCATCGATACCTGGTATACGTACCCCCTGGGCCGAAATGCCGGGGCTCCGTCAAAATATCCAATTCATAAGCTTAAGAATGTTGTCCTTTCTCCCCATGTGGGCGGGTTCTGTTATGAAGCCTTGAAAGGAGTAGTTGATGATATTTTTGACAGTCTGGAGGAGTATATCCGAACGGGAAAACTCTCCTCCTTGGTGGATCTTAAGGCTGGGTATTAGTTCGTCAGCCCCCCCTTTGACCCGCATAGCCTGGCTATCAGCAAAATCCCGCATATTGTGAGAAGTCTATCCAGATGTCTCCAAAGGATGTCTTGGGACAGCTCCCTTTTCTATATATAAAAACATCCCCCGTATCCAGGTAGGGCTGTATTACTTCCCAGCTGGTCTCTGTTTCTCTTGCCGACACAAAGAGGGTTCTGTCACCTTTCAGGGCATCCAGGAGAAGTTTCTGATATGCTTCGGGGATGTTCTGGTTAAAGGACTCCCTGTAGCAGAAAGCCATTTTTGTTCCAACAATTTCCATATTCATCCCTGGGATTTTTCCTGAAAGATCCAGAAGAATACCTTCAGCAGGCTGAACCTTAATGATGATCTTGTTGGGTTCAAGATTGCCACCCTGATTAAAAAGGATCTCCGGCAGATGTTTGAATTTAAGTCCTATTTCCGTACCTTTTCTATTCGTGGCCTTGCCTGTTCTGATATAGATTGGAACTCCCGCCCAGCGGTAATTGTCTATCCGCAATTCCATCTCTGCGTATGTCTCTGTATCTGAATTTTCTTTGATCCCTTTTTCGTTTCTATACCCCTCGTACTGGCCTCGATAGGTGTTTACCACCCGTAGGTTTTTAAGGATATTGATTTTCTGATTCCTTATGTCTTCGGAATTCAGACTGACAGGAGCCTCCATGGTGACCAGACACAGGAGCTGGAAGAGGTGATTCTGGATCATATCTCTTATACTTCCTGCCGTATCATAGTATGCTCCCCGATCCTCCACACCAATCTCTTCGAAGGCATTTATCTGGATCGATTCCACAAAATGATTGTTCCAGGATGGCTCGAAAACCGAGTTGGCAAACCTGAAAATAAGGATATTCTGAACGGCCTCTTTGGCCAGATAGTGATCACTTCTGAAAATATGGTCTTCCCTGAAATGGGTCGTCAGTGTCCTGTTAAGATGACGGGCTGTCTCTATATCTCTTCCAAAGGGTTTTTCCACAATCAGGAAGGTCTCTTCTCCGAATCCCTCTTTTGCAAGATCCCCCGTAACTTTTTCATAGGTTTCCGGGGGGAGGGCCAGAAATACGATGATTCGGTTAAACTCCCCCTTTGTTTTCAGGTAATCCCAAAGCCCTTCGATTCCCTGATGATAGAACATCTGTTTCTCAAAATCTTTTGAAGCATTAAAAAGAGACTTGAAATCCTCATGGGAAACAGGTTTTCTGCCGCTACCGACCAGGATGGTTCCTTCACCAAGATTATTCTGCTGATAGAGGAGGTCTAAAGCCGGGATAAGCTTTCTCTGGGCCAGGTCGCCGGTTGCTCCAAGTATTACTATTGCTGCCTTATCTGCTTTCATTATTTTTCTCCGGTTGTTTTCCATAAATCTTCCTGAACAAAGAAAAGCGTTTTATCTCGCTGTTGCAGAACTCTTGTTAATGGTATCTCCTGATTGCCCTCCAGTACCTGTTTTAATGCCCAGGCTTTGTATTCTCCTGCTATGACCACCACAACCTGATGAGCTGAGTGGATAACCAGGGGACTCAGGCTTATCCTTTTTACGGGAGGAGAGGGGGCATCCGTCTCAAGAACTGTTTCGATATCATCATCCAAATAATCACCTCCGGGGAAAAGGCTGGCCGTGTGACCATCTTCACCCATTCCGAGGAAAATAACATCGAATACAGGTAAAAATCCCAGGAAGTAGGAGTTTAGGATTTTTTTGTATGCAGCGGGAGTTGATGCATGATGTGCAACATCGGAGACCCTTTTGGTTGCAATGAGTAGCTTCTCATAGACCATTCTCCAGTTGGAGGCCGGATCCTTCATGGGAACCTGCCTTTCATCTGCCGGAAAAAAACGAACCTGTGAACAATCTGGTTTTAATTTTCCCCAATATGGATAAAGAGATGCATAGGTGGAGCCTCCGGAGAGGGCAATATTCCCCTGGTGCAGGAAATGGATTGTCTTTTCTGCCGCCTCGCTGTAATCCTTAAATGTCTCGATTGTTAACCGATCTTTCCATTTTTCATACATTACCTGCCCCCTATGAAATAAATATATTAGATCGTGGAGTCCAATACCAGTAAAAAAGGGGACGGAGCAACGATTAAGGATAACAATTTCAATTTACCCGGATTTATCGTGGATTTTTACTGATGACCGAGGTTTCATATACGAATAATTTATGATTTACACTCACTGTTTCATAGTGCCTTTTAATCAAAACTAAACTCCGCCAGCCACTGGAAATCTCACTTTTAATAAGATAGATTTGCAATTATTAACTTATCTGTTATAATTGCCCAACGGAGGATGCTTTGAAAGCCAGGGTTTTAATAATTGAAGATGAAAGGGAGATCGGGGAACTCATCTCCATATATCTACAGAAAGAGGGTATAGATTGTCTCTTGGTGGAAACTGCCGAAGAGGGGCTCAAACAGCTTGCAGACAAGGCCTGTGAACTCATCGTTTTAGACCTCAATTTACCTGGAATTGATGGATTTGAAGCTCTGGGAAAGATCCGGAAACTGACAAAGGTGCCCGTCATCATTGTCTCTGCACGAAAATCGGATGAGGATAAAATATTAGGCCTTGGTCTGGGGGCCGATGATTTTGTAACAAAACCCTTCTCTCCCAAGGTCCTTGTGGCACGGATCAGGGCTAATCTTCGGAGAATGAATGAGCTTGAGCAAGTTCGTAAGGACGGCATAATCGAGTTTGGTGATTACTATCTGGACATTGAAGGGTATCTCCTTAAACATAAGGGGACACGCATCCCGATTCCTCCCCGTGAATTTGATCTTCTGGTTTTCCTGGTGACTAATGCCGGGACGACCATGACTCCCGAGGATATCTACAGGATGGTCTGGGGAAATAAGTATGGTGATGTTTCCACCGTGGCGGTACATGTCCAGAGGTTAAGAAAAAGGATCGAGGGCTCCTCCTCGGAACCACGTTTTATTCAGACTGTCCATGGTTTTGGATATAGATTCAATGAGGAATTAATCGCTAAAAACTGATGAAATATCAGCATAAGATGGTCCTGTACTCGGCCCTGTATATCGCATTTCCCATTTCGGTTTTTATAATTTTCTACTCTCTTTTATTTTCTCAGATTGATTCGACAACTCTCTATATTATCCTTATCTTTCAGGGAATCCTTATCTCAGTCTGTATCAAGGTTATCAGTAAGTTTGATAGACGATCCGGAAGTCTTGAACGGGCCGCAAGGAGGATTGCCGGGGGCGACCTGGATTACTCTCTCTCCTCAGATACCGATGATGAATTTTCAGGACTTATAAGATCCCTCGAACAGATGCGGGTCTCTTTAAAAGAGGAGCAGTCAAAACGATTCCGTTTTCTTATGGCTGTCAGTCATGATTTGAACACCCCTTTAACATCCATCATCGGGTATGTTGAAGCCCTAATAGACGGGGTGGCTGATGACCCGGAGATTCAAAAAAAATATTATAATATTATACGTGATAAATCCGGGCTCCTTGAATCCAGAATCCAGGAACTCATTGATTATGTCAAAACCGAGACCGGTGACTGGCGGCTTCAGGCTGGCCGGATAGAAGCAGCCTCTTTTTTTCGATATCTTGGGGAAACCTACAGGCATGATGCGGTGATTTTAAAGCGGGATTTCAGTTATAAAATCGACCTTGCAGAGAATGCCTACATTCTGGCCGATCATACCCTTGTCACCCGGGTCTTTGAAAATCTTTTCTCCAATGCCTTTCGGTACTCCAGCGAGGGGGATTCTATCTGCCTTGATGTTCAGACCAGGGGGAAGGCGATTGTTGTCAGCATCAAGGATACAGGTATCGGTATAGAGCAGGATAAACTCCCCTTCATTTTTGATCCATTTTTCCGGGCCAGTAACAGCCGGAGAGAGGAGGGGCATGGTCTTGGCCTTTCCACTGTTAAGAACATTGTTCGTTCCCATGACTGGACAATTGAGGTCTTTTCGACGATTGGAAAGGGAACCGAGTTTATAATAAAGATGTCCCCCTGTTATTTTAATACCGCTTCGGCCGAACTTGCCCCTGTGTAGCACCTGAAAACACTCTCTTTTCTGTATATTCGCGTACTCCTTTAATTCTCTCTTGTAAATCAAAAAGATTAATATTAAAGTTGCGTTATGAAAAGAACAGGTTTTATTGGCGCAGGAAACATGGCCTTTGCAATCGCCGGGGCAATTTCCGATAATGATGAATCGGCTGTCATAGTTCCCTATGATATTGATAAAGAAAGGCTCTCTCTTTTTGAGAAGAAGTTATCCCATGTGGAATTGGGAACGGATCCTCTCCAGGTTGTAAATTCCTGTGATGTCACTTTTCTGGCGGTAAAACCCCAGGTTATGGCGGAGGTCATAGCTCCCTTAAAAGATACTTCCGGGCTTATAGTCTCTATAGCTGCGGGAATTCCTATCTCATTTTTTGAAAAGGCCATGCCTAAAGCGAGGGTTGTCCGGGTTATGCCCAATACGCCCTCGCTTGTCAGTGAAATGGCTGCCGGTTACACCCCCGGTCAGTTTGCAACCAAGAAAGATATGGCTCTGGTGCGTTCACTTCTTGAAACGGCTGGAAAGGTTGTTAAAGTCCGCGAAGAGTTGATGGATGGCGTTACCGGTTTATCCGGTTCCGGGCCCGCTTTTTTCGCCATAATTGCGGAAGCCTTTATGGAAGCCGGTACAGACCTTGGTCTGAATCCTGAATTTGCCAGGGTACTGACTCTTCAGACAATGAAGGGAACCGCCATGCTTATGGAAGAGAAAGATATGTTGCCCCGGGAGCTTGTGAATATGGTCAGTTCCCCAAACGGAACCACGGTGGCCGGACGGGAAATTATGGAAAGCTCAGATATTAAGAAGATAATCAAGGATACGGTGAAGAGGGCTGCCGAACGCAGCCGGGAGCTTGGCGAATGACACTGATTGAAAAAACCGCTGCCGCGAAAAAAGCGGGTCTTCTTACGGCTACCTTAAGTGAAGCGGTGCGTAATAAAGCCCTTATATCCATGGCTGCCTCCTTAAGGGAGAATTCGGATCTTATCCTTGAAGAAAATACGAAAGATCTGGACGCGGCTGAGAAAAATAATCTTGGTTCAGCCCTCCTTAAGCGGCTGGCCCTCTCTCTTTCAAAACTTGAAGAGATGGCTGCCGGGCTTGAATCCCTGGCCACTCTGCGGGATCCCCTTGGAATAAGAACAATTCACCGTGAACTTGATGATGGTCTGCTGCTTCAGCGCCTATCTGTTCCCATAGGCCTCATCGGGGTAATTTTCGAATCCCGACCGGATGCCCTTGTGCAAATTGCAGGTCTCTGTGTGAAGTCGGGGAACGCCCTCATCCTGAAAGGAGGGAGTGAGGCCTCTCATTCCAACCGAATCCTTCATGAGGTCCTTTATGCCGCCATCTGTACTGCTGATGAAGGTTTTGAAAACTCAATCCTTCTGGTAGAAACCCGGGCGGAGATCGGTGAGCTGCTGGCTCTTGATCAGTATATCGATCTGATGATCCCCAGAGGATCCAATCAGCTTGTGAAATACATCATGGATAACACTCAGATCCCCGTCATGGGGCACGCCGATGGTATCTGCCATATGTATGTGGATAAGGTTTTTGATAAAGCCAAAAGTATCAAACTCATTCGCGATGGAAAAACCCAGTATGCGGCCGTCTGTAATGCCATCGAAACCCTCCTTGTGAACCGGGAATCGACTTCGATCCTCCCGGAACTTCAGGAAACATTGCCGGGTGTTGAACTCCGTGGTTGTACCGAGACTCAGAAACTGATCACCTGTGAACCCGCCAGAGATGAGGATTGGGATACAGAGTACAATGAACTGATTTTATCAATTAAAATCGTTGAGTCTCTTGAAGAAGCGATTGAACACATCAATACACATGGTTCTCACCATACGGACGTCATCTTAACCGAGAGTAAAGCATCCGCTGAACTCTTTATGAGTCATGTGGATTCAGCTTCAGTCATGTGGAACGCCTCCTCACGGTTTGCCGATGGCTTCAGGTATGGTTTTGGCGCCGAAGTTGGTATTTCTACCGGAAAGATACACGCCCGCGGCCCAGTGGGCCTTGAGGGGCTTACAATCTATAAATACAGGCTTGTTGGAGATGGACACCTTGTGGCCGATTACGCCGAAGGCCGTGCTATGTTTACCCACAAGGACCTCTAATGAAAATCGTTATTAAAATCGGAAGCGCTCTTATCAGTAAGAATAACAGGATCGACAAGACCTGGCTTACATCCCTCGTCGATCAGGTTGCCATGCTGTTCCGGGAAGGTCATCAGCTTTTAATCGTGAGCTCCGGTGCTGTGGCTGCGGGTATGGAGATCCAGGGCCTCCGGAAGCGTCCCCATAAATCGCTGGACCTGCAGCTCCTTTCCGGACAGGGGCAGGTGCGTCTCTCCACCTATTACAAGAACATGTTTAAGGATAAGTATATCTTTACCTCCCAGGTCCTTTTAACCCATCATAATTTCGATATTCCGAGGGAAGTGGAATCTTTGGTTCGAATTCTTAATGAGTATATGGACAGGGGTGTTATCCCTATTATTAACGAAAATGATTTGATCAATAAGGAAGAAGTTTCCGGAAAAGGAAACTTTTCCGATAACGATATACTTGCCTCTCTGGTCGGCCGGGCTGTTAAGGCGGACCTTTCGGTTATTCTTACAAATGTGGATGGTCTTTATCCGCGGAACCCATCGGATCCTGAAGGGGCCGGGGATATCATTCCTGTTGTTTTAAATATTACCGATGAAATAAAGCAGATGGCTTCCAAGGGAAAGAGTAATCTCGGCATAGGCGGGATGTATTCAAAGATAGAGGCGGCTCAAATGCTGACTGCGGAGGGTATCCCTGTAATTGTTGCCAATGGAAACCACAGCCTTCAGGATATTCTGGAAGACAAGGTTCCCCGCACATTCTTCCCTGCTGGTGGAAAAAAGGCCGTTGAAAAGTTTAAAGATTCAGGTTTTGAATATCCTGTTTAATTAAGGGATGCAGGATCAGTACAATCGCATAAAAACCTGACTGTTCCCTTTTTTCTCAACACATTCAATGAGCTCAAGTTTTTTAAGGAGGTAGGAGAGCTTTCCTGTATCTCTCTTTGTACCTGAAACAAGTTTGCCCAAATCATTATTGGTGAACCTTTCAGGCAGACCCTCCGGCAGGAGGGAGAGATAATCTTCTTTTGCCGTAAAACTTTTTTTTCCTCGTATTTTTATAAGCACCCTGTCTGAGAGGCTTACCCCCTTTCTTCGCCAGCTCCCCTGTCCATCATCAATCCGGATCTCCTCTTCCTCGGTCAGAAGGAGTTCGCACGCAAAGTTCGGATGATCGAGGAAGGTGTAAATATACATGAGTTGCCCCGCTGCATGGTGAAATCCCTGTTTTTTAGGAGATTTTCTCCTGGAACGGATGGTCTGTTCATCCTCTTCCAGGGTCGTGATATATTTTTCTGCCGTAACAGGGTGGACAAGGAGTACTTTATGGTCTTTCAGAAGGTAGTTCAGTTTCTTCTTCATAGAGCTGAATGAGCCTGTCTGGATTTCGATCAGTTTCTCGTGGGTCCGGACATCCACATAGTAGGACCCTACCAGGTGTTCCTGTACGCAACCTGCCTGCAGGTAAAGATCTTTCAGCTGTCTGTGAAGGCTTTTTTCGTTGAGTGAACCGATACCGGAATAATCTGTGCTCATTATCCCACCATTTCAGGAAGAGTATTTTACTCCTCTCCCTCTTTTTTATCTTGATAATTTGACTGGCTTATCAGGTATTCAGTCATTTCCTTTATAGGAAGCGACTTGAATCCAAGGGTGCTTTGAATAATGATACCATCCAGGCTTGCCAGGATCAATTCAGCCAGAATCTTGATATTATCATTCGGACCCAGGATCTTGCTGAGACCCTCTTCCAGCATCTTCTTCCATTCACTGTAAATATCTGCAAATCTCTCCTGAAGAGAGGGGTTGAAGGATACAGCCTCCTGAATAAGATAGAGGTGGAGAACCCCCCTCTTTTCGACTTTCAGCAGGGCAGAATAGACGATCTGCAGGATCTTCTGGGGAGGAATGTCCTCCTTGATATTGGTAATCCAACTCAAAATATCCTGAGTAACCTGATGCATGTGACGGTCTGTGATATCAAATATAAGTTCCGATTTTGACGGATAATAGTAGTACAGGGTACCTTTACTTATGCCGACCTCTCTGGCAATATCCGAGAGACTGGTCTGTCTTGCACCCTTATGCATAATGAGACGAGTTGCCGCATTAATGATTCTTTGTCTGTTTTTATCCGTTGAGGGACTTTTACTTCGCGCCATTTAAATCCAAACTAACCTTAAGAATTAGGCTTGTCAAGCAATAATCAGCCGATCGGCCGAATTTGTTCTTTCACCCCAGTTAAATACTGTTCCATCATGGAAATATCCATTCCGGAAAGTTCGATTATCACCATTTTTCGGTTTTTTCTGATGATAGTATGGAGCCTTTTTTTTATAAGAGAGACTGATATAAGCTCGGATAATAGCGGATCGAAATCTGCTGTATCGCTCTTATATCTATGAAAAAGGTTTGAATATCTGGCAAGCCTGAAGGCTGTAACAATCTGGGCAGTGGAGAGGTTGCCCATCCAGGGGTAGGAGGAACTTCCCCTGCAGAGTCCCGGATAAATTTTTCGGAAATCATACTTATCGAGCCCGGGAAGGCCCGGTACCGGGTAGAATGGGGATATCCCTATACTGGTGGGCCTGGCGGTCAGATAGAGTAAAATTTCCACTATTGATTCGGGGGTATCCCCTTCAAGTCCACAAATGAAGTAGGTTATCACGGGGATGTTCAATTTTTCAGCACTTTGAACAACAGAACTGTATTTTTCAAGGTTCAGGAACCGCTCCTGGGAGCCTGCAATCCTCTGGCTCGATACGGCCAGAGAGATATTGAGCTGAGATAGACCAAGGCCTTTCAGTTCAGCGAGAAGGGATTCATTTAAAAGGGTGTACTCCATGCCGTTTTCGGCTGTGAATGAAAAGGCGGGATTGTGAGCTTTCAGGGCCGTAAGAATTTCTATAAAGTAGTCCGGGGCCAAAAGGAGATTATCATCTTCAAAGTTTATCGAGAGGGGCCCCTCCTGTGGAAAACAATCGATGGAGGCCAGGACGGCATCCACCGGGATTTTTCTGAATGTCCTGCCCTGGACCAGAAAATTTGAACAGAACCTGCACTTTCGCGGACAGCCCCGGCTTAACATGGTGGTGTAATGGGTGCCTCCTCTCATCTCTGAAAGGCTCCAGACAGGGTAGAGATCCTCACAGCTGGTCAGGAGAGGAGGACCCACCTCCTTGTTTATATAAAGGTTGGGTATCGATTTTAAACCCTCCTTGTCGTTGGTGTCTTGATTTGACTTGATATATTTCAAAAGTTTCTGAAAACCGGCTTCAGCCTCTCCTGTGTATATGAAGTCCGCTCCATGTGGCCCCTGAAAATATTCGGGTTCTGCGGCGACACCCGGGCCTCCCGCGATTATCGGAATATCAGGAGCTGCGGTTTTGAGGTCCCGAATCATCTCCAGACACTCGGCCGCATAAGCCCAGGCAAAACAGGAGATGAGTAGAATATCAGGCGATTTATCAAGGATTGATTTACACGTTTCTATTGGCCCAGGTCCGTATCGGTGGTACCCACGAAACCAGGAGACCGGTCCTGTTTCTCCCTGAATAATAAATGGTTTCAGATAGGATAGTTCCGACGGGAGGGGGGTAGGGTGCCCTTTTCTGTATGCCAGGGGAAAGTTTATCAGGTCCCAGCTATAGCCTTCGTCTTCCAGGATGGGAATGAGTGTTTTCAGTCCAAGAGCTGTGAACCTTTCGGGGGAGAGGTAAAAATCGTGGATTGGCGGTTGGATAAGAAGGGCTTTCAGTTTCATTGATTTTTAGTATAAAAAAAGGGAAGAAGAAAGTCACCCTTCCTCTTCCCGCTATTGAATAGAAAATAATATATAGAATTATTTGATTCTTTTTTCTGTGTCCACGTCGAAGAAATACATCTTGCCCTGAACAGGCTTGAGAGCAATTTCGGCGCCGATTTCGAATTTCAAATGTGGTGGAACCTTGGCAACCATAGAATGCTTATCTGTGTGGATGAAAAGGTGTATTTCATCTCCGAGCTGTTCAACAACGTTAACCTTTCCCTTAATACAGTTGGAAGTGTCGCCACTTTCAATATATTCTACAGACTCAGGTCGTACACCAAAAAATATTTTCTTCCCGACATACTCTTTAACCAGTTTTTCGTCATCACCCTGGAGTTCCAGTGTGAATTCGCCTTCATCCAGAACAACCTTTCCACCGACCTCTTTAACGTCAGCAGACATGAAATTCATGGGAGGTGATCCGATAAACCCGGCTACGAATTTGTTATCAGGGTTGTTGTAGAGATCCAGAGGTGAACCGATCTGCTGGATGAAACCATCTTTCATAACAACGATTTTATCAGCCATGGTCATAGCTTCAACCTGATCATGAGTAACATAAATCATTGTTGCTTTCAATCTGTTATGGAGATCTGAAATCTCTGTTCTCATCTGTACCCTGAGTTTTGCATCAAGGTTTGAAAGTGGTTCGTCAAATAGGAATACCTTCGGTTTTCGAACAATAGCACGTCCAACAGCAACACGCTGTCTCTGTCCACCGGAAAGGGCTTTTGGTTTTCTTTCGAGGAGGGCCCCGATATCCAGAATCTGAGCGGCTTCTTTTACTCGTCGGTCAATTTCATCCTTGGGGAACTTTCTGATCTTAAGACCGAATGCCATATTATCGTAAACGCTCATATGGGGATAGAGTGCGTAATTCTGAAATACCATAGCGATGTCCCGGTCTTTCGGGGGAAGATCGTTAACCATTTTTCCATCGATCTCTAGAGTTCCTTCGGTAATCTCTTCAAGACCGGCAACCATCCTGAGTGTGGTTGTTTTTCCACAGCCGGAAGGACCAACGAGGACTACAAATTCCTGATCCTCTACTGTTACATTTACATTATCTACGGCTCTTACATTTCCATCGTAAACTTTTCCTATACCTTTAAGTTCTACTTTTGCCATTTATGCCTCCAAATGATGTAACAATCCTACTACACGGGAAACAATCTGTCAAACAAAAAGATTAAAATAGTAGTACAATTGTGAAACAATATTTTTTTACACCGCTTTAGTCCAATATTATTCTTTAAAAATCGGGATGAAAGGAGTATAATTTTAAACAGAAGTACTTTGAGGTAAATATGTATGCATATAAAATAGTATCAATCTTGATATTATCGGATATTTACATCTCTGCTTTACTTAAAGAATCCCCTGAATATCAAACGGCATGGAATCTCTTTCCCTATCCTGAATTCAGTATGCCCTCATTTTTACCCTTAGATTCGTAATTGTTGGCATTCGCTGCCATTAGGTTCATGAATGATAGGAGTGGAAAAATGATAAAAAACGGGAAACTCTTCGTAGTGTTATTTTTGTTTATCCTGATTATACAGGTTAATCTTTTTGCCGAGACAATAAGCTATATCCCCTATTCAACAGGGAATCTAATCACGGCTGAAGGTATGAATACTCGATTTTCCCTTGTCTACAATCTCCTGACAGGGAATCTTGAGAGTGACAATATTGCCTCTGGTGCTGTGGCAGCCATAAATTTGGCAAATGATGCCGTTGACAGTACGAAGCTTGCATATGATGCCGATTCGCTTTTTGAGATTACAGGAGGGGCTGCAACCTGTGATGGAACAGACATTATTATAGGAACGTCCGGCACTCCTGGTAATGTGAGTCTGACTGGCCATTTATTGCTTACTTCATTGATGACATATGACTCCTCCAGACCTGGAATTTCAGAAGTTATGCTTTTAAATGGGGAAATTGCGGCCTTTCCCTCAAACCCTACCGATGACGGTGGTTTACTCCGGTTAAGAGCGGGCGGTCAGAACAATGCGGGAGCGGCAAGCTATATAGATTTGATCGGATATGTATCAGATAATGAAAAGCTAGAAAAAACAATGTTCTTTGGAACCGGTGGTGTAGATAGAATGATGATAGATCAGAACGGTTGTATCGGGATCGGCATGGGCAAAGGAATCAATGACATGTTCAGTAAACTGAATCTTAACGGGAGTATATTTCTGGATTCTGATCTATGGGCCAGCGACGAAAGGCCTGCTGTTGTTGCGGGTGAAATTCTGTCTAATGGGGAAATTGCGGTTTTCCAGGACAGTGGAGATAACGCATACGACACAGGATTACTGCGGTTAAGAGCTGGCGGTGGAGGCAGTGGTCAGAATGCCATATCCTATATCGATCTGCTGGGGTATACCAATACATCGACGGCCAGAATGTACTTTGGAACCCAGGGTCTTGACAGGATGTGTATCGATTATTATGGTCGAGTCGGGATAGGAAACGGAGAGACATCCCTCGACTATGCCCTGCAAATCGGTCCCAGCGATGGAACTTTTTCAAAGATAAACCCGGGTGAGACCACATTTACAACGACTTCATCCAGAGAATACAAAGAGAATATTTCCCCTGTACAAGTTGATGGAATCCTGGAAAAGATTGCGGCGATTTCGGTAATGACCTACGATTTTAAAAGTGAATATGCGGCTGACGAGGCCTCCCGGCTTGATAGGCTGGGTTTGATAGCCGAAGATTTTCATACAATTTTCGCTCGCGGTTCCGACAAGCAGATTAACGGACAGGAGGTGCAGATGGCCCTCTGGCTTGCTGTCCAGGAACTCAAGGCCGAAAATGAAGAGTTAAGGGGTATGATTCTCGAATCAAGGAATGAATGATTCGGGGTCTTGATGCGACGGTCTGAATGATGCTGTGACTATATAACTTCTTCGAGTTGTCAGCTCTCTTCGTTTGGGTTATTCTAACGGTTATCAGGAGAGAAATATGTCAAAAGATGAGAGCCGTGGCCTATTATATTTGAGAATTACTGAAAAGCTTAAAAGTGAGATAGTCAGCAGACGTATCTCTCCTGGAGAACAGCTTCCCGGTGTAAGGGCGCTTGCCGCCAGGTTTGAAACCTCCGGGAAAACTATCTCCCGTGCTCTGGATGAGCTTGAAGTTCTTGGCTTTATCGAGAGGACCCAGGGGAAAGGGATTTTTGCCAGGTTAAATACGGGAGCGGAGTCATCCGTCCATTCTCCCCTGGGGTGTATCTGCCCCGGACGGGATGATATTTCCGCCGATATGATTGTTGCCGCTCTGGAGGAACAGGCCGGTCTCGAAGAGAGTGAACTCTTAATCCGACGGTATGATCCGGACAAGGAGAATATTCCCGATATAATATCAGGAATGAGCGAACATTCTGTTCGGGGGATCTTTGTCGTCTCATCAGCCCTTCCGTCTCCTGATTCCCTGAATATTTCTATCCCTCTCCTTTTTTTGGGGGCTGGTGGACGGGCCTATAGTTCTGATGAAGTGGAAATATCCTCTATTCTCTGGGATCTTAGGGGTGGAATGGATGATAGCATTGAACATTTGGCTGATAGCGGCCATGAAAGGATAGGGTTTATAGGAACAGGGAGAAGTGAAGCAATGGACCCCGGACTCCACCACTTCAAACGTGCTCTCGCAGTCCGGGGGTTTGACTATAAACCTGACCGGTGTAAAAGTTGCTCCTCCGATGGGGATGAGGGGTTTTCTGCTGCCGGTGATATCCTGAAAAGCTCGCCGGATATCACCGCCCTGGTGTGCCAGCATGATCATCTTGCTGTTGGGGCCATGAGAGCGGCTGCTGCTTTGGGGATAATGGTTCCGGAAGAGTTGTGCATAATCGGCTGGGGGGGAACCGAACTCGGGGCGGCGGCAGTTCCATCTATAACCACTGTTGCCTTTGACCCGGAAGTCATGGCCTCCGCAGCTCTCGGCTGCATGGAACGGATTTCTTCCCGCCCCGGTACTTCCGGGGCTGGCTTGAAACTCCTTCAGCCTTTACACCTTGTGATACGGGAGTCTTCGGTCAGCCGTGTTGATGAGTTCGATGATAAATGGGTGTAATTGATCTGTAATTTAGAGGCTTGGCCTTAAATTATACCAATTCCTGAGGTTTTCTTCCAGGGGAAGTCTGTTTTCTGTCTGAATGGATTCTTTTCTGAGCCATGGGATGATAACATCTTTCCTTATCTCTTCCCAGCTGTAGGGCAGGATTTCAGGAAATAACAGTTCTCTCTGACCTGGTATTTTTCCAACAAGGATCGAATAGAATCTGGGGAATTCCAGCTGGTTAACCAGATAAAGGCTGGAAAATCCTCTTGCGATACCGAATTTTCGAATTCGTTTGAACTGGGATGATTCCAGAATCGCTGATTGAGTCTCCTGCTGGAAAAACCATTCAAGAAACGCAGCCGCTGATTTTTTGTCTTCACCCTTTTTCAGGATACCGGCATAAAGGACGTCATCGCAGACCGGGACCCTCTGACCATCAGAGATCCACCTTATATCAAGGCTTTTTTTCTCTGCTATAGGGATTTCATAAAACGCCTCCATCGTTGTGAATGCGTAAAGGATCCGCCCTGAATTCACCGATTTAAACCAGGGTTGGTAAAGGTATTTTTCCTGAAAGGCCAGCTCCCCCTCCAGAGAACCGGGAGGCGGATACTCTTCGTCTTCCTCTGTTTTCGGTGGTGCCGGGGGTGTTGCTGTACGGATGGTGTCGAGGACCTGATTTAATTTTTCAGAATTCCATTCAGGGAGACTGCTATCCGTTTCATGAAAATCAGCACCATTAAGTTTGGTGAGTTCATAAAGATAGTGGCCATCCCACAAGGATGAGAAGCCTCTCACCGGAAAATTATCTTTTCCGGTAAAAAGATTTACTTCATTTTCAAGATCATCATTTGAGAATAAACCATCGGATTCATCTGTTATACCATTTCCTGTTTTGTAATAGAGGAGGGGCAGGTTGAATGATACCGGTAATGTCCTCTGAACGCCATTATTATCCACTCCGTTTAAAAGGAGTTCCTGATAAAACTGAGCCGGATCCACCTTTCCTTTTTCGGGATCAAAGAAGTAGGAGATGTCTTCCAGGTACGGGGTATATTTTGCTGAATTCAGATTTGTGGAAATGATCAGGTCGGGAATATATGTTCCTGTCAGGAGTGCTGCCCCCGGATCTTCCTTATAGACAATCTTTATTCGATACTGATCCTGCTGAGAGTTAAAGAGATCCGCATAGGTAGTGATTTCGGGTATATTGGTCCAGAATTCAGCTGTGTTGTCCGGGATGGTACAGCCGAAAAAGAAAACAGAGGAGAGGAGAAGGAGAATAATTGCACCACCGGTTTTTCGTTTCATCATAGGTACTCTAATTGTCAGACCGGGATGTGTCAAGAAAGGGTGATAAAGTTCTCGTTTTCACAGATATTTATCTGGATGTTCAAACCGATTTTCATCGAACCTTTTCACCGGGGGTACTCTTGAACTGGTTCACGATTCCATGCTTTAGTATCCTTAATGAAAGAGCCTTTTTATACCTATAGTTCATATATCAAAAAAAGGTGGGGAAAACCTGTGTACCGGGTAGGTGTTGATGCCGGGTTCTCATGCCCTCATGCGGCAGGCGGCGGTTGCTCCTATTGTGATAGTCATGGGGGGCGGGCGGCCTGGTTGAGGAATCAGAACCATTCTGATCTGAAAGGTCTTGGCGGTTCAGAAATCCTTGACTCTCTTGGAAAGCAGATCGATTCCGGGATTGAATTTTTAAAAAGAAGATACAAAGCTGAAGGGTTTATCCTCTATTTTCAGGCGAATTCCAATACCTACGCACCAGTGGAGGAGCTTCGGGAAATATACGATTTTGGCCTCGCCAGGGGGAATTTCTGTGAACTGGCGGTATCGACCCGCCCGGACTGTCTATCTCCTGAAAAGGTAGAACTGCTTGCCTCCTATCAGACTCATGACCGGGATGTCTGGGTCGAGTTGGGCCTCCAGACTGCTAATGATATTACCTTAAAAAGGATAAACAGGGGACATACCCGCAGTGAATTCATTGAAGGGTTCCGCCTCCTGCGGGAGCAGGGGATTAAAATTGTCGTTCATCTTATCCTGGGATTGCCCGGGGAGGGGGTGGAAGAGCTCTCCGAGACCCTTGCTCTTATGAGGGAGCTGAAACCTGAAGGAATAAAACTGCATAACCTTCATATTCCAAGGAATACGCCCATGTATGAGGAGTTTCTCCGGGGAGAAATCACGGCCCCCTCCTCCTCTCGTCATCTTGAGTTGCTTCAATTTGCCATTGAACGGATACCTGAGGATACGATCGTTCTCAGGCTCACCTGCGATACCCCGGGCGGTCCCGGTGCTCCCAGAAAGTTCTGGAACAAGTCCCTTATCTTTTCTGAATTAAAAAAAAATATGATATCTGAAAATATGTTTCAAGGGCGGCTGTCCTCTTAATATTCTTGTGATATACTATAGAAAAGTAAACAGCGGGGGTCTGGAATGCCTTTTCAGGATGGACGAGTATTTGATCTCATTGATCAACTTGGTGAATATTATTCTCAAAACATTGATAATGCTTTTTTGCGTCCTTCTTTTTCACGGATTAACATAAGCCGTGAAGACTGGGAACGGATTGCTGCGCTGGCGAACCAGTCCGAATATGAAAAGGCACAGGGGTATAGTTTCTGGGAGCTTTATGAGATGATCCTGGCTATGGCAAGGTTTGTTTCCAAGGCAAGGAATGAGCTGGCCCCCAATATCAGGGCGATTTTATCTGAAAGTTCCGGAGGGTTCGGAAGTGCTGCTCCCCGGGGAAATGATATTCTGAAAGATATGGCTATCAGTAATTTCAGGGCCAATCTTGATGTTCTTGCCGACAAGGTTCATGAATTGTATATGAGGACAGCCCTTGTGGACAAGGAATCCCACAAGGTAAAAGCTCCTGTGTATACCAGGATGCCCGATCTTGCCGGAATTGGGAGTCTACTTGTCACTAAATAATACTATTCGTATTGCCGCTTTCTGGGGATTCATATTTATTATAATTTCAGTATCTCTTCTCTCTCTTTTACCTCGGCCATTACCTAACCTGCCGGATAAGCCGGGTTTGGATAAGATCCTCCATTTCATAGCCTATACTGCGGTGGGGTTTACCCTGCATCTCTATTTTCATATGAGACCCCGGGGGCGTAAGGGGGGAGTGAATGTGCTCTGGTTAGTGCTGCTCTTCTGTATCATCTATGGGGGGGCAATTGAAATTCTGCAGGGGTATACCGGGAGGAGTCCAGAGTGGTTCGATTTGCTTGCCGATGGAGCGGGGGGGCTTTTCGGGGCTTTTCTTTCAAGCCTTCTGTTAAAATTACTGCCGGAACACCACGAATAATAAAAAATCTTTCATAGCCCTTATTTTTCCTTAAGTATTCTTCTCTTTTTCAGGAAAAAGCCGAACATCGGCCCAGAGAGCCGCCTCTTTTATCATTTTATCCTCGGACAGTTCATGTTTTTTAATATAAGATTCAAGCTTTTTCCCGTCCGGGTGGTTGCCTGTTGCTATCAAGGCATTCCTCAGGATGTATTGCTCTTTGATCCAGCCCTGATCAAGGGTTGTTCCTTTGAATAGTGACTTTATGTCATTTCTTGTAGTACCGGCAGTGAGGATCCTCTCGAGGGGAATTTCAGGACCTGGATTGCTCCTTCCCGAAGTTCCCGGTTCCTTTGTTTTATGATTATAAGGGCAGCGATCCTGACACTCCTGACACCCATAGATACGGGTCCCCCAGAGGGGGAAGAACTCGGCCCTCATCTCACCTGTCGACATGGATTGAAGGCATTTCCCCCTGTCTACAACTCCTGGTTTTATAATTGCCCTGGTTGGGCAGGATTTAATACAGATCATGCATTTGCCGCACTCCTCTCCGGGGGGCAGGGGAAGGGCGTTTTTTATGTCTTTCGAATTTTCCGGAAACCAGGGGAGAAGCATCCCGCTGAGTACGATCCCGGAACCCAAATCTCTTGATATGAGGAGAGAGTTTTTACCTATAAAACCGATCCCAGCTGCAGCGGCAAAGGCCTTTTCAGGAAACCTTGAATTACAGAATATTCTAAACATCCTTTTCGAATAGCCTGTTCTTTTTCTGAGTTCTGTATTTATGATTTTATGTTTGCCGACAGCTTTTTTATAGTAATTATCAGAGGCAAAGGGGGCCACCTCTCCTGATGGCTCCTGCGGCTGTTCATGCTCCGAACTAGGACTTTCCATAATTGGGAGGGCGGTTATAAGTATACCTTTTAATCCTGAATTTATAGCGTCAGTCAATAGTTCCGGCACGGCGTGAGTAGATGTTTGATCCGTTGAAAGTGACTTAATATACCACTCTGTGAACTGGGCGAGATCAAGAAATCCTATATGGGAAAATCCCTGTTCACCTGTCAGTGTGGTAATCTCTTTCCGGGATGGTAATTTAAAAGAAATATCATCCATATGTTGTGCATCATAACCTAATACTATGAAAATTAGAATTGACAGATAGGGTTTTTTTCCATACCATTTGTAAATGGCTAACGAGTTTCCCACCGAATCTGAACCCCAAAAAGGGGCGTATGGTTTTTTTGCAAAGATCCTCTCTTTAATCTTTTCCGGTGATGATCCGGATAAGGAAAGACGACGTATTATTAAGGAGCTTGGCAAGATACTGTCAAAGAGTAAATATAAGTTCTATAAACCCCGGAGTGAAGAGGCTTTACCCAAGCTCGCCCGTTTATTTTATGGTATTTACAAGCTGATCGCTCCGGCTCAGGTAATGCTGGATCATGCTGATTCTTCCCAGATTTTCAAGTTTATCCTTATCGAAAATGAGTTTACCGAAGAGCAGATGGCGCTTAAGGACTCCTTTTCCGAAGAGGCTATCCGGGAACTCATTAAATCGAGATCCGATCGTAAAGAGGCTGTGTCCGGTATAAAAGACAATCTTGTAAAGTTGTATTCGATTTTCGATAGTGATCGGAGCCGTAAAATCGAGAATACTTATGCACTTTTTAAGATTTTCATCGAGTTTATAAATCTGGATTACTATTTTATCCTGAGGAAATTTGACAGCCGCTTCCCGGAGAATGATTTTAACTACAATCCTAACTTTGAGGCTATTAATGGGGATTATGTTTCCGAAGATCTGAAGGATTTCCTGGAGTATTTTCCTCTCATCAATTTGGATTCGGACTGGGATTCCCTTTTTGATGCCCTTCAGGTTTATAAGGGGACCGATGTTATATCCAGAGGAAGCTGGAAGAAGATGGTCCGGAACCTTTCAGAAATCAATCGCTCACATGTCCTTGAACAGATTGTAAAGCATATTGATCAGAACCCCGCCTATAAGCCTATAACCCAGTTTTCTTCAGAAAATATCGTCGAATCCTATCTTAATAAATTGAAAACTCAGACAGAGATGACCATTCAGAAGGTTATCCAGGAAGAGCGTTCAGATAAAATTGATAAACTCGTCATTCAGGTTTTTGGAACTACAGCTGTATCCCGGCTGAATTATTATACCGATAAGGCCAATCTCTCCTTCCAGAAGAAGATGCTTGGTGGATTTCTTCATGTGGTTCCTCTGAACTATTTAAAGGCCTTCCTGCTCGACTATGTTAAGAAAGATGTTCGTGATGTTGTAAATCTGCTGATAGTCAAGGGTGAATGGCCTGTGAGGATTACCAGTCAACAGCTTTCCGAATCATTTGCAAGTCTTCTTCAGACTGCCGAAGAGCTTGTCGCTTTCGATGAATCTCTCTCTCAGGAGGGGGAGGTGGGGAGCCAGTTGTGGACTGTCTTTAAACGTTCCGACAGGGATCCCAACAGCATGACCGTATTACGGCAGAAGCTGAAAGAGCTCAATGACAAGGCTTATGGGTATATTCAGCAAAGTGGCCGGAATCTGGTTGTCATCGGTAAGAATCTGAAGGCGTGTATAGAAGATTATGAGAAGGTAACTCCTGAAATGATCACAAACTGGAAACAGATTGATGCTTCGCATCCCGGGGACGTAAAAACCGAATTAGTCGAGTGTTACAAGAAGCTGTATTATTTTATCCAGCTTATACAGCAATATTTGAAGAAGAAAACAACGAATGATGAAAAATAAGCATAGAAATCTCAAACCGGATGAAGTGAAGCTCCTGGAACTCCAGGGTTGTACTTCATCTGATTGGTCTAAAGTACAAACTTCAGACCCATTTAATTCTGCACGAATTAAAAATGTCCGCTTTTCAGGGGATATAAAATTGGGAACATTCCAGGGAGAGACCGAATTTTTCGGTGGTTTTTCCCTGCCCACGGGGATCGAAAATGCTGCCCTCCACAACTGCCGGGTCGGTGATGATGTTTTTATCCGAAATATCGGCAGTTATATCTCTAATTACAGGATCGAAGATAGGGCGGTTATTGATGATGTTCAGATCATTGCCGTGGAAGGTCTCGCAACTTTTGGGAATGGCGTTCGCGTTCAGGTTATAAATGAAGCCGGTGGAAGGGAGCTCCCTATCTACAACCACCTCTCCTCACATATTGCCTATCTTTTGGCCCTCTACAGGCATGATGAGGAACTTCTTGAAAAACTTGAATCTCTTGTTTCTGACTATGTGGAAAAGCATACATATAAAGAGGGTGAGATCGGTGCGGGCGCCAGGCTTT
Organism: Spirochaetales bacterium; assembly: GCA_016342585.1. Lineage (GTDB taxonomy): Bacteria > Spirochaetota > Spirochaetia > UBA9216 > UBA9216 > JAEINK01. Next base: position 114,366 of record JAEINK010000003.1, read on the forward strand.
TAAACTGCGGCATCATTAAAAATGTGACCATTGGCGGTCATGCCCTTGTGCAGGGTACCTCGATACTTGAAAACGGGACAATTCTCAGCAAGGAGAGTGCCCCTTCCCGAGTTGGCAGTAATGTCATCGCCCGGGATTTTATCTTTTCCACTGATTCCAGAGTATCGGAAAATACAATTATATGTAAATGTTTTGTAGGTCAGGCCACCGAGTTAGGCCGTCAGTATTCTGCTGAAAACTCTGTTTTCTTTGCCAACTGTGCGGGTTTTCACGGAGAGGCCTGTGCAATTTTCGCCGGCCCTTATACGGTAACCCACCATAAATCCACACTCCTTATCGCCGGGCTTTACTCCTTCATGAATGCGGGAAGTGGTTCAAACCAGTCCAACCATATGTATAAACTTGGCCCCGTGCATCAGGGGATAGTCGAGAGAGGGTCGAAGACCAGCTCTGATTCATATATGCTTTGGCCTATGAGGGTCGGAGCATTCACCCTTGTCATGGGGAGGCATACTGGGAACTCGGATACAACAGATCTTCCCTTCTCTTATCTTATCGAGGACGGGGGAGAGTCTATCTTAGTGCCTGCAGTGAACTTGAGATCTGTGGGTACCATCCGGGATTCCAAGAAGTGGCCCCGCCGGGACAAAAGGCGGGATGAAAATAAAACCGAGTTTCTGACTTTTCATCTTTTAACTCCCTATACGGGAGAGAAAATCCTCCGGGGAATTAAACTGCTCGAAGAGATCCGGGATAATGCTGGATTTTCATCCCAGACCTTTTACTATAATGGTGTGAAGATTCGACGGTCGGCTCTGCAGAAGGGGCTTGAGATATACAGGCTGGCCATGAAGCGCTACCTGGGCAATGTGGTTGTTTCGGTTCTTCGACAGGGGGCGATTACCTCCAGAGCTGAATTGTCATCGCGTTTTGAACTCAAAGAGCCTCACGGTGCGGGTTCCTGGATGGATTTAGCGGGATTATACCTTCCCAAATTTGTGGAAGATGAGTTTCTCTCGGATCTTAAGAGTGGTCAGCTTGGTTCTATGAAGGAAATTCATGACAGACTGGGAGAGTATCATGAACTTTTTGAAGATTATGAGTTGGCCTGGGTGAATCAGGTCTTTGTTGATGAGAGGGGCGTGGCCTTAAAAGATTTTACATCAGAGAATTTCTGTGAACTCATCTCTGAATGGATCATGGCCGTAGAAAAACTGGATCGCATGCGGTGTGAAGATGCGGAGAAGGAATTCTTTCATACATCAAAGATGGGGTTTGGAATTGATGGTGATAGTGATGTTCAGGATGCTGATTTCAAAGCCGTCCGGGGCAGTGCGGAAGAGAATGATTTTATCATGGAGCTTAAGGAGCGACTCATCCTTAAGAAGCAGTCGGCAAAACAGCTTATCGACCTGTTTTCTAACCTCTAATTAAACCAGGGCTGGTTCGTTAGAGAAGAGTTCTGCAATCTCTTCGGGGGATTCAAATATATAATCGGGAGAAAGTCCTTTAACCGCCGCTTTGTCAAGGTTGCCCCAGGTGACCATCCCAACCCGCATTCCGGCGGCTTTTGCTCCGAGATAGTCAGGCATCCCGTCTCCGATGTAGAGACAGTCCTCCGTTTTGTGTCCCATTTTTAGAGCACCCATCTGCAGTCCTGCCGGTTCCGGTTTGTGGTGTATGAACTCCTCTTCACCAAGCATCACCGGAAAATATGACGACAGACCATTGATTTCGATGATTTCCCGGACAACATCTCCCCGGCAGTTTGAAACAATACCCATGGCAATACCTGTTTTTTTCAACCTTTTTAACATCCCACAAACACCGGGATAGGGGCGTGTGAGTTCCTTTGAGGCTTGTGTGTGAGCTGTATAGAAATAGGCTACCATTTCGGCAACTTTGTCCGGCTCCGTTATTCCTGTCAGTTTTGAAACCCTCTCGTGGGTTGTAGAGGATAGATCCATAAGGATCTCCTCTGCCGGGTGATTTCCCGATCCATAGTGTGCCATGGTTCTATTTGTTGCTATGACAACCGATTCAAGAGAGTTCATAAGGGTACCGTCATGGTCAAAAAGTATACATTTCATTACTGCTTTATATCATGAATCTGGTGAAAAGAACAACGGCGGTGAGTTTCTATCAGTATAATGAGGTTATGAAAAATCAGTTTCAGGTCCAGCTCAGAACTTCTTCTTGAGATTAGTTCTTACTGACTCTATAATGAGGAATGCCTTCAACAATTCAAGGGAAATACACCTTTTTTATTATCATAGCGGTTATGCTTTTTCTTGTTCTCCTTCTCTTTGTAAACTATACCCTGCTCAAAGAGTACTCCTTTGAACAGGCGGACAGAACCTCATCGTTGATCCTCAATGGGGCCGATTCTCAGCTTGATCTCCTTTTCGGGGAGATAAAAGCACTTGTCACCTCCCTCTCCTCTTTACGGGCCGTTCGGGAGGTGGCTGTTGATGAGATGTTCGAGCTTTTTATCACCAATGTACTGGTAAGGCAGTCCCATGTCCGGGCCATTTATTTGGGCACGGATCAAGGTCAAATGTATGAGTGGGGGGTTGGTGAGGGGTTTTCCGATTATACCCCCGAATTCCCGCCGGATTATGACCCCCGGAATCGGCCCTGGTATAATCAGGCCCGGGTGGCTGGGGTGTACGGATTAACTTCTCCCTACGTTTATGCCAGTGTCGAAGCCCTTGGGATCACAGCCGTTAAGCCGGTTTATAATGGTGATGAGTTTATCGGGGTGCTTGGTCTTGATCTGATTCTGCATGGTCTTGATAACATGGTTAATTCCATGGAAATCCCCATGGGGGGGCGGCTGATCCTTCTGAACCAGAATATGGAGATATTGGTTAACCAATTCTCTCCGACCCAGGCTCCAATCATGAAACTGGAGGTTTTCAGCTACCCTGAACTTATAAGTGAATCAGATCGTTTTTCTATAAATGAGGTGTATGGAAATCAATATATGGTGAAATCCGTTTCAAATAACTCCACCGGTTGGATTATGCTTCTTTTTCTGCCCTATAGCGGGATTATCGATTTTTCCCAGCATACGATAAAAATCATCATTGGCTTTGATATCCTTCTTATGATCATGCTTGGGGCAATCATAGCGTACATAACACGGCGGGTTATTACCTCCCCACTGGATAAGATTATCTCGGTTTTCAGGCAGTTTGAGATGGGGGATAGAAACGCCCGGATTCCACATCTTCCCAGTCAGGAATTTGATTTGGTAGCCAGGCTTTTCAACCGGCTCTCCGACCAGTCTGCTGAATCTTCCCGAAAGATGGAAGAGAAGGTCGAGAAACGGACCCAGGCGGTCATCCGCCTCCAGCAGGAAAATGTGCGTCTACGAATTATCGAAGAGAAAGAGAGGATATATGGCAACCTCCATGATTCCCTCGGGGCCAGGCTTACAAGTATCAATATCAGTAATCATGTGGCCAAATCGGCCTGGGCCAGGGATGAAAGGCTGATCCTTAAGGAGATGCTGGAAAGGATTGAAAAGAATACCCGGCAGGGGATCCTGGACTTGAAGACCATTCTTGCCGCGGAGGAGGTTGATCGGTTGAGCCGGCGGGATTTCAGCTCTTTTATCGAAAAGGGCGTGCGGGAGCGGCTTGGGTTACAGGAGATCTCCCTTGAAACAGAATTGCCCAGCCGGGAAGAGTTGTCTCTCCTTGAGCCGGAGTTTCTATCAGGATGTGAAAGGCTGCTTCAGGAACTGGTTTCAAATACCATGAAACATGCGGGTGCTAAAAATGTAAAGATTGGGATAGAGATTAATCATCCGAAGATCCGACTGAAGTATAGTGATGATGGGGAAGGGTTTAATCTCAAAGAGGGGATGAAAAATGGTTTCGGTTTGCAGGGATTATACAGCCGGGCAGAGCGGATGGGTGGTGTTTTGAAGGTGAGTTCAAAACTATCCCGGGGAGCATCCTTTTATTTTCAATTCAGGAGCGGTGAATAGTGATCAATATTGTTATTGTCGAGGATTCTCTCGAGGCCCGGGAGGGATTTAAGTATCTTCTCCGGCTGGAGAGGGAGATAAAGGTTCTGAAAACCTGTGAAACGGCCGAGGAACTGCTCTCCGACCCCGATACACTGAAAAGTACAAATGTTGTTCTTATGGATATCCAGCTCCCCGGTATGAATGGTATTAAAGCGACCCGGAGGATCAAGGAGAGGTTCCCCGAAATCGATGTCCTTATGTTAACCATCTTCGAGGAGCAGGAGAAAATTGTAAAAGCCGTTCAAGCCGGTGCTTCGGGGTATATTCTTAAAAACTCGGACCCCGGAGAACTTGTTGGTCAGATAAAAAGCCTTTCACGCGGCGGCTCTCCTATCAGTCCTGAAGTGGCGCGTAAGCTTCTTGATGAGTTTCGTCATAAGGAAGAGAGGAACCGGACAACCGATGATTACAACCTGACCCCCCGGGAACTCCAGGTCTTTAAGGCTATCGTTGAGGGGTATACCTACCGTGAGATGGCCGATGATCTGAATATGGCCTCGTCCACGGCCAAAAAGCATATCCTTCATATCTATAGAAAACTCGATGTGAATTCCAAGGTTGAGTTTATAAAAAAAGTTATGGATGAGAACCTTTTGGAAGAGATTTAACCTCATTGGAACTATCTTGCTTGACTTCCTCCTCTTGCAAAGGCATAATTACTTAATCGGTAAGGTAACAAAAATTGATTAAGCAGTTTAGAGTAATGAGAGGATGACAGAATGATTCACCAAAAATATTATGAGCTTTTAAAAGAGCATGAGAAATTAATCACCCGTAAGAATGAGGTCCAGGAGGAACTTTACAACGGTATCTACGAAAGGTATCGATATCCGGTGGTCACCGCCGGTCATATCCCTCTCCATTGGCGATACGATCTTGATCGCAATACAAACCCCCATTTCATGGAGAGGCTGGGTGTGAATGCCGCTTTTAATGCGGGGGCAATTTATTTCAAGAATCAATATTGGGTGGTTGTCCGGGTTGAAGGCTGGGATCGTAAATCTTTTTTTGCTCTGGCCTACAGTGATACCGGGGTGGATAATTTCCGTTTTACCGACTATCCGGTTGTCTGGGATAATCCCTATCCCGAAGAGACAAATATTTATGATATGAGACTCACCCTTCATGAAGATGGATACATTTATGGTGTTTACTGTTCCGAGAGCAAGGACCCGAAGGCTCCTGTTGGTGATACAAGCAGTGCGGTGGCCAAGGCCGGCATTGTGAGGACCAAAGACCTTATCCATTTTGAAAGGCTTAAAAATCTTACGACCCCCTCTCCCCAGCAGCGGAATGTGGTTCTCCACCCCGAATTTGTGGATGGCCAGTATGCCTTTTATACCCGACCTCAGGATGGATTTATCTCTACTGGATCCGGCGGGGGGATTGCCTTTGGTTTATGCCGGGATATTTTAAATCCTGTTATCGAAAAAGAGACGGTTCTCGATGAAAAAAGGTATCATACTGTCTATGAGAGTAAAAATGGCCAGGGACCTGCCCCAATCAAGACCGATAAGGGGTGGATTCATATTGCTCACGGGGTTCGGAATACAGCGGCGGGACTTCGGTATGTAATCTACACCTTTGCCACATCCCTTGATGATATCACAAAGGTTATTGCCAAACCCGGCGGTTACTTCATTGCCCCCCGGGGGGATGAGTTCATCGGAGATGTTTCCAATGTTGTCTTTTCCAATGGAGCAATCGTTAATGATGTTAAGGTTTTTATCTACTATGCCTCATCTGATTTCAGACTCCATGTTGCAACGACCGATATTGACCGTCTGGTGGACTACACCTTCAATACACCTGCCGACAGGTTTAACTCCATGGATTGCGCAGAACTCAGGAAGAGCCTCATAGAGAAAAATGAAGAGCTGATGAATAACTGATAAATCGGTTTGATCGAATTGTGATCCCTGCTTGGAGGCAATGATGGCAAAAAAAAGTATTACAATGCAGGATATAGCAGACCGGCTCAATGTCAGTAAGGTTACCGTGTCCAAAGCTCTGAGTGACAGGGAGGGGGTCGGTGAGGTCCTTAAAAAGCAGATTGTTGAAGCGGCTGAATCCATGGGGTACCATCTGAATAGTACCGCCCGGTCTTTGCGACTGGGGAGGAGCAGGAACATCGGGGTGATTATCCCCAAGAGGTTCTCCTGGGAATCAAATTATTATTCCGATTTATATCAGAAGATCTCTCTGCACCTTTCCCGGAAGGGGTACTCCTCGACTCTCCATATTCTTGAAGATGAGGATGAGCGTTCACTGGTCATTCCTCTGGAGCATTTTGAGTACAAGGTGGACGGTCTCCTGGTTCTCGGGCAGATTTCCCGTGAATATATTGAAAAAATCCGAACCACCGATACGCCTGTAGTTTTTACAGATTTTTACGATGAGCACCGGGATGTGGATTCCATCATTACTGATAATTTTTATGAATCCTATAATATGACAAACTTCATCATCAGTAAAAATCATAAAAAAATAGCCTTTGTCGGTAGTGTGTGTGCGACCAGTAGTATCATGGATAGATATCTCGGGTATGTGAAATCACTCATGGAGCATGCGATACCCATGCGTGCGGATTATTTAATTGAAGACCGGGATGCTGCAGGGCGTTTGATAGAGTACCCCCTTCCGCAGGATATGCCTACAGCCTTCGTGTGTAATTGTGATCTTGTGGCCTTTAACCTGATCCAGCGGCTTGTGAAGGGGGGACTTTCGGTCCCCCGGGATGTCTCTGTTTCAGGCTTTGATAACGATATGCATTCTAAATTATGCACCCCTCCCATTACCACGGTTGATTCAAACTCCGAAGAGATGGCAAGGGTCGCCACCGAAGTCATAATCAACCGCATTGAGAATGACGGGGGTGTGCTTGGCCGAATCGTCGTTAAGGGGCATCATGTAATTAAGGAATCTGTTGCCGAATCACAGGCTTATTTTGATTAAGGATAGAAATCTTCTGCCGGGAAAAGATGGATTTTCAGCTCTGCCGGAGTTGAGTTTGATGGAGTTGAGTTTGACGGAGTTTCCTTTGTCCAATACCGTCTGGTGAGCAGGGCCATGAGGGGGAGTTGGATTGGGTAGCAGCTGAAAATACACCAAAAGGTGTATATCAGGGGGTGAAAGGAGGGATAAAAGCCTGTTTTATCCTCCTTTGGTCTATTTACGGCTGTGTTTTCTCATGATGAAATAGTATCAGACATAATTTCAGGAGGAAATAATGAGTTCAGATGTAAAGAAACCCTTTGATTGGTATTTTAAATCCAACCTTCTCATTCGTATTCTTATCGGTCTTATCGCCGGTGCTATCGTAGGTATCATTTTTGGAACAAAGATTGGCTGGATGGCTCCCTTTGGTTCCCTCTTTGTTAATCTTCTAAAAATGATCGTAATGCCTGTTGTTCTGGCAACCCTTGTTGTTGGGGCGGCAAGTATTAATCCCTCGACTTTAGGGAAAATTGGTGTAAAGATTATTGCCTTCTATCTTCTTACTTCGGCCTTCGCTGTCGCAGTAGGACTTCTTATGGGTAATCTCTTCAAACCGGGATTGGGACTCGCATTGGGAAGTGCCGCTGATGCGGCCGGTAAAGTTTTAGCACAGCCCAAATTTACCGACACCCTCATCGCGATTATTCCAAAGAATCCGTTTGGATCCATCTCCAGCGGTGCGGTTCTTCCTACCATCTTTTTTGCCATCATTCTTGGAATTTCTATCTCCTACCTCAGGCAGAGCAAGGATGAGAGGATTCAGAAAAGTGGCGACATCCTCTTTGGCGCATTCGATGGTCTTGCCGAAGCAATGTACCTCATCGTACGAGGAGTTCTCCAGTATGCTCCCATCGGTGTTTTTGCCCTTATCTCCGTTGTATTCGGACAGCAGGGAGCCAAGGCTGTAGGTCCTCTGGGAACAGTTACTTTAGCTGCCTTTCTTGGTTACATCCTGCATGTTATCATCGTTTATGGTGCTATCCTTCTAATCTCAAAGATTAACCCGATTAAGTTTTTCAAGGGTGCCAGAGCCCCCATGATCACAGCCTTTGTCACCAGAAGTTCCTCCGGAACTCTTCCGGTAACAATGAAGGCCGCTGATGAGAATTTCGGAATATCCAAGAACGTCTACTCCTTCACTCTTCCCCTTGGGGCTACCATCAATATGGATGGAACGGCCATCTACCAGGGAGTCTGTGCACTCTTCATCGGTTTTGCCATTGGAATGCCCCTCTCCTTTGCACAGCAGCTGACCGTCATCCTTACTGCCGTACTTGCTTCCATCGGAACAGCCGGTGTTCCCGGAGCTGGTGCTATCATGTTGCTCATGGTCCTGAACTCAGTTGGACTTCCTGTTGAAGCTGGAACACCTGTCGCCGCAGCCTATGCCATGGTTCTTGGAATCGATGCCATCCTTGACATGGGGCGAACTGCTGTAAATGTCACAGGTGATATGGCCGGAACACTGATTGTTGCTAAAAGCGAAAAGCAGGTCGATCTGGAGAAAATACGCTGAAAAACGCTATAATTATTGGCGGCGGAGTGGGGCCCCTGGCGGGTCTTATGCTCCACCGCCTTGTTTTAAAAAATACGCTTACCTTCGGCCGGGATCAGGATCATCTTAAGATTATACACCTTTCCTTTTCCGATATGATCCCCGATCGAACCGAATCTCTCTTTGAGATGGTTCCCGAAAACCCAGCCCTGGGGATGGCCGCGGTCATATCTGCCGGAGATGTTGCCTGTGAAAAGCTCGGCTGTACCGGAGTTGCCGGTATTCCCTGTAATACATTCCATGCACCGCCAATCTGGAACCTTTTTAAGACAAAGCTGAATGAGTCCGGATCCAATATTTCGGTTCTTAATATGATTCAGGAGACCGCCGATTATATTTCCAGGAACTATTCATCGGTCAAAAAGGTAGGTGTGCTTTCCACAACAGGAACACAACGGCTGGGAATATATGCAACCCCCCTTCGTGAGATCGGTTTTACTGTACTGGAACCGGAGAATCAGGATGAGGTTCACAACCTTATCTATAACAAGGATTGGGGGATAAAATCCTCCATCGAAATCAGTACACAGGCCAGAGAGGGGCTATCTGAACAGATCCGGCTGCTTGAAAAAAAGGGAGCTGAGCTTATCATTCTTGCTTGTACTGAACTGCCCCTCGCTATTGATGCGAAGGTAAAATTTTCGGCTGTTTTACTTGATCCCATGGTATGCCTGGCCCGGGCTTTGATAAAAAGGGTAGATCCTAACAGGCTAAAATCACTTTTATAATTTACTTCCAATCGATTTTTCATTATGATTCTCTGATGGAGGCTGGAATGTTTACAGGCATAGAGGAATTAAAAACCATTCAGAATAATCTCACAAGCTGGGTTCATTATACACCAGTCCTGACGTCATCGGCTTTCGATGAAGCGGCAGGGTGTCGAGGGTATTTCAAATGTGAAAACTTTCAGAGGATGGGTGCCTTTAAGATGCGTGGTGCCATGAATGCGGTTCTCTCTCTGACCGAGGAGGAGAGGAGCCGGGGAGTCATTACCCACTCATCCGGAAACTTTGCCCAGGCTGTGGCCCTTTCCGCCCGGAGTCTGAATATTCCTGCCACGGTTATAATGCCCCGTAATGCCCCGATAATTAAAAGGCAGGCTGTGGCTGGTTATGGGGCCAGGATCATCGAGTGTGATCCCACAATAGAGGCTCGAGTGGCTGTCACAGAGGAAGAGAGCCGTCGTACAGGTGCTGTTATTCTTCACCCTTCGGATCAGAAAGAGGTTATAGAGGGAAACAGTTCCGCCTGCCTCGAACTGCTTCAGGAGTTTCCTTCCATACAGATGGTTATAACACCTGTGGGTGGAGGAGGTCTCCTGGCGGGAACCGCGCTGGCGGCCAAGGCTGTAAACCCTGAAATCACTGTTTTTGCAGGAGAACCTGCCGGGGCGGATGATGCCTATCGATCTTTAAAGGCTGGCAAGATAATTCCCTCGGTTAATCCTATTACGATTGCTGATGGTCTCAGGACCCAACTTGGTGATTCCAATTTCCCGATTATACATAAATTGGTGAAGAAGATAATCCGGGTGGAAGAGGATGAAATCGTATCGGCCATGAGATTTATCTGGGAGAGAATGAAGATTATCATTGAACCTTCCGCAGCAGTTGCTCCCGCGGCTATTTTAAAGAGTCCCCGGTTGTTCAAAGGGAAGAAGGTCGGTATCATTCTCTCTGGCGGTAATGTGGATCTGGATAACCTTCCGTTCTAGGGTGTAAACTATACAGGAATATACTTTCGATAAAAAGATATTTTTTACTTGCCTTTTAATTGTATATTTACTAATATATAGTAAAATCAATAATATAGGAGAGTTGATATGGCTCAGAAAATAACAACAGAAGAATTCAAAGAGAAGGTTTTCGATTATAGTGTAGATAAAGATTGGAATTTCAAAGGGGATAAACCTGCAATCGTAGATTTTTATGCGGACTGGTGTGGCCCCTGCAAGATGGTAGCCCCAATTCTGGAAGAACTCTCCACCGAATATGATGGAAAACTAAACGTGTATAAGATTAACACAGAAGAAGAGCAGGAACTAGCTGGCGCTTTTGGAATTCAGTCCATCCCTTCCATCCTTTTTATTCCTGCCGAAGGACAGCCTCAGATGGCTCAAGGAGCCATGTCCAAAGATGGATTTGTCAAAGCAATAGAAGAGATCCTGGTCGTAAAATAAACCGATTTCTTTTTCTGGATTACCCGCCTTCTTAACGGAGGTGATAGAAGACTCCCCGCTTTATGCGGTCAGGGGTCTTTTTTTAATTAATATTTTTTACCTTGTGGTTCTCTTTATATTCTATTAATTCATTCAATGAAATAAAAAGCTTGACAAAGTTTCAATGTGAACGATATAGTAAATTCATTGAATTAAATAAGTCTTTGGCTTATTACTGAAAAATGAAAAGGAAACAAGGAGAAGGTAATGAAGAAAGGATTAATCACTTTAATCGTTCTGGCACTGTGTGCAGGACTCGTTTTTGCTGGTGGAAAACAGGAAGACACCGCTTCTGCTGATGGCAAGATTCATCTTACAGCTTATTTTCAGGTAGACCCGGCAAATCCTCAGTCAACCGGTTACAACGAAGTAGTAAAGGCTTTTCAGGCTCAGAATCCGGATATCGAAATTGAGTTCGAATATGCAACGGGTGAAGCATTTCATCAGAAATTTCAGGCAATGGCTGCTTCGAAGCAGATTCCTGACCTGTTTACAACCTATGTTGGAAAGCGAACGGCCTATATTACAGAGACAGGGATGGTCATGGATTTAAGATCATATGTAGACGATTCCTTTAAAAACAGTTTTAATCCCGCTGCATGGTCTCCCCAGGGCCCGAATGGTGAAATCTATACTATCCCGCCAAGTATGGCCGTTTGCCATGTGATGTATGCCAATACGGCAATCCTTGATGAATTGGGCCTTAGCCCGGCAGATACCTATGATGAACTTCTTCTTCAGGCTGATGTAATTAAAGCTGGTGGGTACTATCCTGTTTCCATGGGAAATAAGGACCAGTGGGTTGTGAATTCCTGGTTGTTGAGTTGTCTTGTCGATAGGATGGGTGGTAAAGAGTGGTTTAATAAAGCCATGGTGGGTAAAGCCAGCTTTACAGACACTCCTTTTGTCCGATCTCTTGAAATTGTTAAAGAGATGACCGAGAAGGGTGTTTTCTCCCCCGGCGTCAATCAGATGTCGAATACCGAAGCTGATCAGGAGTTTTATCAGCAGAAATCTGCCTATCTTATTGATGCAGGATGGAGAACTTCGGCTATGATGGAAGTACTTACACCGGAACAGCAGGATGCCATTCAGATGGGCGTTTTTCCTGATATTGCCGGTGCTGTTGTTAAAGGTTCAAGTGCAGCTGTTCCTTCTGAAGGTTTTGGAATCAATGTTAACCTTGAAGGTTCAGACAAGGCCGATGCTGCCTGGAAATTTATTAAGTTTTATAATGGACCTGAAGGCGCCCGAATCAGACTTGAAAATGGTGAAGTTCCCACGTACAAACTCGACTATTCGACTTTTGATTTGCCTGCACTCCAGCTTGAATATGCTGAGTTCTCAACATCAAAATCCATGGGCTATATAATTGATGCCATGATGGATGGAGAAGGAATGGGCATCCTTAATCCGGATATCCAGGCAATGATGTTTGGAAATATTGAACCAGCAGATGTTGCCGCAAGGTATGAAGCCTGGGTTAAAGATAACGATTCAAACAGAATGTAAATTAAACCTGAATTAATAAGGGAAGTGAAATGATTGAAAATAAGCATAAGAAGTTGAGCTACCATATACTATTACTGCCTGCATTTATGATCTATATTTCGATTATAATCTTCCCTATCGTTATGAGTCTGGGGTTATCGATGACTAAGTGGAAACATTTCAGTCTGGTCGGATTTGTCGGTCTTAAGAATTATTTGGATATATTAACAGACCCTGTTTTTCTACAGGCCCTTTGGCATAATATTCAGATAATGCTTGTTTCATTGTTCGGCCAGATTCCCCTTGGTATTCTGCTTGCTTTTATACTCTACCGCAAGTTGGTGAAAGGAGTGAAGTTCTTTGAGGTCATTATATTCCTGCCTATCACAATTTCATCCGTAGTCGTCGCTCTTCTGTGGAACAGAATTTTCAGCCCTGTTGGTATATATACCGACTTCATAAGAACAGTTACCAGCAATCCCGATTACATTGTCAGAATCTTCGAGAGCCCCGCACTTGCGATGACCCCCATTCTTTTTGTACTTCTATGGATGCACACAAGCCTTTATATGGTAATTTTTCTGGCCAACATGCAGCGATTGCCCCTCTCCATGATGGAAGCCGCAAAGATGGATGGGGCGGGTGAGTTTCTAATCCTCAGGCAATTGATAATTCCAGCTTTGGCTGGTGTTATTTTTACGTGTTCCATATTTGCGATCTCAGGAAGCCTGAAGAGTTTCGACCTTGTTTTTGCAATGACCGGCGGGGGGCCGGTGGATTATACAAGTATTATGTCTCTCTATCTGTACAAACATACCTTCACTTATAATAACTATGGCTATGGAAGTGCTATCTCCATAATTATTGTTGTTCTAAGTGTCGGTTTAATTTCCATTGGAAGAAATTTATATGGCAGATATCAGCAAAAACATTAGGGGATATGAAATGAAATCTGAAAACAATGCATTTTGGCGTTTATTCGCCTATATTTTCCTGATTCTTTTTACATTTATTACTTTGGCTCCACTAGTCTGGATGTTCTATTCGTCGTTTAAGCTTCAGGGGGAAATTATGTTATACCCCATGAGTTTACCCAAAGTGCCTACGGTAAAAAATTATCTTGATGCCTGGTCTATTGGAAATATGGGGATGGCGGGGCTTAATTCCCTGGTTTATACCTTTGTTTCAACCTTGCTTACGGTTTTTCTTGCCCTGGCGGCCGGTTTTTCACTTACAAAATTTGGTTATAAAAGTTCAAAGGTTTTCAGCGCTTTATTTACTCTTGGACTTCTTATTACAGTGAATTCGATCATAACACCACTGTTTATCATGGAGACAAGGATCGGCCTGTATAATACGCGAGCCGGTGTTATCATTCCTTATATAGCCTTCGGCCTGCCTATGGCTGTTTTGATTGCCTGTTCCTATATTAATGGAATACCAGATACCTTGATAGAAGCGGCAATTATTGACGGAGCTACTTACCTTCAGGTTTTTATCAGGATCATAATCATTATTTCATCACCAGTCATAGCCACTATCCTGGTGTTAACCTTCCTGCGTAACTGGAATGAATTTATACTCGTATTTATTTTGACTTCCGGTGAGAGCATGAGGAGCCTTCCCGTTTCAATTAATTCCTTCGCGGGAAGATTAAATGTCAATTACGGCATGCAATTTGCTGCCTTGGTAATTGGTACAATTCCGATGATTTTATTTTATATATCTGCTCATAATCTTCTTATAAAAGGTTTTGGCGAGGGTGCATTAAAAGAGTAAAGGAGAACAGTAATGAATAAACAACCTCTTATAGAGATCTGCCTGGATTCTGTAGAGTCTGCCATCGAAGCTGAGAAGGGGGGCGCCGACCGGGTCGAACTTTGTGATAATCTTTTTGAGGGAGGAACAACCCCCAGTCTTGGAACAATAAAAATGACAAGACAAGAGATATCTATAGGATTGAATGTCCTTATCCGTCCCCGAGGAGGCGATTTCTGTTATTCCGATTTGGAATGTGAGGTCATGAAGGCTGATATAATTGCCTGCAGGGAAAATGGTGTGGATGGGGTTGTTATCGGTATCCTCGACCCGGAAGGTAGGGTGGATGTAAAGAGAACGGCGGCACTTATAGAGGTCGCAAGGCCAATGTCCGTTACTTTCCACAGGGCTTTTGATATGGCAAAAAAGCCTTTCGAGGCTCTGGAAAAAATCATAGGTTTGGGTTGTGATCGTATACTTACTTCCGGAGCTGAAAATACAGTCCTTGAGGGGCTGGATACACTTGGTGAACTAGTGAAAAAGGCCGGGGATAGAATAATTATTATGCCAGGTAATGGGATTACAGAAAGAAACTTTCCAAAAGTAATTGAGCGAACCGGGGCCAGGGAGTATCATATCTATATACACTCCGAGGTGGAAGGCCAAATGAAGTATCGACCTGATTATGTTTACATGGGGGGAGCCCTGCGTCAGCCCGAGTTCTTCAATAGATACACAGATTCCAATCGGCTGATTTCATTAAGAAACAGGGTATAATTTGTCTCAGGGAGCTATGCAGTGAAAATAGTCGGTAATAGTCAGTTTCAGAAGGCTGCCAATTCATCTTTAATCCTTGATTATTTAAGAGAGAAGAGGATCTGTTCAAGAATTGAACTTTCTGAAAATCTTGGATTACGGCCATCTACGATCACCTACATTATTAACCGCTTAATGAAGGTCGGCCTTATAAAGGAGACAAGTATTGCTGATACGGTGAATAAAAATGGACGACCGCCCATTTTTCTTGAGATTAACGGTGATTTCGGCAGGGTGATCGGCCTTGATCTTCAGGCTGATTATTACAATGCGGTTATCACTGATGCGGCGGGAAACATCATAAAGACCAGAAGGCGGGAGTATGAGAAAGGGGGACTCTCCTTTGAAGAACTTCTAAAATCCGTCCTTGAAGAGATTGTTGCGGGTGAGAACGTCTCTCAGATCATCGGTGTTGGGCTTGCCGTCCCGGGGATTGTTGATCAGGAGAATTCGATTATAATTGATTGCTGGACACATGACCTGTCAAATATCGGATTTTCAGCCTTCTTTGAGAACACCTTCGATTATCCTATCCTTGTTGAAAATGACGCTAACTGCTGTGCGTGGAAAAATCTCTGGGATAACAGAGAATTAAAAGATTTTATATACCTTCTGCCCAGGTTTCATAAGGAGGATATTGTCCCTCCCGGATACCCTTCTGTTGGAATTGGTCTTGGCCTTGTCTTTGATGGAAGTGTCTATCATGGCCATTCGAATCGATCGGGTGAATATCGATCTGCAAATCTCGACATCCTGGCCCCTGGTCAGGCTGGCCTTTCCATGGAAGAGATGGCCCGGGTTGCACAGGATGATGAGTTAAAACGTAAGTTAACAATAGAACTCCTTCGGAATATCTTCTGGCTTATCGATATCCTCAATCCCCGTTCGGTTTATATAGGGGGAGATCTTGCCGGGAATGGTGCCATGCTTCATGAAATACTGGCAGGGGAACTGAAGGATGAGTGGAAGAGGGTAAAACAGAATGATTGTACCCTTGTCATGCTGGAAGATGCCACCCTGGATGCCGCTATGGGGGCGGCTGCATCGATCCTTAATGAGCTCTATTCCATCCCCCAGATAAACAGCAGGGAGCTTAGTCCCCGGAAGTGGAACAACCTGTTGTCGAATTTTGAAGAGAATTAGCAGGAGAGGATTGTGAGAAAGATAATTGTCGCCGGATTACACCATGAATCAAATACATTTAATCCAATTATTACCGGAATTAATGATTTCTCTATACTAAGAGGTAATGAAATTATTGACTCCTTAAACGCTCAGGATAGTATCAGTGGTATTATTCGTACTTTTCGGGAGAATGGTAATTATGAGGTTGTTCCTCTCCTTATGGCCAGGGCTGTACCCAATGGTGTGATTGAAAAAGAGCTTTATAACAACCTGAAAAAAGAGCTTCTTGAACTCATGATGGTATTTAAGGAGCAAAACGAAGTGGCGGCGGTAACCCTGTCTCTTCATGGTTCAATGAGAATACAGGAAATTGGTGAGGCAGAGGGGGACTTCCTGGAATCGGTGAGAAAGATTTTCCCGGATATACCGATTGTCGCCTCCCTTGATATGCATGCTGCTGTTACGGAAAGGATGTTAAAGAATTGTAATGCTTTTGTAGGATATAAGCAGGCCCCCCATACCGATTGTTTTGAAACAGGAGCTCATGCTGCACGGCTTACCATGCGGACACTCGAAACGGGATGCAGGCTGAAAACTGGTTTTTGCCGTGTTCCTGTTCTCATCGCCGGGGAGCAATCAGAGACAAGTGTGGAGCCCATGTTTTCAATGATCGAAGCTCTGCGTGAAATGGAAAAAAGGGATAAAGTTCTTGCCGCCTCTTTTCTTCTTGGGTTCCCCTGGGCTGATTCTTCTGAGAATTCGGTTTGCGCTCTGACAGTAACCGAAGATGCCGGCAATCTCGCTTCGGAAACAGCTCGTGAGCTTGGGACTCTTTTTTGGGAAAACAGGAAGGAGTTTAAATTTCATACGCTTACCCGGGAGCCTGGTGAAGCCCTGAAGATGGCCCTTGGTTCCAAAGGAAGACCCATCTATCTTTCAGATTCGGGAGATAATCCCACTGCCGGTTCCTCCGGAGACTGCACCAATTTTCTTAAGATGATACTTACGGAACCCGAAGCCGTAAATCTTGATCCTCCCCTCCTTTATGCGGGGATTTACGATCCCTCCGCCGTGGAAGCGTCGATCAACAAAATTAATGAAGATATTGAGCTTGAAATTGGGGCCTCATTTGATAAAAAAACGAGTACTCCTCTTTGTCTAAAGGGGTATGTGAAGAGTGTCTTCCGAGCATACGGTCACTTTCGTACGGATATAGTCCTTTTTCATACGGGGGGAATTGATTTAATACTGACAGGGAAGCATATTGGATTTACTGAAACGGAAATGTTCGATGCTCTAAATGTGGATTATAGGGTGAGGAAAATCATTGTAGTCAAATTGGGGTACCTTACCGCTTCTCATAAGAAAGCGGCAAGTTCATCTATCATGGCCTTAACGGATGGGAGTAGCAATGAAAAACTGGCGGGGCTTCCGTATAAACTGATTGATAGACCGATTTTTCCTTTAGATCCGGAGATGGAAATGGAGTTTACTTCTGAATAATCCTGACAATTTTTTGTATTTTCGATTTCAACTCTTTTTTTTTCAAATCTTTTGATATATTCTCCCCATCATGAAGACTCTTAATAAAGCAGACATTAGAACACTCTTAGCGGATAATTTTGAGCGTGAGTCCGTCTATTTATATAATGATCCCGAGCTTGGTCCCCTTTTCGACAAACCTGTAATGGCTGTTGCCTCAGCGGATGACCCCTTTTTTATAAAATTTAAGGAGATAATCGGCCCCTTCCATTGGACTCCGGATGAGCTCCTCGAACGATACAAACCCGGAACAAAGGCAAAATCTGTTATCTCCTGGTATCTGCCTACTTCTGAGCGGGTAAGGACGGCCAACCGAAAAGAGGATTACTATCCTGCCCTGGAGTGGTCATTCCATCGCACCTACGGCGGTCACATGATGGATCGAATCGTTCTCCGGATGATTCAGGACCTCTCCTGTGCCGGTTGTAAGGGGGCGGCCGCCCGGTTTGATTCGGGAAATCAGGTTCGAAGGGATGAAAAAGTAGGGTGGACATCCCCCTGGTCCGAAAGGCATGCGGCTTTTACTGCCGGCCTTGGAACCTTTGGCCTCTCCGGCGGACTGATAACCGAAAAAGGTATTGCCCACCGAATGGGTTCTGTAATAACGGATCTTGAACTCGAACCGGATGAGAGACCCTATGGTGATGATCCTTTTGCCTGGTGCCTTGGAGCCAACGGAGGATCCTGCCGTGTCTGCAAATCAAGGTGTCCAGTAGGTTCTGTTGGAAACAATCAGGCCGAAAGGGATAAGGATCTCTGCGAAGGACATGATGGAACAACTATACCTGAGCATCAAGGGGCTCTCCTCGATTTTAAAGGGGAGTATGGCTGCGGTTTATGCCAGACCGGGGTTCCCTGTGAGTTCAGAAATCCCCGAAGTAAGGCTTAATCGTTTTCATGCTTAAATAACAAGTCCTCCACACTCAGCTACTCAGCCGATATAGGGAAGCAGGAACTGTAGAGCAGGGATGACCAGGACCAGCGATAAGGTTGACATGAGCCAGCAGGTATTAGCCTGATCAACTTCCATATCGTAAAGGGTCGCCGGAACAACGGCCAGAAAGCCTACGGGCATGGCGCTTAATATGAAAACCATCTTTAAACCAAGGCCGTCGGCGAAGTTCCCTAATCCCAGAAGAATCCCCAAGCCGGTGATAAGGAGGGGGGTAAGAATGGATTTTATGATGATGATGACGCCGGCCGCTTTCAGATGGTGATGCATTGAACCGAAACTCATGGCAAGTCCAATAGATGTAAGGAGACCCAGAGAGAAGAAGGGGACGACTATAGCATTAAATAACCCCAGAAAGTTCGGCCGGACAATTCCCGAAAAGTTCAGGATGATTCCCAGGATCAGTGCCGTGATATTCATTATAATTACGGGATCCTTCACCACGACTATAAGTATGTTTTTCTTATCTGCTTCATCATCCTTGTGGGAGCTGTGCCTTTTTGCTACCGGAAACCCAATCATAAAATAGATGAATTTTTCAAAAAGTTGATAGATGGCCACCAGGGCAAAACCCTTCTCTCCAAGCAGCATGAAGGCTGTCAGGCCGCCTAAAGAACCCATATTGGTAAATATCCCCGATACGGTCAAAATACCCCTCTTTTCCCTGTTCAGCTTCATCAGCTTTGCGGCCACATAGGCTGCCATACCGCCAAACAGGGGGGCGATTGCTCCCAGAAGTGGGATATAGATGATTTCTACCTGTTTTAAAGGGGCAATCCATACGCTGAAGACTATAGTGGGCGGGACAAGGGCTAGAAGAATAATCTGCTGAATCCATTTTCGTATCTTCTTTATATCGGCTTCTGGTTTATACTTTTTAATCCAGAGCTGGGATGTATATCCCATAAATAATCCTATAAAAATAAGTGAAATTGAAAAAATTATCTGTTGCATGTGTAATCTCTGTAATAAAAAAAAGAATATACTTTTAGAAAAATATAGTCAAATCTTTATATCAGTGGTTTTTCTGATTGGAGCTGTAGCTGTAGCTGTAGCTGTAGCTGATGTCTTAAATTATATCATGATCGATACTGGTTGTATGGTATAGTCAGATTAAATCAGGAGTATCATATTGTATAGATTTACAACTTTAATAGTGGGTGGGATAGAAACTCTCAGGTGTGAGAATAGGAAAAATGGAACTTTTATCGAAATTTTTCCCGGTCTTGGCGGGACAATTCACCGGATAGGTCTGAAGGATCCGAAAGGGGAGGGGGTTCTGAATATTCTTACCTGTGACTCTCACAAAGAAATCTTGGAAAATCCCTGGTTTCGCGGGCGATTCCTCTTTCCATTCAATGATAGAATACCCGGAGGTTTATACTCCTTTGAAGGCCGTCAATACTGCCTTCCGATTAATGAACCCGAAACCGGTGATGCCATACATGGTTCGATCTACAATAAGCCCGTCCAAAATCTAAAAACTGAAATCGTGACCGGTATGAAGAATGGGACCGGCAAATCGGAATTTTCTGCCGTAATTCGTTGGGATATTGAGGGCGGCCCCGGGGAGGGGTATCCTTTCAAACCTGTATTGAGTGTAAAACTTCTGTTTTCCGGTGATTCTCTGACTCTCTCTTTTACTGTCAGGAACAGAGGCGAAACCCCTCTCCCTTTCAGTCTTGGATGGCATCCCTACTTTAATCTCACCCCCGCAGATGCGAGAGGAGGGGGGGTCGATCACTTAATGCTGTCCATCCCTGCCGGGAGGTATATTGAGGTGGACAGAAAACTCCTTCCCACCGGAAAGCTCTTCCCCCTGGCAGGTGGTGAATATGATTTTTCCCACTCCCGGCGGATTGGCCGTGGAGCGCTCGATCTGGGGTTCTCCATGCTGGATGGTGATGTGATCCTCTCTGACGGGGAGCGAAGGCTTGTGGTCAGGCAGGGAAAAAAAAGTTTCCCCTATCTTCAGGCTTTTATTCCGCCCGGCCGGGGTTCTATTGCTCTTGAACCTGTATCTGCCGGTACTAATGCCTTTAATCGGCCCAACCTGGGGTTAAACACCCTGAAACCTGGAAGTGAATGGAGTGGCTGGTTTTCGGTTGGGCTTTATTCGAGCCGGGTTTAATCCCCCGCTTGCTGCGTAATGATTTCTTTGATGTAAGAAAAATGCTTAACCAAAATTAATCCATGCCTAGGGTATTAAACCTATATTAAAATTTCCTTACGATAACGACGATACCTGCTGACAAGTATGTCAACCGAGCTTGCTCCGGGGAGGGGCATAAAAAAGAGGGTTGTTCCATTGGCATAAAAAGGGTTAGTGCTTATAATATAAAGGTAAACTCTATCATAAGGAGCCTGATATGAAAAAGTTCTTATTTACCATCCTGATTCTTGTTTTCATTTTTACCTGTCTCTATGCGGGCGGGGAGACAGAAGCACCCACGATTAAACGTCCTCAAACAGGAACACTTGTCTATCTTGAAGGTGAGGTAACAATTAATGGAACAGAAGGGGTAATCGGAGACACCATCTATGATTCCGACGTTCTAAAAACCGGATTTGACTCCTATTGTGAGGTGGTTTTCGGGGAAAAGAATGTCTTCAGGCTGGAGGCCGAAACGATAGCCAGGCTGAACTGGGCTGAATCCAATCTTACCCTTCAGCAGGGTGCTATGGGGGCTGTTTTTAATAAGCTTGATAATTTTATTGCGATGGACAATGAATTCGAAATAAAGACTCCTACCACAGTTGCCGGAGTACGCGGGACTGTTTTTTATATTAAAGTTGAAGAGGCTGATACAACCTACATCTGTATCTGTAATGGCGAACTCGATATGGCGAAAAGCTACAATGATCTGCAGATTGCCGCAGAGCATCATAAAGCGTACCGTTTTACTAAATCCGGGGGTTCTGTAAGTTACACCTCCGCGCCGATGCTCTATCATGATGATCCAAAGATGGAATCGATTGCCGATCAGATCGGATATTCAATTCCCTGGGGGAGCGGGAACTCCTATTAGAATCGGTAAGGGGGTTTTCTGAGTTTGCAGGAGGAGATCAGGCTTTTCTGAGCTCCTCAAGAAATTTAATTATCTCTTTTTCGAATGAGGCAAGGTCCTGGACCGGTTTCTTGAATAATCTTTTGGATACCCTGGGGTAGGTCTTCAGGTCATCAGGAACTTCATATTCCGGGGAGCCTGTGCAGATGAAAAATGCGGCATTCCCCGAGATTTCATAGGCGTTTCTGATAAATGAATTCCCGTCCATTCCTCCCATACGTACATCCACAATGAGTACGTCGAGAGAGTGTTCTTTCAGCATTTTCAGAGCATCTTCTCCACTGTCGGCCTGGAGCGTTTCCCAAAGATGGTCCTCGAAATAATCGACAAAACTATTTCTGATAATCATCTCATCATCGACGACCATTATTGTTCTGGTCACTGTACTCAAGGTTCACCTCCAAATAGAATTCATTGTGACTATACCTACTTTATATTTTAACCCATAATGGATGACCAATGCAAATCATCTGAATTATCTTTATATCAGTATAAGATGGAATTGCCTTCCAAGTTTCATAAAAAGCCCAAAAAAAAGACCGATCGGTTTAGATCGGCCTTGTGTGAAATTATTAGGGCTAATTCGTTGCCTTAAATCTTTCGAAGGCATCTTTTTCCCAGCTTTGGGAGTTCTGAAAAGCATCCTGCTCTTCCTGGTATGACTCTTCAAAGAGCGGCCCGGTTTCCCAGTCATCGGGAATATCGACGAACCCTTCCCAGGAATCCCAGGGATTTTCTCCGAATATATAATTTATACTCTCATCCTCATCTTCTGAAAATGGTGGTGCCGCAGCGGTATCAGTCACTCTTTGTCCCTGTGAATTATCAGAAAAGATTTCCCACTCTCCTGTTCTGTTTCGAAGAATCCAATTCACTTTTCCTGATTCTGCCGATGTAAACCACCCACCAGATTCAAGGCCGTCCTCATAGTTACCCTCATATATGCTGCCTGATGGCCAGATTCTTGTGCCACTTCCATGAAGTTTTCCAGAAACAAAGGTTCCCTCCCAGATGTTTCCGTCCCGGGCCGAGTATTTACCCTTTCCATGATAGAGGCCGTTTCTGAACTCACCCTCATATACATCACCATTGTTCAGCTGGTAGGTTCCCTTTCCATGAGGTCTGTTGCCTGAAAGCTGACCAATATATTTACCTCTGGCGAAAACCCTTTCCGTTGCTCCTGAATTATTAGCAGCCACATTGTTTCCGCTGTTTTCCCCCTGGTTTTGACTTGGCCGGGTGAAAATCCTTCGTGAAAATAGATATTTAGGTACCCAGTACCTGGATTTCATGCTGCTGATGTTAATCCCAATCCGGGGTCCTTCGGAGAGGGCATGTATCATGGAATCATTCCCCATATAGATCGAAACGTGGGATATCTTGTTTGGATCTCGTCCCGTCGCCCAGAATGTAATATCCCCCGGCGCGAGTGCGTTCTTATCGACAGCAACACCCCTCCTCGCCTGTTCTCTGGCCACACGTGGCCAATCGGAAATCAGATCTTTATAAATATAATATACAAAACCACTGCAGTCGAAGCCGGAGCGCGAGACACCTCCGTACGAATATGTTATTCCCAGACAGGATTCGGCCCTGTCCAATACATCTTTTTCGACATCTATAGCCGATACAGCTGTTGTCAATGTGAATAAAAGAATTCCTGTGAGTAGCAAGGATGAAAAATTGCAGTTCTTTAATATACTCAAAATGTTCCTCCGAATTATTTTTAAACTTCGATTTTATTATCTATATCTTTGAGCTTAAAATCAATCTTTTCGTGATTTTTCTTGAAATTTCTTCTTAATAAAGTTGATAATCCCTGTGATATAATATAAACAGGGAAATAGAAATGGATACTGAAGAATTACATGCAAATATTCAAATATCCTCACGAATTACCTTTGCCCTGTCTGGCGGTCCAGGGGGGCAGAATGTAAATAAGGTGAATACCAAGGCTGTCATACACCTTTTACTGGATGATCTTTACTCCCTCTCAGAAGAAGAGAGAGCTCGGCTTAAGGAAAAGCTTAAAAACAAAATAAGTACTGAAGGCTTTTTAGTTGTTGAATCTTCAACTACCCGCAGTCAGTTCAGGAACAGGCAGGAGGGATTAAGGGTGATAGAAGCGCTCATCCTCGGGGCTTTGAAACGAGATCCTCATCGACGTGCCACCCGGCCGAGTCGGGCTTCAATCAGAAGGAGACTGGATTCCAAAAAACGAAAAGGATCTATAAAGAAAAGCCGTGGAAGGGTTAACGAGGATTAAAGATCGTATATTTCGACCTTCCTCGAGAGTGTTTTCCTGGTTATCCCCAACTCCTCAGCGGCGGTGGTTTTGTTGTATTTATGACGGATCAAGACCCGCTTAAGGATCTCTTTTTCGTAATGTGCCAGGACGGGTTTTAACTGTTCCTGCAGGCTACCCCCCTCACTTCTCCCGGGGAGGGCCTCCGGAATGGCCTCATTCACTTCTGAATTATTTCCATTGAGAATATTCAGATTTCTATTCAGATTCAGTGCATCCCCGTCGCTCAAAAGAACCCCCTGATTAATCACATTCTGCAGTTCTCTCACATTTCCCGGCCAGTTCCATGCCTCTAATCTTTTTTTATCTGTTTCCGATAAGGGGCTTACATTTCTTGAGTACCGTTTATTATAGGTCTCTATAAAATGATTGGAAAGGAGTGGAATATCCTCGGGGCGCTCTTTCAGGGGAGAGAGGTGAAATGAGAAAACATTCAGGCGGTAGTAAAGATCCTCTCTGAACTTATTCTCTTTTATAAGGAGTGACAGATCCTTGTTGGTCGCGGCGATTACTCTCAAGTCTACCGATATGTTTTTATTACCACCTACCCTCTGAAAACTCCTCTCCTCCAGGACCCGGAGAAGTTTCGCCTGGGTCTCCAGGGACATATCGCCTATCTCATCAAGGAATAAAGTTCCCCTGTCAGCGAGTTCAAATTTACCTTTCTTCCTTTCATAGGCCCCGGTGAAAGCCCCTTTTTCATGACCGAACAGTTCACTTAACAGCAGGGTATCCGAAAGGGCCGCACAGTTGACCCCTACAAAAGATTCATCCTTCCTGATGCTTGTAAAATGAAAATACCGGGATAAAATTTCCTTTCCTGTACCACTGTCTCCCGTGATCATTATGGTCGCCTCGGTATCCTTAATCCTGTCGGCTGTCTTCAGGATATCTTTTATACCCTTATTGTTTGTAAGAAAGTCAAAATTGTATACCTTCTCCATGAGTTCCGACTTAAGGTAGTCATTGCTCTTCATCAGTATTTTTAATTCGAGCTGGTGATTTACTGCCTGCAGGATTTTTCCATTATCAATAGGTTTGAGAATATAATCGGAAGCACCGTTTTTCATAGCATCTACGGCGTTGGAGATAGAGCCATATCCGGTTACCATAAGGCATATAACATCTCTGTCAATGGCATGAATTTCCTTCAGGAGTTCTGTTCCATTTCTCTCTCCCAGCCTTATATCAATAACGGCCACATTTATATTCTCGGTATTGACGATGGCGAGGGCCTCATCGTACTCCCCCGTATCGAAAACCTGATACTCTTCCCTCCGGAAGAGGTGGGTGAGTCCTGTTCTGATTCCTTTCTCGTCATCAATGATAAGAATATTCATCCGGGTATTTCCTTATGCCTGAAAGTCTGGAAAACTAAGCTTTATGCAGCCTGAATTTAACCTCTGTTCCAGATCCTTCATTACTGCTGATTGTTATTTCACCATCATATTTTTTTATGATACCATAAACTACGGATAATCCGAGCCCTGTTCCCTCACCATTTGATTTGGTTGTATAAAAGGGATCAAAGACTCTGGGGATATTGGCTGTTTCTATCCCACAGCCTTGATCACTTATGGAGAGAGTTACCATCTCATCGTCTTCATTCCCTTCGATATTCATGGTCACAGGCCCCTTAAGTCCTGTGGCATGGAGGCCGTTTTGTACCAGATTGATATAGATCTGCATGAGTTCACCTGTAGAGATTGCTGTCATGGGTATTTTGCCATCATGGTGGACAATAATCTCCGGTGTATTTCCATTGACTTTACCGGCAGAATGCTTCAGGAGTTTACAAACTTCCAGCCCTATTGCCAGGGGATCTGAAACAGGCGCTGTTTCCTGATCCTGGGAGGTGAATTCCATCAAATCCCGGATTATATTCGCAATCCGCCGTGTTTCATCTTCGATTAACACCATCAGCTCTTTTTTCTCAGGATCTTTTTCATCATAGATAAGGTTCTGAACATTGGAAAGGATCGAGCTCAGGGGGTTATTCACCTCATGAGCAATTCCTGCTGAGAGCATGCTTAAAGAGGAAAGTTTTTCCGCCTGATAGATCTTCTCTTCATATTCGACCTTCTGAGAGATATCTTCCAGTAGAAGGATACAACGCCTTGTATTTGAGCCGCTCTTCTGCTCCGACCCCAGAGGGTATACTTTCAGTTCATACACCACAGATTCTGGATTTCGAATTCTCTGCGTCCAGAAATCTTTAGCCCCACTGAGTACATTGGTAATATTTTCGATGACAGTTGCATCAAAGGTGCTTGAGTTCAGATCGGCCAGTTTAAGAGGGGCCTCTTTTCCCTCGAGGAATCCTGCCGTGAAAAAGTCGTTTGCTTTTTCGATTTTTGTATCGCCATCCACAACTGCTATGGAGTCCCGAATTGAATTGAATACCTGTTCGTTATACTTGTTCAGGAAGAGGATCTCATCCATGGATTCGTTTATCTGTTTTTGGTCCTGCCGTAAATGGTGAGCCATTTCGTTAAAGCCATTCAGGAGTCTTCCCACTTCGTCCTGTGCTTTCGCTGGTATATGCACATCCAGAGAACCTCCCCTTATCGCCTCCATGGCGGATAGGAGCCGGTTGATGGGCTGTGTTATGCTTCGGGATATCTGGAGGCTTAAAAGTGATGTTAGAAAAATGATAACCAGTGACACATTCAGGAAGCTTCGCTCGATATTCAGGATTCTCCGTTTATAGGGTCCATTGGACAGAAGCGTTGTAAGAAAAACCTTCCCCGTTCCTTCCGGATTTCCGAGAGTTCCACATTTACGGATGGAGAGGTTCCAGGAACTTGTTTCCTGATTCAGATCATAATATTCAAAGTAGGAGTTATCTCCTGTTGCCAGGTTGTGATCAAAAATAATAGTGTTGTCCTGGGCATTCCCTGTCAGAATCCTGTCTGCCGTATGGAAAATAACCCTTCCCCCCGTATCAAAGACAAGATTTTTAAGAAAACTCCCATTGATGTGTTTGAGCAGGATAACATTAAAAGTGCCTTTATCCGATTCAAGTGAAGTTACACCTGCGAGATAGAGATTCTCTTCCGCGTAATACATTCCGATATAGGGGCGTGTATAAAACACCTCCAGATCCTCGGAAGGGGGGAGGATAAACTCCTCGGAAGTTGAGATCGTCTGGATGTTGAAGGATTCGCCTTGAGTTTTTACGATAACAGCATCTACATTGGTTGATAAGAGGAGGGTCGATATATCCGCCTCTTTAACAGTGGCCAGTTCTCTCTCCGCCATAAACTCATTAATCCTTATCAGCTGCTTCCAGAGGTGTCTTTTCCACGAATTGAAACTGTCGATGACCAGGGAGGATTCCCTCTCCAGTTCCAGCCTTGCATCCTCCGTGTTGTTGGCAGAGGTAATCCTGATGACCAGACCGGCGGTGAGGGCTGCCTGGGAAATTATGAGGATGATTATGAGTAGTAAAGTCTTCGTATATAGTTTCATACGCTATTTGGCATAAATATATTTTGCCATTTCCGGATCGTTGACATTGGACTGGTTAAAAAATATAAACCCCGAAACAAGTTTTTTAGGGACAACCGTGTTGTCTGTAAGGTATTTATACCCCCACTCAATGGCCATCTCACCAATTTCAGCGGGTTTCTGTCCGAGAACCAGGTCCACTTCTCCATGTCTCAATGCTGTTATAAGGATTTCCGAAGCGTCCCAGGCGGCAATTCTAACCGTTCCTGAGAGCCCTGAGCCTGAAACAGCTTGAGATACCCCCTGGCTGGAAAATATATTGGTAGCAAAAATTCCTTTTATGTCCGGCTCAATTTGAAGGGTTGTGAGTGTTTGTTCAAGTGCCTTGTTCTGGAGGTCGTCATTGTAGTCTACTCGTATTACCTCCATGTCAGGAAAGCGTGATATCCCTTCGAGAAACCCCTCTTTTCTTTCTTCCGTGGTGGATGTCTCTTTTGTTGTTGTGTTGATATAGAACTTCCCCGCCTCTCCCGTGAGTTCAGCCATGTGTACTGCGATTTCAATACCGCCAAGGGTATTATCAGTACCAATGTGGCTTAAGGGGAAGGAGTATCGGCTGGGAATAGAATAATTGCCGTCACCGATTTTCGTATCGACTGTGACAACCTCGATACCTCTATCATAGAGGGCTTTTAAGGGGGAGATCAGGGCCTCGTTATCGACAGGAGATATGATCACAAGATCAAACTCTTCATGGCGGGTTATTTCTTCCATGATTTGGATCTGATATTCCGCTCCCCACACTTCCGGATACCTGGATACAGTAAGTTCTATCTCCAACTCGGCGGCTTTTTTTCTGATACCCCTTTCCATAGTGTAATAGAAAGGGTCTGATACTCCCGGAACAAAGAGGACTTTCAGACTCTTGTTTTCCTGGGCTTCCTGTTTTTCACTGGTGCAGCCTGAAAATATGAAGATCATCAAGATTGAGAGGATAATTATGATGTGTAAACTGTGGAGCCTTGATCTATACATTTTGCTTATAGTTTATCATTTTTGAGGTGAATTGCATATCATTGGTTTTGCCGTAATTAGAACCCGGCAACAACACATCTGGCTTCCCTGATGTATGAGTTTTCTTTTGATCTATCCTGTAAAAAATTATGACCAGTTTCTGTTATCACGAAATACTCGGCGGCCTCATAGATTGTGGTTAACTTTTTTCTTTTACCCTCTGTAAATTCTTCTATTGTGCGAGAACTCTCTGTTTTCATCTTACCGTCCTTTTTCTTCCTCGATTCTTCTTATACCGGCAGTAGGAGTATCCGGCAAGTATTCAAATGCATAAATCATGCCAGTTTCATGTTTCTCAGTTCTTTTTATTTATAAAAGAGGATAATTTCTTTTTAAGTAAGGTTTTAAAAACTTAACATATTCTTCATGGGGCGTCAGTGGCGGGGGGGGCTGAATGAGGTCTTTCCAGCAAATGGGAAAGCGGATTCCCTATTTGGGTAATCATTTTCCTATAATTCAGGTTGAATAAAATTGAGTTATCTATAAAAAAAAGGCCCCTCCGACTACTCCTTCGGTAGGGGATAAAGCTACCGGGGGGCGGGGCGGGGGGCCTTTCCGTTCACTACAGAACGCTTAAAGGATGGATTTCATGGCTGTCATATAGCCACGAAGTTCACTTCCAATTTTCTCTACCGGGTGGTTCCGTATTTGTTCATTCACCCTGATCAGGGCAGCGTTATCGACGCCTGTCTCACCGGGGCTGTAGGGAGTCCCTATTTCCGCTTTGGTAATTTTTTTCATAAAATCACCCAGCAAAGGAACACAGTCATTGGCAAAGAGATAACAGCCGTACTCCGCGGTATCGGAGATAACTTTATTCATTTCGTATAGTTTCTTTCGGCTGATAAGGTTCGCAATCAGGGGTGTTTCATGGAGGGACTCATAGTATGCTGATTCTGCCTTGATTCCCGAAGCTGTCATCGTTTCGAAGGCAAGCTCAACACCGGCCTTAACCATGGCAACCATGAGGAGTCCATTGTCGAAATACTCCTGTTCGGAAATCTCCATTGAGCCGGCGGGGGTGGTTTCGAAGGCGGAGGCACCCGTCTCTTCACGCCATTTCAGGAGATTTTTATCTCCCGCTTCCCAGTCTTTCATCATTGTTGATGAGAACTCTCCGGTCATGATGTCATCCATATGTTTTTTATACAGATCCCCCATAATCTCTTTAAGCTCAAGAGAAAGTGCATTGGCTTTGATTTTAGCGGGATTTGAGAGCCTGTCCATCATATTGGTGATTCCACCATGCTTGAGAGCCTCCGTTACGGTTTCCCACCCGAACTGGATGAGTTTTGATGCGTAGCCCTTATCAATCCCTTCGGTAATCATTTTGTCGAAACAGAGGAGAGAACCGGTCTGGAGCATACCGCAAAGGATGGTCTGCTCGCCCATCAGATCGGATTTTACTTCGGCGATGAATGAGGATCCCAGAACTCCGGCCCTGTTTCCACCCGTTCCGGCAGCATATGCTTTGGCTATTTCAAAACCATCGCCATTGGGATCATTTTCAGCGTGTACTGCTATAAGAGTTGGGACGCCGAAGCCTCTCTTGTACTCTTCTCTTACCTCGGAACCGGGAGACTTGGGAGCAATCATGATTACGGTGATATCGTCCCTTATCTGCATTCCCTCTTCCACAATGTTAAAACCGTGGGAGTAGGAGAGGACGGCACCCTTTTTCATAAGAGGCATTACAGTTTTAACAACATTTGTATGCTGTTTGTCCGGAGTAAGGTTTGCTACCAGGTCTGCCTTCGGTATCATCTCTTCATGAGTTCCAACGGCAAATCCATTTTCGGAGGCGTTGAGGTAGGATTGTCTTTTTTCCTTGATGGCCCCTTCTCTCAGGGCGTAGGAAACATCCAGGCCGGAATCTCTAAGGTTTAAGCCCTGATTGAGTCCCTGGGCTCCGCATCCGACGATGACGATCTTTTTTCCTTTCAGTATTTCAACGCCGGAGAAGGCTGATCTATCTAAAAAATCACAGGTTCCCAGCTGCTGAAGCTGAAGTCTTAGGGGAAGGGTATTAAAATAATTCATAATTTCATCCTTATTCAAGGTTCTATTTCTGTCGTATGATGCCGCCGACGGCGGTCTCCGGCTTATACCGGCTCGTGTTTATTGATCAGAAGGATAGATCTGATAGAAGCAATTGTCAACCTTGCTCATATTGCAAATAAATTAAGTTTGTGTTGCGATTTGTGCAATTATAGTCTTCTTACAGGAAATGCATATAGGCTGATGACAGGAGCTTCCTTGTTGAATGGACACGGCATATCCACCCTCCGGGAATAATATCTTGGTTATTTTTCTATCATAAAATTAATGGGGCAACTATAATGAAGGTATGAAAGATAAACAAAGGAAATGGTTTTTTGCAGAACTTAAAAAACTCGAAAAAGATGGAGTTCTCAAAACCGAGGCGTTGAATGACATATATGATTATTACGGGGTGGTGGAAACCCAAAAAGATAATAAAGCCCGAATTATGATTGTCTTCGGAATACTTGGGGGGCTTTTGATCGGTAGCGGTATTATCCTGCTGCTTGCTCATAACTGGAGCAGCTTAAACAGGCTTGTCCAATCCTCTTTATTTCTAGGGCCGCTTTTGGCTCTACAGATAATCAGTGCCATGTTTATTATTAAAGGCCGGGTAAAGGATATCTGGTTCGAAACAATCGGAATTATATATTATCTGATGATCGGAGCGGCTATAGCTATGATCGATCGTATCTACCATCTTGGTGGAGAGCTTGATACTTTCCTTCTGATATGGGCAGCGGGAGGACTACCTGTCTGCTATTTTCTTAAATCTGATGTTTCCAGTATACTTTATATTTTTACTATCGTTTCCTGGGCGGTTATGGCCCAGAACAACGGAGGCAATGCCGTATTGTTCTGGCCTCTTTTCGCGGCAGTCATTCCACGCCTGTTCTTATCTTTTAAAAGGAACAGGAATGTATACCATCGGGGTCTCATTGAATTCCTTGTCATTGCCACTCTGATTGTGTCCCTGGGGATTACTCTTGAAAAAGTGCTGCCGGGTTTATGGATTTTAATATATTCCTGTTTTTTTATTATGCTATACCTTTCAGGGGACCTTTCTTCCTATGGACTCAGGCTTAACCGGGGGGTAGGTTTACTCGGAATGTCCATATTGACGGTGCTGTTCACCATGAGGGAGTTTTGGGATGGAGTCGGTTTTAGTACTATCCGTGTGGCAAACCGCTTTCATCCCCTAGCCGCAGTATCAGATTATGTGATTTTGGGGGTACTCATTCTCCTTATTTTCTATCTGATTCTCAGCCGTAAAGTTAAACTGACATTCGTTAATCTGTTATTTATATCGATGCTGATTCCCGTGGCCGCCGGGTTTCTTTATCCTCAGTATGGCCCTGCTCTCTTTCATTTCTTCACACTATTTTTGGGGTTTTTCCTGACTATAGATAGAGTTATAAAGAATGAACACTGGATGCTCCCGAATATTGGACTCCTTGTGATTTTTACGTCAATGCTGGTGCATCTAGGTATTTACAATGGCTTCTCTTTTTACTGGATATTTCTCTATAGCTGTTTTCTCATAGTGATCTTTATAAAAAGCGGCTTTTTCAGGGATCGATTGGATTCAGCCTCTGACAAGTTCTGGGAGATGGTCTGTCTTCTTACCGGTCTTGGTCTAATCTATGGATTAAGTTTTACGCGGTACAATCTAGGGCGATTCCCTGACAATATGGTCTATTCCCCCTGGTTCTTGTTCCCCCTTATAATTTCTGCAGGCGCTATGCTGTATCACTTAATTCCATATTTTAAGGTGGACAGAAAGATTTTCACTATTATTTCTATTTTTCCGGTTATTGCTTTAATCTTTTTTTTAATAGGGGCAGGAGGTACCCTTCTTTATAATTTATATCTTCTTGGTATCGGGATTTCTTTGATCCTTAAGGGCATCAACAGCCGGAGCATAAAAATAGCGAATGGAGGGATTCTTATCACTCTCACTCTGATCGTTACCAGATTCTTCGATGTCGATATGTCCTTTTCGGAAAGGGGGGTTGTTTTTATTTTACTGGGTCTGTTTTTTCTTGTGTTCAATATCTATTTTTCTAAGAAATTGAGAGGGGAGGAGCAGAAATGAAGAAATCTATAATAATCGGTTTGTTTCTGCTTTGTGCGGCTGTTCAGTTGTTTCTGTCTGTTTCAATGGTTATCGACCGTGAGAATATTCTCAGGCGAGGCAGTTTACATAAATTTCACACTGAGCCGGTTGATCCTTATGATCCATTTCGCGGAAAATATGTGGCCTTAGAGATTAATGGATCGGTAAAAACATCGGACTATATGAAGTATGAAGAAGGTGAAAAGGTTTTTGTGGTATTAAAGAAAGACGCTGATGGGTTTTCGAGTCTCTCAGAGATTGCTGAGAGAAAACCTGACGGGAATGATTTTATCAGATTGAAGATCGATCAGATAAATAATGGTGAAATTTCTTTTCATATTCCCTTCGACAGATATTACATCGATGAAGATTATGCTGAAGAGGCCGAAACCGCCTACTGGACAGGGATTGGTGAAAATTCAGCCTACATTGAGGTTAGGATCCTTAAGGGGCGGGCGGTTCTCAGGGAATTGTTTTTTGCAGACAAGCCTGTCCTGGATTATTTGAAATCCTGAGTCCTTTAGTTCCCCGCCGTGGGGAGCTTTTCTGGATCGGTTCGGTTTAAAAGCTCAGGAAGCTACCGTTTTGAGTGCCTTGGGATGTGCCTCTCTTCACTGACTGCCGTGCTTCCTGGGGTTTGGGGGACAGGAGGCTGACTGAGGTAAACATGAAGTATATACTCCTCGAATAACTTTACGATGCAGTCTTCGCTCATACCGATTGAAATAATCTCCAGGATCACATATTTTAATACCCATGAAGACAACTCAGCTCGTCCATATCAACAATCTGCAATTTACATTTGAAGGTACAGCCCTTTTAAATATTCCATCTTTTTTCATCCTCAAGGGAGCCACTTTAGGTATTCTGGGAGCCAATGGCTCCGGAAAGAGTCTTCTGGCGGGTATTTTAGCTGGTGAGATACCGGGAAAGGGCCGTGAGAAGAGGTATGGTGTAAACCTCTCGGGGGACCTTCAAATAGACGGGGATGTTGAGCTTGTCTCATTCCGTGAACAGGCGTTAATCATGGAGCGGGAAAAATACTATGACGATACTGAGTTTATGCAGGGAAAGAAAGATCCCGGCAGGACTGTTAAGCTTTTTGTGTGCGGTGCCCCGGCCGGTGCTTCTTCTCTCGGTGCTAAATCCTATCAAATCCCCGATAATCTATCCCTGGAGGCAGATAAGCTTATAGATAGGTTTGGCTTGACCACCAAATCGAATCGTGGATTACGCTATCTCTCCACGGGAGAGTTCAGGAAAACCCTGCTTTGCCGGAGTCTCCTCGATATGCCGGACCTCCTCATTCTGGATGACCCTTTTTCCGGTCTGGATAAGGAGGCTGTGGCAGATTTGAATCAGATACTGAAAGATTTTCATGGAGAGCTTTCTATTTTGCTCCTTTCCGGTAAGATCTCGGATATACCCGAATGGAGTGATGGCCTTGCGATTGTTTCCGAGGGCGTTTTATCGGGGACAGCAGGTTTTATAGAGGGTAAAGAACTCTGGGAGCAGATTGTCTCTACCGAATCGGGACACCTCTCTTTTACAGGGGAACCGATTGCCCCTGATATAATTGCGAAAACCGATCGGAAACCCATCATAGAGATGAATAGAGTTGATGTGAGTTATCTTACCGAACCCATTCTCAAGGATTTGAACTGGCGGGTTCTTGAAAATGATCACTGGCAGATTGCCGGTCCCAACGGTGCGGGAAAATCGACCCTGCTCTCCCTTATCACGGGGGATAATCCCAAGGCTTTCGGGCAGGATATTTCCCTTTTCGGCCGCAAAAAAGGGTCCGGAGAGTCTGTATGGGAGATTAAACAGAAGATTGGTTTTGTCTCCGGCGCTTTTCATCTTGGTTTCTTAAAGGGGCCTAGTATCCTGGAAGTCATCCTCTCCGGCTATTTTGATTCGGTCGGTCTTTATGAAAAACCGGATCCTGTTCAGATAGAACATGCTCTGACCTGGTGTGCCCGGTTGGATTTGGGGGGATGGGAAGATCGATCTTTTAAGGATATATCTTTTGGACTTCAGAGATCTGTTCTCATAAGTCGCGCCATGATTAAAGCACCGGAATTGCTCATTCTGGATGAACCCTGTCAGGGCCTCGATGATGCCCATACTTCCCAGGTCCTAAAGACGATCGAATGGGTTGGCAACTCAGGGCTCTCCACAATTCTCTATGTCAGCCATCGAACCGAGCAGGAGGTAAGTTCGATCCGGAATATTCTATCACTTGTACCCCATCCTGAGGGGGGCTTTACAGGTGAAATCGATAGGAGAATGTGATTACCTTGTAATGTAAAAAAAGATATATAGAGAAAAATATATCGTTAAGAAAAGAACTAATACTAAACAAATAAGGTTTGACAACTCGTATTTTCCAAGTTATCCTATTTTTATCGATAACAAATTAACTACATGTAAGGCTATAATTATCAGTCATCCTGTCCTGCTTGAATCGATCCGGAAAGCTAACTCTTAAGGCTCCTGCGGTCGTGCTTCCTCCACAACGGCTTCCGTCTGATAGTTATGTTTCTCCGGAAATCAAATAACAGGAGAAGATTATGACTGAGGCAGTGCTCTCTTCAAAGAAGAAACTCACAGAAGAAGAAATCGTACAACAAACTGACATTATTGTTGCTGAATGTTCCGGCCGGGAAGGTGCTCTTATTCCCGTTCTTCAGGCCGCTCAAGGTACATTCGGTTATCTCCCGGAGATATCACTTAAGAGAATCAGCGAAAAGATGGATATTCATTATAGTGAAGTCGCCGGGGTTGTCTCCTTTTACAAGAATTTTTCCATAGTTCCTCAGGGGAAATATGTTATTCAGGTTTGCCTTGGGACCTCCTGTTATGTCCGGGGAGGTAAGGAGGTTCTGAAAACCTTTCGGGACGTTCTCGGGATCGATATAGAT
Organism: Spirochaetales bacterium; assembly: GCA_016342585.1. Taxonomy (GTDB): domain Bacteria; phylum Spirochaetota; class Spirochaetia; order UBA9216; family UBA9216; genus JAEINK01. Next base: position 149,839 of record JAEINK010000003.1, read on the forward strand.
CAGACAACGGAAGATGAACTTTTCTCTTTGAAAGTCGGTCGATGCTTCGGGGCCTGTGGTTTGGCTCCGGTTGTCATGGTAAATGATGAGGTCTATCAGCGGGTGAAACCCGGCAGAATTGAAGAAATTGTTCAGGATTTACGGGATAAGGAGTCTGAGGGTGAGTAGTATTCTTAAAAATAAAACAGACCTGCTGAAAATAAAAGAATCTATGTCCGAACGTCTTTCATTCAGGACGCTTCAGAGAGAATATACGGAGGTTGACCTCCCCGCCGAGATGGCTGCCGGTGATGGGCGGATTGATATCGCCCTCTGTATGGGAACCAGCTGCCAGTCTTCTTCCTCTACAGAGGTGGCTGCTGCTCTTGTAGAGCAGATTGCTGAACATATGCTGGAAGATAGGGTTACTCTCGTTCGCACCGGCTGTAATGGTTTCTGTGCCGTGGGCCCCATCATGGTCATGTACCCCGGAGGGATCCTCTATCATGGGATGGCTGCTGAAGATGTTCCCGAGATTATTACAGAGCATATCCTGGGGCAAAGGCTGGTAAAGAGGCTCATGTATCATCATCCTGTTTCCGGGGCTATTATTCCCCGGTATATGGATCTCCCGTTTTTTGCCAATCAGAAACTCTGTGTCCTCAGGAATAAAGGGGTGATAGAAGCCGATTCCATTGATGAGTATATTGGCCGGGATGGGTATTTCGGGCTCCATAAAGCACTTGTGGAGATGACTCCTGAACAGGTTATTGAGGAGGTGAAATGTTCCGGTTTACGCGGACGGGGCGGCGGTGGATTTCCCACGGCTCTAAAGTGGGGATTCTGCCGGAAAACACCGGGGAATAAAAAATATATGCTCTGTAATGCGGATGAAGGGGACCCCGGTGCTTTTATGGACCGAAGCCTTATCGAGTCAGATCCCCATGCGGTTATCGAGGGGTTATTGATAGGTGCATACGCCATCGGAGCCGATGAAGGGTATATCTATTGCCGTGCCGAATATCCTCTGGCCATAAATCGACTGGAAACGGCCCTGGAAAACTGCAGAAAAATGGGGCTTCTTGGGAAAAACATCCTTGGTTCCGGGTTTTCATTTGATCTGCATGTGGCAAAGGGGGCCGGCGCCTTTGTATGCGGTGAAGAGACAGCCCTCATGGCCTCAATAGAGGGAAAGCGGGGAGAACCCCGTCCCCGACCACCATTTCCGGCTGTAAAGGGATTGTGGGATAAACCCACCGTACTGAATAATGTTGAAACCCTGGGTACAATTCCCCTTATTATTCATCAGGGAGCCGAATGGTTCAGAAAAATGGGAACCAAAGAGAGTCCCGGAACAAAGATTTTCAGCCTGACGGGTAATGTTCGAAATATTGGTCTTGTTGAGGTTCCTATCGGAACACCTCTGGGCGATCTGATCTACGACGTGGGTGGTGGTATGGAGGGGGATAAGCCTTTTAAGGCGGCCCAGATAGGTGGTCCTTCGGGTGGATGTATCCCCAAGGAGTTTTTATCCGTTCCCTTGGATTATGAAAGCCTGAAAGAGCTGGGCGCTATAATGGGATCCGGTGGTCTTGTTGTTATGAATGAAGAGACCTGTATGGTCGATGTGGCCAAATTCTTCCTGGAGTTTGTCCTCGAGGAGTCTTGCGGTAAATGTGTACCCTGTCGTGTGGGAATTAAGAGAATGCATGAAATTCTCGCCCGTATCTGTGAAGGGGATGGAGAACTCTCAGATATTGATTCACTTGTTAATCTGGGAACCCAGATTAAGCAGACTGCCCTTTGCGGCCTGGGTCAAACCGCTCCCAATCCTGTTCTCTCTACGATTCAGCATTTTCGCGGGGAGTATGAAGATCACATCCTGCATAAGCATTGTGCCGCCGGCGTCTGCACAGACCTTGTCCGGGCTCCCTGTCAGTCCGCCTGTCCCGCCGGGGTAGACATCCCCGGATTTATTGCCCTGACCAAGGAGAAACGGTATGCCGAGGCCTTGAAGCTTCATCGAGAGAGGAATCCCTTTGCCGCCATATGTGCCAGGGTTTGCTTTCATACCTGTGAAGATAAATGCAGGAGAGCCACCCTCGATTCATCGGTGGCCATCAGGACGATCAAGCGCTACATGGTCGAGCAGGAGGTTACGGTTCAGCTTCCCGAAATAAGGGAAAATCTTGAAAATGAAAGGCATAAAATTGCCATTGTCGGTGGCGGGCCTGCCGGACTTTCTTGTGCGTATTTCCTTGCCCGTCTTGGATATCGGCCTGAAATCTTTGAAGCTGAGTCGCGGCCCGGGGGGATGATGACCCAGGCGATTCCTTCCTACAGGCTTCCTCGTGAGATAATTGCCAGAGAAATCAGGATGATAGAAAATCTTGGTGTGAAAATAAACACAAATAAGAAGTTAGGTAAAGATTTTACTCTGAAAGAGCTCCGGAAAGAGGGTTTTGAAGCCGTCTTTCTGGCCATGGGAGCCCCCGAAAGTACCGAGCTGGGGATCCCCGGTGAAGGCGCAATCGGCGTGGATGATGCACTCTCCTTTTTGAAAGAGTACAATATTCGGGGTAATGTGAAAGTTGGTAGAAAAGTTGTTGTTGTGGGTGGCGGCAATGCCGCTGTTGATGCTGCTCGGACGGCCGTGCGGCTTGGTGCCGAGGAGGTTATCATTGCCTACCGGAGGAGTCAGAGGCAGATGCCTGCGTACAAGGAGGAGATTGAGGAGGCTGTTACCGAAGGTGTAAAGATAATGGCACTGACGGCTCCTAAAGAGGTTGTTATAAAAGAGGGAAGAGTTGCCGGACTGAAATGTGTTTCCATGACCTTGGGCGGCTTTGACAAGAAGGGGCGGCGAAGACCCCTTGAAGAGTCTAATACCGAATTTGTTATTGAATCGGATCAGATCATCTCTGCTATAGGACAAAAACTGGGGTTCATTCCGGATTTCGAAGGCCTTGAGAAGGTCGATGGCCGATTTATTTCCATAAATGAGCTTACAGGGCAGACTTCGCTTAAGTGGCTGTATGCGGGGGGAGATGTGATTACCGGTCCCTCTTCGGTTGTAACGGCTATCCAGGGGGGCGAACGGGCCGCTGTCGGTATTGATTTTATGCTGACAGGAGAAGACAACGCCTTCTGGAGGGATGGCCGTGAGTTGGAAACAGCCTTCGACCCGGATGAAGAGCCTGTTACCTATCCCCGTGAGCAGGTTCCCCTGATTCCTGTAGAGAAACGGCGGTATAACTTTGATGAGGTTGAACTGCCCTGGACCGAGGGGGTTGCTCTCCGGCAGTGTGCAAGATGTTTAAGGTGTGATTATGGAAAACCGGCTGAAATCAGGGAGGAAATCAATGCTTAATGTAAATGTAAATGGACAGGACATAAAAATCGAAACTGGTTCTACCATTCTTCAGGCTGCTGAAATGGCCGGTATGAATATTCCTACCCTCTGCTACCTGAAAGAAAAAACGCCCCTTGGTGCCTGTCGGGTATGTGTTGTGGAGGTGGAAGGGGCGGTAAACCTGATGCCGGCATGTATTACTCCTGTATTTGAGGGAATGAAGGTTTTCACTGCCAGTAAGAGGGCCAGGGAGGCCAGGAAGATGGTCGTTGAACTCATACTTAGTGAGCATGAGGGGAATTGTCAGTATTGTGACAGGAATGAGGATTGTGAGCTCTCTGCCCTGGCCGCTCAGCTCGGTATTATCATGCCGATTTACGAAGGAGAAAAACCCCTTTCGTGGATAGATAATTCCACCCTGGGTCTCGTGAGGGATACGGGGAAGTGTATAAAATGCCGAAGGTGTATAACCGTTTGTAATGAGGTCCAGAAAGTGGGGGCCCTTTTCCCTCAGAATAGAGGATACGAAACTTTGATCGGCCCTGCCTTCACCCACTCTCTGAGCGAAGTTCAATGTGTGCAATGTGGGCAGTGTGCTGCTGTCTGCCCCGTCGGAGCTATCACAGAACGGTCGGACATTGACAATGTCTGGGAGGCCCTTGATGATCCCTCAAAACATGTGATTGTTCAAACTGCCCCGGCGATACGTGCCGCTCTGGGGGAATGTTTTGACAACCCTCCGGGGACTCTGGTTACCGGGAAGATGGTTTCCGCCCTCCGGACGTTGGGATTTGATGCGGTTTTCGATACCAATTTTGCTGCGGATCTTACGATCATGGAAGAGGGAACTGAACTCTTAACAAGGCTTAAGAAAGCTCTGGTCGATAAGGAGGATGTGGCTCTGCCCATGTTCACTTCCTGTTCTCCTGGCTGGGTCAATTTCGCTGAGTATTTCTACTCTGATTTCCTGGATAATATCTCCAGTTGTAAATCTCCCCAGCAGATGTTCGGGGCTGTGGCAAAAACCTACTATGCAAAGCAGAAGGAGATTGATCCCAAGGATTTGGTTGTTGTTTCCATTATGCCATGTACGGCAAAAAAGTATGAATGTGCCAGAGCAGAGATGAACGATTCCGGGTACCAGGATGTTGATTTCGTCCTCACAACCCGGGAGCTCGGGAGGATGATAAAGGGGGCGGGGATAGGCTTTAACTCACTCCCCGATGGCCTTATGGATCATCCCCTTGGGGAATCAACAGGTGCTGCGGATATCTTTGCCAATACGGGAGGTGTTATGGAGGCCGCTCTACGGACAGCCTATGAGATCGTAACCGGTAGGGAAGTCCCTTTTGAAAATCTTCATCTCACTCCTGTGGCTGGCTTTCAGGGGATTAAGGAGGCGGTGATTACCATAGAGGGAACCGTTCCTGAATGGTCCTTCCTGGAAGGAGTAGAACTTAAGGTTGCCGTAGCTCATGGTTTGGCAAATGCTGCCGATGTACTGGATAGCATCAAGGAGGGGCGTGCTGACTACCATTTTGTGGAAGTTATGACCTGTCCCGGCGGTTGTATAGGGGGTGGTGGTCAACCCCGGTTCAGTACGGATGAAGTACGGACGGCCCGGATGAAGGCCCTTTATGCTGAGGATGAGAGCAAGCCTCTTAGAAAATCTCATGAAAACCCCTCAATACTGAAGATATATGAGGATTTTCTGAAAAAGCCCCTTGGTGAAAAATCTCATCATCTTCTCCATACCGTTTATCATGAGAAATAGGTGATAGTTTAACTCCCATTTTAAAACCTAACCGGAAGCCTGAATGTTTAAGGCTTCCGGTTATTCCCTTTGGAATTCTATATTAATGCAAATCGATCGTCTATTTGTTTAAAAATTTGCATTAATTTTTTTATAGCTTATAATTAAACTCTATAAAGGAGTTCAATTGGAGCATAATTCAAAATACATCATTACCTTAAGAGTTCTACTAATGGCTCTACTCATGTTTTCATCTCTTTTATCCCTGTGGGCAGATAATAATGAAGAGGATTCCCAGGAACCTTTTCCTTATCTATCCTTATCCCTGACACCGGAAGAGGTGCGATGGATTGAAGAGCATCCAAAGATAGTAATCAGCGGTCCACAAAATTTCCCCCCCTTCCATTTTTATAATGAGGAGGGGGATGGCCAGGGGATCGCTTCTGATTATGTTAAAAACATCCTTAATCGTATTGATGTTGAAGCTGTTAACCGAGTGGATATCCCCTGGGCTGAGGTCCTGAGGCAGGCTAAGACGCATGAAATCGACCTTGTTGCCTGCGCCGCCCGAAACCCCGAAAGGGAAGAGTACCTCCTATTTACTGAACCCATCCTCTCTTTTCCTCTGGTTATTATTTCCCGGGATGATTCTCCCTTCATTAGCGGATTGGAGGATCTTCATGATGTTCATGTTGCTGTGATAGAGAAAAATATTATTAATGACTGGCTCAGGCAGGATGGAATTAATATTGTTCCACACTATTTCGATTCCCCTAAAGAGTCCCTGGAAGCTCTCTCAAATGGCCTTGTAGATGCTTACATTGAAAATTTAGGTGCAGCCAGTTATCTTATTAATAAATATGGTCTTACCAATTTAAAAGTCGCTGCCCCGACAAAATATGGTAATTATGATCTGTATATCGCTGTCCGGGATGACTGGCCAGAACTTGTCTCCATTATCAATAAAGGGCTTGCTGCCCTCTCCCCACTGGAGCATTCAGAAATTCGAAATGAATGGTTATCCATAAAATATGAGTATGGTATACAATTAATGGACGTAATTAAGGTTGTACTTATAGTAAGCGGCATTTTTCTTGCTGTTTTTGCTGTGATATTGATCTGGAATCGAAAGCTTGAGAAAGAGATCAGAAATCGAAAAAAAGTTGAGGCTGAAAGAGAAGCAGTTATTCTCGAATTGAAACAGGCCCTGGATAGTATAAAAACCCTGGAAGGACTTCTTCCCATCTGTGCTAGTTGTAAAAAGATCCGGGATGATAAAGGATACTGGAGTCAGTTAGAGAACTATTTTGAGGAGCATTCCGAGGTCCTTTTTTCTCACAGCCTTTGTCCTGAATGCTTCAAGGATTTATATGGTAAGCAGAAGTGGTACAAAGAGATTAAAGATCGCGGGTTGCGAAATAAAAGTATCGATGATAAAAAATCTGCCAAGAATACAGGTAATGATACCGAGTGATATTTGTAGAGGCGGGAGGATAATAGCTCCCCCATTCAATAAATAATATGAACCCCTTATGTCGGACAAAAATCCAACATAAGGGGTTTTTTATAAATGAAATATAAGATCAATTCATCAGGCGGTTAGCCTACATGATTTCTCCCATTTTTTTGAAAAAGTCCCATCTTCTCTTGGCATCAACTTCCGCTTCAGCAAAAAGTGCATCTGCTTCGTCGGGTGCTGTGCTGTAAAGAGCCGTGTATCGTGCTTCACTCTTAATAAAATCCTGGAAATCGGCTTTGGGGTCTTTGGCATCCCAATTGAATCTACTTCCTTCTTCAAGGGCAGGATTGTATCTGTACAGCGGGTAATAACCTGCATTAACAGCATCTTTCATTTTTGACTGAGACTTACTCATGTCGATTCCATGGTTGATACAGGGGGCATATGCCAGGATGATCGAAGGACCGTCCCATGCTTCTGCTTCCTGGAAAGCCTTCATTGTCTGGTTTCTGTCTGCTCCCATGGAGATGGAGGCCACATAAACATAACCATAACTCATGCACATGAATCCGAGATTTTTCTTACCGAGTCGCATACCTGCATTGGCAAACTTGGCAACGGCACCGATTGGTGTCGCTTTTGAAGCCTGTCCGCCGGTGTTTGAGTAAACCTCTGTGTCCATTACAAGGATATTAACATTCTTGCCGCTGGCAACAACATGGTCAAGTCCTCCATATCCAATGTCATATGCCCATCCGTCACCACCGAAGATCCATACGGATTTATCAACGAAGTAATCGGAAAGCTCAAGAATTTTGGCAAGAGTTGCCTTTTCCACACCTGATGCTGCGGAGATTGCTGCCGGAAGAGCGGCCTTAACGGCATCCTGGGCATCAAGAGCCTCGGCTTCCTTGGAATCCCATAGTTCAATAGACTTTTTCATAGCTGCTGTAAGCTCGGGAGTTGTTCCTGAAGCAAGTGCCTTTTCAACATTCATCTTGAGCTGGCCTCTATTGGAGTCAACAGCGAGTCTCATACCGAAACCGTATTCTGCATTATCCTCAAAGAGTGAGTTCCCCCATGCGGGTCCTCTTCCGTTGTCATCCTTACAGTAGGGAATTGTAGGGAAGGTTCCACCATAAATGGAAGAACATCCTGTTGCGTTGGCAACAACCATTCTTTCACCGAAGAGCTGGGTGGTCAGTTTAACGTAAGGTGTTTCACCACAACCGGCACATGCTCCGGAGAACTCGAAGAGGGGTTTCTTGAATTGAACACCCTTAACCGAGTTGGCAGGGACACCATCGATAACATTGTTGGGGAGGTTTTCAAAGAATTCAACCCTTTCCACCTGACCGGCTTCTCTTTCGATTTCAAGAGTGGAGAATTCAAGGGCTTTGGTTTTAGCAGGACATACGTCTACACATACACCACAGCCTGTACAGTCTTCTACATAAACCTGGATTCTATAATCAAGATCCTTCTCATTCTTTGTTTTGGATTTAACAGTTTCAAATCCCTCAGGTGCACCTGAAAGATCAGCAGGGGCAATCTGCTTGGCTCGAACAACCGCATGGGGACAGGCCATAACACACTGGTTACACTGAATACAGTTTTCACTGAGCCATTTAGGAACTCTGGGGGCAACACCCCTCTTTTCGAGTTTGGTTGTTCCCGTGGGAATAACACCGTCAAAGGACATCTGGGATACGGGGATATCGTCACCCTTAAGGTGCATGATCCTATCTATGATATTTTTAGCGAATACATCTGCATCGTCTTTGATGAGTTTTTTAGGTACGTAGGATTTACCGATTGAAGAGGGTACTTCAACCTGTTCAATTGCTGCGGAAGCATTATCCACACATTCCCAGTTCATCTTAACAACATGTTCACCCTTTCGGATGTATGCTTTTTTAATGGAAGCCTTGATAAGTTCAATAGCCTCTACCTCGGGAAGTACACCGGAGAGCTTAAAGAAGGCAGTCTGCATAACAGTATTGATCCTGTTACCCATACCTACAGCTTCTGCAATTTTCAATGCATTTAAATTATAGAACTTAATTTTCTTATCAATGATGATCTGCTGCTCTTCCTTCGTCAGGTGGTCAAAAACCTCTGAGGTGGGAATTTCCGAGTTCAGGAGAAAGATTCCTCCCGCTTTCAAGGGACTTAACATATCATATCGACCGATGTAGGCCGGGTTGTGACAGGCGACAAAGTCGGCAGCATCGATAAGCCAGGGCATGTTGACGGAAGATTTCCCGAATCTTAAGTGAGAGGTTGTGATACCTCCGGATTTCTTTGAATCGTATACAAAGTAGGCCTGGGCGTTCATCTCGGTGTTTTCACCGATGATTTTAATGGAGTTCTTATTGGCACCAACGGTACCGTCGGAACCAAGTCCCCAGAACATACAGGAGATAACGTCTGCGGGAGCAACGTCAACTAATTCATTAACAGGAATGGATTTGTTGGTAACATCATCATTGATTCCCACTGTAAAACCATGGAAACATCCATTGTCGAGGTGCTCGTAAACAGCCTTAACCATGGATGGATTGAATTCTTTGGAGGAGAGACCATAACGTCCACCGATGATTTCAATGCCTTTGCCATTGAGTACAGTAACAACATCCTGATAGAGGGGTTCACCAAGTGAGCCGGGTTCTTTTGTTCTATCGAGAACTGCAATCTTTTTCACGCTTGAAGGAAGTGCTTCAACAAAGTGCTTGGCGGAGAATGGTCGGTAGAGTCTTACTTTGATTGCACCGATTTTCTCTCCCTTGGCAACAAGGTGTTTAACAGTGAGGTCAATTGTATCACAGGCAGAACCCATGGCGATAATAACCTTCTCTGCGTCGGGGGCACCAACGTAGTCGAAAAGGTTGTATTTTCTACCGGTCAGCTCACCAACTTTGTCCATGTATTCCTGAACAATAGCTGGTACGGCATCGTAATATTTATTGGTTGTTTCCCGACCCTGGAAGTAAACATCCTGGTTTTGGGCAGCCACTTTAACGATGGGTTTATCGGGAGTCATGGCTCTTGCTCTGAACCTTTCAATATATTCGGGTTCAACAAGGGTTGCCATATCTTCATAGGAGATTTCGTTCACCTTCTGAATTTCGTGGGATGTTCTGAATCCGTCGAAAAAGCTTAAGAAAGGAACCTCTGATTTCAGGGTGGCAAGGTGGGCAACAAGAGCAATGTCCATTGTTTCCTGGATAGAGGCTGCTGCAGTCATTGCAAAACCGGTGTTTCGTGTGGACATTACATCAGAATGATCTCCGAAAATAGAGAGGGACTGATGTGCCAGAGATCTGGCTGAAACGTGAAATACTGTGGGAAGCATTTCCCCCGCAATTTTGTGCATATTAGGGATCATAAGAAGAAGACCCTGTGATGCTGTAAATGTGGTAGTAAGAGCTCCGGCGCTCAAGGTTCCGTGAACAGCACCTGCTGCTCCGGCTTCGGACTGCATTTCGATTACATCGACCTTACGTCCATGAAGGTTTACCCTTCCGGTAGATGCCCAGGAATCGGCATATTCTCCCATGGGGGAAGAAGGGGTGATTGGGTAAATGGCAGCTACTTCACTGAAAGCGTAGGCAACATGTGAGGCCGCCGCATTACCGTCAATCGTAATTTTCTTAGAATTGCTCATGCGATACTCCTATTGAGATTTTAATTTGCTAAAAACTAATTTGTTGTTCATTTGCCGGAAAGCGCAGAAATTGAATCCTCTGTTTTCCGGCAATAAGTTGCCACTATTATAATGAATTTTAAAAAGAATTTAAAGTGCTGACATGGTATTAAGGATTTTGTTTATTTTTCATTAATACTTTTTTCGGAGGAATCCTGATGCAAAGCTACGATGTTTTTCTGTTTTCCATGAAAAATTAAACGAAAGTATCCGCTCATAACGAAAGCCGGCGGTAGAAAGGCTGCCAGTGTAATCCTGTTGTCATGGTGTATTCCAGGGAAAAGGTTCAGAATTACCGATAGAATGGCCAGAGTGAAGGTCAGTGTCCATACTCCTGAAAGGATTTTTTCCGGTGCAAATCTCCATTTACCCCCTCTGCCCGTGGCATAGATTATTCCAGCTGGAACTGTTGCCAAAAAGATCGGATTTATAAACAGAGTATTAAGGTTGTGCCAGCTATAGTCGTGATTTGTAAAAAATGACATGAAACAGACTACAGCCCCGGCAGATCCCAGAAAGAGCCCCAGGAGTGCATTAAGTGATCCCAGGGTAATCCTGGTCCCCCTGTTCTCTCTTAATCTCAGGATTGCAAGACCCCAGGCAAAAATGAGACCTCCTGTTAGCTCCAGGGGCCATTGCCTGCGGGGTTCTTCTCGTACGGCAGGTCTGTTATCGGCCACAAAGTAGACCTCTTTTTCCGATACAAGCTTTCGTTCAAGCCCGCTTTCGCCGGTATAAATGAAACTTTCTATCTGTTGACCAACCTCGCCAGGAAGAAACATCTCGTCCCATTCGGTTATTTGTTTATCAATATTTTCACCCATGATGAACATCAGAAACCAGTCGAAGAAGGGGCTGAACCAGGTATGCCTTCTCACGTGCTCCCGGAATGTCATTCTCCCGGGCCCCGATGTCGCTTCTGACAGCTGACCATCAATCGCCATGTCGATAATATCCCTGATTCGTGTGGAGCAGTTATCGTTAAATTGATGGTAGTAGTAGTTCCTGTTTTCCGGCAGGATGTTGTGCTCTGCGAATCGCCAGACATCAAGTTTTTTTTCGGGGCTCAGATCCAGAGTATAAAGGGTAATATTCCTGTTCTGCTCTTTGTATCTCTCCAGATTCATTGACGTCGGAGAGGCCCCGCAACTGTAAAGCAGTCTCCCGAAGGCAAAGTTGAGGAAGAAATTTTCATTATCAAAGGAAAATAGCCCATAATCATAAAAAATAGAGCGTTTGGAAAGTTTGTCCTCAACGATGAGCCCAATATGACCCCACCAAACATAGAGGGGATCCCCCGGGCCGAAAACAGCAATTTTCAGAGTGAGAAAATCACCCCTTTTTCGGTCTAAAGACACCTCGGCGGTTAACATTTGTGAATAAATGAGTATCAAAATAAGAGTTGTAAGAATCAGGAGGATATTTCTTTTTTTCAAAGGGTCTCTCCTGTAAAAGGTTGAAAGATAGGTCTGTGGTATTCGGGGGAATTAAACGCCTTCAGTACCGCGGCCCCAAAATTGGTGTCAGATTTTGGTTTCATTATTGTCTCTCTGTTTATGGTGGTTTCTTTTTCTTCAATTATACTTCTGAATCTCCTGCTGAACGATTCCAATCCGAAAAAGTTCTCAATTTCGGTCTTTTCCTTTTGGCTGAGAGGCATATCGGAGGTCTTTAAGCTTGATTCGAGATTCGAAAGTGCTGAACCATTCATTTGTATACACTCTTTTCGGAATTCAGTATCTGATTTCAGTTTTTCAAGGATTTCTGCCTGAAGCTGTATAGGAAGGTATGAGAAATCTACACCATAATTTTCCGATTCTTCAGCCGTAAATTTGGGAAAATCATTATATATCCTGCTGATTAACTCATCGGGCAGTAACCCGTTCAGTTGAGAAATATGGTTCTTATAGAATCGGGTCATCCTGCTTTTCATATTGCCGAAGAGGGGGACCGTAATCTTTTCATATGTCTGCCATCGATCCTTTTCAAGGATTGGTGTTATTTCCTCGAGAATATCGAGTTTTCTGCTGAATAGGGGTTTACCCCAGCCTGCGGCTTCTACAAACAAGTACCCGAATCCCTCCTGAAGGGAAGATGATAGAACGACATCGCAGGCTGAGGCGATCTCGTCGAAGGTGGGGATATCATTTTCAGTATCATTCTCATTTATAGATTCCGACCCTAAGCCTGTTCCCCAGATTCCAGGAATAATTCCCCGGCTGAACAGCGAATGGACAAGTTCCGAATAGGCGTTTTCCTGCTTCGAAACTCCGGGAAGGCTGACTATCAGATTTATTTTTTGTTCCGATAGAAGCGCCAGGGCCCCTGCCTCGAGGATATTCTTTCTCCGTATGGATCTGACAGGGTAAAAAGCCAGTGGAGAATCGGGGTTAAATTCCTGGAATTCGCCTCCCCAGTAAGCCCGCATTCTCTCTTTTATCCTTGATTTATCGTTTAAGGTGGTGATCCTTTCTGTATGTGGATATTTTACGGGGTTGGGCATGAGGTTGACCCGTTTCGAAGGCAGACCTGCCTTGATGAGAATTTTTCTATCTCTTGCGTTTATGGTGAAATAATTTATATTGGGACCCGTCGGGTAGAGTGGTTTGACTCCTTCAAGTCCTTTCAGATTCTGCAGCCTTCCACTTTCGGGAAAGTCGTGAATCTGGAGATAAAACCGCTGGTCCCGGGTTGCTGCTGCTGTTTTGATCAATGCCCTTGTGAGTATCGGGTTTTTCCCGATATGGTAATTGTGGATCCACCAGGGGCTTCCGCCAAACTCCTTAAGCAGTTTTGCCGATAGATGATCCGCTTTTTTTTCCAGAATGTCTGCAGATTCCGGGATGTTATTGTCATAATCTGTTTCGGGAAGGCATCTGATTTCAATTTTAAGGTCTTCTCTTCCCAGCTCTCCAGCCCTGTTGCGCAGTTTTGAGCCGATTTTTTCACTGTTCTCATCCCTTCCTGTAACAAGGGTTATTGCCACTATTTCCGGTATATACTCTATCAAAGCCTCCATTCCGGTAGAGATGACACTGGTGACCCCTCCCGGCAGGAGATGGTAATGAAACACAATAATTCTGGGATTTATCATAATTTGAGTATAATCAGCCGCAAGATTCGTATCAATCCTGTTTGATCATATGAAGGCCTATTCTTTATCAGCTTTTCCCCAGATGAAGGGATAGTTACATAAATGTAAAGAAAATTAATCATAAATGAAAACTTTTTGTTGACAATTAAGCGTTCTGGTAGCAATAATGATTTCATCATTGTTTATGAATTTTCTTTGCTGACCTGAGGGCATAACCACAGGGAACAGAAAAGAAAAGGAGGGGTGTTTCCAGCCTGAAGCCTCCGGCTGGAAACGGGGCTGCCTGCTTTAGGCAGCCTCATTTTTTTTTATATGTATCAATATTCTGAAGAACTTAAGGTCTATTCCGGGATGAGAGGTAAAGACCTGCGTGGTGAAGGTCTGTTTATTGCCGAAGGCCGCTTTCTTGTAGAGCGGGTTATCGCTTCGGGAGTGAAACTCCATTCCATTCTCTGTCTTACCTCTCTGGAGGATGAATTCCGTAATCACATAGAGCAGCTTCCCGAGGAGCTTCGTCCGCCGATAATTACTTTCGACAGGGCCGGACTTGAAGATATTTGCGGTTTTAACTTCCATCGGGGCGTCCTTGCTGCGGGATACAGACCCCCGCCACTGGCTGTAGAGAAAATAATTACCCATGCGAGTAAGCTTGTTCTCTGTTCGGATGTTCGTGATCCATTTAATCTGGGGGGGCTGTTTCGGTCTGCTTCTGCTTTAGGCTGGGATGGTGTCGTTCTTATGGATGGCTGTGCGGATCCCTTTTCAAGGGCTTCATTGCGAGCCTCAATGGGCTCTGTCCTTAATCTTCCCTGGGGTGTGGCTGATGTGGAAGGGAACAATTCCACATCGTCGGTTCTAAAGGTTTTGGAAGCCGATGATTTTATTCTCACCGGGGCCGTTTTGTCCCGTCCTGGCAGTATCAATATAAATGAGTGGCATCAGAATCATGAAGAGGGTGGTGAGATGCCATGGAAAATTGCCCTCATGGTTGGAAATGAGGGCTCCGGTCTTTCCGAAGACCGGATTGCCTCATGCCGAGAGCTTGTCTCTATCCCCATGACAAATCGTGTGGATTCCCTGAATGTTGGTGTCGCGGCGGGAATCCTTATGTACTCTCTTTAATTTAACGGCAAAAAGTGTCTTTTCCCCAGACTACCGACATCAAATGCATCAGTTTTTCTTCCAGAACCGTGTAGGAGTAGTACTTCAATCCCAGTTTATAGTTGGTATCGGTCATCTGTTTTATTCTTTCGGGAGAATCAAGTATCGCCCTGGTCTCTCTGATGGTGGAATCACTGATGAAATTATCCATCTCAATAACATCAAATCCTTTTGGTTTTATATCAAATGAGTATATGGAATAATTATTTACAAGAATGGGTTTCCTGAAGTAGATGGCTTCCAGGAAGGCGTTTCCAAACCCCTCAACCAGAGACGGATAGGTTACCAGATCCGCATGGGGGTAAATATCCTGCAGGGTATAAATCTTGCGGCCTTCCTCGTCCACTCTTCTTGTTTCATCTATCCTGTGAGAGACAAAGAGTGCCCGGATATTCATGACCTCTGCAAACTCCATCACCCTCTGTTCATATTCATATCCTTCATCCCCCGAAGCATGGCTGATTACGAGTGCGGCCTTTCTTCCTATCCTGGCCACAAGCTCAATGGCATGCTCGATACCTTTTCTCTGAACAACCCTTGTGGGTTGAAGGATAAGGAGTTCATCGTCCTCGACTCCGAGTTCTGTCCTTACATCCTTTGTGTACTCATCGATCCCTTCCGGGGGATTATCGAAATCCATGACGTTAGGGATGAGTGTGGAAGATATTCCCGTTCGCAGAGCAAGCTGATTCTGGGCCGAGGAGTTTATGACCACATGCTGGATGGGGCCCAGGTGGGGAGGGTAGGCACAATTTAGATAGTCCCAGACACAGTTGCGTAAAAAACGTTTCCTTTCCCAGAAGAAATCGTGGTGATGGGCTATGGTGGCAATCCCTGTTTCGGCGATAACTTCAGTTATGGCCAGAGCGAGGGAGACGTTTAGCGGGATTGTCAGGGTATTCTGGGGAATAAGCATATCAAGATTGAATTTATGGATGAACTCATACAGATCTTTCTTTAATTTTATCCTATATTCGTGAATTCCATGGGTTAGGTCTGCTGTTCTCAAGGTCTGATCGAATGAACTGGCGTATAACTCTTTGATTCCTTTATGGGTAAAATGGGAAGCCTCCGAAATAAAAGATTTTTCTTCCGGTGTATCGAGTTCTCCTGCCATAAAGAAACAGTTGAAACCATTGTCCTCCAGAACCTGGGCCCATTTCATGGTTTCCAGGGAGACGCCATCTGTACCAGATATTCTGAATGAAATAAATCCAACATTCTTATTCATACTAACCTCCGGGTTCAAGTGTATGTACCTTTTAATTATATTGACTCATAAACCCAATTGTCGAGAAAAAAATCTTTTTTATGCGGCTTGGATAAATAATGCGTGTAAAAAAAAGAAACCTTCCATTATTATTTGGTATTTATGGGTTTAGTTCGATTTCTACCCTTCGGTTTCTATCCTGTTTATCTTTATCCATAGAAGCCGGTGCTGAACCACCGAAACCTCGAATAGGGGTTGATTCCGGGATATCCATTCTGCTGCGCAGGTAGTCCGCCGTATTTTCTGCTCTTTTTAAGGATAATTCAACTCTCTCTTCTTCGGTTCCGAAGAGAGCACAGTGTCCTGTTATTCTTAATCTGGAAAGATCCTGTCCTTTAAGGCTAATTGACAGTATTTCGAGCTCGGCTATGGCCTTCTCTGTGAGTTCATATGATTCCGGTTGGAAATAGATTGATTTATTAAGGGTATCCATCGTAATTACTGGAGAATTAGTCTCATCCTTCGCCGAAGGTTCGGGAGTTCTTTCGGAAATAGCGTCCCTGGTGACAGTCGGTTCTGGTTGTTCTTTAATCCTTTCTATATGAGTGGTCTCTTCAGTTTCCTGCTGATTCACAGCTGGAAGGGTATTCGCTGTCCGGTTATTAGATGGCAGCTGCTGTGTTGATTTTTCTGATTTTCCTACCCAGGGTGAAATTATAATCATCAGAGTTATAAATATCCCGAAAATAATGACCATCAATATCCCCGGGTTTAGAAAAGATCTATGTTTTCTTTCAGGTTGAAAGTCCTGGGGAACGATCAAACTCCTGGTTAGACGTTTGTTTTTATCGGTTCTGTATCCGATTTTAACTTTATCTCTTCCATTAAAAGCACAATTTATTGTCAGAACCGGATCTCCGGGTTTATTGGGTGGCAGGTCGGAAATTTTTATTGATCCTCCGGATCTGATTTTTTCTTCGTTTTTCCAGAAGAATTCTAACCTTCCTCCCCGCTGAAAATCTTTTACGGTAGTCAGGATGATTTTACGTTTTCCTTTATGAGATAATGATATAAGATTGGCAAATCTGCCGGCGGATGTTTTCCATACAAGTACATTTTTCATTACTTATAATTTACCACATTTTTTGAGGATCTATTGACAAAAAAGCCTAATGCTGGTATTTTTCTGCACACAACAACGCCCTTGTAGCTCAGTGGTAGAGCACCTCCATGGTAAGGAGGGGGTCCGCGGTTCAAGTCCGCGCGAGGGCTTTTTTGTATTTATATTTTGAGACCATTGGTCTTAGAGGGTGGTGAAAAGCATGGCGAAGGCTAAAAAGGGTGCTATCGAAAAGATTGCTTTGAAATGTTCAGAGTGTAATCGAAGAAATTATACAACTCAGAAGAACCGTAGAAATATGCAGGGGAAGCTGGAGCTTAGTAAATATTGTAAATTCGATAAAAAACATACCCTTCACGTAGAGACAAAGATTAAATAATAATTCTTTTTTTAGTGAGATTGTTGTATAATTTCGCTTATGTAAGATATTAGGCCAGTAGCTCCAACGGCTAGAGCGCCGGTCTCCAAAACCGGATGTTGCAGGTTCGAATCCTGCCTGGCCTGGAAAATCAGGTTGAAAATGATCTTCTGGGTTTCTTATTTTTTTGGAAATATTTTTTCAGCCAAATGAACCAAATTATGGTTTAAAGTTGCAGGAGTCAAGTAATGAAGAAGTTTGTGCAGTTTTTTAAGGACAGTATTGCCGAATTGAAGAAGGTTGTCTGGCCGAGTCAGGCGGAAGTGGCCTCTTCTACAAAGGTTGTGATTGTGTCTACCTTTATTTTTGCGGTGGTTCTTGGAGTAGTTGACTTTCTACTTCTTACGGGGATGGATGTTCTCTTTAGGTAGAGGGTTTTGATTCTGTCTTTTATTTAAACAGTTTAAGAAGTATTCCCGTCAGGGAAGAGGGAAGGCGCGAATGGCCAAGGGGTGGTATGTTGTTCATACTTATTCAGGTTATGAAAACAAGGTAGAAAGACATATAAGATTGCTCATGGAAACCGTATCTGATGTGAAGGATGCGGTTTTTGAGATTAAGGTTCCTTCAGAGGATGTGGTTGAAATGAAGGATGGTAAGAAGAAAGTTGTTACCAAAAAATTTCTTCCCGGTTATATCCTTGTGGAGATGGACCTTCCGGATCTTGGTTGGAAGGGTGTTTGTTCTCATATCAAGAGGATTCAGGGTGTTACAGGTTTTGTAGGATCCATGGGGGGTGGGAAGCCTTCTCCTATATCTTCCGAAGAGGCTCGATCAATTTTTCAGAAGGCCGGAGAGATTAAATCGGAAAAAGTTCTTCGTGTTAAACAAAGTTTTGCAATTGATGAGCATGTTCGAATTGTTGATGGACCTTTTGATACATTTACTGGGACAATTGAAGAGGTCAATATGGAGCGTGGAAAGCTTAAGGTTATGGTTGGGATTTTTGGCCGAGCTACCCCGGTTGAGGTTGATTTTCATCAGGTGGAAAAGGTTTAGTTTTAATTAAACTGAAGCCTCTTTTTGATGCTTCAGATTTGATATTTCCATCCTTTAATTTTGAGGGGTGGTTGATATGGGAGTCTCCGTTGGGGACGTTATTACCATACGCCGATTTCTGCTTTTGCAGGAAGACGGTTATCAGGAGTTATTTATGGCGAAGAAGAAGGTAACTGCGCTTATTAAGTTGCAGGTTCCTGCTGGAAAAGCTACGCCCGCACCTCCCGTAGGGCCCGCGTTGGGACCTCATGGTGTTAGTGCTCCCCAGTTTGTTCAGCAATTTAATGACAGAACAAGCAAGATGGAGCCTGGACTTACTATTCCAGTTGTTATTACAGTCTATGGTGATAAGAGTTTTACTTTTGTTACAAAGACGCCACCCGCTGCAGTTCTTATTAAGAAAGCTATTGGTCTTTCAAGTGGTTCAGCAGAACCTCATAAAGTGAAAGTAGGAAAAATTACACGAGCTCAGTTACAGGAGATTGCGGAATTTAAAATGCCCGATCTGAATGCTAATGATGTTGATCATGCAATTAATATCATTGCCGGTACTGCCCGAAGTATGGGTGTAGAGGTGGAAGGTTAGTATGAAGCGCGGAAAGAAGTATGTAGAAGCTGTTGGCAAGTACAATAAGCAGGATTTATATAAGTCGGAAGAGGCTCTTAAAGTTGTTAAAGAGGTCGCCTTTGCTAAATTTGATGAAACCGTTGAGCTTTCTGTGAAACTGAAGCTGAAGAAGAGTCAGACCGTAAGGGATACTCTTGTTCTCCCTCATCAGTTTACGGGAGACAAGAAGATTCTCGTTTTTGCCAAGGGTGAGAAAGCTCAGGAAGCTAAGGATGCAGGTGCCGCTTTTGTTGGTGATACTGATCTTGTTGATAAGATTAAGGGTGGATGGCTGGATTTTGATGTAGCCGTTGCTACACCTGATATGATGAAGGATGTGGGGCGTCTTGGTCCTATTCTTGGTCGTCGAGGGCTTATGCCTAACCCTAAAACTCAGACAGTAACTTTTAATTTGAAGGAAGCTATTGCTGAGCTGAACAAAGGGCGAGTCGAATATAGATCTGATAAGACCGGTGTTGTTCATTTTTCTGTTGGAAAGGTATCCATGGATGTCGTAAAAATGCGGGAAAATGTTGAACTTTGTCTTTCTGAAATAGAAAGGAAGCGGCCTGCAGACGCAAAGGGTGATTTTGTAGAAACTGTTGCCCTATCTTCAACTATGGGTCCTGGAGTCCGAGTAGATTTCAGGGCTGCAAACTAAGGGAGAGGCTATGTCTGAAGAGAAAAAGATACAACAGCATAAGCTTGATTCTGTAAGCTCACTCAAAGCAGAGTTTGCTGAAATCAATGATTTTATTTTTACCGATTACCGAGGTCTTACTGTAGAGCAGATAACTGAACTTCGAGGACAGCTCAGAGAAAAGAATGCGGTATTGAAGGTTGTGAAGAATAGATTTGCCAAGATTGCACTTCAGGAGCTTGAAATGCCTGAAGCAGGTGATAATCTTGTTGGTCCTACCGCTGTGGCTTATACCACAGATGAGTCAGGTCCTGTGGCAAAGATCCTTTTTGAGTATTCAAAAATTTCACCCGTTGAAGTTAAAGGTGGGATTATTGCTGGTGATGTTTTTGATTCATCTCAGCTTGAAGCATATTCGAAACTTCCCACAAGGCTTGAGCTTATTGCCAAACTTATGGGTACAATGAATGCACCTGTGCAGAAGCTGGTTTCTACCATGAATGCTGTACCGGAGACATTTGTAAGGACTCTCCAGGCTGTTGCAGACAGCAAGTCCGAATAGTAGTTGTAATTTTCCTTCTGTATAGAGGGTTTAGAAATAAATACGACGGCATTTAATGCCGTGTAAACGACATTAGTCTTCGTAATGAACCATGCTACTGTCGTTGAAATCAAGGAGAAGATAATATGGCTCTTTCAAAAGAAGATATTTTAGAAGCAATTGCTGGCATGACTGTACTTGAGCTTTCCGAGCTTATCACAGACATGGAAGAGAAGTTTGGTGTAACTGCAGCAGCTCCTGTTGCTGTTGCCGCTGCTGGTCCTGCTGCTGCTGGTCCTGCTGTTGAAGAGCAGTCAGAGTTTGATGTAGTTCTTAAAGGTTTTGCTGATGGTCAGAAGATTCCTGTAATCAAAGAAGTTCGAGGAATTACTGGACTTGGTCTTAAAGAAGCTAAAGAGCTTGTTGAAGCTGGAGATAAAACTCTTAAAGAGGGCGTTTCCAAAGAAGAAGCCGAAGAACTCAAGAAAAAGCTTGAGGCTGCTGGCGCCGTTGTTGAAGTTAAATAAACAAACTCTCATCATCAATACTTTTGCTCAAGTAAACATGAAGTGCAGGTATCAGTGGAGCGATCCGCTGGTACTTGTACCTGTATTAATTCAAAGGTCCCGGAAAGGTATCTTTTCGGCACTATAAGTTTGAATAGCGTTAAACTATTCTGCGCAGAGGGGGGTGGTTGTGCTCGATAGAGGCAAAACCATTGAACGTATTTACGTTGGTAAAGAATTTTACGAGGTTATGGATCTTCCAAATCTCGTGGATATTCAGCTGTTGTCGTATGAAAAATTTCTCCAAAGAGATTCTCTTAGAAAAAAAGAAACCCTGAATTTTCAGGGACTTGAAGAAGTTTTTCAAACAATTTTTCCTGTTGAAAGTCCGAATAAGGATATGATCCTCGAGTATGATTTTTACACCCTGGATGAGGAAAATATTAAACTTTCAGAGGCTGAATGTAAAAGGAAAGGCGTCAGTTATGCTATTCCTGTTAAGGCCCGTATTAATCTGATCTTTCAGGAAACGGGAGAAATTCGACAGAAAGATATTTATGTTGGAGATATACCTCTGATGACAGATCGGGGGACTTTTATCATTAATGGTGCTGAAAGGGTCGTCGTTAGTCAGATTCACCGTTCTCCTGGTGTTATTTTCGCATATGATAAAGGTGTTTATACTTCTCGTATAATTCCTTATAGAGGTTCATGGCTGGAATTTGAGATTGATTCCAAGAAGGAACTTGTTTTTACAAAGATCGACCGTAAGAAAAGGATTCTTGGAACTCTTTTCTTAAGAGCGCTTGGTTTCGATACCAGAGAAAAGATTATCGATCTTTTCTATAAAATAAAAACCGTCGAATTTCCTGAGACTCGTGAAGAGCGGGAATCTCTTGTTGGTAAAGTTTTCGCCAGGGCTCTTTTTGTAGAGCAGGAAGACGAGAAAAAGAAGCTGTATAAAGCCGGTGAAAGAATCAGACCTCATGATTTGGATGAATTAGATCATGCCGGTGTGAAGGAGTTTGAAATTATCGATTTTGATAATGCTGATTCTCTTCATTCAAATATGATTCTGAACTGTTTTGAAAGAGAAGAACTTAAGTTTACCAGGGAAGAGGCTGGTGTTGATGAGCCTACCAAGGATGATGCGCTTATTGCTGTCTATTCCATGATCATGCCCGGTGAGCCTATTACTATAGAGAGTGCTGAGAAGGATTTGAATTCAATGTTCTTCTCTTCCAGGCGTTATGATTTAGGTGATGTAGGACGTTATAAGCTTAATAAGAAGTTTGATTATGAGCCCGATGGTGATGGACTTGTGCTTCATCGGCAGGATATTGTAAATACAATGGGATTTCTCATTAAGGTTTACAGTGGTGAGGCAAATGTAGACGATATTGATCATCTTGGAAACAGAAGGGTTAGATCTGTCGGTGAGCTTCTCACTAATCAGCTTAAAACAGCTTTTACAAGGATGGAGAGGATAGCGAAAGAGCGGATGTCTCTGAAAGAGACTGATACTATTAAACCTCAGGACCTTGTTTCTATTAAACCTATAGTGGCTGCTATCAAAGAATTCTTTGGTTCCAGTCAGCTTTCACAGTTTATGGATCAGGTTAACCCTCTGTCTGAGCTTACTCATAAGAGAAGACTTAATGCCCTCGGGCCTGGGGGTCTTTCACGAGATCGTGCAGGATTTGAGGTTCGTGATGTACACTTCACTCACTACGGGCGAATGTGCCCGATTGAGACTCCTGAAGGTCCGAATATTGGTCTTATTGTCTCTATGGCAAATTATACCCGGGTAAATGATTATGGTTTTCTTGAGACTCCCTATCGAAAGGTTGTAAATGGAGTGGCTACCCGTGATATCGAGTATCTCTCCGCTATGGATGAAGAGAAGTATTTTATTGCCCAGGCGAATGCAAGTGTTGATGCCGAAGGTAATTTCAGGGACGATCTGATCGCCGTAAGAAAAGCTGGGGATTATATTTCAAAGCATTCTGAAGACATTCAGTATATGGATGTTTCTCCAAAGCAGGTAATTTCTACAGCTACCAGTCTTATTCCTTTTCTTGAACATGATGATGCTAACCGGGCACTCATGGGATCGAATATGCAGCGTCAGGCGGTACCTTTAGTGTTTCCGACAGCTCCCATTGTTGGAACAGGAATGGAAGGCAAAACAGCTTATGATTCCGGGGTTGTGATTAAAGCGAAAAGAGCTGGTGTTATTGAACATGTTACCTCTACAAGAATCGTTGTTAAACCCGAGGATGCTGTAGATGATTATGATAGAGACGTTTATGAACTTCTGAAATATCAGAGAACAAATCAGGATACCTGTTTTAATCAGAAACCTATCGTTCTTAAGGATATGATTGTTGCAAAAGGTGCTGTCCTCGCGGATGGTCCTGCTACCGAACTTGGTGAACTTGCTCTTGGCCGTAATGTTATGGTCGGGTTTGTTCCCTGGAATGGCTACAATTATGAGGATGCTATCCTTATTTCGGAAAATGTTGTAAAAGGTGATGTTTTTACATCCATCCATATTAAAGAGTTTACTATTGATGTCAGGGAGACCAAACTCGGTCCCGAGAAACTGACACGTGATATACCGAATACAAGTGAGAAGGCTCTTGAGCAGCTCGATGAAGAGGGTATTGTCAATGTTGGTGCAAAGGTAGGCTCTGGTTATATTCTGGTCGGTAAAGTTACTCCAAAATCGGAGACAGAAACGACTCCCGAGTTCAAGCTCCTTAACTCTATTTTTGGGGAAAAGGCTAAAGAAGTTCGGGATACATCATTAAGAATTCCTCATGGTGTTGAGGGGACTGTAATTGATGTTCAGAGACTCAGACGTTCGGAAGGGGATGATCTTTCACCGGGTGTTGATGAGGTTGTTAAGGTTTTGGTCGCCACCAAACGAAAGTTGCGTGAAGGAGATAAGATGGCAGGTCGTCATGGAAATAAGGGTATAGTTGCCCGTGTTCTCCCTGAAGAAGATATGCCTTATATGGAGGATGGAACTCCTCTCGATATTTGTCTTAACCCGCTGGGTGTTCCTTCGCGAATGAACCTTGGTCAGCTACTTGAAACTGATCTTGGTTGGGCTGGTAAAGTTCTGGGTGAGTATTACTCTACTCCAGTTTTTCAGTCTGCTACAAATCAGATGATCAAAGATAAGCTAGAGAGTGCAGGACTTCCTCCGAGTGGTAAAATTGCCCTTCGTGATGGAAGGACGGGTGAACTTTTTGAAAATCATGTTCACGTTGGTTGTGTGTATATGTTGAAACTTTCTCACCTTGTTGATGATAAGATGCATGCACGATCAACCGGTCCTTACTCGCTTGTTACTCAGCAGCCCCTTGGTGGTAAGGCACAGTTTGGTGGACAGAGACTTGGAGAGATGGAAGTTTGGGCTCTTGAAGCATATGGTGCAGCAAACACCCTGCTTGAGCTGCTCACAATCAAGTCTGATGATATGAACGGACGGGCAAAGATCTATGAGAGTGTCGTTAAGGGTGAACCTGCCACGACACCGGGTGTTCCCGAATCGTTTAATGTTCTTGTTCAGGAACTCAGAGGTCTTGCTCTCGATCTTGCTATATTTGATTCAAAAGGTAAGAAGGTTGCTCTGACTGAAAGGGATGAGGAACTGATAAACAGACAGGGAAGCCAGTTTTAGGAGGCATAGGGTTTAATGAAGGAATTGAAAGATTTCGATAATATAATGATAAAATTAGCCTCTCCGGACCAGATAAAAGCCTGGTCATATGGAGAGGTTAAGAAACCGGAAACCATCAACTATCGTACCCTCAGGCCTGAAAAAGATGGTCTTTTCTGTGAGAGGATTTTTGGTACAACCAAAGAGTGGGAATGTTATTGTGGTAAATTCAAATCTATCCGTTACAGGGGTGTTATTTGTGACAGATGTGGTGTAGAAGTTACCCACTTTAAGGTGCGGCGTGAGAGGATGGGCCATATTGAGCTTGCTTCTCCTGTTTCACATATCTGGTACTATAGATCTGTTCCTTCGCGAATGGGGCTACTACTGGATCTCTCAATCGCGGCGTTGCGATCAATTTTATACTATGAGAAATATGTAGTTATTGATGCCGGTGACACTGAGCTGAAAAAGATGCAGTTCCTCTCGGAAGAAGAGTACATGGAGGCTCGTGAAAGGTTTGGAATGAACTTTTCCGCAGGAATTGGTGCTGAAGCTATCAGGACTCTCCTCGAGAATCTTGATCTTGATGCACTTTCTGCTGAATTAAGAGCCAAAATGATCGAAAAAGGCTCTAAAGCCGATAAGAGGCTTCTTAAGAGGATTGAAATAACCGAAAATTTCAGGGATTCCGAGAATCGACCCGAGTGGATGATTCTTGATGTTATCCCTGTAATCCCACCCGAGCTGAGGCCTATGGTTCAGTTGGATGGTGGTCGGTTTGCAACTTCCGACCTTAATGACCTTTATAGAAGGGTTATAAATAGAAATAACAGACTCAAGAGGCTTATGAGTTTGAATGCGCCTGATATTATTATCAGGAATGAAAAAAGGATGCTTCAGGAAGCTGTTGATGCTCTTTTTGATAACTCAAAGAAGAAGAGGGTTGTCAAAGGTGCTTCGAACAGGCCGCTTAAATCCCTCTCCGACTTCCTTAAGGGAAAGCAGGGTCGATTCAGGCAGAACCTTCTTGGAAAGCGAGTTGACTACTCGGGACGATCAGTTATTGTTGTTGGTCCAGATCTACGGATGCATCAATGTGGTCTTCCCACAAAAATGGCTCTTGAGTTATTTAAACCGTTTATAATGAAAAAGCTGGTCGAAAAAGATGTTGTTTACAATATTAAAAAGGCCAAAACACTTGTAGAGCAGGAAACGCCGGAAGTATGGGCGGTTCTTGATGAAGTTGTCAGAGAGCACCCCGTTCTTTTGAACCGTGCTCCTACACTTCACAGGCTTGGAATACAGGCATTTGAGCCTACTCTTGTCGAGGGAAAGGCTATTAAGCTTCATCCGCTGGTATGTCATGCATTTAATGCTGACTTTGATGGTGATCAGATGGCTGTCCATGTGCCTTTGACTCAGGCTGCTCAGATTGAGTGTTGGACCTTGATGCTTTCTACTAATAACCTGCTTAACCCCGCCAATGGTAAACCAATTGCGTTTCCGTCGCAGGATATGGTTCTTGGTATTAACTATCTAACAAGGGACAGGGCTGGTGCAACCGGTGAAGGGAAGCACTTCAGCGATAAAAACGAAGTGCTGATGGCTATCGGTGTTGGTGCTGTCGACTATCAGGCTATGATTAAGGTTAAGTTTGATGGTGAGTGGCTTGAAACTACGCCCGGAAGACTTATTTTTAACGAAGATATGCCTAAAGTCCTCGATTACTTGAATTACTCGCTGGGTGATAAAGAACTTCGAACTCTAGTTGGTGACTGCTTTAGAGATCATGGATCTTCAGTTACTGTCGAGATGCTGGATGCTATCAAGAATCTGGGATTTAAATACGCTACTATTTTTGGGGCCACTATTGGTCTTGATGATATCGTTGTTCCCGATGAAAAGCCTGAAATGATCGAATCTGCCAATAAAGAGGTCGGTGAGATTCAGGAGCAGTATCTCCAGGGACATATTACTCAGGAAGAGCGCTATAACAGGGTTGTTGAGGTTTGGAGTAAGACCAATGAAGATCTTACTAATGTACTTATGAAAACCTTGAAGGCGGACCTTGCTGGTTTTAACCCTGTTTGGATGATGGCTGACTCTGGAGCTCGAGGTAGTAGAACTCAGATTCGGCAGCTTTCCGGTATGCGAGGTCTTATGGCCAAACCTTCCGGAGATATTATTGAGCTTCCCATCCGTTCAAACTTTAAAGAAGGTCTTTCCATTATAGAATTCTTTATTTCGACCAATGGCGCACGAAAAGGACTGGCAGATACGGCCCTTAAAACAGCGGATGCTGGTTACCTTACACGACGACTTGTTGATATTGCTCAAGATGTTGTTGTTAATGATGAGGATTGTGGCACTATTAATGGTATTGATATTCAGGCCATTAAAGACGGTGAAGAGATTGTAGAATCTTTGAGTGATCGAATTGTTGGTAGATTTACCCTTGAAAGAGTAAAACATCCCATTACCGGTGAAGTTCTTGTTGATGTGAACGAAGTTATTAATGAAGAGACCTCGATCAGGATAGAAGAAGTTGGTGTTGAAAAGGTTCGAATCAGGACTGTTTTTACTTGTGAAGCGCGTCATGGTGTCTGTCGTATGTGTTATGGACGAAACCTCGCTACGAATAAAACTGTTGAGATTGGTGAAACTGTAGGTATTATTGCTGCTCAGTCCATTGGTCAGCCGGGAACACAGCTTACCATGCGAACCTTTCATATTGGTGGTGCTGCGACTAAAGTAAGTGAGGAAAACCGAACGTATCTCCGATATCCGGTCTTTGTTAAGGAAATTAACGGTCTTGTCGTTACGCTCGACAATGGTGATGTCCTGTTTACAAGGAAGGGTAACGTAGTTGTTGCCAGGGTAATGGACAGGTTTAAGATAGCAAAGAAAGCCGATATTAAGGTTGAGCGTGGACAGAAAGTTATTCCGGGAGAAGTTCTTGCTGTAAGCGGTAAAGAAGAGATTGTTGCCACCGAAATAGCTTATGTTGAGATGAATAAGGAAGAGATATTCCTTGTAGCTCAGGATCAGAAAATTGATATCAGGAATGGTGCAGAACTTCTGGTGCAGCAGGGTTCGGCGGTTGAAGCTGAAGCTTCTATAGCAATATTTGACCCCTTCTCTGAGCCAATTATTGCTGAAAAAGAGGGTACTGTTAAATTTAAGGATATAATCCTTGGGACAACTCTCAAAGAAGAGCTCAATGAGGATACCGGTAATATTGAAAAGAAAATTACCGAGTTCAGTATGGAAACTCTTCAGCCTCGAATTATCCTTGAAGATGCAGATGGGGCTGAAGTGGCTACATACTACCTCCCTGGTTCTGCTTACCTTAATATTGAAGATGGTGAAAAGGTTGCTGTTGGTAAAACTCTGGCAAAACTCCTTAAAGAGAGTGTGAAAACCAAGGATATTACCGGAGGTCTGCCCAGGGTTGGAGAGCTTTTTGAAGCCAGAAGACCAAAAACACCAACAGTTATTGCTCAGATTACTGGTATTGTCAGGTTTGGGGATATTGTGAAGGGTAAAAGAACGATCATGGTGGACGATGATTTCGGCGGCAGTTATAAACATGCCGTACCCATGGGTAAGCATTTGCTTGTTCGTGATGGTGATATTGTCGAAGCTGGTGAACCGCTCTGTGATGGAGCAACCGATCCTCACGATATTTTGTCCATTCTTGGTGAAAATGCACTTCAGTCCTACCTTGTGGATGAGGTTCAGGAAGTGTACAGGCTTCAGGGTGTACAGATAAATGATAAACATATTGGTGTTATCATCAGGCAGATGATGCGTAAAGTCGAAATCGGGTATGTTGGTGATACTAATTTCATCTACGGTCAGCAAGTTGATAAATACAAATTTCACGAAGAAAACGCCAAGGTAATGCGAGAGGGCGGTCAGCCAGCTGTTGCGCGTCCTCTGTTGCTGGGTATTACCAGGGCTTCCCTGAATATTGATTCTTTCCTTTCGGCAGCATCTTTTCAGGAAACCACCAAAGTACTCACAAATGCGGCTATTGCGGGTAGTGTTGATGGTCTCCGAGGTTTGAAGGAGAATGTTGTTATAGGATTACCTATTCCTGCTGGAACTGGAATGAAGCGTTACAAGAATGTTAAGCTGTATGATGAAAACAGTGAAGATCTTGATGCTTCAATGCAGTCAATTCTTGAGGCTAAGAGATTGGCTCTTGAGAATGCTCCTGAAGAGGATGTCAAAGACGAAGAGGTTAAGGTGCCCGATACCATTCCTGGTATGGATATCTTTAAAAAAGAGGATTGATTTCAGTTTGATATAATCCCGGGCTCCGGATGTAATTTCGGAGCTGGTATTGACTATTTCAATGTAAATTGTTAAAGTCACGACCACAAAACTTAGATTGAATAGAGAGGTTCGGATAAATGCCGACAATTAATCAACTTATACGAAAAGGTAGAAAGGTTTCTCGGAAAAAGACCAATTCTCCTGCACTGGATTCCTGTCCTCAAAAACGTGGTGTTTGTACCCGTGTTATGACAGTGACTCCTAAGAAACCGAACTCCGCCCTGCGAAAAGTAGCAAGGGTTCGTTTGACGAACGGTATTGAAGTTACCGCTTATATTCCCGGTATAGGTCATAACCTGCAGGAACACTCCGTTGTTCTTCTTCGTGGTGGCCGAGTAAAGGATCTTCCTGGTGTTCGGTATCATATTGTTCGTGGTGCGAAGGATACTCTTGGGGTAGATGCCCGAAAGAAGGGAAGATCAAAATACGGTACAAAGCGGCCTAAGGCTTAGGAGAGATAGATGTCGAGAAGAAAAGATACACCAGTACGTACTGTACTTCCCGATCCACGGTTTAAATCCGTAGTTGTCAGCAAATTTGTTTCCAGAATGATGCTTGACGGCAAGAGATCAACAAGTACAAAGATAGTATATAATGCAATGGACATTATCAAAGAGAAAGGGAATGAAGAACCTCTTGAGGTTTTCCTGAAAGCTCTTGAAAATGTTAAGCCGATGGTTGAGGTGAAATCCAGAAGAGTGGGTGGTTCAACATATCAGGTACCCGTTGAGATTCGTGACAGCAGAAGGGATGCTCTGGCGATGCGCTGGATCATTCAGGCTGCCAGAGGGAGAAGCGGAAAGTCCATGGCTCAAAATTTGAGTGCGGAGCTTCTTGATGCTTTTAACTCAACAGGTGTTTCTTTCAAAAAGAAAGAAGATACACATAGAATGGCAGAGGCTAATAAGGCTTTCTCCCATTATCGCTGGTAGTAGCGTTATACGGAAAGAATTTGGTATTTTAATGGAATGCCAGGTTCTTTCCTTTTTTTATCCTTCTGGGGTAATTATTTGACTTTAATGTCATATTTAGAGCTATGCTCTTGACCTTATCGGGGTAACTCGATATATTGCATAAGCTTGCTGATAATTATTTGATTTTCAGTGAGTGATTAGAACTGTTTAAAAGCAGTTCGGTAGGATGGCCAAACCAATCGTCCTTTGGTATTGCTTAAGCGGAATAGTTTTTTTATTCTGTAACATTTCTATCGGCTTCCGGTAGAAGATGGTTAGGTGGCAGTCTGTGATTTTTATTCTTTTCGAAGAAGTTGTGTTTTCTCCTTTCAGGTAGAATGCAATGTCACAATCTGTCAAACCTTAAATTAGCAATTACTCAAGTAACAGGTGAAGTATGGCCGGATAATATGGTTTATATCTATGAATCGTATCAATAATTTTGTTTTCAATTATCGAGGCAGTATTGTCTTGTTATTTTAATTTTGATTCTGAGCCAATAATATCAGGAGGAGGAATCAGTGGCTAAAGAGAAATTTAATAGAACGAAACCGCACATCAATGTAGGTACTATTGGGCACGTTGACCATGGTAAAACAACATTAACAGCAGCTATCTCAATGTATTGTACTGCCAAAAATGGTGGAAAAATCATGAGTTATGAGGATATTGATAATGCACCCGAAGAAAAAGAAAGGGGAATTACTATCAATACCAGGCACATTGAGTATGAAACGGATGCAAGGCATTATGCCCACGTTGACTGTCCGGGACACGCTGACTACATCAAGAATATGATTACAGGAGCCGCCCAGATGGACGGAGCTGTTATTCTTGTTGCAGCAGATTCAGGACCCGAACCTCAGACACGTGAGCATATCCTTCTTGCTCGACAGGTTGGAGTACCCAGTCTTATCGTTTTCCTTAACAAGATGGATCTTGCAGATCCCGATCTTGTTGAGCTCGTTGAGATGGAAGTGCAGGAGCTGCTTGAGGCTTATGAGTATCCCTCAGATTGTCCTATAATCAAGGGCTCTGCCTTTGAAGCTATGTCTAATCCCGAAGATGCGGAAAAAACAAAGTGTATCCAGGAGCTTCTTGAAGCTATGGACACCTATTTTCCCCTTCCCGAAAGAGATGTTGATAAAGATTTCCTCATGCCTATTGAGGATATTTTCTCCATTCAGGGGCGTGGTACTGTTGTAACCGGTAGAATTGAAAGGGGTGTTCTTCACGTTGGTGATGAAATCGCAATCATTGGTATTCGGGAAACTCAGAAGACAACCTGTACAGGTGTTGAAATGTTTAACAAACTTCTTGATGAAGGTCAGGCTGGAGATAATATTGGTGCTCTTCTTAGAGGAACTGATAAGAAAGCTGTTGAAAGAGGACAGGTGCTTGCAAAGCCCGGTTCAATTCACCCCCATCAGAAATTCGTTGGTACTGTATATGTACTGAGTCAGGACGAAGGTGGAAGGCATTCGCCCTTCTTCTCCGGTTACAGACCTCAGTTTTATTTCAGAACAACAGATATTACTGGAACTGTAACTCTTGCAGAAGATAAGCAGATGGTAATGCCTGGTGATCATACCGACATCAATGTTGAACTTATTCATCCGATTGCCATGGACAAAGGGCTTCGTTTCGCTATCCGAGAGGGTGGACGAACAGTTGCTTCTGGTCAGGTAACAGAGATTGCTGAATAAATAGTGGATGGCGTTTAGCCGGGCTAAAGTCCGGTTAAACCCTTTTTTTTGGAGGAAAGATGGCTAAGGATAGAATCCGCGTTAAGCTGAGAGGATTTGACGTAGAGTTGGTTGATCAGAGTGCGCGGTCTATTGTGCAGACAGTCGGTAAAGCAGGAGCTAAAGTAGCAGGTCCTATTCCTTTACCTACAAGGATTAACAAATTTACCGTACTTCGGTCACCTCATGTGAACAAGAAGTCGAGAGAACAGTTTGAAATGAGAACTCATAAGAGACTCATTGATATTCTTGATCCCACATCGAAGGTAATGGACGCCCTCATGCATCTGGAATTACCAGCTGGGGTCGATGTCGAGATTAAGCAGTAAGCTATTTTGAGCTTGCCAATAAATAATTGGGGTGTGCGATGTTAGGGCTTATCGGAAGGAAAGTCGGAATGACACAGGTTTTTGACGACAGGGGAGTGTTGACACCCGTTACCGTGATAAAGTTTGACGAGAATGTTGTTATAGGTGAACGTACTGAAAAGAAAGACGGATACGATGCCTGTGTTTTAAGTTCCGTTGATAAGAAACAGAAACGGGTAACGAAACCTTACGGAGGACAGTTTCCTGAAGGTGTTCCCGCGAAGAAATATATACGTGAATTCCGGGATGTTGATGGTGAATACGAAGTCGGTTCAAAAATCGGTATTGAGTATTTTGAAGAAATCGAGCTGGTTGATGTTATTGGAACCAGTAAGGGTAAAGGTTACCAGGGTGTAATGAAGCGCCACAATTTTGCTGGTGGTAGAAAGACTCATGGTTCAAAGTTTCATAGAGCGAATGGTGGTACAGGTATGGCTGCTACACCTTCCAGAGTACATAAAGGCAAAAAGATGCCTGGTAGGATGGGAAGTGATAGAAAGACTGTACAGAATCTCCAGGTTGTTAAAGTTGATACTGATAAAAAGGTTCTCCTCGTAAAGGGAGCTGTACCCGGAACCCGCGACAGTATGGTTATAGTAAGAGAAGCTATAAAATACTAGGCGTGAATAAGGTTTGAAGGATAGGATTATGAATGCAAAGGTCTTTTCGATCAAAGGCGAAGAGATAAAAGATATTGCTCTCGATGATTCGATTTTCAATCGTGAAGTCAGTGAGGGTACGATCTATTACGCCATTAGAAACGAGTTGGCTAACAAGCGGGTTGGAACAGCTTGTACCAAGACTCGTGGAGAAGTAAGGGGAAGCGGTGCTAAGCCTTACAGTCAGAAGGGTACTGGTCGGGCCAGAGCTGGAGATAAAAAATCTCCGGTATGGGTTGGCGGTGGAACCATTTTTGGTCCCAAACCCAGGGATTACAGTTATTCAATACCTAAAAAGATGAAGAGAGTTGCTATGAAGTCAATTCTTAGTCTTAAGGTTAAAGAGGAGAAGTTTAAGGTTGTTGAAGATTTCACTGTTGAAAGTGGAAAAACAAAGGACCTTGCAGCTATTCTTGGAAATCTTGTAAAAGCTGAAAGAACTGTAGTCGTTTTGAAAGATGATGATGCGATGCTTAAGAGGGCAGGGGAGAACATTCCCTGGGTGAAGTTTCTTTCCTATAACAGGCTTAGAGCTCATGACCTTTTTTATGGCAAAAACATACTTTTTCTCGAAGGTGCTGTTAAGAATCTTTCTGATTTTTACGGGACCAAGGCATAACAGGAGTTGAATTATGGATGCAAGTAGAGTAATTATCGAGCCTGTTTTAACAGAAAAAACAAATGTTATGCGTGAAGGTGAAGAGAAGAAGTACGTTTTTAAAGTGGATCCCAGAGCTAATAAGGTTCAGGTGATGAACGCTGTAAAAACGGTTTTTTCTGTAAACCCTGTAAAGTGTAACATTCTTAGTGTTAAAGGCAAGACTAAGACTCAGAGAACAAAGGGTGGTACCAGGACTGGTAGCACAAAACCCTGGAAGAAGGCGATTGTTACCCTGAAAAAGGGCGAAGCAATTGATGCTTTTGAAGGCGTATAGGCAAGGGGGAGATAATGGGAATTAAAACATATAAACCAAGAACCCCAAGTCTTCGTTATAAGACAGGGTTAACATTTGAAGAAATCACCTCAACAACCGCTGAAAAATCCCTTACCAAGGGGATTACTAAGAATGGTGGACGAGGAGCCGGTGGCCGAATCTCTGTAAGGAGAAGGGGCGGCGGGCACAAGAGAAGATATCGGGAAATTGATTTCAAAAGGGATAAAAGCGGTGTTCCCGGAACCGTTGCGACAATTGAGTACGATCCCAACAGAACAGCTAATATTGCTCTGGTCAAATATGTTGACGGAGAAAAGAGATATATTCTTGCGCCGAAAGGTCTTACAGTTGGTACGACAGTTCAGAGTGGGCCTGATGCTCCCATCGAACTTGGAAATACCCTGCCCCTTGAAGCTATTCCACTTGGGTTTACGGTTCACAATGTTGAACTGCAACTTGGCCGTGGGGGACAGCTCGTTCGAGCTGCCGGTGCAAAGGCGTCTGTAGTTGCTAAAGAGGGTGATTATGTCACTCTGAAAATGCCTTCAGGTGAGATGCGGATGGTTTTTAAGAAATGTTCCGCAACTATCGGTGAGGTTGGTAACGAAGACCATATGAATGTTTCTATTGGTAAAGCTGGTCGGTCAAGGTGGCTTGGAAAGAGACCAAAGGTTCGTGGTGTAGTCATGAACCCTCATGATCATCCACATGGTGGTGGTGAAGGTAAAACTTCCGGTGGTCGTCATCCTGTAACTCCCTGGGGAAAACCCACAAAGGGAGCCAAGACCAGAAACAAGAAGAAGGCGTCATCAAGCTTTATTGTTAAGCGGCGTAAGTAGGAGAGTCATGTGTCTAGATCAATAAAAAAAGGGCCTTTTATAGAGAAAAAACTTTATAAAAGGATCCTGGACATGAAAAAAGCGGGCGATAGCAAGATGGTTAAAACCTATTCCCGCTGTTCTACAATAATCCCCGAGATGGTTGGGCTTACAATTTCCGTATATAACGGAAAAACCTGGATTCCTGTTTATGTAACAGAGAATTTAGTAGGTCACAAACTCGGAGAGTTTTCTCCCACACGGATGTACCGTGGACATGGAAACTCTGATAAAAAATCGAAGAGATAGGTGTTTGAGAATGGAAGCAAAGAAAGGCTATAAAGCACAGGCTAAGCACCTGCTTATCTCTCCTACTAAGCTTCGGAGAGTTGCAAAGGTTGTTAGAAATAAACCTTATGCTGAAGCTGTGGCGATTTTAGAGAACTTACCCCAGAAGGGCGCTGGTTTGCTGATTAAGGTTGTGAAAGCAGCTGCAGCTAATGCTCTTGTGCAGAATAAACAGCTGGATGAAGAGATGTTATACGTCAAAGAAATCCAGATAAATGAAGGTCCCAGGATGAAAAGAATCTGGGCCCGAGCAAGGGGTAGACGTGACATCCTTCTGAAAAGAATGAGTCATATCTATGTTGTCGTAGACGAAATTGCGAGTATGGGGGATTAATGTGGGTCAAAAAGTAAATCCTATTGGTCTTAGGTTAGGAATAAATAAGACTTGGAAATCAAAATGGTATGTCGATCCCAGAGATTATGCGGAGACTCTTCATGAGGACTTACTCTTAAGGAAAGAACTTAAGAAATGTCCTGAAACACGGGGTGCAGAAATCTCTAATATCGAAATTATCCGTCATCCTCAGAGGATAACTATTGTAATTGAGACTTCACGACCTGGAATTATTATTGGTGCTAAAGGTTCTAATATTGAGAAAATTGGTATTAGGCTTCAGAAAGTAGCCGGTAAGAAAATTCAGCTCAAGATAAAAGAAGTTAAACAGCCGGATGTTAACGCCCAGCTGATTGCTCAGAATATTGCAAGGCAACTGAAATCGAGAAGTGCTTTCAGACGAACCCTTAAAATGGCTGTTGCAAATGCCATGAGAGGTGGAGTTCAGGGGATCAAGGTAAAAGTTTCCGGACGTCTGGGTGGTGCAGAAATGTCCAGAACTGAACAGTATAAAGATGGAAGAGTACCTCTTCATACCCTCAGAGCGGATATCGATTACGGTTTTGCCGAGGCTGATACTACTTACGGCTTAATTGGCGTAAAGGTCTGGGTTTTTAATGGAGAGGTTTACGGCAACGACCGAAAGGAAGATGCAGGGCTTCTTGTTAAGAAAAAACAACCTGCCGGTGCAAGGAGTTAGGAAAGATGCTTAGTCCTAAGAGAACCAAACATCGTAAACAGATGCGCGGAAGAATCAAAGGTGACGCTACAAGAGGAAATAAAATTTCTTACGGAGATTTTGGTCTTGTATCAATGGAACCAAAGCTGATTACAAATCGGCAGATTGAAGCTGCACGTATTGCGATGACAAGACATATTAAGAGGGGTGGAAAGGTCTGGATCAGAATATTTCCGGATAAACCCTATACAAAGAAACCTGCTGAAACCCGAATGGGTAAAGGTAAGGGAAATCCCGAATACTGGGTTGCAGTTGTAAAACCTGGGACAGTAATGTTCGAAATGTCGGGAGTAGATACAAGTCTGGCTCAAGAAGCCATGGCTCTGGCCGGAGCAAAGCTTCCGATCAAGACAAAGTTCGTAGAACGAAGGGGTTTGAATTAAATGAAAAACTCATTCAACGATTTGACATACAACGAACTCGTTTCCAAAAGGGACAGTTTAAAGAGTAAGTACCTGGATCTCAGATTCAAATCTGTTCTCGGTCATGTTGATAATCCCCTGGATAAGAGGAACTACAGACGACAGATCGCGACTTTGAATACCATTATTCACGAATACTCTTTGGGTATCCGGAAGCAGTAGGAGTAGGTAAATGGAAGAGAAGAGCAGAAAGAAGGTACTGACCGGTCAGGTTGTCAGTGATAAAATGGAAAAGACAATCGTTGTTTCTATTGCTCAGAGGAAGATGCACAGACTTTATAAGAAGTATGTTAGTTCTTCCAAGAAGATAAAGGTTCACGATGAGAAAAATGATGCTCACATCGGTGATACTGTACAGGTAATTGAGTGCAGACCTTTCAGCAAGGAAAAGTGCTGGCGTTTGACTGATATTATAGAGAGAGCGAAATAGCTGTCAGAGGAGTTAAGTTATGATACAAATGCAGACTTATCTGAATGTCGCTGACAACAGCGGAGCTAAACGCGTTCAGTGCATTAAAGTTCTCGGCGGAAGTAAAAGAAAATCTGCCGGTGTCGGTGACATTGTTGTTGTCGCAGTTAAAGATGCCATTCCTAATGCAGCTATTAAAAAAGGCGAAGTGCAGAAGGCTGTCATCGTTAGAACAAAGAAGGAGTATCGAAGACCGGATGGAACTTACATCAGGTTTGATGATAACGCATGCGTTATTATAGATGCTTCCGAAAACCCTAAGGGTAAGCGTATCTTCGGACCGGTTGCTCGTGAACTCAGGGACAGCGGATACATGAAGATTGTTTCGCTTGCACCCGAGGTTCTTTAAGGGAAGGCGGAAAAATGAAACTTAAGAAAGAAGATACAGTACAGATAATTTCTGGTAAAGACAAAGGTAAAACTGGTAAAGTGCTCAGAATTGATCACGATAA
Organism: Spirochaetales bacterium; assembly: GCA_016342585.1. GTDB lineage: Bacteria > Spirochaetota > Spirochaetia > UBA9216 > UBA9216 > JAEINK01. The sequence continues at coordinate 186,640 of JAEINK010000003.1, forward strand.
AAGTAAGGTCATTGTCCAGGGACTTAACATGGTAAAGAAAGCCATGAAACCTAAGAGCCAGAATGAAAAAGGCGGAATCATTGATGTCGAAGCAGCTCTTGATTCATCTAATGTAATGATCCTTTGTAAGAAATGTGGTCCTACTAGAATTGGAATTAAGATTGATGGTGATATCAAAGTAAGGTTCTGTAAGAAATGCGGGGAGACACTTTAAATGAAAAAAGCGTATGTACCCAGACTTGAACAGAGATATAAAGATAACGTAGCTGAAGAGCTTTTCAAGGAATTTAAGTATTCATCAAAAATGCAGGTTCCTAAGATTGAAAAAGTCAGTGTCAGTTGCGGTGTGGGCGATGCAATAACCAATAAGAAACTTTTGGAAGCAGCTCTCAATGAACTTGAAACTATTACTGGTCAGAAAGGTGTTAAAACCAAAGCAAGAAAATCTATTGCTAACTTCAAATTGAGGGAAGGGATGGAGATTGGTGCTAAAGTTTGCCTTCGTGGTGATAAAATGTGGGAGTTCCTTGATCGTTTCATGAATATCGCTCTGCCACGAGTTAAGGACTTCAGGGGAGTAAAACCTAATGCCTTTGACGGACATGGTAACTACTCCATCGGAATAACAGAGCAGATTATTTTCCCCGAGATCGATTATGACAAGATCGAAAGGGTTAGTGGTCTTAATATTGCTATCGTTACAACTGCCCGAACAGATGAGGAAGGTAAAAGTCTGTTAGGTAAGTTGGGCATGCCGTTCAGTAAATAGGGAGCGAACCAATGGCTAAGAAGTCGATGATAATCAAGGCACAGCGAACACCCAAATTTAGCACTCGGAAGGTTAACAGATGTAGAGTCTGTGGCCGACCAAGAGGTTATATGAGAAAGTTCGAAATGTGTAGGATTTGTTTTAGGAAACTCGCTAGCGAAGGCATGATCCCTGGCGTAACAAAATCAAGCTGGTAGGAGAAATAAATGGCTGTAACTGATCCTGTTGCGGATATGCTGACTAAAATCAGGAACGCTAGTAGGGCAAAGTTTGAAAAGGTGGATATAGCCACTTCGAAACTTAAGCTTGAAGTTATAAAGATCCTGAAGAATGAAGGTTATATCAAGAATTTTAAGAAAACAACTGTGGATGGTATTAATTATATCAGGGTTTTTCTCAAATATGATGAACAAGATAAACCAATTATCCATGGAATTGAAAAGGTTTCCAAACCTGGGCGAAGAATTTATTCCGGTTACCGGAAGATTCCCAGAGTCCTTAATGGTTATGGAACTACTATTGTGTCGACCTCCAGCGGTGTAACAACCGGTAAAAAGGCGGCTGAAAAGAAGATAGGCGGTGAGCTTATCTGTACGGTCTGGTAGGGGAGAGAGATATGTCAAGAATTGGAAAAGCTCCTATACTGATCCCTGCGGGCGTTAAAGTTTCGTATAAGGATAACGAAGTCGTAGTTGAAGGTCCCAAAGGGAAATTAATCCAGGACATTCATCAGGATATAGATGTAAAGATCGAAGATAATCTTGCGGTTTTAACAAGGAAGAATGAAGATAAACAGACTGGTGCTTATCATGGTCTGTACCGAACTCTTATCAATAATATGGTAATCGGTGTTTCAACGGGATTTTCTAAAGCACTTTTAATCAACGGAGTTGGTTATCGTGCTGAAGCTAAGGGTTCTACTCTTCTTCTTAACCTGGGATTTTCAAATCAGATCGAATACATGGTTGCTGATGGTTTGACTGTTACTTGCGAAGGTACCAATAAGGTTATTGTTTCTGGTATTGATAAGCAGAAAGTTGGTCAGGCAAGCGCTGAAATAAGGTCGTTAAGACCACCAGAGCCCTATAAGGGTAAAGGTATTCGTTATGAAGACGAAATTGTTAAGCGTAAAATCGGTAAAGCCGGTATAAAGTAGGTAGATCATGAATAATACTGAATTGAAGCGGAAAAGACGTTTAAAGCGTAAGAAAAGCATTAGAAAATCCATTAATGGTACTGCTGACAGACCCAGAATGAGTGTTTTCAGAAGCAATAAGAAAATCTATGTGCAGGTTATAGATGATATTGCTGGGAAAACCCTTGTTTCTGCCAGCAACTTGGAGAAAGAAAATTCCTCCTTAAAGCTGAACGTGGCTGATGCAGAAAAAATTGGCTCTCTTGTGGGTGAAAGACTCAAAGAAAAGAAAATCGACAAAGTAGTCTTTGATCGGAATGGTTATCTTTATCATGGTGTTGTAAAAGCCGTGGCAGAGGGTGCCCGAAAAGCCGGTATAAGGTTATAGGGGGAAAGATTTGGAAAAGGGTAGAAACAGAGACCGGGGTAGAGACCGGGAACGGGATAACGAATTTACAGAAAAATTGGTAAAACTTAACAGAGTTGCCAAAGTTGTAAAGGGTGGACGTCGTTTTTCCTTTTCAGCACTAGTTGTTGTGGGTGACAAAAAAGGTCGGGTCGGGTTTGGATTCGGAAAGGCCAATGATGTTGCTGAAGCAATAAGAAAAAGTGTTGAAAAAGCAAAGAAGAATCTAATTACAATCCCGCTCAAGAATGATACAATTCCTCACGCATACACCGGTGAGTATAAGAGTGCAAAAGTTCTTATCAAACCTGCATCGCCTGGTACTGGTATTATTGCCGGTGGACCTGTTCGAGCGGTAATGGAAGTCAGTGGTGTAAAAGATGTTCTCTCAAAATCTCTTGGTTCTAAGAATACAATGAATATTACCAAGGCTGTTTTTGACGGACTGGAACATATGATGAATGCAAAGGAAGTTGCTAAAAACAGAGGCAAAATCCTTTCGGATATGTGGGGTTAATCATGGCTAAGAAGGTGAAGAAAGTAAGAATTCAGCTTGTTAGAAGCACAATTGGACAGAAACCTATGCATAGAAAAACGGTTAAGGCCTTAGGCCTTGGGAAAATGAATTCATCCGTTGAAAAAGAAGCTACACCCATGATTATGGGAATGGCTGCAAAAGTTTCTCATCTCATTAAGGTTGAGGAGATTAGCTAACCATGGAAAATTTAAGACCTCCTAAAGGTGCTATAAAAAGCAAAAAGAGGGTAGGCCGGGGTAACGGTTCTACAATCGGAGGAACTTCTGGTCGTGGTAGCAACGGTCAGAATGCGAGATCCGGTGGTGGAGTACGACCTGGGTTTGAGGGTGGACAGATGCCCCTTTATAGAAGAATTGCTCGACGTGGTTTTTCGAATTACCCTTTTAAGAAAGAATATGAACTTATTTATCTCAGTAAACTTGATGAAAAGTATACTGCTGGTGAAACAGTTAACTTTGATACACTAAAAGAGAAGGGAATCCTTTCTGGAAAGAAAAAGCTTGTAAAAATTCTTTCAAATGGTGAAATAACAAAGAAATTAAAAATATCTGTAGATAAGATCTCCGCCTCAGCAAAAGAGAAACTTATTGCTGCTGGTTGTGAAATCATGGATGAAGAAGGTTCAAATGGCTAACAACACTTTGGTGAACATCATGAGGGTGACAGAACTCCGTCAGCGAATTCTGTTTACCACCTTCATGTTGGTCATTTTTAGATTAGGAGCTACAATTCCAATTCCTGGAATTAATGTGAACGCACTTAAGTTGTACTTTATGGCACAGGATGGTTCCAGTGCCATTGGTATAACTGAATACATTGACTTCTTTGCCGGTGGTGCGTTCAAAAACTTTTCAGTTTTTATGTTGGGTATTATGCCCTACATTACAACTTCTATCATCATGAACCTCATGGTTCTGGTATTTCCTTTTCTTAAGAAAATCTCTGAGGAAGAGGGTGGAAGAAAGAAGATTCAGCGTATAACACGTTATGCAACTGTCGTAATTTGTATACTTCAGTCATATATGGTAACTGTCTATGCTGATCAGATTCCAGATGCTATAACTATGGGGAAACTTACCTATACATTTGTTGCGATGCTGACTGTAACAACTGGTACATTATTTCTTATGTGGATGGGTGAACAGATTACTCAGCGGGGTATCGGTAATGGTATTTCTCTGGTAATATTTGCCGGTATTGTAGCAAGGATGCCTCAGGCTGTTGTACAGCTAACTCAGATGGTTCGAGCGGGTACTCTTAATCCGGTATTTGTAATCCTTGTTCTTGGTATGTTTGTAGGTGTCGTTGCTCTGGTTGTTTATGAGCAACAGGGACAGAGAAAGATACCCGTTCATTATGCAAAAAGAGTTGTTGGTAGAAAAATGTATGGAGCACAGAATACTTACATTCCCTTCAAGATTAATCCTTCCGGGGTTATTCCTGTAATCTTTGCTTCATCCATGTTAACTTTTCCCATTCAGATTGCCCAGAGTCTTGGACCTGAGGTAAAATGGCTGGCAAAATTTTCTTACTGGATCAGGCCAAATGGTGCACCCTACTTAATCATCTACACCATTCTGATCATATTCTTTGCCTATTTCTATACACAGGTTACTCTAAATCCAATGGAAATAGCAAAGCAGATAAGGGAAAACGGTGGATCTATTCCTGGTGTTAGATCTGATAAAATGGAAGAATATTTAACTAGGATCTTAAACAGAATTATTCTTCCGGGTTCATTGTTTCTTGCTTTCATAGCAATTATTCCGTCTGTTATTCAGATTTTGTTTAACTTCCCGGCTCAGGTAGCCATGTTAATGGGAGGAACTTCACTTCTGATTATGGTTGGTGTAGACCTTGATACTATGTCTCAGATTGAGGGACATTTAAGGATGCATCATCACGATGGTATTGTGAAAAAAGGTAAGATTCGATCAAGGAATCTCTAAAGAGGTAGTAGAATGAAAGTACGTGTAAGCGTGAAACCAATGTGCGATAAGTGCAAGGTCATTCGAAGATTTGGTGTAGTTCGAATCATTTGTTCGAATCCTAAGCATAAACAGAGGCAGAAGTAGTTATGGCAAGAATTGCGGGTATTGACCTTCCAAACAAGAGCTCAAAGATTGCTCTTACTTATATTTACGGAATTGGCAGACATTCTGCCGTAAAGATTTGTGAGCAGGCAGGAATCGATCCGGATAAAAACATCAATGAACTTACAAGTGATGAAATCGGAACGCTAAGAAAGCTGCTTGAAAATGATTATAAGGTCGAAGGACGTCTTAGAACCGAGGTAGCTCTTAATATTAAGAGGCTTATGGATATCGGTTGTTATCGCGGACTCAGACATAGAAGAGGACTTCCTGTACGAGGGCAGAGGACAAAAACCAATGCTCGAACCAGGAAGGGAAAGAAAAAGACTGTTGCTGGCAAGAAGAAAGCAACCTAGTCGGAGGTAGTTGGCATTGGCTAAGATAAAGAAGAAAAAGGAAAAAAAGGTCGTCGGTGAAGGCAACGTCTATATTCAGGCAACCTTTAATAATACGATCGTTACAGTAACGGATGTTATGGGAAATACCCTTTCCTGGGCCAGCGCCGGTGGTCTGGGTTTTAAGGGAGCAAAAAAATCTACTCCCTATGCAGCTCAGACAACTGCTGAAACTGCTGCCAAAAAGGCTATGGACTTTGGTTTGAGAGAAGTTCATGTTTTCGTTAAAGGACCTGGTGTGGGAAGAGAATCTGCGATTCGTTCCCTTGGAAATCTAGGTCTATGGGTTAAAAGCATTAAGGATATCACACCGATACCCCATAATGGTTGTCGACCTAGAAAGAGCAGAAGAGTATAGGGGGATTATAGATGGCAAGAAATACTGGACCTCAGTGCAGACTGTGTAGGGCCGAGGGGCAGAAACTTTTCCTTAAAGGGGAAAGGTGCTACTCCGGAAAGTGTCCTGTTACAAAGAAAAGACCTGCACCTGGAAAAGGTCCCAGAGACAGACAGAAAAAGAAGACTGATTATGCTGTACAGCTTCGTGAGAAGCAGAAACTTAAAAGAACATATGGAATGCTTGAAAAGCAGTTTAAGATTTTCTTTACACGTGCAGATAAAATGGCAGGAAAGACTGGTGAAAACCTCATAATTCTGCTTGAAAGAAGACTTGATAATGTAGTGTACAGGATGAGATTTGCTTCATCCAGGAATCAGGCTCGACAGTTTGTATCTCATGGTCATGTAACCGTGAATGGCAAGAAAGTCACTGTTCCATCCTATGTTGTTAAAGTTGGTGATGTTGTTGAAGTCAAAGAGAATAGTAAGAAGCTTCAAATTATCAAAGAAAGTCTTAAAGAATATACAAGATCCGGTGTTATGCCCTGGATTACAGTGGATCCTGATGCGATGAAAGGTTCATTTGCTGCTCTTCCAAAGAGAAGTGATGTAACAGACCTTTCAGAGATTCAGGAACAATTGATAGTTGAGCTCTATTCAAGATAAGGGAGTACACATGGCTCGAAAAAACCTTTTAAAAGGATTCAGAAAACCTAAGGGTATCTCTTTTGAGTACAGTGAAGCTGGAGCTTTCAGCGGTATTTTTACCGCTTATCCCTTTGAACGGGGATATGGAACGACTATAGGTAATAGCCTTAGGCGAATTTTGCTGTCTTCTATCCAGGGGTTTGCAGTTACTGCAATCAAGATTACGAGTTATGGTGAGGATGATGCTCCTCATATCATTTCAAGTGAGTTTGAACCCATTCCTGGTGTTGTTGAAGATACTCCGGAAGTCTTAAATAATCTGAAATATCTTCAGGTAAAACTTCCTGAAGATGTGGAGCAAAAAGTTATTTTTATCGAGATGAAAGGCGGGGGGAAATTACTCGCTGGGGATCTTGAAAAGGATAACGACATTGAGGTATTTAATAAGGATTTGGTGATTGCTACTGTTATGGATGATGCCAAATTCGATATGGAACTTCAGATTGATCTCGGTCGTGGATATGTTCCAGCCGAAGCAAATGAAAAATACATTGAAATTTCAGGTACAATACCACTTGATGCTATATTTTCACCAGTTAAATCAGTGAAGTATGACATCGATAATTGTAGAGTTGGACAGAGAAACGATTACGATAAGCTTATTATTGAAGTAGAGACCAATGGTACAATCTCTCCGGAAGATGCTGTTGCAGAAGCCGCAAAGATAGCCAAGGATCATTTTACAATCTTTATTAACTTTGACGAAGATTCTATTGGTGGTGATGATGACATTGATGAAGAAGAAGAAAGGATCAAGATGATCCTTGATACTCCTGTCGATGAACTCGAACTATCAGTTAGATCAAGTAACTGTCTGAAAAATGCTAACATCAAAACTATTGGTGATCTGACAAGAAAAACTGAAGATGATATTGCCAAAACAAGAAACTTTGGTAAAAAATCACTCCAGGAAATAAAGGAAAAGCTTAGTGAGTGGAATCTCACATTGGGCATGACCGATTATAGTCAGATAAGCACTTCCAGAAAATTTCAAGCGAAAAAGGAAGAAGAAAATGAAGCATAAGGCGGGCTTTAATAAACTGAGCAAAAAGACCAGCCATAGAAAGGCTATGATCAGGAATATGATCACTTCTTTGTTTAGGCATGAGAGAATTACTACAACCAAAGCAAAAGCTAAGGCTCTTCAGATGAAAGCTGAAAAAATGATAACAAGAGCTAAAGTAGATTCTGTTCATAACAGAAGACTTATTGCTAGAAGCATTACTGATAAGGAAATACTTAATAAGCTTTTCACAGAAATTGGTCCTCGTTTTGTTGATAGAAACGGTGGATATACAAGTATCATTAAAGTTGGTCAACGTCAGGGCGATGCTGCGGATATGGTAATTATTGAGCTTATCAAAGATGATGAAGATAAAGCTGATAAGAAGAAGAAGGCGTCTGCTAAAAAAGCAGCTCCAAAGACAGAAACTAAAGCTGCTAAGAAACCTGCTGCCAAGGCAAAGTCTGAGGTGAAAAAAGAAGAGGAAGCTGCTCCGGTAGAAGAATCTAAAGCTGAAGAGGCTCCTGTTGCAGAGGAAAAAGTAGAAGAGGTGAAAACCGAAGCTGCTGATGCAGAAGAGACTAAATAGCATAAACTGTTTAAAATGTTGTAATATAAAAAGATACAGGATAAAGCCTGTATCTTTTTTTTTGCATTATCTGTAATCTTTTCTTATAAAAATAAGTTATAATGCCGAAAATCTAAGAGTAAAACTATGGATTTAAGGAATAGATGAAAACTGGTCAGAAAGTAGCAATTAGCCTCCTCGTTACTGTATTAATTTGTGCTGCCGGCACATTTCTGGCATTCTCAGGCCTTTTTGATTACATAGAATCACGATTCTATCAGGATAAAATAAAAACAAAACTCTATGCAGATATTGATGTACTTACAGAAGAGGTAAATGGTTATAACAGAAGTAATCTTGAATATTTCAAAATTTCGTTAGAATCAGATTTTATTCCTCGAAATTTCATCCCTAATCAAAGTCAGGAAGATATTTTTAATACAGTAAATCTTTTTGATAATCAAAAAAAAGAAATATATGGTTTGAGTATAGTCAGGCTGATTGATAATGAAGGAAAAATCCATTATAGCACCTGGGATGAAGATTTTGTCCAGGAAGGCCGTTACCGTAGAATCTACAGGAAGTTGGAAGAGACTGGCGAAAATATCCAAATACAAGATTTGAATCTTGAGCCTGGTGAAGATTACCGTCTTATTTATAATTCTGAAACTAGAAATATTATATATGTTCTCCCTGTTATCAATCGTCTTCTCCAAGAAAGAGTAGGTGTTTGTGCATTCTATGTTTCACTTGAAAGTCTTGATCTGTTTTTATTCAGGAAAAACTTAATATATCTTGGGCAGGATACTGCACTTCTTGAAAATGGTTTTGTCCTTAATATTAATGGTGATAATGAGAATAATGTTATTTTAGAAAGTGTTTCTGAATTCTGGAACAAGGAATTAGAAGGCAACGATATAGGTCTCGCAGGTAAAGATGAGAATGGTACCAGTTTTTATATAGTCTCTTCTCTTGGTGACGACGATAAAAATGTTGGTATAATTATATCTGAAAAAGAGTTTATATTAAGTGAACAGTTAAAATATGTACTTCTTGGTTCGTTTTATATCACATTATTTTTAATTGTATTAATAATATTCAGCTTCAAGCAGGATAAAGCTGTTGTTATTTCCGATCGAATTAAAAGATTTCAGATAAACTTTATGAAAGAGTATCTTGAAAATCCTAACGAATTGGATTGGGAAGTCTGGAAAAGGGATATTACTCTTAAGAAAGAGAATATTAATAAGAGAATTAAGAAAGATTTAGGTAGATTAAAGAAAGAAAAAGCTTTTGAGATAGATGAACTTCTTGAAAAAAGCTGGGAAGAAATCTTCCGTGTATTAGGAGATCGACAAAATGTACCATCAACTGCCGGTAATGAATTAAAAAATATTGAGAATCTCATAAATACAGTTCTAACTAATCCTAATTTTGTTTTACCTTCAGTACAGGTAGAAGAGGGCGCAATCAATAAGAGTGTTTCTACCAAGAAGAGAAAAGCGTCAGTTGACGATAGGAAAAAGAAACTACTCAAAGAACGTGAAGAGCTCGAGGAAGTCGAAGAGCTTGAAGAAGTCGAAGAGCTTGAAGATGCTGAAGAGGTCGAAGAAGTCGAAGAGCTTAAAGAAGTAGAAGAGCTTGAAGAAGTAGAAGAGCTTGAAGAAGTAGAAGAGCTTGAAGAAGTAGAAGAGCTTGAAGAAGTAGAAGAGCTTG
>JAEINK010000122.1 GCA_016342585.1 Spirochaetales bacterium
ACTGCCGGTGTAAACCGAGAGGAAGGTGGGGATGACGTCAAATCAGCACGGCCCTTATGTCCAGGGCTACACACGTGTTACAATGGTCGATACAATGGGCAGCTACCTGGTGACAGGATGCTAATCTCCAAAGTCGATCTCAGTTCGGATCGAAGTCTGCAACTCGACTTCGTGAAGTTGGATTCGCTAGTAATCGTATATCAGCAATGATACGGTGAATACGTTCCCGGGCCTTGTACACACCGCCCGTCAAACCATGGAAGCTGGGGGTGCCTGAAGTACGTTACCGCAAGGAGCGTCCTAGGGTAAAACTAGTGACTGGGGTTAAGTCGTAACAAGGTAGCCGTACCGGAAGGTGTGGCTGGAACACCTCCTTTCTGGAGACAAATTTACAAGTCCCCCGATTACTCGGGGGAGGCATTCTCTTACTACTTTTGCTTATAATAATTAAAACTGAAGAAATTCTAGAGGTTAATACCCTTAATTGAGCGATTTCGTTAACAGCGAATGAGAGGGGAAAGGGTAATCCAGTCCCGTAGCTCAGTTGGTTAGAGCACTACACTGATAATGTAGGGGTCCGCAGTTCAAATCTGCGCGGGACTACTCTAAACAAACAAGGGGGATTAGCTCAGTTGGCTAGAGCGCTTGCCTTGCACGCAAGAGGTCATCGGTTCGACTCCGATATTCTCCACAATATGCAAAAAGTAAATCGTTCTTTAAAAAAATGAAGGAGAGAGGTCATCGGCTCCGAAAAAAAAGAAATCTTTGATTTCATATTTTTTCGAGAGTCCTCGAAACAAAGGATTGTTTCGGGATTCGACTCCGATATTCTCCACAACAACAACACAGCCCCTAAAAAAGGCCGCAAAAACGTTCTAACACATACTTCACAAGATATTATGGTAACAATCCGGTTCGATTCTGGATATATCTACAAATTTCATGAAGCCACGAAAGCGGCTAAATGAATGATTCGTTAACAACGCAAGTTGAAAATGAATTAGAAGTTCTTTGACATGTTGAAAGATAGTATAATGAGCATAACTTGAGTGCTAATAAAGATAAGTTAATAAGAGCGTGTGGTGAATGCCTAGGCTCTCAGAGGCGAAGAAGGACGTGACAAGCTGCGATAAGCTTCGATTAGGTGCAAATAACCGTTTGACTCGAAGATTTCCGAATGGGGCAACCCATCTATCATAAGGTAGATATCCAGCAATGGAGGCAAACCCGCTGAACTGAAACATCTAAGTAAGCGGAGGAAGAGAAAACAATAGTGATTCCCTAAGTAGTGGCGAGCGAACGGGGAATAGCCCAAACCAACAATGTTTCGGCATTGTTGGGGTTGTAGGACTGCAACATGAGATTATTTGTAAAATGGAACCAACTGGAAAGTTGGGCCGTAGAAGGTGAAAGCCCAGTACATGTAAGCAAATATAATCTAGCAGTATCCTGAGTAGCACGGGACACGTGAAACCCTGTGTGAATCCGGCGGGACCATCCGCCAAGGCTAAATACTCCTGAGAGACCGATAGTGAACTAGTACCGTGAGGGAAAGGTGAAAAGTACCCTGAACAAGGGAGTGAAATAGAACCTGAAACCGCACGCTTACAAGCGGTCGGAGTTCCGTTTACGGAATGACGGCGTGCCTTTTGCATAATGAGCCTACGAGTTACTCCTCACTAGCGAGGTTAAGATTTTCAGAATCGAAGCCGAAGCGAAAGCAAGTCTGAATAGGGCGTTTAGTTAGTGGGGGTAGACGCGAAACCGTGTGATCTACCCATGGTCAGGTTGAAGTGTCAGTAAAATGACATGGAGGACCGAACCCGTTGACGTTGAAAAGTCTTGGGATGAACTGTGGGTAGGGGTGAAAGGCCAATCAAACTCGGAAATAGCTCGTACTCCCCGAAATGCATTTAGGTGCAGCCTCATTAAAGTGTCATAGAGGTAAAGCTACTGATTAGGCTAGGGGGCTTCACCGCCTACCAACCCTTGATAAACTCTGAATGCTATGACATGATTAATGGGAGTGAGGGCATGGGTGCTAAGGTCCATGCCCGAGAGGGAAAGAACCCGGACCATCAGCTAAGGTCCCCAAATATATACTAAGTTGACCTAACGTGGTCTGATTGCTAAGACAGCTAGGATGTTGGCTTGGAAGCAGCCATTCATTTAAAGAGTGCGTAACAGCTCACTAGTCGAGCGATCGGGCGTGGATGATAATCGGGCATAAGTATATTACCGAAGCTATGGATTCTGCATTAACATGTAGAGTGGTAGGGGAGCATTCCAAGGGCGTTGAATGTGAGGCGCGAGCCTTGCTGGAGCGCTTGGAAAAGCAAATGTAGGCATAAGTAACGATAATGCGGGCGAGAAACCCGCACACCGATAGACTAAGGTTTCCTGATCAACGCTAATCGGATCAGGGTTAGTCGGGACCTAAGGCGAACCCGAAAGGGGTAGTCGATGGACAACTGGTCAAAATTCCAGTACTTCAATATACTGCGATGGGGTGACGAAGATGTGAAAGTACCGCGTACTGACGGAATAGTACGTTGAAGGGTGTAGATGTTGATCTGAGATTGGTAAATCCGCTCGGAGAGTCGAACCTGAAAGTACCGTGAGCCTTCGGGCAAGCGGATAGTGTACCTAACCACGCTTCCAAGAAAAACCTCTAAGCTTCAGGTATATTGGACCCGTACCGCAAACCGACACAGGTAGTCAAGGAGAGAATCCTGAGGTGCTCGAGTGATTCATGGCTAAGGAACTAGGCAAAATAACCCCGTAACTTCGGGAGAAGGGGATCCCGACTATAAACGTCGGGACGCAGAGAAATGGCCCAAGCGACTGTTTATCAAAAACACATGGCTTTGCAAAATCGAAAGATGAAGTATAAGGCCTGACACCTGCCCGGTGCTG
>JAEINK010000043.1 GCA_016342585.1 Spirochaetales bacterium
GATCTTTCATAGAAACAGTCTACAAGAAATTTCCCTTTATGTCTAGTTTTTTATACGTCGTCCTGAGTAGTTACAACAAAAGAAAATATACTCAGCAGAGTAGACGTGAGTATCGCCTGGGATGCAAAATCCGGCTCATTGTCACGTTCGAGAGCGATCAGGGCTGTCGTTATGGCGGTTGGACAACCAGAAGCTATCAAAACAGCCTGGGCCGTCACACCCGTAAAACCAAAGAGCTTTATCAAAAAGAAAGCAATAACAGGAATAACAGCCAGTCTCACAAACGAAGCTAAATAGACCCTATGATCCCCCATCTTGAACTTTGTCCGTCCCAACTGAATTCCAAGGAGGGTCAGGGCAAGGGGGATCATACCCATCTGCAGATAATTTACAGCCGGCCAGAAAAATAGAGGCTCCAGACGGAAAGGCAGAAGATTAAACAAGAGGGCTAAAACGGTAGCATAGAGGGCCGGCATTTTAAGAACGCCTCCCACGGACTGTTTCCAGTGCATCCTGCCACTGTCGGCATAAAGGAATCCCAGAGTGTTCATCATTGTATTCTGAATAAGGAGAATCATTATATGTGTTGTGACCGCCTGATTCAGGTATGGGGTTCCGCTGAAAATCAGAGTTATAAGCGGCAAACCAAAGTTTCCGGAGTTAAAGAAAAGTACAGAGTTTAAAAATGCATTTCCGATACTCCGGGGATAACGTCCAACCTTTTCGATCAGCCTGCATAGGAGCATAGCCGCGAACATGAGAACCAGCACAAAAAGGCAGATCCACAGAAAGGAGGCTTTTATATCGGCGGTATATATTTGATAAAAAATAAAGCCGGGCATAAACAGATAAAAGTTTAATTTCCCGAGGGTGAACATATCAAGCGAAAATTTACGGCCTAGTACGACTCCCAGAAGAACAAGGATCATAATCGGCATTATATTGTTTATGAAAATATTAACGATGAGAGACAAAGCGGCTCCTTGGCTCTAAACTCCCCCATCCTCAACATTGGATGATACCAGGGCATCATAGAGCTTGTGTTCTAATCTCAGGATTTCACTACTGTATGGTATACGCAGTTTATGGTCAAGCTCGTTATGAAAGTCGGATATTAATCCGGAAGGTCTTTTTGACAGGACGAGAATATGATCACCCAGGAGTGCCGCCTCCTGAATATTATGGGTCACAAGCAGGCAGGTTCGGGGAGAGGCATACCAGAGTTTCCGGAAATCATCGATAAGGTTCAGCTTCAAGGCAGGGTCTAAAGCCTGGAAAGGTTCATCCATAAAAAGAAGATTTGAAGGATAGGCAAATGCTCTTGCCAGGGAAGCCCGCTGACGCATTCCACCGGAAAGTTGATGGGGGTAATAATCCTTAAACTCATCAAGCTGAACAAGGGCAAGCATCTGATTAATTATTTCCTGTCGCTCTGCCTTTGGGAATTGATTCATAAGGACCAGATCGATATTACGATAGATGCTCTTCCAGGGAAGGAGCCTTGGTTCCTGAAAAAGGTAACCGGCTTCACCTTCGTTCAATTGTGTAACCTCCCCGCCATCCGGTTTTAAAACTCCGGTGAGTATATTCAGGAGGGTTGTTTTCCCGCAGCCGGAAGGCCCGAGGATACAGGTGATCTTCTTTTTCTCCAGGGTAAAGGTTAAATCCTTTATGACCTCAAGTTTACCGTAGCCGAAGCTTAAGTTGTTTATCTCCATTTTCATTTCACAGGCCTCCTGATAACCCTCTTTGAAAGGAGTCCCAACAGGAAGTCACTTGCACCACAGAGAAATATTGCCGCGGCGGTCCAGGCAAGGACCTCCCCGGTTTCAAGATTCATCTGAGCCCATTGGATCCCGGAGCCTACAGCCCGCTTCGGCTGAGATAATACCTCCGCCGCTATGGTCACCTTCCAGGCCATTCCAAGTCCGGCATTCGCCCCGGCGATAAGGAAGGGGGTCATGGAGGGAAGAATTATATGGAAAAATTTCTGTATAGGAGAAAGGCCATATATATCTCCCATTTCCAGGAGTTTTTCATCCACCTGAACAACCCCCTCGACCACACTGGAGAAGGTGATGGGGAAAACCATGAGAAAACAAACAAAAACAGGAACAAGATCGGTTACAAACCAAAGCATGGCCAGCAGGATTAAAGCCAGGACGGGTACGGTCTTAAGGACCGTCAGAAGGGGCGTTATAAAAGCTTTGAACTGGGGGATTATACCCGAGAGTGATCCCAGGATGATCCCGGCGGCATAACTGATAAAAAAGCCGTAAAGACTCCGAAGGGTCGTCGCCCCCAGAGCCTCCCAGAAACCGGGAGTAGCCCCAATCTCGATCAGTTTAAGAAAGGAAACCTCCGGTGAAGGGAGAAGAATGTCCGAGCCGATTTTCACCGAAAGGAATTTCCATGCCAGGAGGAAGAATACTCCCCCTCCGGCAAAATAAAGTTTACGGTGCAAGATAAAATCCATCATCAGGAAGAGTCCCGCCGACAGACTGGGGATTGGACTCCAGAAGAACTGTCAGAAAGGCTTCCACATCCACCCGGGATTCGGGTGCTCCCGCATAATCAAGACCGCAGAAAGGAATGGCCGCTTTAGCAGGCCCCGCAGCAAGAATTCCCTGCCGTTCGATGGCGGCAGCCGCTTCGTCCACATTAGCCAAGACCCAATTTATGGACTCTTCATATTTTACAAGAAAATTTTCAAGCACTTCCGGCCTTGCCGCAGCGACTTCCGGACTGAAAACAAAGGCAGTCATGGGATAGGTTTCATCGGAATCCTGAAACGTCATCCACTCTTCCTGCAGGTCTATCCGGATCTCCATCTCCTTGTTTTTCATCATTATCAAAGAAGCAAAAGGCTGGGGAACTAAAACCGTATCCATCTGTCCGGCGGCACCCATCTGGGCAAGCTGGTTGTGGGGATAGGTAAAATCCACATCCACCTTTTCAAGGTCGACCCCCGCTTCATTGGCAAGGTAGGTAAATACATAGTCCGGAGTAGCTCCCTTGCCTGTGGCATAGAGCTTTTTACCTTCGAGATCCCTTAAGGAGTGAACTTCGGGATCCCGGGACAGGATAAAAAGATTCCCCCGGCCGGGAACGGCGGCAAGAGGATATCCGGCCCCCTTGGTATAGAGCTTTGCGGCTACATTTAAAGGAAGTAATCCTGCCTGAAGCTCCCCGGAGGTGAGTTTGGCAATCATTTCCGCAGGAGAGGGTGTCACCGTATATTCGGTGGTAACATTCTCACCAAAAGAGGGATTCTCTTCCATAAGTTTGATAATACCAAAGCCTGAAGGCCCCTTTAGAACACCTATCTGAAGGTCCAGAGCGACAGCTTGAACAGGCTCTACTTTATCGGTCTCCCCTGCG
Organism: Spirochaetales bacterium; assembly: GCA_016342585.1. Taxonomy (GTDB): domain Bacteria; phylum Spirochaetota; class Spirochaetia; order UBA9216; family UBA9216; genus JAEINK01. Next base: position 3,382 of record JAEINK010000043.1, read on the forward strand.
GGTCGAACGGGATCTGCAGATTCCTGGTTACCACCCGCATAAAGGGCCGGTGCTATAATTGCAGCTGCCACAATGAGAATAAAAATAGTCTTGAGACGTGAAATCATTTGATTCCTCCTAAATTTTTCCCAGGCCGGATTTTACACTGACTCCCGAAATGTTTCCAAGGCGCCCTGTAAGACTGCCCACCTCATCGGTGGTTGCCTGTACTATCAGGGTAATAATGGAAAGCTTATTATCGGCTAAATTGGGTAAACCCATCCGTCCAAGGATAATTTCCCCATAGTCGGATAGAATTTCCTGAATGGCAGATGATGCTTCATCACGATCAGCCACGAGGATACCAATAAAACCATAACGTTTTTCAGAATCAGACATAAATCCTCCCGGGTATACAGGAGAAGTCTAACTAGCAGGTTTGACAGTCTTTTTTGGATCCGCCCCTGGTAACAGCCGTACTCTTACTTCAGGAAGGTATAAAAAACCGTTTCCACCCCCTTAAGTCAGCAGGGGACGTTTCTATCAACAAAACAACCCCACCCTTCTCTCAGAGATGGATAAATCATAACTCAAAACCTATGCTTAATCAATAGATAAATCTTTAACTATTTAATTATTTTACGATTACCATGAAATACCGCTTCTTACCGGCTCTAAGCAGGAGTTCACCATCAACCACACGGGATAAATCGATTATAGCCTCAATATCCGTTACCTTTTCTTCGTTGATAGAAGCACCGCCTTGAGAGACAAGTCGCCGGGCCTCTCCTCTGGAGGAGCAGAGTCCGGTTCTGGCAAACAGGTCCATGATCCCAATACCCGCCTCAAGTTCACTTCCCTCGATTTCGATGGAAGGAATCGCAGATTTATCCATAGCAGCCGCCCCGGCTCCGACGGAAAAGGCAGCCTTGGCAGCCTCACGGGCTTTATCAGCCTCATCCTTACCATGGATGATCCTGGTCTGCTCATAGGCGAGAACTTCTTTGGCCTTATTTATCTCGGCCCCTTCAAGTTTCTCATATTCAGCTATCTCTTCCATGGAAAGGAATGTGAACAGCTTCATAAATTTAATGGTATCGGCGTCGGCCACATTTCTCCAGTACTGGTAGAACTCGTAGGGGGAAAAAAGTTCAGGATCAAGGAAAACAGCCCCCTTCTCGGTCTTACCCATCTTCTTACCATCGGCCCGAGTTACCAGGGGAAAGGTCAGTCCGTAGACCTCCTTCTGGGCAACACGCCTTGTGAGCTCTATTCCTGCCACAATATTTCCCCACTGATCATCCCCGCCCATCTGGAGTTCACAGCCGTGATCCCTTGCCAGGGTAAGAAAATCGAAGGATTGAAGAAGCTGATAATTGAACTCAATGAAAGAGAGTCCCGTTTCAAGCCTCATTTTGTATGTTTCAAAACTGAGCATCCGGTTAACAGAGAAATGCTTACCGATATCCCGAAGGAAATCCAGGTAATTTAAGCCACCGAGCCATTCGTAGTTATTGAGCATCTTGGCTTTGTCTCCGGAAAAGTCGACAACTTTAGCAAGCTGACTTTTAATCGAGTCGGCATTCGACTGGATCTGCTCAACGGTGAGCATCTGACGCATCTCGGTTTTCCCTGAAGGGTCCCCAATCATGGATGTTCCCCCGCCTACCAATGCGATGGGCTTGTGTCCCGCCTGCTGAAGGTGATGCATGGCGAAAAAGGGAACCATATGGCCAATATGAAGACTCTTGCCGGTCGGGTCCACACCCACATAAAATGTTACAGGCTTTTCCGACATCAGTTTTTCAAGCGCGTCCATGTCGGTGCACTGTTTGATAAATCCTCTTTCCTGTAATACTTCCAATCCGCTGGTCTTCATTTTCTTCCTGCCTTAATATTTTGAGCTCTATCCCCGCCGGATAAACAATCCGGTTTCCAGGGTGATTACTCATTGTAATTTGAGGCTTAGTGTATAGAAATTATTCTGTTTTATCCAGACCCGGAGGGTATAGAAAATCCCCCGGTTCCTTGCTTAGGACCGGGGGATAGTATTATCAAGGTGTGATTTTAGGTGCATGCCTGAAAACCGTAAACATGAACCGGAGGTGGCCGTTGGCCTATCCGGTTAAAACCCCTCGTTATTCACATATCCGACCGCTAATATAAATTAATATTCACAAAAGCCTGAATATCAAATTCTGAATCGTCAGCATTTGAATTTTCTGTGAAATACGGATTCAGGGTATAGGTTCCATTTTCCTTTATAGTGGTATTATCCCTATATATATTACTGGCTGAACCTTTTGTGCTTAAATAAGAAAACCCACTCGATGTTGCCGGATCCTGCGAAACCGTCCAGGAATCATCAGGAGTTTGGTAATCAAATCTAATATTCTTTGAAATTGTTGCTTCAGTGGTGGATGCGCCCCACTCATGAAAGGTAAATTCAAGGACAAAGTAGCTGCCGGCAACACGTGGTAATTGGAAAGTTTTGGCTAAATGACCATTATTTTCTGTTGTAATATTACATTCCGATAAATCAGTGATCTGTTCTGTTTTTGTAGTATTCACCAGCTTAATGTGATTGATATAACCATATTGCGGAAATCCTGGTATTATTGCATTGTAGAAGAATGCGGCATCGCCTGCTTCAAGTTCAAGCTCATCATTACTCCAGTAGGGTGCCCCGGGGTCTCCCGGATTCAGCTGTGTAAGAGCCTCTGCCGTATCATGGGTCATAGTGGATACGACGACCCAATTTGGATTTACATTAGTTAATAATTGGATGGAGTAGGAAATATCGGAATCCCCGTATTCAGTTTCATTGGTACACAAAAGACCCATTGCCTGGACATGGAAACTGGCAGGCGGTAGAATCTCTGTTGCCCTGGTTGCGGATTTAGGTTCACTTAAATAATAATTTACCCCATCCACATAAAACAAATACGCATCATAAAAGTATGTCGTATTATGCGTAAGCTCGAAATCATCCACAAAAGAGCTGACTAAAGGATTTTCGTTATCTATAATTTCAGAAAAAACAACAGGGTAACCACCAATACTGGTTTTGTCTTCCAACTTTTCCGCTATGGGATATACCGAATTTAAATTCACAGGGTTACTCGTGCTTCTGACAACAAGAACGCCATTCCACCTTTGATTCTCATCTGGTGGTTCTATTCCTAATAATAAGGACGTATAAGCGTCATCTGGAGTCGAAATGGAAAATGATTCCAATGGGGGGGTAATGGTTGTGACAGTCAAAGAGTAATTTTCTATTGTTTCATCATCCGTTGCAGTTACAGTAAAGTTAAAGGTATTCTCTCCTGGAAATAGTGTAATCGAAGAAAAATCAGTAAAATCATATGGGACTACATTTAAATTATTTGTGTCGGAATTATTATATGTGTAGGTATGAGTATAGGTAATATTCGATACGTTAACCTCTGTATTTGGGGTAATTGTAATTAAGTCATATGGGATTGTCACAACTCTACCAGGGATAACATCACTATACGAGTATATGGTGCCGGCAGAAATTGTAAAAGAATTCAAACCCGAATTATTGCTGACAGCCGGTGTAAAAGGCGCTTCATCAACATCATCATTTAACCCATCATTATCCGTATCTTTTAGAACTGGTGATGTCCTGGAGGTGACGACCTCCTCATAATCCGAAAGGTTATCACCATCAGAATCGATAGCCCCATCGCTTGAACCAAGTTCTGTTTCTATCCGTAACGGCAAACCATCGCCATCGCTATCTTCACTATAAAATATCTCTACCCTGTCCCCTGAAGAAATTTTGATTTCAGAAAGGTCATAACTGCGCTCTTTAATTGAATAGTATGTTCTAACTTGATCGGAGTTTGAATAGATCACAATATACCAATAAGCATTGGCATTATTATCGAGGTATTGTTCTATCCCATTTATAGATTGAACACCGGTATAGCTACCCGTTGTTCCTGTTGTAAAATCTGTTCCTAATATTTCTAAAACGGTAGAGACTGAAATTGGATTAAACTGATCATTTACAGATGTATAATCGGAATTAAATTCTGTTTTTGTTGCCACCAGGTAGGATTCAGATTCTTTATCTACCCCTGGCCCATAGTCAATAAGGACTGTGGCGCATCTAGCCTCACTGGTGGTGCTGGCAGTTGTAAAACTAGGGCCATCATCCATGTCAATGCTATAGCTGGATAACGCAAACATTACCCCGGAAGAATTGCGAAGTAATTTTTGAATTTTTTCTACGGTAAGATTTTCATTCGAAAAGCTAATTGCGGCGCTGGTGCTTCCAGGTGAAAGTTCAACTGTCGCCCCACTACTCAAGGTACCTATGGAATCAATAAATTCATCATTAAACAAACTATAGGCATAGACATTTATCTCTAAATTACTTGCTGTAAATGCAATAGGGCTGTTATTTGTAAATGTAACCACCATATCCATAGTTCCACCTGAAGTTGAAATTGTTGAGGAATTACTTTGAGCTGTAACCTGCTGTGATGTTTGTGAATTCGCAATAGATTGCTCTTCTGTCCATGAATTACTATCGGACGTAGAGTAACTTCCATTAGCTCCTGCACTAATACTGAATTCACTACTAATTTTGGTCCCAATAGAAACGGTCGCTGAACCTTCAACACTCCAACCCAATTCAGACTCTATTGTTTCTGTATAAGAATTCGAATTCGTACTTGTCATCGATATTTCTCTGCTTATACTGGATTCTGAACTGTCTGTATGGGTATCGGAATATTCATAATTCATTTCAAAACTTAATTGTCCTGCAATATTAAGAGCTATTCTTGGTAAATCTGCAACTAAAGGGCTAAATTTTACAGGATAGCTATCAGGATCATAAAGGGTGACCGCTTCTTCGTAATCATCCCAGCCGTCACCGTCAGTATCGGCTATGTATGGCGAGGTATGGTATGTCCCTGACTCAAGAGTATTGCTTAACCCGTCACCATCGATATCGGTGTCATCTCCATTAAGGATGCCATCACCATCAATATCGCCGCCGATATCAAAACTTTCAGAGTTATTGAAGGGATCATCCTTACAGGCCACTAGGCTGACGACGATTAAAAATAATACAAATAACAAAAATCTCTTTTTTGAACTCAATTAGTTCTCCTTTTTAGACATGAAAAAATTATGATATAAAAGGAATCAAGCAACTTATACTTACACAGCTATTCTTTATGGGTTATTAGATTTAAGGTGTAATAATATCGTAAATCAGCTTTATCCCCGAAGCCGGAGCGTCTCCGATCACCACAGCCTTCTTAAAGATCTCTATGGATTCGGCAGGGTCTTTGTCTCCCACATGAAATTCCGCCAGAACATCGCCGGCCTTAACCTCATCTCCAAGCCTTTTCTTCATCCAGTAGCCTACTGCCGGATCGACGATATCATCCTTGGTTGTTCGGCCTGCTCCAAGCAGGAGGGCGGACATTCCCAGATTGTAGGTTTGCATGGATGAGATGAAGCCGGATTTATCGGCCTTAACCTCGACAACCTTCTTTGTGGCAGGAAGGAGAGCAATATTGGATGTTACAGCAGGATCTCCACCCTGCATTTCGATCATCTGTGCCAGACGTTTAAGGGCTTCGCCGTTTTTGATAACCTTCTCGATCTCGGCGAGAGCCTCTTCTTCATTTGTAAAAATCTCACTGAGGATTAACATCCTGGCAGCAAGTCGGCAGGAGAGGGTCTTAAGATCCCCTGAGTGTTCCCCCGAAAGGATCTCGATGGCTTCACGAACTTCCAGGGCATTTCCAATGGCATTCCCCAGGGGCTGGTTCATGTCGGTAACGAAGGCGTGGGTCTCCTTTCCGGCGAGGGTGCCTATATCCACCATCATGGAGGCAAGCTCCACAGCCGAGGCAACATCGGTCATAAAAGCACCGCTTCCGGATTTAACATCCAGAACGATTTTATCACTTCCCGAGGCAAGCTTCTTACTCATAACACTACCGGCGATAAGGGAGACATTGTCTACTGTCCCCGTCACATCACGGAGAGCGTAAAGTTTTTTATCAGCAGGAACCAGATTCCCTGTCTGCCCGATAACCGAAACCCCGCAGGTATTCACAATCTCGGCAAATCGATCCATGGTCTGAGAAACATTGAAACCGGGAATTGACTCAAGTTTATCGAGGGTCCCACCGGTATGACCCAGCCCACGGCCGGACATCTTGGCGACCTTGCCACCTGCTGCCGCCACGAGAGGACCAACTATAAGAGTTGCCGTATCGGCAACGCCGCCTGTTGAATGTTTATCGACCTTAATCCCATCAATAGCCGATAGGTCTATCCTGTCACCCGAGTTCACCATGGCAAGGGTAAGGTCTGTGGTCTCCTGCTTATCCATTCCTTTAAAGCAAATGGCCATTAAAAGGGATGAGACCTGGTAATCGGGGATATCTCCTGACACATACCCATCGATGAAGAATTTTATTTCGGCTTCGGAGAGAACCTCTCCCCTCTTTTTTTTATGAATCAGATCAATAATCCGCATATTATCCCCCAAATATAAATAGAAAGTTCGTGAATTAAATCATATTTTATCAGCCTTTAATAATATCACGGGGGACTTAAAATAGAAACAATTACTTATCCGATTCAATATTTCTAAATATGCCACCATTATCTGAAGTATACGAAAATAAATTCCATCATATTTAGAATTGTTTCTAATAATAGTTCGGGATTTACAGAAGGATTACAAATTCGATGTGACAACCTATAGCATGGATTTTATTTTATCCGGTGTCACAGGCAGGGAGGTAACCCATATTCCAAGGGCATCGTGAATCGCATGAACAACAGAAGGAGCCCCCATGGAGAGGGGAAGTTCTCCCATCCCCTTAGCCCCCTCGGGACCGTCATCATGGGGATTTTCCACAACTATGGTTTTGATATTCGGGACCTTTCCTATGCGCCAGATTCCGAGCTTCCCATAGGTGTCGGTTACTGTTCTATCCCCCTCCTGGATAAATGCTTCCGAGAGAGCATACCCCAACCCCATAACGACGCCCCCTTCCATCTGTCCTTCAATGGCCGCACGGTTTATCACGCGCCCGGCATCGGATGCAATTATCACATCGAGGACATTGACCTTTCCATTATCGGGGTTTACTTCGAGGATCGTCGCCTGTGCGGCATAGCAGTAGGCAGCATGAAGCCTCCCGGAGACGGGGTCCTTCCAACCTTCCGGAGGCTCTTTGAGGGCGAAGCTGGTCTGGGGAGCCTTGAAATGGGTATGAGCTTTCAGACTGGTATGAGTGTTTTCCAGCCGCTTAAGAAAAGTATCCAGAGACAATAATGTTTTATTATCTTTTTGAGAAACAATGTTATTATTCCTTATAACAGCCTGATCGCCATCCAGATTTAAACTCTCGGATAAGAATTGACGGATTTTCCGTTCCAGTTCTCCTGCCAGTTCCAATACGGCATTTCCGGAGATAAAAGTCTGACGGGAGGCGGTTGTCATTCCCGCAAGAGGATCACGGAAGGTATCTGCGGAGAAAACCTTTATTCGGTTAAAAGGCCAACCGAGTCTGTGGGAGAGGATCTGTGCCATGGCAGAACCGGCCCCCTGGCCCATATCCACACAACCGACTTTTAAAATAAGTGTCCCGTCGGACAGGATCTCTCCATCTGCTCCGGCAGAGTCATCCATACCTATCCCCAGGCCGACATTCTTATAGGAGGCGGCGACACCGGTTCCAATTATCCATCCCTCTTTTGGCTCAGGATATTTATATTCGGCCAATGAATCTTTCACGGCCTGAAGGCAATCCTTTATACCTACACTGGTTAAGGGCCTGTCGCCGGTGATTGTGGGCATACCCGGAACAAGGGCATTCTTAAGTCGCAGCTCCAGGGGATCAATTCCCAATTCAGATGCCGCCATATTGAGCATGGTCTCGGAACCGAATGTAACAGTGGGATTACCGAACCCCCTCATGGCACAGGCGGGAGGATGATTCTGATAATAGGCCAGAGCCTTCACTTCCCCGGCGGGGATGGTATAGGGCCCAGCAGCAAAACTGGAACTTCGGAGGATTACAGCCTCCTCAACCGAGGCGTAGGCACCGCCCAGGGCGGAAAGGTCTGCTTTTACGGCGGTTATCCGGCCATCTGCGGTAAATCCCATCTTATAATTCATTATGACAGAGTTTCTCTTCCCGCTTACAGCGATAGATTCCCTCCGTGTGAAGGTATACTTAACCGGCCGGCCGGTAAGATAGGCTCCCAGGGAAGCGATAATCTGAACAGAGATATCCTCTTTCCCGCCGAATCCTCCCCCCATGACGGTCCCGGAAATTCGGATCCTATCAGCAGGAATGCCAAGAACGGGGGCAATTTCATGAGCATCCATAGGTGGCCCCTGGCTTGCCACATGAACAATTAAAATACCATCTTCATCCATCCGGGCCAGGCAGGATTCGGGTTCTAAATAGGCGTGCTCTACATACTGGGTCTTCAGCTCTTTCTCAAGAATGAAATCCGAATCATTAAAACCTTTGGAAATATCCCCTCGACCGGACTCCATTTTGGCAATGATGTTCCCCGAGCCTTCATGGATTTCGGGGCAATCGGATGAAAGGACCTGCTCAAGACCTATGATATGGGGTAACTCCTTATACTCTACCTCAACAGCCTCCATCCCTCTTACAGCAGCCTCTTCACTCTCGGCATAGACGGCGGCAATAGCGTCTCCCTTGTATCTGACCAAACGGTCCGCGAGAACCGGTTGATCCTTCTTGATCGGTCCGAAACTGTTCTCACCGGGGATATCCTTCCAGGTTAAGACTTTAACAACACCGGGGGTCTTTAAGGCTTTATCGATGTTAATGTTTATGATTTCGGCGTGGAGGTACATGGATCTGGCAACTTTTGTAAAAAGCATTTCAGGAAAATCAAGGTCATCAGCGTAGACAGCAGTGCCGGTACTCTTGTCGATAGAATCGGGTCTTATCACCGAATCTCCGATCAGGACCTGTGTATCAGAAAGGATCTCCTTCCGGCTGATCCACCCCTGCCCTTCTCGGAGCAATTTCGCAGCCAGTTTAACGGCCTTTAAAATCTTGACGTATCCGGTACATCGGCAGATATTTCCTTTAAGAGCCTGTTTTATCTCCTCCCCGGAGGGATCCGGATTCCTGTCCAGGAGGGCCTTGGCAGACATGATAAAACCGGGGGTACAGAACCCGCATTGCACGGCTCCTTCGGCGCAAAATGAGTATATAAGAGGATGAACGGCTTCTTCATTAGAGAGGGCTTCAAGTGTAACAATCTCACTCTGGTCCAGATCTCCGGTACTCTTCCTGCAGGAAAAAACAGCCTTCCCGTCGAGTATAATTGTGCAGGCTCCACAATGGCCCTCTCCGCATCCATTCTTTACCGATTTCAATCCGAGACTTTCTCTTAAGTAAATCATGAGCGGAAGTCGTAGCTCACTCTCCACGGGAAATCTATCTGTTCCGTTTACCTTGATTCTTACCCTCATGAAAGTGTCCTCTATTTAATATAACAAAATTCTCTGATCAATCCCTGATAGACCCGGGCACATTCAGTAAGCTGGCCGATCTCGATATGCTCTTCATCGGTATGGCATAGAGCCCCTTTGCCGGGACCATATTGAACTGCATTGATCCCGAGATCATTCACAAGGAAATCCATCTCATGATACCCGTCGGTATAGAAAAGCTCCGCCTTACGCCCCAGGATATCACGGTGAACAGACTTCATGACCGAAACCTCCGGAGCTTCTAATCTGGTCATGGCAGGGTGAAGACCCCGAGCCTCAATGGGCGGCCAGTTCCAGTCCGGTCGTGCAACCCGGCAATTGAAGGTAAACTCTTCGGTTCCGGGTAGATTTCCGATCAATTCATATATATCGCAAATAATATCATTTTGAGTTTCACCGGGGATAAGTCTCCGATCAAACCATAATGAACACAGATCTGGTACAATATTATAAGCCTCTCCCCCCTCTATTTTACCAAGGTTGATAGAAGCCTTTATTTCTCCGAGACCTTCCATTTCAATTGAGGGAAGTTCCATTTTCATAATCTTGTCTGCTACGAACATACCGGCAATTACAGCATTTTTCCCCAGCCAGGGCCGACAGCCATGAGCGGCAAGTCCTTTCACTTCAAGTAGGATCGGGGCAGTGCCTTTACAGCCCACACCTATTTTAAGATCAGAAGGTTCTGTGATTACCCCGAAATCGGCTTTGATCCCCATATCCTTTAAGGCCATACTCCCACGGTGTTCTGACTCCTCATCAATAACACCCACAAAAGCAAAGGACCTGTCTGGTAAATCTCCCTTCAGAATCTCTTCAAAGGCGGCTATTACTGCTGCGACACCGGATTTCTGGTCCACCGAACCCCGGCCGTAAAGATTTCCATCTATAACCTTCGGAGTAAACGGATCGGCCATCCCATAGGCGGGAACCGTATCGAGATGACCATGAAACAGAAGAGCCGGAGTCTCTCCGGGGGTTCCTCCTGCTTCCGCATAAATATTAGGTCTACCCGGAGCAGCCTCATACCTCTTTACCCGGCATCCCAAAGCCTTAAATCTCTTCTCTAAATAACCCATAACCTCACCTTCATTACCGGTTATACTTTCAATTGAGATTAATCTTTTCGCCTCTTCAAGAACGTTTACTTCCGACGGCTGTTCCATATACCCCTGTTAACCATACATTCTGGTTCCTTTCCATTCAGAACGTCCAGAACCCCCTGAACAACCATAACACCCATCTTCCTCTTTCCATCATCGGTAAAACTGCTCAAGTGAGGGGTTGCCACAACATTTTCAAATTTCAAAAGCGGATTATCAGGGTCTGGTGGTTCTTTTCCATAGACATCCAGACCGGCACCGCCAATCCGCCCCTCCTTAAGGGCATCTATCATAGCCTCTTCATCTACGACGCCACCCCGGGCGGTATTAATAAGGACACCTTCTGGTTTCATCTTCGCAAACATTTCTTTGCCGAAGATCCCCCGGGTTTCATCGTTAAAAGGCATATGAAGGGAAATAAAATCGGAATTGGCGGATAGATTCCCAAGATCCCGAGTAAGCTTATAACCCTCTGGTAAATCCTCAGCTGTAAGAAAAGGATCAAAGACTAGGACATTCATTCCAAGTCCGGCCGAAGCAATAGAACCGGCTCTTCGTCCAATTCTACCGAAGCCGGCAAGCCCGAGGGTCTTTCCCTCAAGTTCCATCCCGGTAACACGGGTACGGACACCGAAGTCTCCCTTCGATTTAAAAACATCCTGTACGGAATTTATCTTTTTAGCACACATAAGCATAAGAAGAATTACATGTTCTGCTACCGATTCGGTGGGACCATCGGGAGTATAGACAAGAGGGATCCCACTTTTTGTAGCGGCATCGACATCGACGCTGTCATAACCGGCACCTGGCCGACCGATGACTTGAAGGCTTTCAGACATCCCGATTCTTTCGGCTGTCATCTTCAAAGCAGCGGAACAGATTACTCCATCGACCTCTTTAAGGGCTGCTTCAAGCTGGCCCCAGTCATCATTATAAATCTCGATAATATCGGCTTCCCGGGATAATAAACTGAAAGCCTCCTCATGCAGCGGTCTGTCAATTAGTATCTTTTTCATCATTACTCCTCTTGTAATACTCTTCCAGGTATATTTTCCGGGTATGTTTTAATAAATCTATCATCGCATCCCTGGCTCCCAGGGGGTCCTGACTTTTGATCATCTCAAGAACCTGCCTGTGAAGCCCGGCTCCTTCGGCGGTATGGGCAACGTCATCCAGAAACCGTTCGTAGGAACTTCGAATTCCCATGGAAAACTGTTCCAGGATTGGATTTTTAACACTCTCGGCCAGAGCAATATGAAAGCCCATATCACTACGGACGGCCTTATCCTGATCGGAATCACTGCTGGCCTCCAGCTCGGTAACAAATCGATCCATCTTCTCACAATCTTCCTTACCGGCTTTCTTGGCCGCCAGAACAGCAAGCCCCGTATCAAGTACCTCCCGAACCTCCATGAGATCCCTGATATTAATATCCTGATACATCGAGCGGGTCAGATTTTTGGTGAGAGGAACCACCGGGTCCTCGGTAATGTAGGTCCCCTGCCCCCGTTTTATCTCGATATACCCCATGGCGCCAAGAATCTGCAAGGCTTCCCGGACTGAAGAGATCCCCACATTCAGCTTCTTCGCAAGCTCCCTCTGAGGAGGAAGCTGTTGTCCCCAGGTAAGTTTACCCGAAGATATATATCCGAGGAGTTTCTCTGCCACAGCATCGGCAACGGTTAATGTTTCCACTCTATCGATCATAATCCCTCTTATATAAGTATGTATTTAATGGCTTTCACAGGGCAGACTCCGGCGCATAATCCGCATCCGGTACATATTCCATGATCAGCCTTATGAACCCCTTCCATTTTATCTATGGCGTTACTGTAGCATATTTCAGCGCAAATTCCACAGTCGATACATTTCTCAGGATCAATATCGGCTTTGTACAATTCTGATATACTACGCTCGGTATTTCGCCGCAAGGTCAGACCTCGAATTTCTTCAAGAGTCCTAAACCCCCTTCGCTCGAATAAGTTTTTTATCTCATCCATTACATCCCCGAACACTTTTAAACCGGATATCATAGGCTCTGTCACCATGCCGACGCCTGTTGCACCGGCCATCATCATCTGAACAGCAGAATCTCCATCTGTGACCCCGCCGACACCTACAACAGGGACATTCACAAATCTTGCAATCTCATAAATATATTTTAAAGTCACCGGGAGAATATATTTACCCGATAAATACCCGCTTCCATCGGCACTTCCAAGAAGAGGGGCACCTGTTTCCGTATCGATCGAAAGTACTGGTCCTATCGAATCCATGGCGGCAATAGCATCGACCCCGGCATGAACCAACCCCCTTAAAACTTCTTCAAGGTTAGGCAGAAATGGAGGAAGTTTCACCATGAGGGGGACCTTTATTCGAGGCCTTGCAAGGCTTACCGCTTTAATAAGCTCCTGGGGATTATAGTCCACCAAAGAAATTATCCTGGCCCCGGCCTTCTGAAGCCCGGCGGCCATATCAGCGGCAGTCTCGGGAGTAACATAGTTTTTTGCAATACTCGCAACAAGAGGAACATCCCCGCCTATCCTTGAAAAAACCCCCTTCCAGGCCTCATACCCTATGCATGACCAGTCCCCGTTCATCAGGCTTGTATCATAGATACCGAGATATGGTGTCGGAGATAATATGGGTTCCGGTCTTATACCCTTTGTGAAAATCAAACCAAGATCCGCCTGGGCGGCCTTAAGGATAAACTCCTCATTTCCCGACAAAGGACCTTCGGTGAGCATAAGAGGATTTTTTATTTTCATACCAAGAAAGTCGATTTCAAACATTAACGCACCCTCATCTCTAATGCATTTTCAGGACAATCGGATATACAGGCACCACATTGGTTACAGATGATTGCCTTCACCGGAGGCGAGCCCCCTTCAGATATCGCATCAAGAGTGATAAAGATTCTGTCACAAACCTTTAAACATTCACCACAACCGGTACATACACTCCTATCAATTCGAACCTGTTCATTTTTTATAACGAAGGCTCCCTCCGGACATGCCGCAAGGCAGGGGCGTTCCTGACATTGGTTACAATACAGCTGTTTAAGAAGCAGAACATCTGTTCTGTAAACATGGATTCGGCTCTTTGCCTTATTTAGAACCTTCGCATTTATGATCGAACATATTCCTTCACAGGTGCGGCAACCCGTACATTTTTCAGGATCCAGATAAAGATATTTAACCATTACACCAGTCTCCTATCCCGAGTTCTTCGATCAGCTTATCCTCCGGAACGCCATTAGAATCCCATCCCCGAAAATCATAATAAGCATCAAGCATGAAATCCTGATCCTTTTCGGTAACTCTTTTTTCTGTCGCTTCACTCTTTCCAATCGCCTGATCTGCAAATTTAGAGGTCAAAGGCTCTGTGGAAAATTTGATGGGAAGATAATCATCCTTTCGCTCAATTCCTTCCCTGCAGTTAAAAACCCGGGAGAGCGTCCAGCACCTCTCACCAGCCCTCTTCATCTCATCCAGGGTCCAGCTTTCTCCGGTCGAAACAGAGACCATCTCAGCCAGTATCGGATTAAGCAAACCGATTCCATATACAAACTGACAGACGATAAGACTCTCTTCTGCGGCCTTTTCATCCTGCTGATTCTTCACAAACTCAACCCTTCCGAGAATATCATCCTCCTTCCATAAACCTGAAAGCTCCCTGCCCACCGGCCAGGAACGAAGATGACAGGCTCCCCTGTCGGCAGTCATATAGGCAAGGGCCGTCCCGGGAGTAATCCGGGGATCATAGGCTGGAAAGCCCAGCCCCTTAATCATGGGCATACTCTCTTCAAGGTCATACTCTTCTGCTACTGCCGCAGGTCCCAGAGCGAGGAGTTCTCCAACCCCCTCTCGTGAGGATATTTTCATAAGGAGGTTGTCGACAATATCCTCTACAGAACCATTTCTGTCAGAAAAGAGATTCGTTTTACGCAGAGCCCCCAGCATACTGCCTGCCGTTATGGTATCCATACCGTACTGGTTGCATAGTAAGTTAAAACCAGCGATCCTTTCGGGATCATAGATTCCAAGATTCGGTCCGAAAAGACCTACAGTCTCATACTCGGGCCCCTCCATCTCCATCCCCCCACGACGATACCCCTTGGAACAGGCAACAGGACACTCTCCGCAGGAGAGGATCTTTCCAATTCGCTCATCCCAGACATGCTCATTTAGCAGGGATGAGGACTCTGTGGACCCTTTGGAAAAATTATTTACAGGAAGAAATCCAGCTGTATTAACAACTTCAAGGGATCTGACCGTTCCATACCTGCGCTGCCCCTCAACCCAGGGATTTTTAAAAATAATATCTTTCGCCCTGGCGACGGACTTCCGCATCTCTGGCAGATCCGCCATGGGAATATCCAGGGATCCCCGGACGGCGATGGCTTTTACCTTTTTTGATCCTAGGACCGCCCCGCTTCCCCCTCTGGCAGCATTCCGCGAGAAATCGTTGGAGAGACTGGCAAACCGTACCAGATTTTCTCCCGCTGGACCGATGGAGAGTATTCTTGTATCCGGGTGACCGGAGAGTTCCCTAACCTTTTTCTCGGTTTCATAGACCTTCAATCCCCATAATTCGGAACCATCGATAAATTCCACCTGTTCATTTTCAATGTAAAGCATAACAGGATCCCGGGATACACCCTCTAAAATCATCATATCCCAACCTGCGGCTTTAAGCTCGGCACCGAAATGACCGCCGGAATTACAATCCAGATATATTCCGGTTAATGGTGATTTTGTAACAATCTCAAAGCGGGAAGACGCCGGGGCAATAGTTCCATTCAGGGGACCTGCCGTAATAATAAACTTATTATCCGGCCCCAGAGGATCTGCTCCCTTGGGAACCTCTTTAACCAGATAGGCGGTAGCAAGCCCTTTTCCGCCTAAAAACATTTTTTCCCACCGGCGAGGAATATCTTCACTTAGGTATGAACGGGAAGTGAGATTGATCCGAAGTAATTTATGAAATCTTGCCATTTTTTCCCCTCCAGGAGGCACCACTCACAGGCCAGCCCGCATCGAGGAGCGACCTCGTCTTCTCTCCTCCGGCTTCAAGAAGTTCCGCCCGACAGACCTCGGCCTCCCGGATAACCTCTTCCTCATTCAGACTCAAAACTTTGCTCTCCTTCATGAGGAATTTCCCGTTTACCATCGTGGCCACAACATCACTGCCCCGGGCACTATATAGAATTTGGGGAACAGCCCTACCGCCCGAGAGAATATGCGGCCGGTTTCGATCGATCATTATAAGATCAGCTGATTTCCCGACTTCAAGAGAACCGGTCTCACCGGACTGACCGAGTACCGCAGCCCCGCCAAGGGTGAGCATCTCCAGGGTTTTTTCGGCGGTTAATGCTTCGGCATCCATTTTCCGAACCTTCTGAAGCATCGCAGCGGTTTTCCCTATCTCCAGCATATCGCATGTATAGCTTGCCGCACCGTCACTTCCAAGCCCGACCTTTACCCCGGCCCTTAACATCTCAGGGATGGGGGCTATTCCATAACCCAGATGCATATTGGCAACCGGATTATGGGCAACCGCCGTTCCGGTCTCGGCTAATATTTCGATCTCATCGGGTGAAAGCCAGACGCCATGGATAGCTATCGAATTTTCTCCAGTGAATCCGAGTGAATGGGCATACTCAAGATCCCGCATCCCATATCGCTCCATTGATCGGGAGACGATCTCAACCCAGCCTGCGATATGGGTCACAAGAGGAACATGACTGCTCTTACCCAGTTTGATTATTTTCTTGAAAAGATCGGTCCCCACATCTTCGGTCGACCCGGGACCTAAACCAACGGTTGTCAGGTTCCATCCATGACGGCGTTTAATAAAGTCCGAAGCCCGTTCAAGGAGTTCACCATCTTCCTTAAGGACTTGATTTGAATCGGATGTATCGGAACGACCGGCAAAACTTTCATTCAGGAAACCGAAGATCATCTGGGCACGTAGCCCGGCCTGATCAAAGGCTTCGGTTACTGACTCGATATTGTCAAAATCGGTATGGAGATACCAGTGGTCCGAAAAGGATGTGGTCCCCGACTTGATCATCTCAATAGCGTTCAGCCTGGCACTAACCCGGGCATGACGGGGATTCATTTTTGAGATGATGGGAACTAAATACCTGATATTCCAGGGGTTGAAGTGCATATCATACCCCACCCCCTTTATCAAAGCCTGATAAACATGGGTATGGGTGTTAACAAATCCGGGCAGGATAAAATGACCGGCGCCATCAACAATTTCAGAACCATTGTCTCCCAGCTCCTTCCCAATGGCAGCAATCTTTCCATCCTTGATTCCCAGGGAGGAGGAATTTAATATTTCCCTCTCTCCATTCATGGTTACTATGCAGCCGTTCTTTATTATTGTATCAAACATACTCATCCTTTTCTGTAAGCCTTGCCGGTGGCGGCAGGACCAATAGCAGTTTTACCAAGAAGTCCCACCAGAGCGATGAGAGTCAGAACATACGGAAATGCCAGCATAATCTCCGGAGGAATAGGGACACCGGCCGCCTGGGCCGAAGCCTGAAAAGCATCGGCGAAACCAAAGAGAAGGCAGGCCAGAAGGGCCCCTTTAGGGGACCATCGTCCAAAGATCATGGCCGCAAGACCAATAAATCCACGGCCTGCCGTCATTGCCGAGGAGAACTGGGACTGATAGCATATGGAGAGAAATGCCCCCCCCAGTCCGGCGAGCAATCCACTCATAGTTACGGCGATATACCGCATTTTGTATACATTGATTCCCAGTGTATCCGCCGCCCGTGGATGTTCTCCAACAGAACGAATTCTTAAGCCCAGTTTCGTTCGAAAGAGCAGAAAGTGAATTACCGGAACAAGTAAAAAGACCACATAGACAAGGGGGTTCTGCCTCCCTATTATCTTTCCTATAACAGGGATGGAGGAGATAATCGGCAGGGTGACATCCCTGATAACAGGAACGGTTGGAGAGATTCCAAAGTGGCCGGGCCAAATCACAGGTATCAGAATATTTGGTATTCCAACCCCCAGAATATTAATAGCCGTAGAACTTATGACCTGGTTTGCTCCTACGGTCACACTCATGAAGGCATGAAGCAAACCCATTACCCCCCCGGCCAATATACCAATGAACAGGCCGGGCCATGGTCCCCAAAAATGGGATCCAACTACTGCAAAGAATGCTCCCATGAGCATCATCCCTTCGAGGCCGATGTTCAAAACACCGGAACGTTCGGACATACAGCCGCCCAGGGCGGCGAGAATGAGCGGGGTTGCAATCCTGAGAGTAGAAGCAAAGACCGCAAGGCTGAATAGTTTAATGAAGAGTTCCATTCCTGCTCCTTTTTAATCTGTTTCTAATCAGAATACCGATGGGAATACTCATACCCATAAAGAAAACGATTATTCCGGTTATCACCGAAACCATATCCTTATTGACACCATACATGGCCTGCATGAAAACCGAACCGCTCCTTAATACCCCGAAGAGGAAGGAGGAAGCAATTATTCCAATGGGATTAACAAGTCCCAGAAGTGCAACCGCGATGGCATCGAAACCATACCCCGGAGAAAAAGCCGCAAAAAGGCGATAATGAACACCAAGGATTTCCACAGCACCAGCCAATCCACCCAGGGCTCCGCTCATTGCCATCGTAAGGACAATATGCTTCTTTATACTTATTCCTGCGGTCTCGGCGGCATAACTGTTCATCCCAACGGCTCGAATCTTAAATCCTAAACGAGTTCTGAATAGAAGAAGCCAGACAATACCCGCGACGGCAATGGCCAGAAAAATTCCCCAATGAAGCCGGGAGCCCCTGGCAAATCTGACAATCCTGGCACTCTCCTGAACAAAAGGGCTGGCCGGCATATCATCCATTTTATCCTGCATGGGCCCCTGCATGGAAACAAGGTAGGCGGCGATCTTGAAGGCGATATGATTTAGCATAATTACCCCGATCACCTCATGAATTCCGAACTTGGCCTTCAGATAACCGGGAATAAAACCCCAGAAAGCACCCGCAAGAGCACCGGCCATAATACAGATGATTACATGAAGAACCGGATTGATCTCAGGAATTATAAATCCGAAGAAGGCCGCGGCTATACCCCCCATGGTAATCTGCCCCTCAAGACCTATATTGAACAACCCGCATCTGTAGGCCAGGGCAAAACCGAGGCCGCTGAAAAGCAGGGGTGTCGTCGAGATCAAGGTCTCCCCAATACACCGCTTGCTTCCAAACGCCCCCTGAAGCAGGGCTCCATATACTGGTAAAGGCGAATATCCGGTAAAAAGCAGTATGAAAAACACGATTATCAAGGCAAAAAGAACCGCAAGAAGTGCCTTTATTATAGAAAAAATTGAGTCATTCTCAATAAAAATGGAAAAAATACGAGTTTTACCCAGCATTATGACCTCCAGCCATCAACAGGCCCAAATCAGTTTCCGTTGCTTCATCAGCTTTAAACTCTCCAATAATTTTTCCTTCATAAATGACAAGTATTCGATCACTTAAATTCATGATTTCACTCAACTCAAGAGAGACAAGGAGCACCGCCGTCATCTTCTTTTTGGCCTCCATTATCTGTTCATGAACAAATTCGATAGCACCGACATCAAGTCCCCGGGTGGGCTGAGAAGCGATAAGCAGCTTGGGTTTTCGTTGAAATTCCCGGGCTATAACTGCCTTCTGCTGATTTCCCCCCGAAAGGGATCTTGCCGTAACACCTACATTAGGGGTCCGCACATCGTATTTTTCAACAAGCTCTTCCGACCATTCCCTGGCCTTCTGAAAATCAAGAAAAGGGCCTCTGGCAAAGGGCTTCTTATCTTCAAAACCAAGGAGCATGTTCTCATAAATCGGAAAATCAAGAACCAGACCACGAAGGAGTCTGTCCTCAGGAATATGGGCAGTCCCGGTATTTAGAAAATCCCCGGTTGTTTTATGTCTCATATTGTGTCCGTCTATTTCGATTGTCCCGGAAACACTCCTTCTCAATCCGGTAAGAATCTCGACAAGTTCGGTTTGACCATTTCCGTCTATACCGGCTATCCCGACAACCTCACCCTGGCTGACATGCAGATTTATACCATTCAAGGCGGGTAGATCACGACTGTTCACCGCATGAACATCCTCCATCCGGAGAATCTCTTTTCCAACTTCAACCACGGGTCTTTCAATATTAAAGATAACCTCCCGACCCACCATCATCCTGGCAAGCTCCCGAGTGTTGGTTGTTGAGGTGATTACCGACTGGACATTCCTGCCATCCCGAAGAACCGTAACTCTGTCGGAACACTCCATTACCTCTTTCAATTTATGGGTAATGAAGATGATGGTTTTTCCACGCTGCCTTAGGGATTCCATTACTTTATACAGTTCCTGGATCTCCTGAGGCGTAAGGATAGCAGTTGGTTCATCGAAGATCATGATATCCGCACCGCGATAGAGGAGCTTCAGAATTTCAACTCTCTGCTGCATACCTACCGAGATATCCCGTACATAGGCATCTAAATTCATCTCCATTCCGTATTTTTCGGAAATCTCAATCAGCTCCTTTCGTGATTTTTCCAAATCCAGGGACAAGCCCTTCACATGCTCAGAACCAAGGATCAAATTTTCCAGAACAGTAAAAACAGGAATGAGCATAAAATGCTGATGCACCATACCAATCCCAAGCGCAATTGCATCACCGGGTCCTGTAAAACTGACCTTTTCTCCTCTGATTATTATGTCCCCCTCATCATGGGAGATTAATCCATAGAGGATATTCATAAGTGTAGATTTTCCCGCCCCATTTTCACCAAGAAGACAGTGGATTTCACCCTCCTCGACTTCCAGAGAGACCTCATCATTGGCAAGAACACCGGGAAATTGTTTTACAATCCTGTCCAATCGTACAATTTCAGCCATTGGTACCTCATCTAATTGAGTCGGACCGGTAAACCCGGTCCGACTCGAAAGTAATTACATTGAAGGGGGTGTGAATGCATCCAGCTCGTCATATGTTCCCGGAGGAACAATGTCACCAGATAGAATTTTTTTCTTGAGTGATTCAGCATAATCGATAACATCTGAGGGGATTAGTCCTCCTGATGTGGCGTAATCTACAGCGCCTTCTCTGATTCCATAGCTATAGGGTCCACCCTTAAAGGCACCATCGTTTACCAGTTTACATACATTGAAAACCGCGATATCAACTCGTTTAATCATTGAGGAGAGTACATTTTCAGGAGCAAGATAGTTCTGATCCCTGTCGACACCAACTACGAACTTACCTTTCTTCTTGGCGGCATTAATAACACCCAGACCTGTCTGACCGGCTACCTGAAAAATAACATCTGCCCCCTGATCGTACTGGGGATTGGCCATCTCTTCACCCTTGGCCGCATCGGCGAAGGTTCCGGCGTAAGAAATTAGTATTTCAATATTTGGATTGGCGGTTAAGGCTCCTGCCCGGTATCCTGCTTCAAAACGGTTCGTGACAGGTGTAGACATCCCTCCTACAAAGCCGATGGTTCCGGTCTTTGAAACTTTTGCGGCAATAGCACCAATAAGAAATGCCCCCTCATTCTCTTTGAAACTGATGGATGCAACATTGGGCAGATCAACAAAGCCGTCGATCATGGCGAAGTTTGAATCGGGAAACATGTCCGCCGTTTCGGCGACAGCATCCTTAATCATAAAACCGACACCAACGATGAGAGAAGCATTCTGCTCGGCGAGAGTACTGAGATTAGGTACATATTGCGCCTGTTCTCTTGATTCGAGAACCTTCCTCTCAATACCCAGCTCCGATTCGGCCTGACCAAGACCCTCCCAGGCGGCATCATTGAAAGACTGATCACCCAGGCCAGATTGGTTTGTTACCATAGCCATGATCAACTTCTCATCCATTGTTTCGGTGTCCTGAGCACCTCCAGCCCAAAGGAGTGTTCCTGACATCACCAAGAGTAAAGCAAAGCAAGTGACTTTCATAAAATTTTTCATCCTTTTCCTCCATTTAAAAAAAGGTATCTATACTTCTCTCCATCGCAGAGAGTGTAAACAATTTAATTACGGAAGGGGCCAGCCGTTCTTCTTCCAAAGATCGATCGCCTCTTCCTTTGACTTTGCATAAATCGCCATCTCATCAACTTCTGTGAACTCACCATCTTTAAGCAGTATCTTCCCGTCAATCATCACAGTATCCACATCCGAGCGTTCACAGGTACTTACAATATAATTCTCAACATTTTCTTCGAAAATAGGGACGGCGCTTCTATCTTTAAGCATAATAAGATCAGCCTTCTTTCCAACTTCGAGAGATCCAATCTCCTTCTCCATAAGAAGAGCCTCAGAACCCTTATTCGTTGCCATACCAAGGACATCTGCATCCGGAAAAAGTTCCAGATTTTCATACTTTAAACGATGAAGCATCTGAGCGGTTCTCATGATCTCAAACATCGAGTGAGTCTGACCATCGGTACCCAGCCCTACGCAGACCCCCTCCTTGATAAACGGAATCATATCCGGCCAGAAACCAAAAATCGCATTGGATTCGGCGTTATGAGCAATTTTAACATCATGTCTTTTGAATATTTCCGGGTCTTGCAGAAGGTCCATATAGGCACAGTGAAAAAGCAGAACATCGGGGCCTAAAAATCCTATATCTTCGAGATAACGGGTTGGCCTTTTGCCATACTTTCTTGTGGCATCGAAATTATGCCACCTGTCATCGGCCATATGCATCATGATTCCACACCCAAGCTCATCGGAAGTCTTTCGGGCCTCCTGGAGAAGCTCTGTTGGACAGGAAAATGTTGTGTGGATTCCAATCCGGCCCTTAATCCTGCCATTCTGATGATTCACTTTTTTTATGAAATCAAGATTCTCCTGAAATCCAAGGGCCTGATTTTCAGGACTAATCCTTCCGGTAGTTTCAAATGAGAGAACACACCGCATACCCGATTCCTCACCTGCCCGGTGAACATGGTCCATTGCCCCGGGAAGAGCATAAGAACCTTCCGCCGTATCGGTGGTAGTGGTAATTCCTGTTCTGATATTTCCCAGCATATTGGCAAGGGAACCTATATACATCTGTTCTCTGGTTACCCGGTCCTCAAGCATGGGATACCAGAACCTTTCCATCCATGAGATGAATGAAAAATCTGCATTATCAAAGCCTGAAAAAGGGATACTCCGTACAACGGCACTGTATAAATGACTGTGGAGACTGATGAAGCCCGGAGAAATAATCTTCCCAGCGGCGTCTATGACCTCCGCGCCCTTTGAATATTTTTGTAACAGGTCTTCAGTTTGAGGACCGATAAATTTTATGATATTATCCTCGATATAGATCATTCCATTCCTGAATTTTCTATCATCCTTATCTTTCGTTACGACAAGTCCATTTTTGATCAGCTTTTTATCCATATAAACCTCACTTAAGCTCCTTAATTCCCAGAGCGGCTCCCGCATTTATAAATCCGATATCCGTATTGTAGGCAAGAAGTTTCATCCCGCGGGTTTTCCAATCCTTGAGAACTTCCAGATTTGCGATATGCATTCCCGTATGTACACCATATTTATCACCGGTCTCCATGACTTTCTGAAAAATACCTGTCATGAACTCTCCTTTGAGATCATTGGGAACCCCATAGGAGGCTGCCATATCATTGGGACCAAGGATGGCGCCATCTACACCTTCAACCGAAAGGATATTATCCAGGTCTTCCATGGCGGCCTTTCGCTCGATCTGGAGGATCACAAAATTCTCCCTGTTAGCCTCTTTAAGGAAGGTAAGCAGATCCCCTCCCTTATAGTCATTGTGTCCCTTATTGATAGAACATCCCCGCTCCCCCATGGGAGGATACTTGGAATACCGAACCGCCGCCTCGGCCTGCTCCCGAGTCTCTATCCGGGGAACCATAAAACCCTGGGCGCCGGCATCCATACAGCGGGATATGAGATGATATTGAAGGTCCGGAACCCGGACAAAAGGAACGATGCCACAGGAACGTGCCGTTTTTATCAGATCCGCAATAGTCTCCATATTGTGAGCCCCATGCTCCATATCAAAGAAAACGAAATCGTATCCAGCATTCGCCAGAAGGATTGGAACCGCAGGTGACCGAAGTTCCTGAATCATCGTTCCAATAACAGCCTCACCCCTCTCAAGTTTTTCTCTAATCAAGTTTTTTTTCATTATTCCTCCCGATCTGAACAAACTTTGTTCTGCTGTTCGGGTGTTCTGAACACCAGAACACCATTATAGATCAAGATATCCAGAAAATAAAGAGTTTTATTTTGCAATACCGGATACCCCATCCTGTCGAACTCAAAAAAAAGCAACCAGATTTGACAGCCGATGAATAGAGGCATACTATTACAACAGGAGCAGCGGATGATACTTGCAGCAAACGGCGGGGAGAGAGTAAAAACCAAAGCCTATCCCATATGGCCCACATTTGATGAACGAGAAGAAAAGGGGCTGTTCCCGTATTTGCCGGCATTGATGCCACCACCAACCTCATAGATCCCGAATCGGTAAAAAAAGTACTCACGCCGGCTGTCTCTGTTTTCAAATGAGTAAAAATATGAGAAACTGAACGGCCATCTATCTTCGTGTATTAGTATCGGGATTTTCAGACGCCCTGCCCGGGGTCGATCAAAGCTGCCAGGAGACTGTATGGTTAACCCAGAATATTATTTTGGAAGATGAACAGGATATTGAAGAGACGGCCAATGCTATAATGAAAATACTCACCCACTATAAGGAAGGTTTGTTATGAAAATTGGAATACTCGGAACAGGTGGAATAGCCCGCGTCCATATTGAAGCCTTAAAAAAAATTCCCGGTGCGGTAGTCTCGGCTATTGCGGGGAGAAATTATGAGAGGACCCAAAAAATTGCCATGGAATTCGGGATCTCATCCCCTTATTCAAGTTATGAAGAGTTAATCGATGAAGCAGATCTTGAAGCTGTTATTAATTGTACGCCCAATTTTCTGCATGCCCCCCTCTCCATACGGGCCCTGGACCGGGGGCACCATGTTCTTTGTGAAAAACCCATGTCAACCACAACGGCAGAAGCCGAAGCCATGGTAAAATCCGCTCACAATGCGGGAAAACTACTCATGCCGGCCATGTGCTTTCGTTTTGAAGAAAGAACCATGATGGCAGCTGAAATTATAAACGAGGGACGACTCGGGGATATCTACTATATTAAGGCTGACTTTCTACGGAGGGATGGTCAGCCCGGGGGATGGTTTACCGATTCTAAAACAGCCGGAGGAGGAGCCCTTCTGGATATTGGCGTACACATCCTGGATTTAAGTATGTTCCTTTCAAATTGCGGAAGACCGGTTAGCGTGAAAGGGCAGGTTTTCTATCACCCCGCAATGATGGATGGAATAATCGGGACGGATAAATGGGTCAGTGTTAATCAGGACGGTAACCGCGATGTGGAGACATTCGGGACGGGTCTTGTCGCCTTTGACAACGGGATAACGATCAACCTTGAAGCGGGCTGGAATCAGCACAGGGAAAAAGATCTGTTAAGCCTGGCTATCTATGGGACCAAAGGGGGGTTGCAGATATATCCGGAGCTTAGACTCTTTCGTAACAAAGATAGTAAAATGGTATCTGAAGAACTTGAAAACCTGATACCTGAAGAGACGGAGAATGGTCGCTTTAAAAAACAGGCACAGCACTTCATTCAAGCCCTTAAAGGCGAAACAGAATGTACCTGTCCGGCAGAAGACGGCTTGAAGTCTGTGCAGATAATTGAAAATATCTATAATTCTTC
Source organism: Spirochaetales bacterium (assembly GCA_016342585.1). Classification (GTDB taxonomy): domain Bacteria; phylum Spirochaetota; class Spirochaetia; order UBA9216; family UBA9216; genus JAEINK01. The sequence goes on from JAEINK010000043.1 coordinate 28,817, forward strand.
GATCTTATAATTTAGCTACCACCCGGCAGGGCAGGCCCGTCATTCCTGAATATTTAATGGGATAGGTGTTTGCCTCAAATTCGGCGGCGCTTTTATCAGCAAGAATCTCTTTAAGGTTACACAGGTTCTCAATGATAAAAACGCCCCTGTCTGCACAATACTGATCCTTGGGGGTATGCTCTGCCCCTCGTCTGACACCGGCAAAATCTACCCCGATGATAGAAATCTCCTTGTACAGCAGCAGATCGATTAACCTATTCGATAATTGCGGATGTTCGGCAAAATACGTTTTAGAGCCATAACCTTCTGCCTCAATAAAACCGGTATAAAACGCTACAAACATACCCGTTTTTATCAGATCCAAACTTATATCCTCCGATCCGATGTCCCTGCTGGTAATATTCGAAACATCAAAGACAATCCCCTTCCGCATGGGTTCTCATTTCAGGTGTTATCTCCAAAGTAATATCTATAAACCTAGATCAGTGTTCCTCATTCTCCACCTTCCCATCAGGCACAGTAGCGGCAAAGTCTTCAGCCGCCCCGGATTCATCAACTTCAGTTTTGAAAAGGGAAGCCTCCCGTTCCAACCTATCGGTAATGTCGCCCAATCGTTCAGAGAGTTCTGTTACGGCTGACATAGCACTGCTGACCTCGGAAATACCACTATGAATCTCCGAGGCACTCCCCGAAACCTCAACAGTGATACGTTCTACAGCGTCGATTGCTTCAGAGACCTTGGCTGTTGTCCCTTTCATCACTTCACTTCCTGAACCTACCTTTACAGATACATCCTGCAGGCCACTCATGGCTTCCAGAATCTGATGCCCACCGACCTTTAACTCATCCATCGAAGCGTTAATCTCTTCAAGGGATTGAGAAACCCCCTGCACTTCTGTATCGATGGCAGAAAAGGCCGCTTCGGTTTCATGGCTGGACTGACCGGCAGTCTCTATTCGACCGACGACCTCCTTCAGGACACCGCTTATCTGCTTCGAGTTCTTTGAGGAGGCTTCTGCCAGTTTGCGGATTTCATCAGCAACGACCGCAAAGCCCCGACCAGAGTCTCCTGCATGCGCCGCTTCTATGGCCGCATTCATGGCGAGAAGGTTAGTCTGGCTGGCAATCTGCTGAATTATCGCAGCAGTCCCCTTAATCTCATCCAGGTTCCCTGTGATCTCACGAATAATCCCGGTAGTAACCTTTAATTTAGCACCACCCGATTCAGCCGTACGGACGAGGGCTTCGGTAGCCGCCCTTTTTTTCAGGGTTATATCCGCAACACTATTGATGGAAGAGATCATTTCTGTTACCGAAGAGGTCGACTGCTCTACCATGGCCGTCTGTTCCTGAACATAACCCTCAAGAGAGAGAAGGCTCTCGGCCATCTGCTGGTTAGCCTCGGAAGCACCGGTAACCCTGTTACCCAGAGAGGTAAACTGCTTTTCAATAGTCCGACTCGTAGTAGAAATTTCCACTGCTGCTGCAGAGGTCTCGCTTGCCGAGGCAATAAGCTCCTCTTTCAGAGCGACCCCTTCGGTAGAACCCTCTTTCATAGAGTTAAATGCCTGTTTCAGACGACCTATCATGGAATTCAAATTCCGACTGAGCTCCCCTATTTCATCCTTGCTGGAGATACTGATTTCACAGGAAATATCACCTTCACTGAGTCTCCTTATCCCCGAACCGGCAGCTTTAACATTGCCGGAGATTTTCCGGGCGATAAGAAATGCGGCTATGAATGCAGCAAGGGCTATCACAACAATGACAATAATTCCCAAAAGAAATGCCTGGGCCTCTCTATCGGAAATAATGCCTTCTATCACGGCAAACTGCTCCAATATGACCATATGTGTGGATGTGAGGTTACTGTCGAGGGTCGATGTAATCGAACGGATCTTTTCGAAGCCGAATACAATCTGGGCTTTTTCATCTAATTTATCCAGCTTATCTAAATTTGACAATTCACTGATGGTCTTGTCTTTGGTGTAAAAGTTCTCCATAAAGATAGTATTCAATCCATCCATTTCTTCCAGGAGATGCATATAATTAACCTCATAAAGGGTTGTAATATTGGAAATCACTTTAAGAGATGCGGCGATCTTCACATCCTGTTTAAGAACCTCAATCCCTTCCAGCCTCTCTAATTCCACCTTTAAAGCCGTTCCGTTTTCTATGATAATCTCAGATTGAGAACCAAAAGGAGCATCCGATAGTTTATTTACATTAGCTCGCAGTTCCAGAACAACAGAGTCGAGGGTGAATAGAGACTCCTTTTCCGCTTGCATCTTTCGTACAGGCAGATAGATAGCTATAAAACTATATCCCCCCACAAAAAGCATAAGTATAATACCCGCAATAAGCAGGGTGAGTTTCCTTCCAATAGTCATCAAAAGCCTCCGAAAAGCAGTATATTGTTATACGAATTTTAATTTTTTTTAGGCAAAATATGGTAAAATAGATATTTTATTGTATCAAAAAGAGTATAAGGTTCTAATACAGATCTATCAAGCTAAAAAAGTTAATGACATGACTGTGCTGGAAATAAATCCAGCCTGACGCTCCCCTCTTCATTAAAGTCATAGCTTCAAATCTTATAAAAGGCCGGAAAGTAGAATCTCTCATCGGTATTTTCAGACAAATGATACGTGGCAACATTATAAAATGATGGTCACTGAACTTGAGGCTCCCTTGAAGATTACTGAAGTTTCATAGATGATATAAATCGGGTAAAGGAAACTCCATGCGTGCCGTTATAGAGCATATATGGAACTATCGGATAAGATCGTGATGAAGTGGACCATGGAAGCATTTACCAGCCCCTAAGCTATTCCAACACCTTCGAGTATATAAATACAAACAGTATGCCGGCTGAAATGACTATCCCGACCTGGCCTCTTTCAGGCAGGAAGAGGGAATCCTACCGATAAACGCCTGATTTTATGACTCATAGACAATTAAAGAGTTATCCAGTATAATGTTTTTATATTAAGTACCTAAGTTAGCAGATGGACACCCAATCTGCTTACATGGTGTGAACCCAGGACTATATTGGCAATATTTTTTGTCCTGTGCTTATAATCAAATAATGTGTTTCAGTTTTAGAAGGTTAAAAACGTGGTTGCCGAATATTAATCGGATTATCACAATCTAAGAAATACGGGTATTAGATATTCTATTTTACAACTCTGGACAATTTTTTTGTTGTTATCTAACTCATGATAATTATCAACAGTTGCTTTCATCGAAGGTTTTAGCGTGGCATCATAGCATTTTAAAAGCTACTCTATTCATGGTCAGTGACCATTCAATGAATTTCGTCTCTTTTTTTCACTTATTTTATTATGAATTATAATTTAAGAACGTTTCAGACTGTAAAATCTATAGAATAATCTCCAATAGCAACTTCTTACGTAAATAATTGATATTTACCTCAGTTTAAAATGTCATTATTTAGCTCTCCTTAATTATGTCTGATTAATTTTAGACAAGGAAACACAATGAACCTTACTCATGAAAATAAAAGGCGTGTAACTACCGCGGTACTTCTCGCTGCAGGAACAGGCAGCCGTCTTTATCCATTAACAAAAAAAGAGCCCAAATGTTTAACAATGGTAAACGGCAGACCAATATTAGAACGGTTAATTTCGAATTTAAATGCTCATGGTTTTAAACGATTAATCGTTGTTACGGGTCATCTGGAAAATTGCATCAGAAATTTTCTGGGCAATCAGTCAGCAGGAATAAAGATCGAATATGTCTTCAGCCCCAAATACAAAACCACCAATAATATTTATTCATTATGGATGGCTCGAAAAAAAATAAAAGAATCATTTTTGCTCATTGAAAGCGATCTTGTTTTTGATAATACGCTTCTATCTGATATGCTCTACCCGGACAGAATCGCCGCAGCCCTACTGCAGCCATGGATGAACGGGACCTGTGTAACGGTGAACAAAAAAAATATGGTGAATGCTTTTTTATCAGATACCACTGAATTACTGGGGGTGAATAAATATAAAACAGTCAACATCTACACGCTCTCTTTAAAATCATGGGTTAAAATATTAAAAATATTGAATAAATATATTTCCGCCGGAAAGGTTAATGATTACTACGAAAAAGTTTTTGCGGATATGGTTATCGACGGCAATTTAGATTTTGAAAAAGTTTCCTTCGACCACAAACCCTGGTACGAAATAGATAATCAAAAGGATCTTGCCCAGGCCGAAAAACTATTTCCCCATAAAAGCCACGCTCTTTCAGGAATAATTAATACACATGAACCTAAAAAAAATCCTATTGGAGTTCTGATTCCGCCGGTTATTTCCCATGATACAGGAGGAGTCCTGAATGTCGCAAAATAAATTTAATTCTCAAACAGAAAAGTATGAATATATATTACATCAGCATGGCGGGTACCATCGATATGATTTTGTGGATCATGCCTACCTTTATAATCTCTATTTTCCTCCGGAAGATTTTTATAAAAATTTGAAATCTCAAATACACAGCCTGGTCCTCAATTACCCGGTGGCTCAGAAAGAACTTTCAGAATTAGTGGGAAAAATAATTGATCAGCCTGCCAGCAGAATTGTGGTAGGAAATGGTGCTGCCGAATTAATAAAAATTGTTTCTGGAACCATGGCTCAAAAGTTAATTATACCCGTCCCGTCCTTTAACGAATATGCCAATGCGGCCCCCCCCGGGCAGGTGGTTGAATTTCCACTTGATTTCCCATCTTTTAAATTAGATGTAGATAAATTTACAGAAGCGGCTATTAAAGCAAAGGCAGACATTGCAGTGGTCGTTTCTCCGAATAATCCGACATCCCTTCTGGTTCCAAAGTCAGACATAATCAGACTTATCATAAGTTTGGCTAAGAATAATTGTATGTTGATTCTTGATGAATCTTTTCTGGATTTTTCTGAAGATCCAGAACAAACGAGTATCGAAAAAGATATTGATAAATATCCTAACTTAGCCATATTCAAAAGTATGAGCAAGGCTTACGGGATCTGTGGTTTACGTATCGGATATTTATTAACTGCCAATTCCCAATTTGCAGAGAGAGTCAGGGCTGGAATTCCCATCTGGAATTTAAATGGATTTGCTGAAGAATTTCTCCGACAGCTACCTGATTTTAAAGAAGAGTTTACCGAAAGCTGCAAACAAGTCAGAAATGACAGAGACATATTATACAAAGAACTATCCAAACTAAAAGGGATGGTCATATATAGGCCGGATGCCAATTATATTTATTGCCGAGTTCCTGACAAAGGTGTCAATGGTCCTGAATTGGCAAAGAGTTTATTTGTTAAACATAATATATTCATAAAAGATTGTGCAGGGAAAACTCAACCAGAAGCTGATAGATACCTCAGGATAGCAAGCCGAACAAAAGTTGAAAATCAGAAACTGGTTACAGCGCTGGTCGATGTAATGTCATCTGAAACAAAGGAAGGGTAAGACAGTATGGACAGAAACAGTTATATAGAAAAACCAATTCCATCGATGGTATCTTTTATAAAAGATCCGCCCAATATCTGCTCACTGATTGGTCTTTTAAGTGCACTATTAGGAATCTACTTTACAATCGCAGGTGAGTTTGCCCTTGCCTTAATCGGTGTGATGTGGGCCGTGGTTTTTGACTGGGCTGACGGTATTATTGCCCGCAAAATCAAGGGAAGAACCGACGCACACAGGGCTTATGGCGGTCAACTGGACTCATTGATCGATGTTGTAAGTTTCGGAATATTTCCGGCAATTTTTCTTTTAAGCTATGGAGGGTTCAATCCATGGTTTCTTCCAGGTACATTTATTATTATGGCTGTCAGTGTCATTAGATTAGGTTATTTTAATGTGTTTGGCCTGGTTGACAGCAAAACCTATAGGGGATTAGCCCTCGATAATAATGTCATTATCCTTTCTTTTATATTTTTATTTGAAAGATTATTTCAGCAGGAAACTTTTTCAATAATTATTTACATTCTGCTTATCGGGATGTCCGGTTTCAACCTGGCTACAATCAAAACACCTAAATTTGCGGGAAAGTGGTTTTATATTCTTATAGCTTATGCTTTGGGATTAACCGTCATTTACGGCTTCTTCTCATAAAAGGTAGAAGGGGAAACCAGTGCAGAGGTCCCCTCCTTCTTTAAGACGCCTTCTATAAGTAATCTTCTTTCGGTTCTCCTTTATCGGTCTCCTGCTGAAAGCTACCCCATAATAGCCGATACAAGGATGACCTTCTCCTTACCTTTACTCTCTAAATCAGCCGGGACAATATTACCATCGAGGGGCTTTCCATTTGCCCGGAGAGATTTGATCCCCTTGGAAATATGGCCAGGATTCTGCACTTCAATCTTATAGAGATTACCGCGGAACCAGCGCTCTGCCTTAAACCCCTCCCAGTCATTGGGAATACAGGGGTTTATCTCCAATCCATCCAGAGTAGGCTTTATACCGAGGATGTATTTCGTCCCGGCTTGATACATCCAGGAGGCCGTACCGGAGAGCCAGGAGTTCCTGCCAAGACCGAATTGAGGATGCTCATCCCCCAGGATATTCTGGGCATAACAGTAGGGTTCAATCTCATACTCCTCGATAATCTCATTCTTGATGGCAGGATTGATCTGGTTATAGTACTCAAAGGCGCGATTTCCGTTTCCATTAATCGTCTCAGCCATGACAACCCAGGGATTCGAATGGAGAAATATGCCCCCGTTCTCCTTCGCCCCGGGGCGGTAGGTGGTAACACCGCCGACTTCAGGATCGTAGCCCGTGTAGCCGGGAGTAGAGAGCTTAATCCCCCGGTTCGTATTCAGATGTTTATACACCGATTCCAGTGCCTGAATGCACTTATCCCCTTCGGCAAACCCGCTTATAACAGGCCAGGACTGACCATTAGTAAAGATCTTTCCATTCGTGTTTTCGGAAGCTCCGAGAGGAACACCTTTATGATCATAATAACGCCTGTACCATTCACCATCCCACCCCTCTCTATCGACCGTCTCCTTCATCTCTGCATACCAGATCCTGTATTTTTCTGCATCAGCATCCCCTGATTTTTCGCAAAGAGGAATCATCTCCTTCAAGGCCACGCCAAACTGACTGGCAACAAATAGGGATTCCGCACCGATGGGAAGGTTAACTGTATCGTTCCAGTCGGCAAACCCGAGGAGAGGAAGATGGTGACACCCCCTGTTTTCCCAGGTAAAAGATAAGCCCCTCTTCAAATGGTCCAGGACACTCCCTTTTTCAAGGGTTTCACCCTGGGGATCTTTATCGTAGTACGGGATGGATTGATTAAGAAAATCAAAATCTCCCGTCTCCTTCACATATTCACAGACCGCCATAATTATCCAGAGGTGATCATCACCATAATAGTCAGCCCGGTCCTCCTCCTCCCGCGAGTCCCCCTCGTTGGCCTCCATGGTCAAGGGAAAAAATTGATGCATGGCAGAACCATTGCACTTCTGGGTCGAAAGCAGCTTTACAATCAGCACCTTTGCCTCTTCAGGAATCTGGGAAACCACCCCCATCACATCCTGAGAACTGTCACGGAAACCCAGTCCCCTTGCCCCGAGTCCAAGCTGATAAAGGGAGAGGTAGCGCGACCAGTTTTTCGTCATATAGCACTGCCGGGGGTTATGAATATTGATCATACTGTTGAAAGCTGCAGAGGGGGTCTCTATTTTCAAGGTTGATAGAAACGCTTCCCACCGGACAGCCATGTCGGAGAGTGCTTTATTGACCTCTGTTTTACTTCTGAATTTCTCGATTTCTTTGATCTCATTTTGTATGTTATCCGTCTGTCCAAGCTGGGTTATTAAATTAACCTTTTCTCCCGGAGCAATTTTACCCATGTGGTGCATCAGGGCAGCTATGTTATCTCCCCGCAGGGCAAGGGAAGAGCTGAGCTCTTTCCGGCCCAGGGCTTTCGGGTTCTGCCAGCTTCCATAACCCGAATCCCCCAGGAAGAGTGCTCGATCCGTTTCGAAGGAATCCACAGGATGATTGGATGTGAAATAATTTACAAAACGGCCCCTCATCATGTAGGCCGACTGCCCCAAAATAATCAATCCTTCATCTTTATTACCAGCTTCACCATAGGCGAGGATGGAGCTCTCCATAGTTTGGGGAACCCAATCTGCATTAGTGAACTGTTTTAAAGCATCGAAATGGGTATACTCCACCACAGGTATGATATCAATTTCCAGATCATGCGTCAGATTATTCGTAACCATGATATCCCGAATAATTCTGTTGCTTCTCTCGGGGGAGAAAATAGTAATTTCGACATAAATTCCCTTATATTCTGTTTTCCATCGGTTGTATCCCAGGCCGACAGCGCATTCGAATGAGTCCGGCTCTTTAAGGACAGGTGTATAGAAAGGACTGAAGATTTCATAGTCGCCCTTTTTATTCCGATAGCGGATATAGACGGTCTCTCCATTCATATCCGAAAGTGGTTTCTGGGGAATATATTTGGTAATTCGGTTTAAGGCCGGGTCTTTACAGCAAATCACACCCCCGCCAGTGTGATCCACAAATCCCCCGAAATCGAGGGTTCCAATATAGTTTATCCATTTTGTGGGGGTTTTCGGTGTTGTGATTATATATTCTTTCTTTTCATCATTAAAATATCCGCAATTCATAATAGGGCCCCTCCAGGCATAGCTTAGTTGCTTTTTAAAACCAACTAAAGGTAACATAAGTAGAACCTGCTGTAAAGGTGCATATTTCCAGGCTAAAAACTAAACCATCTATGCCGAGAAAATACTTGTGCAAAAGGCGAAAATCCAATAGTAATATTACAGGAGTAAATAATGATTGAATCCGGATTGGAAAGTATATTACAGGATTTCATTGATAAGGGTGCCGTTCCGACAAGTCGGGCTTCATTGAAGGATAGAAGAAGCGGATACATCCAATCAAAAGAGCTGGCCGGTGTAGATATAGAAATAAAAGAAATAGAAGATATTGAAATAAATCAAAGAAAGATCAGATTTTTCAAAAACAGCGAAAATCAAAAAACACCACTATTGATCTACTTTCATGGGGGATGTTTTATAAGCGGCGGATTGGAAACTCATGATAAACAGATGAGAATCCTATCAAGTCAAACTGAAATAAAAATTGCTTTACCGGAATACAGGTTAGCTCCGGAAAATAAATTCCCGGCCGCCCATGATGATTGCTTAAACATCACAAAATACCTTATTCAGAATGCGAAAAAATATGGTATTGATGAGAATAACATCATCTTAGCCGGAGATAGTGCGGGAGGGAATTTAGCTTTATCTGTTGCCCTCTCTCTGGAAAAAAAATATCAACAAAAACTAAAGAAATTAATCCTGATTTACCCGATGGTCGATCCAAAAGCGACATTTCCAAGTATGAAAACAAACGGTTCAAACTACATTATGACAGCAGATGCGTTTACTTCAGGATGGGAAATGTATTTAAATGATATGACCGAGAATGAAAATGAAAGAATCAATCTACTAAATCGTAATAATTACGATGGTCTCCCTGAAACACATATTATAACTGCTGAACTGGATCCTTTAAGGGATGAAGGTGAAGCCCTCTATAAAAAATTAAAAGGGAATGGAATTGATACTTATTGCACCAGGTATTTTGGAACAATTCATGGATTTTTCCAGCTCTCGAAAATCTCAAGTTCAGCAAACAAAGCTTTGACGGAAATAACTGGAATTTTAAAGGGGATGTAACTTACTTCCTCGGGTACAGAATTTATGTATCAAATTTTCTTACGATATACAAACACAAAAGAACCTCCTGAATACTCCTTATTCCCCACCTCTAAATATTCATGCCTTTTATAAAACTTCTGATTGCTCACATTGAATTCGGAACCTTCAAGTTCTATAGATTATATATTCGGAACCGTTTTAAGGAAACGGAGAGCCTTTGACCCATACCCTTTATTCTGGTATTCAGGATGAACAAAGAGCCGGATCAATTCAAGTGTTTTATTTTTTTTATAATCTGATAGAAGAACCCGCCGATTATAGTTGTATCGGATACAATTTTATAATAATTATATTCTTCAATATTCGATTCTTGAGTATCAACAGAGTCTAAACCGGGAGGGCCAACACCACAGGTAACCCTGTCCTTTTCAAAGGCTTCGATTTGTATTTCGGTCAGCCTTCCGGCATCCTCTTTTTCGGCAGGTATTATTTTAAACATCTAAAGTTTCCCAAAATTGGGACAATTTTTACAATGAATATTGAGTACAGCACAACATTCCAGGTTTTTTAATCTTCTCACCTAATAAGCCATTATTGAGAGAGACCCACTTTCATTTTAAACAGCTTGAAATTATTTATTGCAATATTTGCATGCCATATCACAGTAAAGGGTGCAGAGAAAACAATAGCAAAATAGTTGAAATCTATGAAAAAAAACAGCAAGGGAAGATACATTAATCCAATAATATTCGCTAAAAGACCAAGAGTGTATGTGAAATGACTGAAAAGGTTATACTTTTTCATGGAGATTGTTATAAAAAGACCAAAGAGATAGAAGAGAACAACGGAGATATCGGTTAAGACTGCATAGAAAGGCATTCTCCCTACTAAATAATCCAATCTTTCAAAATGATCTATATTCTTAAAAATCCAAAATAGTTAACCATAGCCGCCTCAGCCGCAAGGTTCCTCCTGAAAATCAAGACAGCAAGAATTCCTGCGAATTAACTTATAAGTAATAATACTCTAACTATCCTGTTATTCATTTTTAAAGCCTTATTACATCCCCGGTGTGAATAGCAGAAACCTTCTCACACAATTCCTGTTTCAAAAATGCTACATTCTCTTTACCTGTACAGTGACAGGTATAATAGGTGGTATCAAACTCATCCATTCCTTTAGCCAGTTTCGACATATAATCCCGACTTTCACTTTTTTTAGATACAGGATTAAACAAATGAAATCCACCAATAACAGCTTTCAGCTTTTCCGGATGTTTATCTGATGCACTTTTCACAATATTGTAGATTCCCGAATGAGAGCAGGAGGAGAAGAGAACGTTACCATCCGGTTCTTTGATTAAAAGAGCAATCTCATGGGTAAAATCATCTTGCATCAAGGTGCTGTTCTTTTTTATAAATAATGTTTTATTCCCTTCTGGCCGGGGAAACTCATTTTGGAAATTTGATAACACGGAGATTGTATGGTCTAATTCCAGATCATTATCAATGAATGTGATTCTATCCTTATAATCCTCAAATATAGTTCTGTTTAATCCTATATAATAGGGAAATATCCCGAGGATTTTCAAATAGAATTTCCCCTGAGTGAGCCGATGCATATACACTTGTGCTTTTTTATTTATTCGAAAAAAAGTGGGCAGACCGCCGCCGTGATCAAAATGGGCATGAGAGATAAAAAGCATATCCACATCTGCCAGCTCAATTCCCAAAGTTTCAGCATTTTTACTGAACAGGGAGGTTGAACCTGTATCCACAAGGATTTTTTTCCCTTCGGATTCAATGTAAAAGGACAATCCATGGGCAGCCTTTACCTCATTCCCATCCTCACCGACAACCGCTCCTGCTTCATTCTCAACTAAAACTGTAATCTCCATATTTAACCCCTTTTTTCAATCATTTAACGTCCAGTCCCACTTCATCATTTTATCTTTAAAGGCTGGGTGAATAAGATTAAAATCATCACTTTCATGTTCAACCCATCGGAAATCACAATGTTCATCCGAAAGATGCACCTCATAAATATCCGTGATACATCGATATATTATTCCGGTTATCTGTCTGTTTGGAGGAAGATAGGAGTCCCAGGTGTCCATTAATTTTATCGGAGTAACATTCAATCCAGTCTCTTCATTCATTTCGCGGATAATAGTCTCTTCAGCAGTCTCTCCATACTCAAGGTGACCACCCGGAAGTTCCCAGATGTTCGCCTCGGGAGGATTCCGTTTTACTATCAGGAATTTCCCATCCTTTACAATAAAACCCTTAACAGCAAAAGTAACCTGCTTTTCCATATTCTCTCCTCCCATTACATCTTAACTTTCAATGGATTCTACCACAACCCAACATTTGGTTTAATCAGAATAAAGAGAACGAATGACAAAGAGCCAATGTTAAAAAGTTTTAATTATACTTTCTGTACCGCTAATATCTTGGGTATGAAATTCAATACTACGTATATCCAATAAATCAATATTTAATCCTGAAACATCAATGGAACCATTATCAGTAAAGATGTCTCCACGTGCTTCAATATCAGAAGGATTCATATCAACATGGAATTCCCAATCATTAGAACTATGATTATATGCAATTATCGCAGGAAATCCATTTTCATAATCAAAGAAATAAATCGATCCATTTTCAATAACTGTTTCAACCATTAAAGGATTCGCATCTTTTAGAATTCCTTCGTTGAATTCTTTCCATACCCAGCGAATTTCAGTTATAATCCCATCAGCATCAGTGACTGAATCAAATAAAGGAATTATTGAATAATCTGAGGTTGGGACCATGAAGTCAATATTATTAAAAAAGAAGCTCTCCCCGTGTATAGTCAATACAAGGTCAGATAACTCTGGTAAATTATTATAAATGCTATCATTTAAATGAAAATGGAAAATACTGCCCTCACTATCTATCCCTGCGGAATCGTTAAAAGGAATATGGGTCGTATAGTCGCTGACTTTTGATGTCAGGTCGATATAAACTTGCTCAGATTCAATTGGGTTTGGAATCTGATCTGATGTCCCCATCCAGATAATAAAAGCTTTATCTTCCTGTTCAATGTCACTTAGGGTTAAATCCGTATAACCTGTATCAATTTCAAATTTTGCTTCAGGTATTTTAACTCGATATTGCATATTAAAATGCCAGAGAAAATCTTCTTCGCTATCATAAATACCGTTATGGTCTACATCCGGGTTCATATATTTTAGAATAGCATGATCAAATTGCCCTAAATCATCTAATAAATAATTAGTGCCCCAAAGCCTGTTGATCTGAAGCAACAGCACAAATTCCCCGGTATTCCTTATTAAGAAACAAATTAGTAAGGAGTATCGTATGGAAATCCCCTGTTGTCCTAACCCAAAATGCACACATTTTCACAATCCTGATAAGGATTCCTGGTATGTTAAGTATGGAACCTACCCTTCAAGAGCCTTTGGTACAGTTCATCGTTACCGCTGCAAAGCCTGCGGCATTACTTTTTCTTCCCAGACCTTCTCAA
>JAEINK010000044.1 GCA_016342585.1 Spirochaetales bacterium
ATCTTTCATAGAAACAGTCTACAAGAAATTTCCCTTTATGTCTAGTTTTTTATACGTCGTCCTGAGTAGTTACCAAATTTTTTCATATCAAAATTATAAAAGAGGCGGAAAAATCTGTCAAATTAAAATCCCCTGGGATTTGCTTAGGACTCGGAATGGCCCAAACTTGAAAAAAGACCGCCTCAGGAAGAGACGGTCTTTACAAAACGGAACGTATTTGGGAAGCGCTTCTATCAACCTGCCGCTTTCGAAACCAGTTTCCGAAGCTCAAGGCAACTCTCAGTCAGCGTCCCCTCTCCACGATGGAGACCGCCACCCACAAGCAGGGCAACCTCACCCCCATAAAAGTCAACAATTTCAGGAATTCGGTCCAGGGTCATTCCACCGCCTGGGGCAGGAAAACAATCATTCAACCCCCCAAGCTCAGCCGCAGTTGCCCGGGCAATCTCGGTACACTCATCCTTTGAAAAAGAGAATCGACCACCATAGTTCGGATAGACAGAAAGGTCTGCTCCAGCCATACGTGCCAGGGTGCCATAGAGAACACCATGACTGAAACCGTTATCGGGAGAGGTGACATAGCTGCCAAGGAAAGAGGGGTGAGACATGAGGGGAAGACCCAGAGAGTCATCCTCTGCTATCCTTTTCAGCATATCCCAGCCGACAAGACCGGCACTGAGCATGAGCCCACCGGCACCAGCCTCTTTGGCATAATGAGCCCAATCCAGAATTTTATCAGATGGTCCCGAAATACTGGGCATATAAATGGATTTAAAACCGGTCTTTGCATTAGCCTCATTGACAGCTTCACTGCATAGTTTTACACGTTCATAAAAAGGGCTGAAGGGTTGATCACAAAGTCCATGATCATCCTTGATAATATCAATCCCGCCTAAAGCAAACTGGGAGGTTTGATCGGCAAGTTCCCCGGCAGACATACCCTGCGGTTTAATGGCGGTTGTAATGAGAGGGCGCCCTTCGGCAGCAAATAATTCACGTAACCCCTCCCTGCCAAATCGAGGCCCTTTAAAATGCTTCAAAAGAATTTCGGGAAGGTCCAGCCCAACAATCCTTACTCCGGGAAAGAGGCTGCAGTTACCAAAGATGACATTTAAAAACTGAACAAACTGAAACCCGGTTAATTCAACGGCAAAACTAATGGATACCTTCTGATGACTTTCATCAACCTCTTCAATCCTTTCAATCCGCCCGACAATCTTCTCTTTGATGTCTCCCTCGGGAACCAGATCTGCCGGGAATTCAACAGTCTGTTCATAACAGAGATTGGTAGCCATCATCAGGGCTTCTTCCGCACTGACCTTTAATACATAATCAACCACAAACCGCTCACCGGAGAGTTCTAGCTTCTGACCCTGAGGAATCATTAAAGGGCCTCCGCTTTGGCACTGGAGTGAACAGCCTCTATTCGAACCTCTTCGAGATCCTCTTCAGAAATATTCAAGGAGCGGCCGAGGAAATCCTCAACATTTTTTACCAGGGAAAGGGAATCCAAACCATAGGTTTTCATGAGGTAATGCCGGCTTCCGCCGTGTGCAAAGGTATCCTGCAGGCCTATCTTGTGAAGTTTCTTGGCCATACCCTGGGCTGCCATAATCTCGGCCACAGCTGTTCCAAGCCCACCGGTAACGATGTGATTCTCCATGGTGATAACACCCTTGTTTGCCTTCTGGAGGGCCTTTAAAACGGCAGGATCATCGAAGGGCTTATGGGTGGTAATGTGGAGGTGTTCAACAGACAAACCTCTCTCCTTGAGAACAGGAATAGCACGCATGGCCTCTTCGGTACAGATGCCCGAAGTAAGGAGTGTAATATCATCCCCTTCAGAGAGAGTTCGTGCGGTATTGAATTTAATCCGGTCTTCCTTGTCAAATAGACGGGGTACTTCTCCCCTAAGCATTCTGACATAAACAGGGCCTTTTGTATTGTAGACAGGATCCAGAATCGATTCGATATCGGTGGCATCGCCGGTCTCAAAAATCGAGACATTGGGTACCGTTCTCATCACAGCAACATCGTCGATGGCCTGATGGGTCGCCCCTCCTGGCGTCGTAATTCCGGGAAGGAATCCAAACATTTTTACTGGGAGGTTGGAATAAGCGATTGAACTTATTATCTGGTTCAAAGCCTGGCGATAGATGAAAACAGCAAAGGTGTGAACAAAGGGGATATACCCCTCTCTTGCCAGACCGGCGGCGAAACTGAGCATATTCTGCTCCGCCACTCCCATAGAGAAAAACCTGTCGGGATAGGCATCCCTGAAATTATTCACTTCAACAGAAGAGGTAAGGTCGGCCGATAAAACCACAACTTCCGGCTTATCCTTTGCCCATTCTACAAAATTATTATTATGTATTTTGCTTTTAATTTCCATCAGTGAAATCCTCCCGAATAAGTCCATTCACACCGTCGGTCATGTTTTTGTTGTAATACTGTCTGTACTCTTCCCGTTCGGCAGGATCCGTAAACCTGACATAGTGAAGTTTTGGACTCCTCTTCTTTAACAGGGGAATTTTATAACAAGGGTCTGTATATGCGAGTACAAAAAGAGGTCGTCCGTCGGCCTGTTCCTCGGCAGGAGCAACCAGAGCTTCAATGTCGTTTCCATCCACTTTATGAACTCGAGCTCCGAAGGCCTCTAATTTTTTATCCAGAGGTTCAATCCCCATAACATCTGTCATAAGACCATCACACTGCTGTCCATTTATATCGATATAAACGCCTATATTATCAAGCTTATAATGGCTGAGAACATTCAAGGTCTCCCAGGTTTGCCCCTCCTGGAATTCACCATCAGAAAGGAAGACCCAGATTCTATCATCCTGACCTTTCATTTTCTTTGCCTGTGCTACACCCGCAGCCTGACTTAAGGTTTGTGCAAGTGAACCTCCCATCATATCAAAACCGGGTGAGTGTTCCGCACCGATCATCTCCACGGTACTCCCGTCATGGTTGAACTGCTTAAGCCCCTCTTCAGACATTCTTCCCGATTCGATCAAAGCTGTATAGAGAACCAGGGCATAGTGGGCCGGGCTCAGGTAGAAGCGGTCCCATTTATCGGGAGTATGTCCATTGTAGCAGCCTCCCTGCAGGACCTTAACTCCGGGAGTTCCGGGAACCCCGGGAAAGGGTGGAGGAACGTCGGGGGCTGTAGAGGGTCCCAGGTTCATTATCTTCATATAAAGGGCCGCCAGAGTTTCGGCCGCAGAACAGGCCTGACTTAAATATCCACCATTATTTGTTATTGTATGTTTCATTACTCTGCGGCGAATTCCATCAGCCATGACTTTGCTGTTTTCAAGCCAATCTGTACCAGTAGACCTGGAAAGCCCGCCAGAGCTTATTATATCGGTCATTATTTTCTCCTTATTTTAATACTATACCCTCAAACCACAGGTAAATCAACACATATCGGTCAGGAACATTCATTTTTTGTAGTATTTGTGTGGTTTTGTTTTCAAAACAGTCAAAACCCAACCAAATCATGCATTTATGCATAGGGATTAAAAGAAAGAGATTCATTTATAAAATAATTATGAATCATATAAAAAAAAGAAGAGCTCAGAAATGCTCTGAGCCCCTCTTCTTTAGAAGTAAGAATTTTGTAGAATGATTTATTCTGTGTATTCTTTGAACTGGGCAAGTCTTTCTCTTGCAGCGGCACCTAAGGAGGTAGTATCCGAAAAGAAGAACACCAGTTGGTAGCCTTTATCATATTTAGCCTTTGCATCTTCCCAGGTACCAGCAACAGTTGAGAGGACTTTACCAGAGGCAAAAACCTTCTCTTCAACCTCTTTTATAGCAGCCTGTACTTCGGGATGTTTCGGATCCCCGAAATGCCCCATATTCGTGGCCAGGTCCATTGGTCCGATAAAAATACCATCGAGTCTTTCTATAGTAAGAATCTCATCTAAATTAGCCACAGCAACAGGTGTCTCTACAGCTGTCATCAGGTAGATCTCTTCATTAGCATTTGAGAGATACTCCATGGATTTATTTCCATAATGGGCCGCTCTGGGAGAACCGGCAACCCCGCGTATCCCCTCTAAGGGGTAAGATACTGCAGACACCGCATCGAGAGCCTCTTCTTTCGTGTTCACATAGGGAACAAGCAGTCCATACACACCGGCATCGAGGATTTTCTTAATCTGAACAAAGTCATTCCAGGGAGCTCTTGAAAAGGGAACGGCAATTTCGCCCTTCATAGATTGAATCTGCAGTATCGTGGACATGATATCACCGGGGCCATGCTCGAGGTCAATCATCAACGCCTCATAGCCTGCTTCAGCCATAACTTCTGCGGTTATTGGGCTTGCAGCCTGAAGCCATGCACCACTAATCTTCTTTCCGTCTTTAAGGGCGTGTCTCACCCAGTTTTTATTTTTTTCCAACATCTTTATTCCTTCCTTTAGTATTTGCTTAACCAAATACTTCGGCTTCTATTCCTAGAAGATCACAGACTTCCAACAGCTCTGTAAGATAATTTCCAGCTACACCAGAGATATGGTTTGAACCATATTCATTTATGAATCTTTCAAGATCAAAATTCACTTTAGCAAAGAGTGTAGGCAACTGATGAGGTCCTCGTGCTTCCACGAATTCATCCACCATCTCCTGGGTTGGAGTCTCAGCATTACAGGGGATAATAGCCATCTTATACTTCCCACCCTTTCTATAGAGCCGTGCCAACTGCATAGGACCTTCTGATGCATTGAAATAGGTTATTCCTCCACCTGCCGGCCGTACGGACTGTTTGAATCGAATTTTTTTCAGATTCTCTTTTGTATCCTGATTTCGTCCAGCATAATAAACACAGATCGCACCACAGTTCACACAATAAACCATCTCTCTCTCTTCATCGATGTGACTCACATCGGCAAAAAAAGTAGGCAGGCCACCGGAAAGGATCTTCAAGATCTGTTGGGTTAATGCACCATCAGCATCAGCTTCACAAGCGATAGGAGTCGTCTCTTTTGATCCTTCAGCATCTTCATGGTTGGCAAGAAGCGCCTGTGTCATACACTGGGGGATATAAGAGTTTGATAGTTCATGCATACATTTGATAGCGATAAAATCCATTCCATAATCTTTGACAAGATCTTTGGTAGCCAGATAGCATGCCAATTGGAAATCGAACTTCTCTTTTGTAAACTTGTCATCGTTGTAATCGATAGTAAGAGCATTCTCT
This sequence comes from Spirochaetales bacterium, assembly GCA_016342585.1. GTDB lineage: Bacteria > Spirochaetota > Spirochaetia > UBA9216 > UBA9216 > JAEINK01. Next base: position 5,207 of record JAEINK010000044.1, read on the forward strand.
TCCATCCAGATTCTTGTCTTATCGATCCGTTCCTGCGGCATCAGTTCAGCAAGCCGTACAATCTCTATCTGAGCAAGATGCTCAGTATCGATACCGAACTGGCTTCTCCACTGCATAGGATCGAAAAGTCCTGTATCGATACCAATGGATCGGCCACCAAAAAGGCCAAAAACGGACCCCTTGAGTTTCTGTTTTACTGCAGCCGCTCTGATAAGTGGTAAAAGTTTTTTCTCATAAGAGGATACGGAGTATTTATCTCGGATATTCTTATGGGGGTAATCGATCTGCGCCAATGCCCCGGAAGCACCTAATAAACCAACACAACCATGAGTACCAGGATCAGTATTTCCGACAAGGATGGTATACAGTCCCATCCTCTGGACACCATGAACAACCAGGTTCGGGGATGTCCAGCAGGGGATGTGTGCAATTAAAAGTTCAACACCTGCCGCCTTAAGTTCATCTACTGCGATATTGATCTGTTCTCTTGTCCTTGCAATATCTGAAGATAATACAAGCTCAATGGGTAACTTTTTAAGTGTCTCAATAGCCTTGGCATGCAACGGGATCGTCTTATGGGAAAACACTTTTTCCCACATGTCTGGTCTATGATCACCAAAGGTGATAAATCCTACTTTAGGATAACTCATTACTGATCCTCCCTCTTCTGCTGAAGAAAATCATAATCTTCATCAGTGATTGTCTTATAACCAGGAACAGGGAATGCTTGAAAGCTTCTTCCTCCATCATTGTAGATGGACTGCCCCATGATAAAATCAGAGTCTTCACATGCCAGGAATACAGCAAGCCTTCCACACTCTGAGGTGGTTCCGATTCTCCCGATTGGTGTTCTTGAGATTACCGTATCGAATAACTGCTTATCCGATCCTACCCGTCTCATCAGTTCAGTATCGATCGGACCTGGTGCTATCGCATTGACCTTGATCCCGTAGGGAGCAAGATCGACGGCCTGCACCTTCGTCAACTGCTGTACGCCACCTTTACTTGTGGTGTAGACCATCTGTGAATTCAAGGCGAGATATGCATTAACTGATGACATATTGATGATCGCGCCACCGGTTCCCTGCTTTACCATTTCTCGTGCAGCATACTGATCACCAAAGAACATTCCTCGCAGGTTTACATCCATAATTTGATCATACTGATCTGGAGAAATATCAAGATAGGCAGTCTTATCTGGATCGTTAATCCCGGCGTTGGAAACATAAATATCGACCTTTCCGAACTTCTCGACAGTTTTATCGATTATATTCTGCAGACTATCCAAGTTCCCCACATCACAGGGGACATACATCGCTTCACCGCTGAGAGAAAGGAGCTCAGAGAGCCCCTCCTCCCCGGTTTGAGGATTCCGTCCGCCGATTACGACAGACGCCCCCTCTTTTACGAACTCGATAGCGATACCCAATCCGATACCTTTTGTACCACCGGTGATTACCGCTACTTTGCCCTTTAATTTCATTATATTAACTGCCCTTTGCTATCATGATCTTTGTCATAAGTGATATCTGCAGTGGTGTTATAACCATTAGGGTTTCTGAATCCTAAAGGATTGATTCCAACAGCATACTTAGTCTTAATCTCAGTAACGAGCTTGTTGTAGTAACCTACGACAGTTTCGATGAGTTCTTCACCCTTCTCTACTGTTGCATTGGTTGGGTCACCGATTACACCATTATCAAGGTCATCTTTTTCAGGGAGTCCAAAAGTACCTTCAAAGTGGTAGAGCATTCCCGCTCCGGCAGCCTGTCCTGGAGCAATCTTCCATGAACTGTCAAGAAGACCTTTTCCACCACCAGCTTCAGCGAGCTCCATCTGAATCATTTCCGGGTAGAGGTAGAGTCCAACTGAAGTCTCAGCTTCATCTGCATGCCACATATAGTCTTTAAGAACTGTTTTATCATCCCGGAGGAAGTCATACCATGTTGAAGAGATGGTGAAGAGTCCTTCGATACCAAGTTTATGTGTTGCAACGAGTGTTGATGATACCTGGCCATGGGCAGAAATGATAATGAATTTATTAAAACCGCATACAGCTGCTCCACGGATAATATCTACAAGAAGTCCAATATGTGTCTCATATGTTAAAGGGATAGTTCCAGCCATTCCCCAGTGGTGATGAGGATGTGAACCGTACATTGGACAGGGAAGAACCATAGCGCCTGTTGCCGCACCAACTTTCTCTGCAATACCGACGGCATTAAATGTATCCATACCGGTAGGACAATGAGCACCGTGCTGCTCGATAGCTCCGATGGGGAGAATCGCTACATCACATACCTCTTTTGCATATGCGGCACACACATGCGCACTGTTTTCGTGGAACCATACTGAATCTCTTTTGTCTAATTTGAATGTTGTTTGTTTCTTCATCTATCTTTCTCCTAAAAATTTAATTTGAAAAAATGCATAAAATCTAACTTTTTAGTCGCAAAAAGCCGGAGGCATTTCGACTCCGAGCTCTTCACTGTACTTTGCCAAATCTTTAATCAATTCTGCAGGTACCGGAATTCCATTGGATCTTCTCTCCTGCTCCTTCATATATTCGATCTCACCGGGGATCACCTGTTTGGTATCGGGATCAACCATCTCTGTTCCATGAACCATCGCGGCCCAGTCAGTTATCCTCTCCATGTATGCCTCTTTAGAGAGGAAGACCTCGGGATTGATTACGATGAACAGGTGTGAAGTCAATGAAGGATCATCTGCATGTTTGTACATACTTTTGAGACCATGAAGATAGGGACCTCCACTAAGTACACCGGTGATCAGATCGACGAAAAGGGAAAGACCAAATCCTTTATGGAGACCTACAGGTAAAAGGAATCCTGCGAATCCAGCAAACGGATCATCTGTCTCTTTACCCTCTTTAGTAACAGCCCACTCTTTGGGGATCTTCTCCCCCTTCTTCTGTGCCAGTAGAAGTTTTCCCCCTGCCACTGCAGAGAGTGAGATATCGAGAACAAATGGGAAATCACCATCAAGGGGTGCTGCCATGGCAATAGGATTATTACCAGTTGAAGGTTTTGCATTACCCTTCATTCCAATGTTGGGAATCACATTCGTTGTTGCGATTCCGATCATACCCGCATCAACAGCTTGACGGGCATAGAGCGCTGCTGCACCAAAATGGTTACTGTTTCTGGCAAGGACCATTCCAATCCCATACTTCTTCGCCTTCTCAATAGCCAGATCCATTCCCGACCTGCCGACGACATAACCCATACCGGCATCACCATCAAGAAGAGCCATAGGACCTTCCATTTCAGATACTGGTGAGATTTCGGGTTCAGGGTTGATGACTTTCGCGAGTACCCGCTGGAGATAGATCGGCATCCTCAGGACCCCATGAGAGTCAACTCCCCAAAGATTCGTCTTAACCATACAATCCGCACTGAACTTTGCGTCTACTTTGTTCATCCCGGCTTTCTCGAAGAGTGTTGAAAGATATACTTCAAGAGCTTCCGGTTTTATCATTCTTTCTTTATCTGCCATAATTCCCCCAGAATTGTATACGTATACAATTCGTTAAAAATAAAAACTGTATTTTATAACCTTATCCGATAGATCGAAGATGTAGCGGTAACATATAGGGTCGAAAAATCTTCAGTAAAAGTCATATTTGCTGCAACCTCGGGCATCTTCATCCTGCAAAGGATTTTTCCTTCCTGATTTAACAGGTAGATTCCGCCGGGACCAGTACAGAAGATGTGGCCCGTGGGATGATACTTCATCCCATCAGCACAACCAGGGCCATCCCCTTTAACACATCCCCAGACTCTTCGGTTCGCAAGCATTCCCTTATCATCCACATCAAAGACCATGATATTGCCATTTGCTGAATCGTTCACATAGAGTCTGGATTCATCATCTGAAAAACAAAGGCCATTTGGAGTCGTAAAGGTATCATCCAATAGATAGAGAAAAGCGGTCTTATCATCGTATCGATAGATCCCTCTGAAAGATAACTCCGGATTTCTGGGAATCCCGACCCTCGGCTGTCTTCCCGGTATTGGATCAGTGAAATAGATAGACCCATCAGATTTAGCAACAACATCATTAGGACTGTTTAATGCCTTTCCATCATAGGAATCAGCCAGGACAGAGTAGCGTCCAGTCTTAAGATCTGTAATAGTAACCCTACTCGTACCATGTTCACAACTGATTAGATTACCATGGGGATCAAGAGTATTCCCGTTTGCCAGATAGCTATTAGGCTTCAACATGGAAACTCCATCAGCTTCACTCCAGGAATAGAGAGCATTACCGGGGATATCACTGAAGATCAATTTCTGCTCAGCTTCTATCCAGACAGGTCCTTCTATAAATCGAAAGCCAGTCTCAAGTAACTCAAGTGTGGGTTCACGATTAATGATCCTATAACAGTCTGGAGATTTCATATCCATCTCGATTACTGACAACGTCTCTATCATCTTCTTATATCCCTGCTAAAGCTGTTACCAGACAAACAGGCTTCTCCTATTACAATAATGCTCTTCGTGCCTTGATTAGATCTCCGGCCTCTCCCCAGTTCTTCTCAAAAGAGACTCTAAAGAGGACAACAGGACCAAACTCTTCATATTCTGAGGTTTCAAGACCATTGATCTCCCAACCCCTTCTGAACTCATCTACCTTCTCAAGCAGTTCATCAAGAACACCCTCAGCTACGGGGGCATGGAATCGATCGATAACAGGGGGGTTAGTATCAATGAGAGTCTCAGCGGATCCCTTCCAGTTGATAGTGATATTACAATCAGCCCCGACCATCTCCGTGAAATGATGCAGGCCTCGAGCACCACCACCGATGAACCCGACATTGCTGCCTCTTTCTTTGGTTAGTTTGTATACTTTCTTTGCGATGACCATACCAGCCTGCCAGAGTGTATCTTCACTAATCTCAATTCCCTTATCTTTTACATACCCCTGAAGGTATTCATCATAAATTCCAGTGATATGTGAGAATAAAACTACCGGAGGATTATCCATCTTGGATGCTACTTTATCATAGACATCACAGACATCCATGGCCTGTTTTACACCCATGACCTCTGTCGCATTGATTGGTGTACCTTCCGCGATAAGGATCTCAATAGCTTTAAGACCATCTTCCGTTGCTGGAACCTTTGCCATGATATTCACACCAGCTTCCCGGTTCATCCTGGCATTTCTTACGATGTTATCCACATCTTCCTTAAAGGGGTTTCCCTGTACACTCACATAACCATATTTTCCATGTGACGCTTCAAATAATGGAAGAAAACGCTTTGCTACTTCACCTACAAGCTGCTGCTGCAGAAGCTCCTGAACCATTTCATCATCACTCTCTTTCTTCAGGATCGCGTCAAGTTTTTCATAAGCATATGCTTTTTCTGTCTCATGAACTAACATTTTATAAACATATGATGGGTTTTGAGTACAACCGACAGCACCGGCGTCTAATGCCACCATGGCCTCTTCTCTTGTAACATTATTGATCCAGAACCTTGTCGGTGTCTGCTGTGTCACTCGGTGGAAATAACTCTTATTCATTCTACACTCCTGTTTATGCTTTATTGAGGTTATGGTAATAATTCATCGAGATTCAATGGATAACTTCCATATTGTTGAATTGTTTCAAACATCGTCTTAAGGTTCTCTGCTGGAATATCATTACTGATATTGTGACAGGTTGAGATGATATACCCCCCGCCTGTTCCGAGATCCTTCATTCTTCGGGCAGTTTCTGCCTTTACTTCTGCAGGGGTCGCATTAATCAGTACATTCTGTACATCCATCGCACCATGGAAACAAATCTTATCTCCTACAGTCGCATTCAGCCTGGCAGTATCCTTCAACTCTTCTACAGATGTCTGTACCGGATTAAGGATATCGACTCCCATTTCTACCATTTCTTCGATGATTGGCAGTACGGATCCATCAGTATGGAACATGACTTTGATATGGGGAGCAAGACTTTTGATATGTTTGATCAGTTCAGCCTCCCGAGGCTTGATGAACTCTCTCCACATATCAGGACTGATCAGAAGTGCATTCTGTGCACCGAAGTCATCGGTCAAATATAATATCTGTGCATACTCTCCAATTTCATTCAAATAGAGGGTATAAGCATCTTTATATAAATCAAGCATGATATCGAGAAGTCGATGAGCCAGCTCTGGATCCAGAATAAAATCCATGAAAAACTGATCATAGCCTCTCACCTCAAGACAGTTCTGGAGAATTCCACCCTTGATACCATCAGCCCCGATAATGTAATCGGTATTATTGTGCCAGTATTCGGCCTCTTCCCTGAGTCCTTCAATGATCCCCGGATCTGCAGCATCTGGCCATGGATAGTTATTGATCCCGTCAAGATCCAACTCCTTACAGGGAGTACTTCCTATAGCAAAATAGTCTCCGGAATCCTTAAATAAGGTACCAAACCAATTCTTATAACTCTTATCATCGATCTCTTCAACCTGAACCCATTTTGGAGCAAGCCATCTGAAGTCTACACCCCACGCCTGAAGAAGATCTTCATCCGACTTCACACACTGACTCATACGGTCCAGAATCTCCGGAGTCTCGATAGCAGGAAGCCCCATAATCTCTCTTATAGCCGGATAAGCACTTTTATGGATCGATCCAACCTGTTTCCCGTGGTCTATGAGTATATGGCCCACTTCTTCGTGGTTCATTAATGCTGTAAACATCTCTCTTCTATTCATCATCCTCTCCTTTATAACATAACTCTCTTCAAATGTATACGTATTCATTTGTCTTATTTAAAACTTTTCTGCTTTTTTTATGTTCTATACCTTCCTATTGTTAATTTCTATCTTTTACTGTTGAACGGGGCACAAGAGAACCGGGAATCATCTTCTTCGTCACACCGGATTTCTCGTATTTGATGAGATCAAGCAGGATATCTATGGCTTCCATTACCATGGTCTCGATTGGTTGCGAGACAGTAGTCAGTTTGTATTGGGGCCATTTGGCTATAGGAGCATCATCAAACCCGACAACGGAAACATCTTCCGGTATATTCACCCCATAGATGCTTCTAGCCTGATCAATAAATCCTACGGCTACATCATCAGTAATACAGAAGACAGCATCAGGCCAGGAATCTTTGGCTACTCCACCGAAAAAACTATCGGCAGCTCTGCAGCCGGATTGATGAGTCATACCCCCGACATATTCACATGCGAGTGACAGCCCAGCTCTCCCAAGGCCTTCCTCAAGCCCCTTCTTTCTGTCTACACTGGTTGAAGAACCGACAACCCCGGAAACATATCCAATGCGTTTATGATTCAATTCAACCAAGTAGCTTCCAACATCCACACCAGCTCTATAGTTATCCAGACATACCGAATCAACCTCCTGGTAGAGGGAGTATCGGTTGAACTGGACGACAGGAGTGTCATAATTTTGACACTCTGAAGCCAGACTTGAAGTCAAGTTGGCAGAGGTGAGGATAATCCCATCTACCTGGTACTCCAGGGCTTTATAAAGTGTTGAATCCATAGAGCCGTCTAGTGGCAGGTTGAGAAGTAGAGTGGTATATCCCTGTTTCTGTAATTCACGCGAAAAGAGGTCAAGTGATTTCATATGAAAAGAACTATCGAATCTTCGGTTTATGATTCCGATAATATTGGTCGTATTCTCTTGAAGAGATCTGGCAATAACACTTGGGCGGTAATTGATTTTCTTTGCGGCAGCCATGATCTTTTCAACAGTTTCTTCGGAAACATTCGTCCCCTTCTTCTGGTTGAAAACTCGAGATACTGTTGCCTGTGAAACACCAGCCTCTCTTGCAACATCTACAGAAGAGACTCTTCTTTGCCGTACTTTTCTTTTTACCATTTTTCGTTTTTCTATCATACTAAAAACGACCTCTCTTTGCTACAAGTTTATGCGGCGACACAAGAATTCTTGATGCAATGACTTAAAATTCTCTCTCTGGCACCATTTCCAAAGAATTTCATCATTGTCTTGTGTGCATTATTGTATATGGTGAATTCAGGTTCTTGCGGGTATGAAAAGGTAGCAAAAAATGCCAAAGCAGGTGTAATAATCCCGTAGATCTGTTCAGGAATACTACCATCACAACATATCACGAAAATGTCTTCCGGAACTTCAAGCTCACGTGGCACAACACCAGGTTTTATTGCGGCACCGCTTGTTTGTACGCCCTTTGCACAGACATCACCCACTGTTCCGGTTACCAAACCGGAAAGAGACAATTTCCTGCAAACGGTCAAGACTTGCTGCTTCAAACCTTGTGTATCCATACTAATAGTTCCTATAAAAAAAAATACATCCCTCTTTTAAAAACACCCCCTCCTCTCATAGAGGAAGGGGTAAAAAGGTATTTGAGTATTACTGTCTTTCGTTCTTGATCTCTGTCATCACCAGGTTGTAGATATCTTCGCCACACTTCTCGATAATCTGATCACCAACGGCTTCATTCATCATCGCACCCATTGCAAGTCTTGTCTCAAGAGGTACATCCTGTACGGTTATTCCAAGTCCTGGAAGCTTATCAAGGGTCTCTTGTTCTGCTGCTGCCATCAGTCTTCTATCCTCAGCGATAGCTTCTTTAGCGGCATTCTCTACAAGAGTTCTGTCTGCTGCTGATAGACCATCCATGAAGCTTTTGTTTGCATACCATAACCAGTTTGTGTAGATATGTCGTGTAAGTGACCAGTATTTCTGTGCTTCATAGAATTTTGCATTGTAAAAACTGGTTGTTGCACATTCCTGTCCATCGATAAGGTTCTGCTGTAATGATGTAAATACCTCTGACCATGAAAGGCTGGTCAGTGAACATCCAACTGATTCCCATGCTGCGATCTGCATTGGGCTGTATCCTCGAATCTTAAGACCTCTTACATCTTCGGGTGTTTCGATTGCTCTCTTACTATTTGAGAAGTTTCTGAAACCTATCTCCATGTAACCAAGACCAACAAGGTCCATTCTCTCAAGAGGTTTCATTAATTCCAGCCCGGCTTTACCATCGAGTACACGGTGTGCATGAGCAGCATCATCAAACATGTAAAAAGAGTCCCAAACAGCAAACTCAGGAATTGTCTGTGTGAACAGAGTTGTAGTACCTACACTCATGTCCATATCACCACGTCGAGTCTGTTCGAACATATCCTGTACTGAACCTAACTGTCCTCCAGGGAATATTTTAACTTCGATTCTACCATCTGATTCTGCCTCTACAATCTCTTTAAACTTCAAGAATGCAGCATGTCCCGGGGTCTGTACATTATTGTCATGACCAAGTTTGATAACGATTTTTTCTTCTGCTCCGCCGTCCTGCTGACCATTTGCCATCAGTCCTGTCATACCTACCATGAGCAATACCAACATAATTCCAATAAGCTTCTTCATAATAAATCTCCTCCTGTTTTACTCTTCTAAAAATTATAGTTCAAACCAGGATATGTATACGTATACACATCCTAACACAAAACCCTTAAAAAATAAAGCCTCCTTTTCTTAAACTGGGATACCCATCAATCGTGGTAATCCTAATGTGATAATGGGGATATAGGTTACTAACATCAAAACAATAATCATTACGACAATCCAGGGAACAATAGACTTGGCTATATCATCAAACTTAATCTTACCGATCTGACATGCCATGAACAGGTTTGCTCCCAAAGGCGGGGTTACGAATCCAATTGCCAGGTTGAGTACCATGATCACACCAAAGTGGATCGGGTTTACACCAAGTGCTGTGACTACCGGCAATAATATTGGAACAAGGATGATGATAGACGCATTGGTCTCCATGAATGTTCCAACAATCAATAACATGATATTGATAAATAACAGTATCAGGACCTTACTTTGCGTGATACTTAAGATGAAGTTCGCGATAGTCACCGGGATACCAGTAATCGTCAAGATCCTTCCAAATCCAGCAGATATTCCAATGATGACCAGTACCGCGGCACAAAGTAGTGCTGAATTAAAACCAATCTTTGGAAGTTCAGAGAACTTCACCTCTTTATAGATGAACACACTGACTATAATTCCATATACAGCCGCTACTGCCGCAGCCTCTGTAGGAGTAAATACTCCTCCATAGATTCCACCAAGTACAATCACGGGTACCAGGAGAGCTGGAATAGCATCTACAAAAATGGCCACCACCTCTTTAAAAGTGTATCGCTTGGGATCACCTTCATATCCATGTTTAGTTGAATAGATGATGGTATAGATGGACAGGGCAAGACCAACAAGTAACCCAGGCCCGATTCCTGCCATAAACATACCGGTTACCGAGACTCCAGAAGCTACAGCATAAATGACCATACAGATACTTGGAGGGATGATTACACCAACTGTTCCTGCAGTTGCGATTAAAGCCCCTGAAAAGTTGCGACTATACCCTTTTGCAACCATATTAGGTATCATAATAAGCCCAATAGCTGCCACAGTTGCCGATCCTGTACCGGATATCGCTGCAAAAAACAGACAGGCAACAATAGAGACGACGCCAAGGCCACCTTTAAATCGACCGAACATAATACCAGTTACATTAAGCAGCCGTTTTGATATTCCTCCCTTACCCATAATATCACCAGCAAACGTGAAGAGGGGTACAGCCATAAGTGGGAATGAATTCAATCCCTGTATCATAGTCTGGGTAAATGCTTCAAGACTGATCGGTTCGGCAATAAATATGGTCAGCATTGAAGCGGCCCCTAACGAAATACCAATAGGTATGGATAACAGTAGCAGCAGTACTAATGAACCAAATAACAAGCCTACCATTAGTTCGCCTCCTCTTTTTGAATCTTGTCACTCTTCGGGAAGAAACAGACTTTATCGGCACCGGTGTACTCACCGGCATAATTCTCAAAGACTTCCATACTCTCGTTGAAGTTCTTAATCTTATATATCAGTGTCTGTATGAGACGAATGATAATAAGAGCAAATCCTACAACACCTGCACCATAGACGATGTTCAGTGATACATTAATAGTCACTGCCATATCCTGATACTTGAATATTGACTGACATACCTTGACGGCAGATATGAAAATCAAACTTGAAAAAATCAAAAAAACTAAATCACCAAGCATCATAAAGATCTTATGAGCCTTCACACCAAAACGCTGTACTAAAAAAGCTACCCTGATATGGCGTTGATTTCGTGTTGCATAGGCAATACTGAAATACATCAGCCATACGAACAGGAATCTTGCGACCTCTTCACCCCAGGAAAAACCTGTAGCAAAGACAAATCTCAGGATAACCTGAAGAGTAACCAATAGTGTAATCACATAAAAAAGCACAGCCATGGCAACCGGCTCAAAGTTGATATCCAACCATTTGAATATTCGCTTTATCACTATATCCATCTCCTTTTCTCAGAATCATATCCATCATGTAAACCAATGTATACGTATTCATTGGGTTTACAATATCATGAGATATCTCAGCCGTCAAACTATTTCTTAAGTATTTTTATAATATTTTAGGCTATGTATTATTTATGAGTACATTTCCCAAAATTTATATGAGACGAAAACCATAAAACATTATGATCTGATAAATATCGCTGTAATTTAGTGATTCAAAATTTGTTGATTAAGATTGCCCGGGATCATACCCGAACCTGCGCGAGATCTTCATAGCATGTGATTTCACAAGTTCACCAACCTCCGAAAACATATCTGAGGGAAGCCGGTAGTCGGGTCCAACAATCCAGATGGCGGCGATCGGATAGTGACGATAGTCAAAAATTGGGGCACCTACACAGTGAACATCTTTAAGCTCTTCACCATTATCTATGGCAAAACCCTGCTTGTACACAGTTTCAAGTTCGCTCATCATTGCCGATTTACTGGGGAGTGTGTTGTCATTATATCTGGTAAAGGTGATCTGATTAACCAGATTCTTCTGTTCTTCTTCAGGTAAATAAGAGAGGATAGCCTTTCCGGGAGCCGAAGCATGAAGCATGATCCTCCGCCCTATCTCGGCTGTAAATTTAATAAACTGAAAAGAGGGAAGCTGCTCAATAATGACAACCTGATTTCCAAGGAGCGTTCCTATCAGTATGGTCTCATTAATCTCATCCCTGAGACTGTGCATCACGTCTATTGAATTTTCAACAATCCCCTTGGTACGCATTCCAGCATACCCAAGATAGAGCATCCGTGGTGTAGCCCTGTATTTGCGACTGGTCTCTTCCACATACCCATAATATTCCAGGGTCTTTAACACACGAAAAACAGAATTCTTCGGGTAGTTAAAATTTTCAGAGATTTGGGCAATACTGGCCTCTTCCTTAACCCTGGCAAGGAACTCAAGGATCCTTAGAGCCCGGGCTATATTGGGAATTAAGTATTTGTTTGATTCTCTATCTTTATCGAAATCATCGACATTGTTCATTATCTGTTCCATATATTCTCAAAACCACCAATTTAATTCAATATTGAAAGAATTATACCATATAAACGAAAACATCCAATAGCAGAAAATAATTTAGTTTGGTGCATACCCGAACCTGCGGGAGATCATCAAACCATGATGGGCGACTTCAATTCCGGCACGCGAACGTGTCTCCAAATCCAACCGCCCGGCAGGTCCGGAGATCCAAATCGATCCAACAGGATAGTGTCGGTAGTCAAAAATAGGAGCACCAACACAGTGAACCTCACGAAGTTCTTCACCGGCATCCATGGCAAATCCTTTTTCAAAGACAAGGGCCAGCTCATCACGAAGTTCAGACTTACTGGGAATGGTCGCATCATTATACCGTGTAAATGTTATCTGACTAAGAACACCATCCTGCTCCTTTTCCGGTAGATAAGCGAGGATCGCCTTCCCGGGAGCCGAGGCATGCATATTGATCTTGCTACCAATTTCAGAAGTAAACTTAACAAAGTGGCAAGAGGGGACCAGCTCCAGAAGAACGATTTGATTTCCCGAGACAGTTCCTATCATCACAGACTCACCGACAATATCACGCAATTTGTACATGATATCCAATGAGTTCTCTATAATCCCATTACTCTGAAGCCCTCCATAGCCCATATAGAGGAGCCTTGGGGTCACACGATATTTCCTGGCGGTCTCTTCAAGGTATCCGTAAAACTCGAGGGTCTTTATTATCCGAAAAACAGAATTCCTGGGAATATCAAAATGCTCTACAAGCTCAGGAATTGAGGCTTCAAGTTTTTCCATAGCCAGGTATTCAAAAATATTTAAAGTCCGAACTATATTAGGGATGAAATTCTGTTGTTTATCATTATCTTCCTGTTCTATCATATCTGCACCTTGCGGGATTATCTAATCTTAAAGAAATTGGAATACGGACAAAAAAAAGAAGGGAGAACTCCTGAAAAGCAGTCCCCCCCCTCTTATTTAAAGGATGATTCTTATGCAGCGATATTCTGTTCAGCGAGCTTCATCGAATGTTTTTTCTTGCTGAAATATTCATTAAGAATAATGGCCACAACAACAATAACACCTTTGAAGATCTGCTGCCAGAAGGGAAGGATGTCAAGCATACTTAGACCATTTCCAAGAACAGTAATAATCATAGCACCAATAAACATCCCAATGACGGATCCCTTACCACCATTGATATCGGTTCCTCCCAGGAGGATGGCTATGATAATATCGAATTCGAAGCCTTTTCCGACACGCGGGTCTCCGGCACCAATACGCGAAGCGGTCATAACACCGGCAAACCCTGCCAGGGCACCAACCATGACATAAAGCCAGAATATGATGGCAGAGTCATTGATACCGGAAAAGAAAGCAGCATTCTTGTTCCCCCCTATCGCCATGGAATATTTACCAAGCAGGGTCTTTCGTGCCACTACAATAAAGAGAACCAGAAAGAACACCATCAGAATCAGCGGAATTGGCAATCCGATGAAACTGCCTCGGGCAAGCTTGGACCAGTTGGCGGGCATATTTTCCCTGATTGACTGGCCGTTACAGGCCACTAGGGCGACCCCCTGGCCAATATACATGGTCCCAAGCGTAGCGATAAATGATTGAAATTTATAACGAGCCACAAGAAGCCCGTTCACTACACCAAATAGAGCACCTCCAAGGACGGCAATGGCACCCGCCACAGGAAGGGGCAGTTTATAGACAGAACCAAAGAGAGCATAGAGAACACCCGCAAAGGCGACTGTACTCCCCGTTGATAGATCAATGTTTCCCGTCATCATCAGGAGTGTTCCTGCCGATGCGACAATCACGATAGTCGCGGCCTGCCTGAACATATTGAAAAAATTATACTTGCTGAAAAACGCCGGGGATGTAAGTCCAAAAAGTAAATTCATCACGATCAGAACAAGAAGCATCAGAATCCGCTGATCCTTCAGGATTTTTTTTGCATTCAATTCCATTTTAAACCTCACCTCCGGCAACAACCTTCATGATGTAGTCACTGTCAAGCTCGCTGCTGTTTACAATTATTTCACGGGCTTCACCGTCATGCATGAGGACAATTCGATCACAGAGTTGAATTATCTCTGGCAGTTCGGAAGAAAACACGACGATACCTTTTCCCTGATTTGCCAGGTCCCGGATAATATCATGTATCTCTTTTTTGGCACCGACATCGACTCCCCTGGTGGGTTCATCCATTAAGATAATATCCGATTCCCTGTTAAGGCATTTGGAGATAACAACTTTCTGCTGGTTTCCACCGCTTAAAAATGCAACTTTCTGTTCCCTGTCCCGGGATGCCAGAGACATTTTTCCGATATAATTATCTGCCAGTTTATTCTCTTTATGTCTATCAATGATCCCACGCGTCAGAACCGACTTGATTCTCATCATCGGGATATTTGCCCTGATGGGAAGAAGTCCAAAGATTCCATCGACTCGCCTCTCCTCGGGAACCATGGCCAAACCGGCATCAATGGCACCTCCGACTTTATTATAATCAGCTTTTTTACCATGAATGAAGATTTCACCCTCATACTCATCGATTCCATATAAAGCCCGGGCAACCTCGGTTTTTCCTGCTCCCATAAGCCCATAAAAACCGAGGATTTCACCTTTGAAGAGGTTGAAATCCACATTCTTGAGTTTGGCATTATTTAGCTTCCGAACCTCAAGTAAGTTTATTGATTTATCGGTTTTACTGGGGATATACTCTTCAACAACAACCTTACCAAGCATCATACGAACCAGTTCAACACATGAATCGTTAACGGATTCGCCGCAACTGGACATAACATCTTCAACAGGCTTGGTTTCTATCATCTCACCATCCCTGAAAACGGTAATATTATCACCAATCTCAAAAATCTCAGTAAGTTTATGAGAAATAAATATTATGGTAAGACCTTCTTCCTTCAGTTTTTTAACGACAAGGAAAAGTCGCCGAACCTCCTCTTCGCTTAAGGCCGCGGTAGGTTCATCCATGACCAGGATCTGACAATCGGTAGATATGGCCTTGGCGATTTCGATTACCTGCTTCTGGGCAACACTGAGGTCACACACAGGCATATTCAAGCGGATTGAAGGATCCAAACCTGCCAGGATAGCCTTAACCTTATCCAAATTTTCACTTTTTTTAACAAATCCGAATTTGGTTCTCTCCTTACCAAGGGTAAGATTCTCTTCAACCGTCAGATCATCGACGACATTCAACTCCTGATAGAGAACTGAAATTCCTTTATCCATAGCATCACGAATTGTCTTCGGTTCAAAAATCTCACCATTAAATAAAATCTGACCGGCGGTTCTCTGGAGCGCCCCGGTAAGAATCTTGATGAAAGTGGATTTTCCGGCACCATTCTCACCGATCACACAGTGAACCGTATTTCGTTTAATATCGAAACTTACATCTTTCAGGGCTTTAACACCCGGGAATTGTTTCTGTATACCCTTTACTTCAATTATTGCATCATTATTCATATTTCCCATCCTAACCTCTCTTTCCGAGTCTCATCTTCTGATCAATGAAGACTGCAGTCACAAGCAGAAGCCCCTGAACTATCTGCTGATAAAAGAAGGGAACACCGAGTAGATTTAGACCATTTGAGGCAAGTCCGACAATAAGAGCACCAAGAATCATCCCAAAAGTCGATCCTTCTCCTCCGGTCATACTTGTACCGCCGAGAACAATGGCGACAATAACATCAAGATGGGTAGTATCTGCAATATTAGGAGCGGCAAGCCCCACCCTGGAGACCTGAACAATCCCACAGAAACCGGCAAGTATCCCTGTTAAGGTGTAAAGTATTGTAATAACCCGGGCAACTTTTATTCCCGAAAGCTCGGAAGCGCTTGCATTATCACCTATGGCAAAAGTATAACGACCTAATACTGTTTTTTTCTCAATAAATATAAAAACCGCTATCGCCAGAAACATAAAAACAAGAACAAGCGGAATTTTTCCAAAAACCATAGCCCTTCCGAAGTCGATAAAGTTCGAAGGAAGGCCCGAAGAAATATTTGCACCACCATCCCAGCGGGCAACAAGTTTGGCAAAGCCTCTCGCAGCATACATAGTACCCATAGTTGCAATGATGGATACAATTTTTAATTTTCCTACTGTGAAACCATTGATGCTTCCCCAAAGGCCCGCCAGAATTAAAGTGACGATTATGGAAAGCCATATAGGTAAACCATGTTTTGATAAATAAGCATGCATAATTCCAGAAAAAGCCAGAATACTTCCAATAGAAAGATCCAGATTTCCGGTTATCATTAATAGATTAGCCGCAGAAGCAATAATAATAATTATGGCAACCTGCAGAAGTACATTGGTAAAGTTACTTACCATGAGGAATTTCGGAGAAGCGATGGATAGTGTCACCGCAATAATGAATATTATCCCCACAAGGACCATCTTTTGACGATCCATCTGTAATAAGAATTTCCTGTTCACCCTGATACCGTCCTGTAAAAAATGGGAAAAGGAGGGGGAAATTTTACCCCGGAACCTTTTCCCAAACTTGATTCAGTTAATATAATACTATTTTGCTACTGCTGCAGCTAAATCACCTGTGTAAAAGAAATTCTGTTCCAGGAATCTCTGAGCTTCAGAGATGGGAGTGTTCCAGAAATCAGTTACAGGACTAAGAACTTTGGTTTCAAAATATACATCGTATGCAATTTCACCCTTAATCATGGCGATCATTGTATCTGCTTCAGCACGGGCAACATCACGAACAGCACCGTGAGTCATTTTGAAAGAAGATGAAGGATCGTAGATCTTGAGCATAGCAGCTTCGGATCCGTCAAGACCGGCAATAACTTCTGTTAAAGGAGTTCCATTGTCCATTTTACCACGGCCAAGCTGCTCACATGCGGAAAGTGCACCAAGAGCCATTTCGTCATTGGCGGCAAAGATGATATTTACTTCTGGATTAGCCTGGAGGATATCGAGAGTAACTTCCATTGATTTAACAGAAGATCCCTGACCATTAAGCATGTTTACAAGAACGGCATTGGGATCAACAGATTTAACACCATTAAAAAAGGCACCAGTTCTCATGTCCCAAATCTGCTCAATTCCACCGAAGTTAAGCATAGCAACACTTATTTTGGTTCCGGGATTTGCTTCAAGCCATTTCTCTGCAGCAACCTGTCCCATTGTGAAAGAACTGGGAGTCTCCTGGGGCTGAATATGGGGAGCCATTTTTTCGGTAGGTCTGATAAGTGTTGTAACGATGGGGATACCAGCTTCGTGAGCGATATTAATAGCTGTTGTCATAAGACCAGCATCACCACAATGGAGCTCTATAGCATCAACACCCTGTGCAACAAGATTCTCTACAGCGGAAAGGGTCTTCTCATTGGAAGATTCACCATCAACAACAATAACCTTGGCGTTATACATTTTTAATGCATATTCGGTAAGTTCCTGGCAAGCAGCCTGGTGATATGCATGCTCAAATGTGTAGGGAATCTTTCCAAGAACATAGTCATATTCAGCTTCCTGCTCTCCACCGGCAAAAATCGGTGCCATGACACTTAAACATACAATCAATACAAATAAAAATCTCAGTTTCTTCATCTTCTCATTCTCCTTGTTTATTTAGAAACATATTAATTTAATGGCCATATAGACCCTAAATCCTGATAGTACCTGACTCTCCTGCTACTATTAGCATTTCACTCATATTTAACAGGAAAATTAAGGCAGACCAAAACACAAACTTCCGATTCCAGCTCTTTTACAAAACCATCCAAAGAGCCGGTATTCTTCTAAAAGTTCTTAAAATCTTTCCTGAAAATCAGCCAAACTGTTATAAACATCCCCATTGAGGCTGTCATATACCTTACAGTACAGCTTGTAAAGGTCCTGATACATGACATGATTTTTAGCATCAGGTTTATACTCTTCCTTCATCTGGACCATCTCATCAGCCCCCTCTTTGATCGAAGAAAAAAGGCCGGCCCCTACAGCTGCCAGGATTGCGGCACCCAGCAGGGTGGCATCGGTGACATTCAATGTTCGAACAGGAATACCATAAACATCGGCCTGGATTTGATTCCAGAGGGCAGACTTTGTGGGTCCACCAAGGATCCTTACATCATCAACGGGTGTTCCTGATTTTTGAACGGCAAGGATCAGCTCATACATATCGAGGGTTATCCCCTCCAGATAGGCTCTTGCCATACATGCCCTGTCGTGAGCGAAGGTTAACCCGACCAGAGTTCCCCTGGCAGAACTGTTATATCGTGGCGTCGCAGCACCGGCATAATAGGGAAGGAAAACCAAACCCTTGGAACCGGCAGGTACGGCTTCCATTTTCTTATTCATCAACTCATAAAAATCTTCGCCGGACTCTTCGGTTTGTACCTTTTCAAGGGCGGCAACCTCATCACGAAACCATCGGTAGACACCGGCAGCAGCGGCCTGATGACCTTCCCATAACCAGCCACCTTTCTGTGAATGACAGGTGACCATTCCGGCCCCATTAGGATCCCGAAAGGGGATATCCAGATAGGCATTGACAGCACCTGCCGTTCCCATGGAAATTGAAAGGGAACCTTTCCCTGTGATACCGGCACCGAGAGAACCGGCACACTGATCTCCGGCCCCGATTGCAATAATTGCACCTTCCGCAAGGCCTGAAAGCTTTGATGCTTCCTTAGAAACAAGGCCGGCCTTTGTTCCGGATTCAGCGGGAACTGGAAGAATCGCAGGATCGATCTCAAAGAGATTGAGAAGATCCTTATCCCAGGCACAGGAAACGGAATCGAAGATTCCGAAGAATCCAGCATCGTTGTAATCTACAAAATATTCGTCTACACCAAGAGCCCGAAGGAAATAGTCATGCATCTGAACAACCCTGTCGGTTTTTGCCCAGACTTCAGGTTCGTTTTTTCGAACCCACATCATCTTGGAAAGAAGCCATGTGGTACTATTGGGATAGCCGGTTTTTTTGTAATACTCTTCACCGGATATTTTTTCTTCGATCTCTGCAACTTCCACGGGGGTCCTGTTGTCCTGCCATGAAATCATCGGTCTAAGCTGCTTCTCATCCTTATCAAGGAAGATCCCACAACACCGCTGGGCCGATACCGATACAGAGACTATATCTGCTGATGATATATTAAAAGAGGATGAGGCGGCTTTATTGATGGCCTCGGAAAGGGCTTCCATGGCGGAACGCACCAGTAGGTCTGCATCCTGCTCGACCCAGCCTGGTTTAGGATAGGTACAAGGATACTCCCGATATGCACTGGCAATCATCTCTCCGGTAAGAGAGAAAACCGAACCTTTAGAACCTGTGGTACCAATATCTACAGCAGCAACATATTTAGCCATTATTCCGCCTCTCCCCATTCCCCCTAAAGGGCTTCCTTGTATAATGCGACAATATCTTCTCTATTAAGCTCCATAAGACTGCAGCTTAAAGGGCCTGCCATTGTCTTGAAAACAGAATCAGTCATGGGTTCAATCATCTCTTCTTTTACCCCGAGATCTCTCATCTTGATATTAACGCCGTACTTTTCAAGTGTTTTTTCGAGTGCGACAGCCGAGTACTCGGCAAGTTCTGCTTCACTCTTGGACTCATCACCAAAACCAAGCATTCTTGTTACTTCAGCATATCGTGCTGTATCGGCACTCCAGGTTTTCCTCATATATGGAAGGGCAACAGAAGCCATGGTCATTCCATGAGGCGCATCTGTCTGTCCACCAATACTATGTCCCATAGCATGAATACCAACTGTTCCGGAAGTTCCTTCACCTATGGCAATACCTGCAAGGGTATTTGCCCAGGCCATCTGAGATCTTGCTTCAAGGTTGCTTCCTTCATTAATAGCTGTATCAAGGTTTTCAAGAACAAGTTTGATAGCCTCTTTAGCAAGTAAGTCTGTGAAGGGAGTAGCTATATTGGCAATGTATGCTTCCATAGCATGAAAAAGAACATCAATACCAGTTCCCCTGGTTACAGAAGGGGGAATTGTAAGCATGAGCTCCGGATCAACGATTGCAATTTTTGCTACAGTCGAATCATTTCCTGTTCCGGGCTTTTCATGATTCTCTGTATTTGTGATAACCCACCAGGGTGTTCCTTCCGATCCGGTTCCAGCTGTTGTTGTGATTACCATGATAGGAAATGCGTCTTTAACATTTTCAAGACCTGCATTATCGCCCCCGGCAAGATATTTCCTGATAGTTCCACCACCCTGAGCAGCTAGAAAAGCAACCGCTTTAGCCGTATCCATGGCACTTCCGCCTCCAAGACCTACGGTAAAATCACACTTCTCATCGAGGAATAATTGAGCCTGACGATCGATATCAACGTCCCTGGGGTTTGGTGATACATCGTCGGAAACAACCACCTCAACGCCGGACTTTTCAAGGAGTCCCTTCACTTTGTCAAGAAAACCAAGCTGACGCATGGTGTCTTTGGCCGCAAGAAGAAGAGCTTTTTTTCCAAGAGAAGAAGCATGTTCTTCAACCTTGCTTACTTCACCCGCACCAAAATACACTTTAGTAGGGACTGCAAATTCAAAAATCTTCATATATTTCTCCAAATAATTATTTTATCTCATATTTTATTCATTATTAAACCCGAATAGCGCATATGTCAAGTTTTATTATTTGTTTTTTAGAGTGTTTTCTTTTTTTTTCTTATAATTTATCCCATATCACTCTAAATATGAGTTTTTATTCATTATTTACCACACAAATGCCGTTGACATCATAATATCATATGATATTCTTAGGAATCCAATATATAGAATGATATTATTTTAACAGGGGAAAACAATGATGAAAAATATAGCACAAAGCCACTCTTTCTGCGGGGAAGCACCCATCAGAGATCCGAGAACAGGCGAACTCTTCTGGGTGGATACAGGAAAAAAAGAGTGCTGGAAGATCGATCCGGAATCGGAAGAATCTAACAGAATTCCAACCGAAGGATGTTTTCAGGCCCTTGGAAAGAGGGAGCGGGGAGGTTGGATTGCCCCCCTGGATGACAGATTAGTACTTTGCGACGATAATCTAAAGATTATCCAGGATCTGGGAAACCCCACCAAAGAAAAACCATATATGCTGCTTGGAGATGGAACCTCCGGTCCTGACGGATGCTATTACTACACCATCTATCATCCGGAAGAGCTCACATCGAAAGAGGGTGCCATACTTAAAGTAAACAGGGATCTATCCGTCGAAATGGTACTGACAGATCTGGCCCTGCCAAACGGTATAGCCTTTTCTCCCGATGATAAAAAACTCTATGTTACCGAGATGTTTGGCAACTGCATCTGGCAATATGATTTCAATTCGGAAAACGGTGAGTTCTCGAACAAGGAGCTCTTCGCGGAAGTTCCTGAAGTTGATGGTTACCCCGATGGTCTCATCGTAGATTCAAATGGAAATGTCTTAAGTGCCCACTGGCAAGGCTTCAGGATAACACGATACCAGCCGGACGGCTCGGTAGACAGGATCATTGAATCCCCTGTGCCTACCGCCACATGCATGGCCTTTGGTGGCAAAGACTTAAAAACCCTCTATGCAACAACAGCACGAAAAGGGTGTACCGATGAGCAGCTTGAGAAATACCCTGAATCGGGAGACCTTTTCGCAGTAGAAATGGATATCCCGGGAATACCCGAGAGAATATTTAAGGGATAGAACAGTCTATTTCTTCCGATAAAAAGTCCTCCCCGGAAGGGGTTCATAAATATATAAAGCCGGTATCAGAGACTGAATAATTCAGTTCTGATAGCCGGCTTTTTTATCAATCTTTAAAAATATATATAAACTTATCTTGATTTCTTCTTGCTTAACTGATCAAAGAGTACTGCAAATACAATCAGGGCCCCTACCAGAATATCCAGAATGAAAGGATTAATTCCCAGTAGGTTTCCACCGTTTCTGATGGTGGCAATTATAATGGTTCCAATAACCGTACCCAATATACTCCCCACAGCGCCACTCATGGATGCTCCACCGACAACCACGGCGGCAATAACATCGAGTTCATAACCAACACCTGAAGTGGGGACACCATTTCCAAGACGTGCCGTCATCAGAATACCGGCAACCGCAGATGTAAAAGCACCGAAGGCATAAATACCATACATGTTTTTCCCGATTTTGATACCGGATAATCTTGCAGCCTCTTCGTTACTTCCTATTGCATAAATATTACGCCCGAAGACCGTGTATTTTGCGATAACAGCCCCAATCAAAATAACAATAAGCCAGACAATAACCATTCCGGGAATACCAAAAACCTTTGCTACAGCAAAATGGGTAAACTCTTTTGGGAGTCCGGAAACTTTTCTGGCTCCGGATATCAACATGACGGCACCACGGGTTATAGTCATACCACCAAGAGTCGCTATAAATGCGGGGACACTGCCTTTATGTATAAGAATTCCCATAAGAACACCAATGGAGGCTCCAGCCAAGAGTGCTGCCATGATAGCCAGGGGTATTGGAACTCCGGCTTTTAACATCATTGAGAGAAGAATACTGCTGAAAGCAAGAACAGATCCAACTGAAAGGTCAATTCCAGCGGAAACAATAACAAAAGTCATACCAATGGCCATAACTCCGATGATCGAAGTCTGCCGCAGAAGGTTCATTATATTTGTGTATGAAAGAAACCTGTGGGAAAGTACACTTAATAATACAATGAGCGCTACAAGAATAAATAGCAGGTTTCTCTCAGCAAACTGAAAGCCTTTTATTTTCTTCATATTAAAACTATCTCCTTAATACTTATACTATGCCCGAGGCAAGCTTCAACAGCTCTTCTTCACCATACTCACCACGAACCATGGTTCCCGTATGCGCGCCTTCACTGATTACCATAATCTTATCGGCTATTCCCATAATCTCCGGTAAATAGGAGGAGATCATGATGATCGAATTCCCCTGGGCAAGGAGTTCCTCAAACAACCTGTATATTTCTGACTTGGCACCAACGTCGATACCGACGGTAGGTTCATCAAAAATAAAAATATTGCTGTCTTTACACAGCCATTTTCCAATAACCACCTTCTGCTGATTACCACCGCTTAAATTAATTACACGCTGCTTTTCTGAAGGTGTTTTTATTTTCATGTCTTTAATCTGCTTAAGACTTCTTTCTTTCTCTTTTTTAAGATCTATAAAACCAAACCTGGAAATATCTCCATAGGATGCCATATTCACATTGTTCTCAACCGAAGTATCCAGAGCCAAACCCTGCTGTTTCCTGTCTTCAGGTAGCAGACCAATGCCATGACTGATAGCTTTTCCGGGATTATTGATAGTTACGTCTTGACCCTCGATGGTTATTTTACCAGAGGTATGCGAATCTGCCCCATAAAGAGCACGAACGATCTCAGTTCGGCCGGAGCCTACAAGGCCAAACAGTCCAAGGACCTCGCCCTTATGAAGATCAAAACTAATATCCTTGAAAATACCTTCGCTTGTCATATTTTCCACACTTAGCACCTTTTCACCCGGTTCAAAGTGTTTGATGGAGTACATATCGCCTATGGTTCTTCCAACCATTTTTGCAATCAGGTCATCCTCATTAGTTTCACTCACAGGCATGGTGGCCGTCCGCTCACCATCCTTCATTACGGTTACGGTATCACAAAGCTCAAAGATTTCTTCCAACCTGTGGGATATATAAACACAGGCTACACCTTCATCTTTCAGCTTACGAATTATAGTAAATAATTCATCCACCTCTTCGTTTGCAAGCAAGGCTGTCGGTTCATCAAAAATAATAAGCTTACTGTGTTCAAAATACTTTTTCGCAATAATAACCATCTCCTGCTGGGCAACAGAAAGGTTTCTAACCTGCTCTTTGGGATCGACCAGGATATGGAGCTCATCAAGAACCTTTCTGGCACTCTGATTCATGGTTTTCCAATCAACAAAACCACCCCTTAATATTGGTAGCCGCCCCAGGAAAAAGTTCTCCGCAACGGTTAGATGCTGCGCAATGGTTACATCCTGATATACTGCACTTAAACCCAGCTCCTGAGCGATTATTGGATTTTTAATTTCGACCTTTTCACCCCGGACATATATTTCACCGGAGGTTTTCTGATGAACACCCATCAGAATTTTTATTAAAGTAGATTTACCGGCACCGTTCTCTCCGACAATGGCATGAACTTCCCCCTCATGGATCGTAAAATCCATCCTATTTAGAGCCTTGACTCCGGGAAATTCCTTCCCGATGGACTCCATCCGCACTACTTCTTTGCCAAACTCTTTCAAAAAAAACTCCTCTTCAAAAGGACTGAATAAACTGCCGCGTGGACAACAATCATCCACGCGGTAAATCACTATTAAAGATCTTCTTTCGCTGTTACCTTAACACCGGTATCAATGAATGCAGGCAGGGTTTCCCCATTTATAGCTTTGACAGCATAAGCACATCCGGAATAACCCATGTTAAACTGATCCTGGATAATAAGGGTTTTAATAACGCCGTCTCTAAGAGCAGTGATTTCGTCTTCGTCATCATCGAAAGCAACAACCATAACTTTATCCTGAAGTTCAGCCTGCTCAATAGCCTTGGCAACACCATCACCGGTATGATTATTATCGGCATAAATACCAATCAGATCATCATAAGTTGTGATAAGGTCCTCTGTTGTCATGAGTGATTTAGCAATATCATTATCAACATATCGAGGTTCGAGGATATTAATAGCAGGTGCTAACTCTGCGAGTTTTTCTATGAATCCGCCATCTCTTTCGATAATTGTATCAACACCAGCAACGGCAGCCACGATGGCTACGGTTCCCTTCTTTTCAATTCCATACTGATCGAAGTATTTTACCATAGCTTCAGCAGCCAGTTTTCCACCAAGAACATTGTCTGTGGCCAGGTGACTTGTCACATCTGTAGGAATTTTTGTATCAACAGTAATCACGGGGATTCCTGCTGCGAGAGCATCTTGTACAGCGGGTACAGCACCTTCACCGGCGTTAGTTGCAATAACGATAGCATCGGGACCACTTACAACAACATTCTCCAGGATACCGATAGCCTCTTCAATATCAGCTTCTGAAGCTGGTCCATAAACTGTTACATTTACATCTTCATTATCAGCATCAAAAGCCTCTCCACCGGCAATAACTTTCTGCCAGAAACCTGAATCGGTTGCCTTGATAATAAGAGCAATTTCTGTTTTCCCATCATCTGCTGCTGTATCCTGCTGTCCACCTGCAACTGCGGGCATGACGAGCATAGCAGCCATAACCAGTACTAGAATAAATCTTTTCATTTCTTTCTCCTCATTTTTTAATCTGCACAGCAGATTATTTTATTTCTTTAACCGACGGTGTCAGTTTAAAAGCAGTTTTAAGCTCAATATTCATTGGCTTGTAATCATCCATTCCCAGCTCCAGTCTTTCGAGAAGAAGTTTTGCGGAACTTCGTCCAAGATCATACAAAGGCTGATTTATACTGGAGAATTCCGGCTTTATCAGGGAGATGTAATCATGATTGGGGAAAGATGAAAGATCATCAAAAACAATAAAAGATATATCCTCCGGAATCCTGAGGCCGTCCTTAAGCCTCACCTTCAAAGCACCGTTTCCGATATAAATATTTGAGCAAAAGATGAGAGAAGGTCCATTGGCCATACCAATTAACTCTCTGATTTTCTGCTCAGACATTCCTTTTTCAAGTTTCACTTCACAGATAAAATCCGTATTAACATCAAGACCACGGCCCATCAATGCCTCTTTAAAACCACGCATCCTTTCACGATCCGTATGATGAGTTCCATGGACAGCACCGATATTCCTGTGCCCCATATTAATACAGCGGTTTATGGCATTGAATGAAGCCTGATAATTATCAACGGTAACAGAATCACATTCCAGACCGGAAATAAGTCTGTCCAGAAGTACAACAGGAATACCTCTCCTCAGGCAGGCTTCTATATGTGTACCATGATCGGAATCAGAGGCAAGAACTATCCCATCAACTTTTTTATCAATCAGCAGTTCAAGCTGATTGATCTCCCGGCTTTTATCGTTTCCATAGTCAGATAAAATCGTATGATATCCATGGTCTGACATATAGCTTTCAAATTCCTTAATGATGGGAGGAAAGAAGTAATCCGTAATATCCGGAATGACAGCCCCTATAGTTTTAGTCTTCGAGGATTTTAATCCGCTTGCGATAGGATTTAGTCTATAGTCGAGTTTTTTTATAGCCTTCTCAATCTTAACCCTGTTTTCCTCAGTAACTCGCTTTCCCTGAAGAAATCTGGATATTGTTGATTTAGAGACTCCTGATTCATTTTCAACATCGATTATGGTTGCCAACTACTTCACCCCACATAGTGAGAACGTTCTCACTTAACTTTAGATCAGTATAAACATCGTTTTTTACTCTTGTAAAGACTTTATTTTAAATTATAGGCATATTTTACTTATTTTTTGATATTTTCAACTTCAAGTTATTATTAGAGACTAAAAGCTTCTTTTATGGGAGATTTTGTATTTTTAAACCTTATAACAAGAGTAATATTTAAAAAGGACTGCCCGAAGCTTTCCAGACAGTCCTAAATGAGATCAAAAACCAATTTTTTAGCGCTACCGACTGGATTGTTCAATCAGGGCAGATAATACCTTTCCCGCATCGTTAACAACCTTGTAATCGGATGTTTTAAAGATTTCCGCATTCTCATCATGGTTAACTGAGATAACAATATCAGCATCGGAAGTACCGCAGACATGATGCGCGGCTCCGGATATCCCAAAGCCAAGATAAACCTTAGGCCTGACAGACTTCCCACTGGTTCCAATCATAGTATTCTCGTTTATTGTCCACCCTTCATCCAGGGCCGGCCGGGTACATCCCACAGCGGACCGATCAAAGTTGGAAGCAATTTTATCAAGAAGAGGCCAGCCCTCTTCACCAACACCAAAACCACCACAGACGATTATCTCCGCCTTCTCCACCGGAAGCAACCTGGATTCGTTTATCTTTGATTCAACAAGCTCAATCCCCGCTTTGTAGCCATCAAGAGATGAAGCGTGAACTGAAAAGGTCTCACCGGCTCCTGAGGGGGCATTATCCGGCTGGAAGAGCCCCGGTTTTACCGTGGCAATCTGAGGTTTGTGAGACGGAGTAAGGATCTCTCCCAGGACCTTCCCGCCGAAGGCGGGCACAACCTGGACAAAAACATCTCCCTCGTCCATCCGAAGATCCATACAGTGGGCGGCAACACCCGTCTTAAGTTTAACTCCCAGAGTGGGAGCTATCTCGGTTCCCTCCACGGTCGAACCGACCAGAAATATCTCCGGATCTTCACTTCTGCAAAGCTCCTCAAGAGCCATGGAATAACATTCAGGGTTTTCCGAATCAAGAATAGAGTGGGTCAGCTGTATAACCTTATCAGCACCGGAAGCCGCAAGCTCTTTAAGATGCCCTCCATTTCCACCAACAAGAACTCCATATAAGAGAACTTCTTCGGACATATTTTCAGATAAGAGATTCGCTCGGGAGAGAAGCTCATAATATACCGGATGAATGGAATCACCGGATTTTTCAGCATAAACAAATATCTTCTTCATCGTTTTCCCCCTGATGTGACTATCCCTGCCCCTTTTATGATTCGCAGGATCTCTTCCGCCGCATCCTCAGGAGTTCCGTCAATCAATTTACACTCCCTGCTGTTCTCGGGAGCATAGATTGCTCCCGGCTGGGTTGGGGATCCCCCAAGACCGATTTTAACTCTATCCACATCCAGGTCATCGACCCCCCAAACCTCGAGAGGTTTTTTACGGGCCTTCATTACACCGATAGCAGATGTATACCTGGGGACATTAATGTCCCGGGTCACACCAATTACCGCCGGAAGCTGCATTCTGAAGAAATTACTTCCGTTTTCCAGTTTCTGCTCAACAAGGAGTGTTTTCTCTCCCTCTACGGTTATTCCACGAATAGTGGTAAGGTGGGAATACCCCAGATACTCACCTACCTGGGTGGGAACATGGCCAGTGGCGCCATCAGCACTCTCATTCCCCGCAAGGATTAAGTCAAAAGCTCCCTCTTTTTTCAGGGCTTCACCGAGCGTATAGGCAGTAACAAGGGTATCAGCCCCACCAAAGGCCCTGTCGGAAACAAGGACTCCCCGGTCTGCACCCATGGCAAGAAGTTCCACAATCTTCTCCTTGCCATCAGGTGGAGCCATGGCGAAAATAACAACTTCGCCACCCCCGGCACTTTCACAAATCTTCAGAGCCTCTTCAACGGCACATCTATCTGCCGGATTCACAATCGAGGGAATCCCCTCCCGATTGAGTCTCTTTGTTTCCGGATCTATGGTAATTCTGTGGTACTCCTCAGGATTTGGTACCGGTTTAATCAGAACTGCTATTTTCAAAATGAATCTCCTAGGCCTTGAATCCCCGAAGGGTTGCTCCACCGATTATCAGTTTCTGGATTTCACTTGTACCACCGGAAGAAATACTGGCAAGGGCATCTCGTAAAAATCTTCCTGCCGGGTACTCGTTAATAACACCATAGCCACCCATGAGTTCAATTGTTTTCTGAGCACCGGTAACAGCGCGATCGGTTGCAAAATATTTAGCCATGGAAAACTCGGTTACAGCGTTAATTCCACTGTCTTTAAGTGATGCGGCCCGGTAAAGGAGGAGCCTTGCGGCCTCATAATTCACACGCAGCTCGGCAACATGGAACTGGATAGCCTGAATCCTGGAAAGGGGTTTTCCATAGGTGATCCTTTCATTGGAAAATTTAACAGCCTCTTCAATACACCCTCTTAGGATTCCTGTTCCGATGGCAGCCATACTGGCCCTTCCTACTTCGCCGATAGCAGCCATTCCCATCGCTGCACCGGAACCAAGGCTACCAAGAATTCTGTCGGAAGAGAGAACAACTTCATCCATCACAAGATCGCCTGTTGTAGAACCTCGAAGACCAAGTTTATTCTCTTTTCTACCGGGTGAGAATTTTTCATCATCCTTCTCGAAGATGAAACACGAAAGCTGGGGTCTTCCCCTGTCGTCTTCACCTGTTTTGGCGGTAATTACAGTAACATCCGCCGTGTGGGAGTTGGTGATAAAACACTTTCGCCCTGTCACAGTCCAGCTTCCGTCACTCTCTATCGCCGCAGTTTTCTGACCCATAAAGTCGGATCCGCCTCCCGGTTCGGTTACGGCAAGACCACAGATTTTTGTTCCGGCACATAGCTCTGGAAGGTATTTTTTCTTCTGCGCATCTGTTCCATGTTCGAGGATTGGAGCCATTCCAAGGTGGTGAGTAAAAAGTGCGATCGCAAGACCAGCCGAATATCGGGCAATCTCCTCGATGACCATGATCCTCTCGGTATGACCAAGACCGGCACCGCCGAACTCTTCCGGAACAAAGATTCCTGTCATTCCAACTTCACCCATTTTGGGGAAAAGCTCTACGGGACAAATATCTTTTTCGTCCCACTCTGCAGCCTTGGGTGCAATTTCGGCTTCAATAAACTCTCTGAAGGCTCCTCTAAGCATTTCCTGATCTTCTGTAAATGTAAAATCAATCATAAAATTCTCCTGTTTATTTGCCCTTGAAAGAGGCGTTTCGTTTTTCAAGAAAAGCAGCCATGCCTTCCTTCTGATCCTCTGTAGCAAAGGTCAGTCCAAAATATTCTGCTTCCATTCCAAGGGCAGAGTTAATATCGATTTCGTATCCTGCATCAATGGCTTTTTTGGCCAATCGTACACCAACACTCCCTTTAGAGAGGATTGTTACAAGCAGCTTCTCAGCCACTTCCATAAGGGATTCAGGGGAAGTAAGCCTCTCTACAAGTCCGATACGAAGAGCCTCGGCTCCGTCGATCATCTCGGCAGAGAGGATCAGGTATTTGGCCATTCCTTTTCCAACCAGACGGGACAAACGCTGGGTTCCGCCGAAACCAGGAAGGATTCCCAAATTCACCTCGGGCTGACCGAACTTCGCTTTCTCGGATGCGACACGAATATCACAGGCTATGGCGAGCTCACACCCGCCTCCAAGGGCAAATCCGTTCACCGCAGCTATTACCGGTTTTGATAGCGATTCTATCCTGCTCATGGTCCTCTGACCGAGTTCAGCCATCTTTCGTCCCTCGAAGAGATTCATATCCTTCATCTGACTGATGTCTGCACCGGCTACAAAGGCACGCCCTTCACCTGTCACAATAGCACCGGCCACCGAATCATCTTCCTCGATCATGGAGAAAACCTGATAGAGTTCCTCAAGGACCTCCTGATTCAAGGCATTGAGCGCCTTGGGGCGATCTATTGTTATGATCACATAATTATCTTTCTTCTCAAATTTAATTGTATTGTATGCCATAACTCTCTCCTTATATGTGAACAGCCATTCCGGCTACATCTCCAGCAGCTTCCATTATTGCCTCCGAAATGGTCGGGTGAGCATGGATTATCTTCGCAAGCTCTTCGGCGGTAGTCTCAAACGACATGGCTGCTGCTGCCTCGGCGATTAGGTTAACCGCGTTGGCACCAACAATATGCACGCCGATGACTTCATCCCAGCGGCTGTCGGTCAGAACCTTTACAAAACCACCGGTTTCACCTTCGGCCAGAGCCTTACCCGAAGCCTGAAAAGGAAAGCGTCCCTCTTTAACAGGAATACCGCACCTGTCGGCCTCTTCTCTGGTTAACCCCACCCATGCAGCCTCAGGGTTGGTAAAGATACATGACGGAACGAGATCCTCATTTATTGGTTTACCCTTCATTCCGAAGAGGCCCTCCGAAACCGCAACCCCCTGGGCACTGGCAAGATGAGCAAGCTGTATTCCTCCGGTAATATCACCGATGGCATAAACCGAATCGACCGATGTCTTTAAATCTTCATCAACGGTGATCCAGCCCCTTTCACCTCTTAAAATTTCAATTCCAGGCTTAAAATCCGCCGGAAGAGTTCTTCCCACGGCTACAAGAACCGCATCGCATCCGACTTCGGTTCCATCCGAAAGAAGAGCCTTTCGGTTTCCAACAGTTTTAACAGTTCTTCCGCAATAGAAATTAATCCCTGAATCGGTCAATGATTTCTTGAGTGATGCCCTGATCTCTCCGTCGGCGGGAGGAAGAATATCATCGGCAAGTTCAACAATCGAGGTTCCAACGCCAAAGGATGCAAATATGGAAGCCATCTCAAGGCCGATTACACCACCACCCACAACAAGCAGGTTCTCTGGCAGAGCCTCTATAGAAAGGAGTTCTTCCGCCGAATATACGGGGGTCTTATCTGTCACATCCACGGGAACCTTGGCAGACACACTTCCTGCCGCAATAACTATGTTCTTAACATTGAAACTCTTTCCATTGGCGCTTATCGAATGAGCCGAAGCAACTTCAGCATAGGCTTTAACAACTTCAACTTTATTCTTTTTAAGAAGAGAGGCGACACCACCCACAAGTTTGGAGACAACGCCAGCCTTCCTCTTCTGTATTTTTAGCCAGTCGAAGGATGGTTTGGAGACGGTAATGCCGAACTCTTCTACGTTTGCAATGCTTTTCCAGAGTTCCGCGTTTTTAACAAGAGTCTTTGTGGGAATGCATCCCCTGTTCAAACAGACCCCGCCAATATCCTCTTTTTCAAAAAGAACGACTTTAGCTCCCAGCTGAGCAGACCTGATTGCACAGACATACCCCCCGGGTCCACCGCCGATAACCGCAAGATCCCAGTCATAACTGCCAGAATCAACTGAAGGAGTAGCGGGAGCCTTGGAAGATACTCCACAGCTCACCGGGGGAGGAGGAGGAACTTCACCCTCCTTACCCACATACATGATCGGTTCGTTAACCTTGATCGTATCACCGGGTTCGGCATAGAACTCAAGCACAACGCCTTTACCGGCCGTATTATCTACCTCAAGATTAACCTTCCCGGTCTCAACTTCGACAACAAGATCACCTTTACCTACTTTATCACCCTTGTTGACCATCCAGGAGACAATGACTCCCTCCTCCATGGACATGTCCAGCTTGGGCATTAACATAAATTTTCCCATATTTAGTTCTCCGTTTTCTCAACAAGCACAACCCAGGGGTTTAATAACATCTCCTCCAGGGTCTTAAGGAATTTAGCACCTTCAATTCCATCGATAATTCTATGATCCAGGGTAAGACTGAAACCCGTCATTGTTCGGATAACTATCTCATCATTTACAACAACAGCCTTCTTCGAGGTCCTGGAAATTCCCAGAATCCCACCCTCGGGGGTATTAATAATGGGGGTAGAAAAATCCACAGGGAAATTTCCAAGATTGCTGATCGAAAAGGTTGCCCCCCTGTATTCGGCAGGAGACAATTTACCCTCCCTGGCCCGACCTACAAGATCACTTGCCGTTCTGCTGATCATTCCAAGGGAAAGCTTCTCTGCATCCCTGATTACCGGAACGATCAGCCCGTCATCGAGAGCAACCGCCACCCCCATATGAACATCCTTGAACCGGTATATCTTATCTTCCCTGAGGGAAGCATTAAGCAGAGGATGTTCCATCAAAGCCAGGGCAACGATCTTCACCATCACGTCGGTAAAAGTAAGCCTCCCGCCGCCAAACTTTGAAAAGCCTTCCTTCGCCTGGGAAAGAAAATTAAAAAGCACCGTCGTATCCAGCTCTGCACACATGGTATACTGAGGCTGGGTGTGCATGGAATTCAGCATATTCTCGGTAATAATCTTCCGCATCCCCTTCAAGGGGATAATCTCAGCACTCTCCTCGAAGAAACCCGAAGCAAGTCCAACACCAATAGCGGAATCGGCCGAAGAGGAAGCATCGGCTGCCTGCATACCATCCACATAAAGCTGAACATCGGATTTCTTAAGCCTGCTTCCCCGGGAAGCGATGTCGGAAGTATCGATTCCGTAATAAGCCGCCATACCTTCGGCTGCCGGAGTAATTTTAAGAGTTTTTCCCGACAGAGACTTTTGGCCCTCTGAAGCATCAACAGGAATATCCCGAAGAGATACACTGCCGTACTCTCCGGTTCCAGTGATGCGAGCCAGATCAATACCGAGTTCAAGAGCTTTCTTTCTTGCCGCCGGAGTGGCCGGGATCCTTATCATTCTCCCCCGCCTTTGCTGAGAATCTTCTTAACAGCGGCAATAACCTTGGGCTCGTCCGGAACTATCTGCTTTTCAAGAGTGGGACTGTAGGGAATCGGAGACTCCGTACCACCAAGACGCATTACGGGAGCATCAAGATAGTAGAAAGCTTCGCTCTCATTTATGGAAGAGACGATCTCTCCACCGAAACCACCAAATTTGGGAGCCTCATGAACTACGATAGCTCTGGTGGTTTTCTTCACAGACTGGGCGATTGTTTCAACATCAAGGGGTTTAATTGTTCTGATATCGACTACTTCTACGGAGAGCCCCTCCTTCTCAAGTTGTTCCGCCGCGGCCATACAGATCGGGAGCATCCTTGAGTAGGTAATCAGTGAAACATCTGATCCCGATTTCTTTATATCAGCCTTACCAATCTCGATGGTGTAGTCCCCTTCTGGAACTTCACCCCTGGTACGGTAAAGAAGTTTATTTTCAAAGAAAAGTACGGGATCATTGTCCCTGATTGCTGCCTTTAAGAGGCCTTTGGCATCGTAGGCCGTTCCCGGATATATAATCTTAAGCCCGGGAGTATTGGCAAACATGGACTCAAGACTCTGGGAGTGCTGAGCGGCAGCACCGGTTCCTGAACCAAAAGGAGTCCGGAGAACCATGGGTGCCCCCACCTGGCCACCCGACATAAACCGGTATTTAGCCGCATGGTTTATCATTCCATCCGAGGCAAGAGTTACAAAGTCTCCAAACATCAGTTCAACTATAGGCCTTGAACCCATTAAGGCAGCACCGAAGGCAGCATCTATAAAGCCCTCCTCGGAAATAGGAGTCTCAAGAACCCTGTCCGGACCGAATTCCTTAAGCATCCCTCTGGAAGCACCAAAACAGCCCCCGTACAACCCAATATCTTCACCCATTAAAAAGACTGACTTATCCCTGCGCATCTCTTCCGACATGGCATCATTAACAGCCTGTAAAAACGTAATTTCAGCCATATCTATACCTGTTCCCCGGTCACATAACTTAATGCTTCTTCCAGAGAAATCGGACTCTTCTGCCGGCAGAGCTCCACCATCTCATCCAACTCCTCTTCTATCTTCTCATCCATCTTCTCAAATCCAGCTTCGGTAATGAAACCCGCTTCAATACATTTATTTTTGAAACCAAGAATAGGACACCTTTCCTTCCATTCTGCTTCCTCATCCTTTGTCCGGTACTCCCTTCGATCAGACTTGGAATGGCCAAGCCATCTGTAGGTCTTGGCTTCAACAAGTACGGGTCCACCGCCGTTTCTCATGGATTCGGTAAGCTCCTTGATGGTGTAATAAACCTCGAGAACATCATTGCCATCGATGATCCTCGATTCCATTCCATAGGAGGCCGCCCTGTCAGCAATATCTTCAACTGCTACAGCGTATTTTGCAGGCACAGACATGCCGTACAAGTTGTTCTCACATACAAAAATGATAGGAAGCTTCCAGATAGCAGCCATATTGAGGGCCTCATGAAAGGTTCCTCTATTACTTGCCGCGTCTCCGAAAATGGGAACGACAACAGAGTTCTGTCCCTGCTGTTTCAAAGAAAGAGCCATTCCAACAGCCATGGGTATGGCGCTTCCAACTATTCCCGAACTTCCCATATTGCAGTGTTCGGTATCAATGATATGCATCGAACCGCCCATTCCTTTACACACACCGTCTTCGGTGGCAAAAAGCTCGGACATAATCTGATAGGGTGTTGCCCCTTTTGCTATACAGTGACCGTGACCTCGATGATTGGGCAGGATCCAATCATCATCTGCCAGGGCAGCACTCAAACCGCCATGCATTGCTTCCTGACCGATACCTAGGTGGGTAGTCCCGTGAATCTGGCCCTGCATGAACATCTCATTCACCTTCTCTTCGAAGCGCCTGGAGACTAACATCAGCCTCAGGGTTTCGAGAGATTTCTTCTTTCCAAACATGGTTTTCATTTATCCCTCTGTTATTATGGTTATCACACCAAAATGGCGTTACATATGCTCACTTATATTACTTTTGTAACTTTAGGATAAAAGACAACGATAAAAAGATCAAGAACAAAGCGAGAAATTTATAGATTTAATTAGTGCCCCAAAGCCTGTTGATCTGAAGCAGGAGCACAAATTCCCCGGTATTCCTTATTAAGAAACAAATTAGTAAGGAGTATCGTATGGAAATTCCCTGTTGTCCTAACCCAAAATGCACACAATTTCACAATCCTGATAAGGATTCCTGGTATGTTAAGTATGGAACCTACCCTTCAAGAGCCTTTGGTACAGTCCATCGTTACCGCTGCAAAGCCTGCGGAATGACTTTTTCTTCCCAGACCTTCTCAATCGATTATTATGCAAAAAAGAGAATCAGTTATGTTCGGCTTCTGCAGCATCTCAATTCAGCTTCAGGCCTGGGCGATATAAGCCGCTTCTTCAATCTGCGGGTGGAAACACTAGAAAACAGGCTGGAACGGGTTGCCCGTGTCGGTCTGGCGATTGAGGCGGCTCTTGAAAAACACCTTCCCTGTACAGAAAACATGACTGCCGATGGTTTTGAGACCTTTTCCTACTCCCAATACTATCCTTGTCATGTAAACACCTTTGTCGGTTCTGATTCAGAGTATGTTTACACCATGGGTTTTTCAAACCTCAGGCGCAAAGGGCGTATGACTTCGAAGCAGAAAGCCCGCAGGACTGAGCTTGAAAACCAGGGCAAGGCCAGCCCTTCCGCCATACAGAAATCCTTCCGAATCTGTACTGACAAGATCCTGCAACTTGTTAAGAGTAAAGAAGTTAGCGCTTCCTTTGAAAAGAATATACTCTATACGGATGAACATAAAGCCTATCCTTTGGCTTTCAGAAAGCTTAATGGATTTGAGGAAG
>JAEINK010000045.1 GCA_016342585.1 Spirochaetales bacterium
CGATGTTCATGCAATGGAAGCGCTTTTAAGAGTCTTTGCCGGAAACCCATTCATGGTTGGTGCTGAGTAGTTACGAATCAGGATTCTTATATCCGGAAAAATATAAGTACATCTCATCCAAAAGAGAAACAATAAAGGATCTCTACGAAAAACTATATACCCAAAATCCGGGAATAGCGCGCCATTTTATCTACCAGGAGGGGACACACATCCAGGGTCATATGGCCATGCTCAGGTCCTACGAGGACTCCTGGCTCCTCCATCATCATGCCGCGAGCACTTCCCATAGTCAGAATGCAGGACTGCACGTCCTGAACCAGGTTGGGAGTTTCGGAAATAATTGTCATAGAATAAAAAGTCTCCATATGGTCTACCTCATGTGCTATTATAGGGAGGAAAATAAATTCCCCAGGCGGGTCTTCGGTGACCTTGCAAGGAAGATCAACAATCCAGGTCATTGTTCACTGGATAACTGGGCTTATCTTCATTATTACAGAGATGTGCTCATCCCGTCGCCACTACCGGAAGGATGGGACCTTGAAAAAACGACCAATGGAGAATTGAAAGATCTGGAGTGTTTTTATCGAAATCATTCCAATGGATTATTATTAAAGGCCCTGAATCTTTCCGGTGGATCTCATTCAAATCCTGATCTACTGAAAGAGTACAGCAGGTCCGGGTTCAACAGAAAAATAGAGCTCTTTACCATGAAAAAAGATGGTGAACCCAGGGGAATCATTATGGCGGATCTCTCGGAAGCAGGCTTGAACATGTCTGATTTAACGAATTCATTTAAACTGTTTATTATGGATCCGGAAGAAATGACAGAAGTAATTATCAATTCCTTTTTAAACAGAGTCTCCGAAATATTCGGTGAGGAGAACAGAATACCGGTATTAGTATATCCGGAAGATACGGCCATGAAACTGAATATGCCCGTCGAAAAGAGTTATACACTCTGGGTTATTAATATGGAAGCAAGCGATACATATTTTAAATATTTAAAAACTCTCTTAAAATTCATTCACCATTAGGAGAGAATCCGTGAAGGAACTCAAAGACTTTGAACGGCCGTACAGCAGCCGTATTATTGATGCTTATGTAAAACTGATAAAAAAACAGTACCCAACAGTGGATATAATAGACTTACTCAACTATTCAGAAATGGAACTATACCAGATTGCAGATCAAGCCTATTGGTTTTCCCAGCGACAGGTAGATCTATTCTACGAAAGGGCTGTTCAGCTCACCGGACAAAAAAACCTCGCCAGGGAAACAGGGAAGTTTTTTGCCACCTTCCAGGAAGGTAATCTGCTTAAAAAATATTTTTTAAGCCTCCTGGGTCCTTTAGGTGCTTTTGAGAAGGTCGAATATGTCTCTAAAAGCTTTACAAACTATACAGAATACAAGGTGAAAGCTCTCTCAAGGAGTTCTGTCGAGGTATCTGTCCATGTGAATGGTAATGTTGACGAAAAGAAATATCAGTGTGAAAATCGGATTGGGATGCTGGAAGCCGTCCCCATGCTTTTCAATTCGAAACTCCCGGAGATTCATCATCCCGAATGTGTATTCAATGGAGGGAAAGTTTGCCGGTATATAATAAGCTGGGAAAATTCCCCATCTGTAACAGCGAAAAGAGTTGAAGCCTTTACCATCCCATCAATTGGTTTAGTCAATCTCATCTCCGCGATTTTAGCTCCTGCACTTACAGCAAATTATATCTTTCCAATCTCTGCCTTCATCTCAATTGGTTTCTACGCCCTGGTAAAAAGAAAACAGGTAAGAGAGCTTTCCAACAAGGTAAAGGCCGCACAAAGAACAACCGATGAGCTGATACATCAGATAGACCTGAATCATAACAACACAAAAATATCCCAGGAGCTTGGAGCGGCTGTTAATGAAAAACTTTCCATAGATGCCCTTCTCCAGAAAGCCATAGAGATTACCGAAAAGCGACTGGAGTTTGACCGGGGACTCATCCTCCTTGCGAATAAGGACAAAACGGCCCTGGAGTTCAAATCAGGCTATGGATATCACGCGGGATACCAGGAGCTCCTGAATACAACGGCCTTCAATCTTGAAAACCCCCAATCCAAAGGTATCTTTGTGGTTTGCTTTAAGGAACAGAGACCATTTCTGATTAATGATGTCGAAGATATCAAGAAAGATCTGAGTCTGCGGAGTATAGCCTTCACAAAAAGCCTTGGAAGTAAGTCCTTCATATGTTGTCCCATTATTTCGGATGGAGAAACGATTGGAATAATATCCGTCGACAACCTTCACTCTCAACGACCGCTCATCCAGAGTGATATCAGCCAGCTTATGGCCATTGCCTCGGTAATCGGTATTGGGATCAAAAAGGTAAGGCTGCTCCAGGCAAGAGAACTTCAGTTCCAGTCTATAATCAAGGTTCTCGCCTCCAGCATTGATGCAAGAGACCCCTTAACATCGGGTCATTCGGAAAAAGTTGCCGAATATTCCGACGAGATAGCCAAACGAATGGGGTTTTCCGATCAAGAGAGAGCTGTTCTTAAAATTGCCGCCCTGCTCCACGATTACGGTAAGATTGGAGTTCCCGATCATATCCTCAAGAAAAACGGGCAACTGACTCTCGATGAGTTTGAAATCATCAAGACCCACGCAGAGAAAACAAGTTCGATCCTGAATCAGATTAATTTCGAGGATGATTTTTCACACATCCCCTCCATCGCGGGGTCCCATCATGAACGAGTTGACGGAAATGGATACCCCCAGGGGCTAAAAGGAGAAGAGATCCCTCTGGAATCTAAAATCATTGCCACTGCGGATTTCTATGAAGCCATTACATCCCAACGGCATTATCGAAGCCCCATGCCAAATCTGGAAGCCTATACAATCCTCAGACAGGAATCGGGAGCCCATCTTGATCCGAAGATAGTTAAGATATTCTGTGAATATCTTCGAGAGAATTGGGATGAATCTCAGGAGAGGGAAAAACCTAAAAAGAAACTCACTCTACGTTGACAGAATCAGCACCCCTGCTCCCCCTGCAAATAATAAGGGGGGTATAGGTAAAACGGCGGGGGTCCTGAAAGAATTTCCTGCAATCCAGATAGAACTCCTCAAAACCCCCGGGATAGTCGGGATAATCATAGCCGGAATCCCGGCCTGCCACGGCAACTTTCTGAAGCCAGTTGAACTCTTCGCCTTCTTTCAGTTCTCCGAAAATAAGATGATGAGCCCCCACATGGATATCTATATTTTCCAGCTGGAGATCAAACATATGAGAATAGAGCCTCCTGCCGGCATAGGGATCAAAATCTGCATCCTTCTCCAGAGCCGCAATACTGGATTCAATCGCATTCTTAAGTCGTGCGGAATGGCCGTAATGATTCATACTGTTATGGTCCAGATCGATCAGACATAGGATACCTTCCGGAGAGAGGAGTTTTGAGAGTTTTTCAACCAGATCAAATTGGGATTTCCGATGATATTCAAGAAAGAATCGTACCCAGATGAAATCGAATTGACCAAGATCGGATAAGTCCTGATAAATATCCCTCTCCACAAATGATATCCCATCCCCGGAGTAGTTCTCCCGGGCAAAGGATATTCTATCAGAAGATCTATCGATACCAAGGACCTCACCAGTTACCCCGGTGATCTCCTTCAGATAGGAGGAGGTTTTACCGCTTCCACAGCCGATATCGGCCACACGCATCCCGGGCTTCAGACCGGCCCAGCATGCCTGTTCCTGTACAGCCGAAGAACCGGTTTTCGTCTCCAACCTCTTAACTTCATCACAGCTTTCCATTATGTACGATGATTTTTCCATTCTCGTGTTTATCCTCAACCTTTAGCGTGTGGGGAAATTTTCCATAATAAAATGATCGAACCCAGCCCCGCTTCATGGCTCTGTTAAAAATTAGAATAACTGCAAAACGAATAGGATTGCGAATTGCCACAAGACTCTTTACCATTCTATGGACAAATCCTGTACCCGTATAAATTCGTTTCTTGATATAATTATCCCCTCTATATATTGCCTCTGTGGAGATTCCCTCAACCTTGTGTACAACTCGGGATAATCTGTAATTAGCCCAATCCTCCGGAAAATTATCATCGATCAGCCGCCCTGTATCCTTCATCCTGTCATATAGCTCAGTCCCGGGAAGAGGTGTAAGGATGGCAATCTGACATATATCAATGCCGGATTTAAGGAGAAAGGAGGCGAATTTTCGGTAATATGAAGAAGATTCAAAATCATTTCCTATAATAAAACCGCCCATCACACCAATACTGTACCGATGAAATACCCGGACGACCTTACGGTAGTTTTCAACCCCAATCCCGATATTCACACCCTTATGCATCTTTTTTAATCCATCCTGATCGATGGTCTCAAATCCTACAAAAGCAATAAAACAACCGGCCCTGGCCGCCAGTTTTAATACGTCCGGATCCCGGGCAGCGTTTATAGAGGTCTGCATCCACCACCGTTTTTTCATTTTTCGATGGATCATCCCCCTGAATATTTCCTTGGCCCGTTCCCGGCTCTCTTTGGAATTACCAATCAGATTATCATCAAGAAAAGCAACATACTTGCCGGGGAGAGATTCAAGTTCATCCAGGACATCCTCGGCAGTCCGCTGTCTGAACTCTTTCCCGAGATAGCGGGTCACAGAACAGAACGTGCAATCAAAGGGGCATCCTCTGGAAGTCTGGATAGACTGCCAGACATACCGATCGCCCAGTACATCCCGTCTGGGTCTGGGAGGCGAGTTTGCAAGATCAATATGCTCTCCCCGGTATACCTGCTTCAGCTTTCCGGAATTAAAATCCTTAAGAAGAACGGGCCAGACGGCCTCACCCTCTCCAATGACAATCGAATCAGCATAATGAAAGACCTCATCAGGGATCATGGAGGCATGAATACCCCCCATAACTACGGGAACGCCCATATCCCTGTAGATCTTCGATATCTCGTAACCCCGGTTTATACTGGAGGTAAAACCGGTAATTCCAACAAGATCCGCCTCTTCGAATTCGAAAATTTCGAAATTCTCATCGATGATCTTAACCTCCCAATCCGGAGGAGTAACACCGGCAAGATAGGCCAGTCCCAAGGGGGCGAATGTCGTAAAGCGGCTCAAAAGATATCCGCTCTTTTTTTGAACAGGGTTAATCAGTAGAAGCTTTTTCAAAGTAATCCTCAACGGCAGATTATACCATGAGTTTATATATAAGGAAGCTATTTAATAAATTTTCTCTATCATAGAAATGACGAGTAGTAACCATTCAGCAATTCTAAATGAGTTACCCGTTATGTGTCTTTAAAAACAAAAAGGGCTGCCGAAACGGCAGCCCTGGATTTTTATTATTTTACCGCAGTTATACGGTACACTCTTCACAGTTTTTGTAAACAGGTCGAGCCGTATACTTGGTGTGGAGGAGTTCATGAGATTTATGACTCATGGGTTCACCAAGGAACTTTTCGTAGATTTCGATAATCTCAGGATTATGGTGGGAACACCGTATTGCTGATTTCTCATCATCCTTGTAAATTCCTGCAGTTCTTTTATCCCGGATATCATCTTCGGTTCCATAGGGCTGACCACCACCGGCGATACAACCACCACGACAAGCCATAACCTCTACAAAATGGTAAGGAGGCTCTTTACCAGCAGCTTCGGCAGCCTTAATCTCTTCCATGAGGGATTTAACATTGGCCATACCGTGAGCAACGGCAACCTTGACTTTGGTTCCGTTAAAGTCAACCTCTCCAGCCTTAACACCTTCCATTCCACGAACGGCAGTAACATTAAGATCGGCAAGTTCACTACCGGTAACAAGTTTATAGGCTGTTCTGACAGCCGCTTCCATAACACCACCGGTTACACCGAAGATTGTTCCTGCACCGGTGTAAGCACCGATGGGACTGTCTGCTTCTTCGTCAGCCAGGTTAACAAAATCGATACCAGCCGTCTTGAAAAGACGGGCAAGCTCCCTGGTTGTAAGAACAAGATCAACATCCTGCTGGCCGGAAGCATACATATTATCATCTCTGGTAATTTCATACTTTTTAGCAGTACAGGGCATTATGGCAACAGAATAAATGTTTTTCGGATCGATTTTCCTCTGGTCAGCATAATAGGTTTTAGTCAACGCTCCCTGCATCATCATGGGAGACTTTGCCGTAGAGAATCTGGGGATCATGTCCGGATAGTATTTCTCCATATAGTCTGTCCATGCGGGACAACAGGAGGTTAGCTGGGGAAGAGATCCTTCACCGGTAGTGAGTCTCTTAACAAGCTCGGAACCCTCTTCCATAATGGTAAGGTCGGCAGAGAAGTTTGTATCGAATACAGCATCAACACCAAGCTGACGAAGGGCAGCATAAATCTTACCGGTAGTGATTGTTCCAGGAGCCATTCCGAAGGCTTCTCCGATGGCAACCCTTACGGCAGGAGCAATCTGAACGGCAACATGCTTTTCACCATCCTGAATAGCCTTGTAAAGGAGTTGTGTTTCATCTTTTTCGTAAATAGCACCTACCGGACAATGTGCTGAACACTGACCGCATTTGATACAGGGACTCTCTTCGAGAAGAATATCTCCAACGGGGGCCAATCTTGTCTCTTCACCTCTATTGATGAACTCAAGAGCCCATACATCCTGAAGCTGCTGACAAACCTGAGCACAACGTCCACACTGAATACATTTTGTGGGGTCCAGGATAATGGAGGGAGTTGACGTATCCTTGGGGAGTCTTCTTACATTCCTTTCGAAGGGAACTTCCCGGATACCGAATTCGGCAGCCAGATCCTGAAGCTCACAAGTTCCATTTCGTCCACAGGTAAGACACTCCTGGGGATGATTGGAAAGGATCAATTCAATAACAGTTCTTCTGATGGCGTGAATCTCGGCATCATGAGTAATATAATTCTGACCAGCGACAACACCGGTTGCACAGGCTCTTACCATCCTGGGAGAACCTTCAATTTTTACGACACAGATACCACAGGATGCCCAGGGTTCCAGGTCATTATGGAAACAGAGGGTAGGAATTTTCACTCCGGCCTCTTTAGCAGCCTTTAAGATAGTAGTTCCCTCGAGAACACTAACGGGCTTACCGTTAATCTTTACTTCT
This sequence comes from Spirochaetales bacterium, assembly GCA_016342585.1. Classification (GTDB taxonomy): domain Bacteria; phylum Spirochaetota; class Spirochaetia; order UBA9216; family UBA9216; genus JAEINK01. The sequence continues at coordinate 7,130 of JAEINK010000045.1, forward strand.
ACAGTTTTCACCCTAATCTCCTTATTTAACAAGTATCGCGCCGAATTTACAGGCATCGTAACAGGCACCACATTTAATACACAGGCTCTGATCAATGTGATGAGCCTCTTTCCGCTCACCGCTGATACAGTTCACAGGGCATTTTCTGGCACATACGGTACATCCGATACATTTATCAGGATCAACTTCATAATGAACGAGATCCTTACACTTTCCAGCTATACATTTTCCTTCGGTGATATGCTCAAGGTATTCATCCTTGAAATACTTCATGGTCGAGAGAACCGGGTTGGCTGCAGTCTGACCTAATCCACAGAGAGAAGCTTTTTTCATGGCCTCACCAATGGTTGTCATTCTTTCAAGATCTTCCAGCTCACCCTTCCCCTTGGAGATTTTACCAAGGATGTTATAAAGCTTTTTAGTTCCAATTCGGCAGGGAGCACACTTTCCGCAGGATTCTTCAACACAGAAGTCCATGTAGAACTTGGTAACATCGATAATACAATCATCTTCACTCATGACGATCATACCACCCGACCCCATCATGGAACCGATAGCGGTAAGTGAATCGAAGTCAATGGGAGTATCAAGGTATTTATCTGTAATAACACCACCGGAAGGTCCTCCGGTCTGTACAGCCTTGAACTTCTTTCCATCCCGGATTCCACCACCAATATCAAAAACAATTTCCCGAAGAGTTGTTCCCATGGGAACCTCCACAAGACCGGAATTATTAATCTGACCAGTTAAAGCAAAAACCTTTGTACCTGATGATTTTTCAGTTCCAATGGAAGAGAACCAGTCTCCACCCTTAAGGAGGATAGCGGGGATATTTGCCCAGGTCTCAACATTGTTGATAACGGTAGGTTTTTTCCAGAGTCCTTCCACTGCGGGAAAGGGCGGTTTGGGAGTGGGCATTCCTCGCATACCTTCGATGGATCTGAGAAGAGCTGTTTCTTCTCCACAAACAAAAGCACCGGCACCAAGTCTGATTTCAATATCAAAATCAAATCCACTGCCAAGGATGTCCGTTCCAAGAAGACCGTAATCCCTGGCCTGAGCCATGGCAGTTTCAAGTCTTGCAATAGCAAGGGGATATTCGGCTCGAATATAAATTATACCTCTATCAGCTCCTACAGCGAAACCGGCAATGGCCATGGCTTCCAGAACTGAGTGGGGATCTCCCTCCAGGGTGGAGCGGTCCATGTAGGCACCGGGGTCTCCCTCATCGGCATTACATACGATAAACTTCTGATCACTCTCGACCTGTTTGGTAAAATTCCACTTCATCCATGTGGGGAAACCAGCACCACCACGCCCACGAAGACCGGAAGTCTTCATCTCTTCGATAACACCATCGGGCTTTAATTCGAAAAGGGCTTTCTCAAGGGCTTTATATCCATCTCTGGCAATATATTCATCTATCTTCTCAGGGTCGATAAGACCACAGTTTCGAAGAACAATTCGGTACTGTTTCTGATAGAATTTGATATCGTCCATATCGAACTCTTTCCCTTTTGTTTCTTCATCGACATAGAGAAGACGTTTTACCATTCTTCCTTTTATAACAGTCTCGGCAATAATCTCTTCCGCATCGGAAGGTTCTACCGTAACATAGAATGCTTCTTCAGGAAGAACCTTAACAATAGGTCCTTTTTCACAGAAACCGAAACATCCGGTTTTAACAATCTGAACATCGGAAGCAACACCCTGTTTTTCAGCCTCAGCAACGAGGTTCTGAAAGATGTCTTCCGCTTTACTGGATTCGCAGGCCGTTCCGCCGCATACCAGAATATAGTTTTTTACAGCCATTCCTTCCTCCGTTACTCTGTAATGATATCCGCGGCGGGTTTATCAAAAATGTGGTTGTTTACAAGTGTTTTGTTAACGATATGCTCTTCCACGATCTTTGTAGCGACTTCACCGTCAACTTTTCCGTAAATTGTATCGGGCATTCCGGGAACCTTTACCGATACGGTAGGTTCTACATAACAAAGGCCCATACATCCGGTCTGTTTAACAGATACGTTTTTAAGCCCGGCATTATCAATGGCGTTAATAAACGCATCCAGACTCTCTTTAGCACCCGCGGCAATACCACAGGTACCCATTCCAATTACAATTTCTATATCCTTGCCTTCGGTCTCACGCTTCTCAATTTCATTCTTCTTTGATTCGCGTAATTTTCTCAGGTCTTCCAAGGTCATTTTACCCATCAGTTTTCTCCTGTTTATCCATCGAATCTTCCTGGTTCCTGATAAAATCCCTGGCCATTACCAAAGATTCCGTATTTTCAAGTGGACCAAGAATCTCAATCAGTTCTTTTCGGCTAAGTTCCCAACTATCACTGATATCTCCGCAGTTATACTTCCTTACTATAGTAAGTTCATGTTCCCCGGAAAAAAGCAGTATCTGTAAAAAGGCCTTATCCAGCCTTCCCAGTGGCGGTGAATCAAAATGATTCAGATTAAAGGAAAACCATAAAAGCGTTCCTTCTCCCTTTACCGATTGAATATCAAAACTTCCCTCTGCAAGCTCTATAGCCTGTTTTAAGAAAGGAAGCCCCAGCCCGACCTTACGGTGTACATGCTTTATGCCATTCGTAAAGAAGGGATCCAAAGCTTTTTCAAGCTCTTCGCCGGTCATTCCGCAGCCGTTATCTTTAATCACAACCTTCACAACAGAATAAGACTCAATAACTTCCAAATTAACTTCGGAAGCGCCGGCCTCGATCGAGTTCTGAAGGCAGTCTACAATAAAATCACAGACAGCCGCGTGCATATCTTATCAGTCCCGAAATTTAGCAATAATTTCCGGCAGCTGATCTGAGGTAACTTTTCCAAAAACCTCTCCACCTATAAGCATTACCGGTGCAAGCCCACAGCATCCGATACAGCGTACAGATTCGAGAGAAAAGTTCTTATCATCCGTAACCTGATTAACACCAATTCCAAGAACATTTTCAATTTCATCGATGAGATCCTGTGAGCCCTTAAGGTAACAGGCAGTTCCCATACAAACCTGAATGTTATATTTCCCAGGTTCTTCAAGTTTAAAAAAATGATAAAAGGTCATTACCCCATAAATCTTAGCCAGAGGGGTTTCCAGAAGCTCTGAAACCTTGATCGCTGCGGCTCTGGGAATGTACCCCAACTCCTCCTGTACCTGATGAAGTACCATGATCAGATTGCCGGGTTTATCCTTCCATTCCGCGATAAAAGATATGAGCTCTGGCGAGAACTCGATCTTGTTTGCCGTTTCTACAGCCATATATCCTCCTTGTATATTTGACAACTTTCCAGTAACAGATTCATCATAAACAGGATAATTGTCAATATAAGAGGTGCCCGGATTCACTATAATTTTCTATTTAAAGAGAAAAAAATCTAACTATTGTTACTCAATTTATTTTATTGTGCTTTTTTAGACTATATGATATATTAATGTACTTCATCGTTAAAATATTGTGAAGACAGGTACAAAAGTGTGACAACAGTTAACTCTTTTAGGTACAACTAATAACAGGGGTTTTCGGATGAATATGAATACAGAAATCATTGTAAGACTATCCAAATACAAGAGGCTACTACAAAAACTCAAAGCCCTTGGGCTTGAAAGGGTCTTTTCGAATAATCTTGGAGACGGAATCGGTGTTTCCCCCGCCCTGGTTCGAAAAGATTTCTCGGCCATGAATATTCAGGGAAATAAACGGGGTGGGTACGATATAAACATTCTCATCGAACAATTGAATAAACTCCTGGGCAAAGATCAGCCTCAGGAGTTGATAATTGCAGGATGTGGAAGGATCGGAACAGCCCTTATGCAGTATGAAGAGTTCTCTACAGAGGGCCTTCAGGTTGTAGCCGGTTTTGATATTAATCCTGATGGCGTTCAGAATGTTCAGGATATCCCGATTTACCATTTGAACGAGATGGCCGCATTTATTAAAGAGAACAATATTGAGGTTGGTATCATCACCGTTCCTGATAATGCCGCCGCTAATGTTCTCGAGATGATGATCAAGGCAGGAGTAAAGGGAATCCTGAACTTCGCCTCCATCGAACTCAAAACAGCAAACTCCTTAAATTGCAACCAGTGTACAATACAGAATGTGAATATTGGGCTTGAGCTTGAACACCTCTTTTACAGGATAAAAGAGATGCCCCCCTGTGAAGAGAAAGAGTAACTACTCAACAAAGAGAACAGGGTTCTGAGGTCCATCGGAACCCTGTAATTCTTTTTCCACATGATAATCTTCACCATCAAGAACAAGAATCGTATCGGATGAAAAAAAGGTAACAAAGAGTTGATCCTCTATAGGATCGTAGGCTACTCCTGAATAGAAATCTGTGGCCGTGTTCATCCCGGTCAGGATGTACCCATCATCCCCTGACCCGGACCGGTGAAGGATTTCCAGAGTCTCATAATTATAGGATTGAAGGCCTCCGACCCCGGTTAAATAGACAATCTTTCGCCCTTCATCCAGTCCCCCGCCACTCCAGCCGGGAGAACCACCTACCGCCAATCTGCCTTTTACCGCATAGTCGGCCCCTGCGGACACATCGAGAACCAGGACTGCACCATCGTCGGCATTATCGCCGCCATTGCGGCCGGTAAGGATGATATGCACTTCATTTTTTTCGGGAAAAGCAATCGCCGCCTGAGGATTGGAACCATTTTTAAGCTCAAGATCAAAACTTTCTGGTTCAACCGATATGGTTTCGACAGGATTTGCTGCCAAATCTACATTTATGTCTATGACAGAAACCGTTCCCTCGTTATAGCCCATCCCTTCCAATCCTGCTGAATAATTGGTATTACAGATATAGACCTTCCCATCCAGATAACACCCTCCCTGAGGTCCTATTCCCACCGAGATCTCACCTGCTACAGTCTGATTAGCCAGATCGATAACAGAAACCGTACCTGCAATAGAATTGGTGACATAGGCAACCGTGGAATCGGGGACAGGGATGATCATCCAGGGTCCTTTTCCAGGACCAAGATCAATCTCACCCTCTACCGCCAGGGTGGACTCATCCAATATGGTGATACCATTGTCTAAAGAATTTACAACATATATCTTATTATCAATATTCAACAATTGATTTGGCGAACGACCCGTTAAAGAAACATCATTATGAATCACCAGGGTTTCCGGATTGACAACCGAAATGGTTTCCGCCAGGCCGTTGATAATGAAGACTTCCCGATCATAATCAAAGGTTCTAACGGCCGCCACCCTTGTTCCTTCAGGACAGGAGGTTAAGATGAAGGTACAAAAGAGGAGTAACAGAAAATCACGGAGACCTCCCAAAAGGCCGGCGCTTCTATCAACCTTAAACATATTCATTTCAAAAAAAATCCTTGTCATAGCTTGAACCCTGCTTCCAGTGTAAGATCGATCCCGGGAACCGGGTATTCACGCATATCAACATACTCAACATTGAGCAGGTTCCTTATACTGAGGAGAAGATTCCACTCCTCGTTTATCTGATAATTCCCGGTAAGATCCAGGACAAAATAGGGATCGAGGCTCTTTGTATTCCGGGCAGTAATAAACCGGCTGCCCACATATCTGCCCTCAAGGCGGAAGAAGTGTTCATCCGCATGGGTCAGGGTTCCGGAACCATTAATACGCACCATGGTTTTACGGGAGAGGATCATGCCATAGTTAACCGAACCTTCGGTAAGATCCACCGGGTAAAGGTAGGAACCGTTTCCCTTCAACTCCAGAATCGACTGGATCATGGGGAGGTCCAGGAGCCCCCTCACCTCAAGCTCACAACCGGCAAGACGGGCAGCCCCCACATTCCCCGGGCGCCACTGTCCGGTAGGACCGGGATTCCATTGAATAAGATTTTTCACCTCCTGATCAAAAACAACAGCCTCAATCATCATCCCGGGAAAAGGGGTGATAAGAAGGCCAAGATCAACGGCAAGAGACTCCTCAGGCTCAAGAGCCGGATTGCCAATGGCAAAGGAGGAGGAGGGCCAGAAGAGATCATCAAAGGAGGGAACCCTGTAGGCTGTCCCGAAATTCGCCTTCACGCTTACCTTCTCCTGTTCTCCGAGTGGCAGCAAAAGACCAAGGTTATAGGAGAAGGCCGAAGTGATTTTATCCAGGCCATCATCCTCATAGATAATGTTGTTCCAGTCATAACGAAGGGCGGGAAAAAGGGTCACACCAGAACCAGAACCAGAGCCAGAGCCAAAGCCAATATTAATCTGTGACCTCAAGAAGCCGGAGTGTTGAAACCGAGAAACCTTCCCACTTGCCTCCTCCGTTGCGGCAGACCGGAGAAGAGCCGTTGAAACAAGGTAATCCCACCGGAATGCGTATCCCCCGACAGTCTCCGCAGAGACAGGACCGAAAACATCCCGGCGTTTCAGGTTCAGATCCCCGGAAAAAGCATTATTATTATGGCTGTCATCCACAGGACCGCTGTAAAAATCAGGGTCATAATAGTGACGCTTCTGATTAACCCAGGAAAGGTCCAGAACCAGTTCCCCCGGCGCCGTATCAGTTGAAGCGGAAAGGAGGGTAAGGTAGCGGGTATCCTCCATTCCGGCACTTTCGGAAGGAAACTCAATCACCCCCGGCACACCCTTTTTATCCATATGAACCTGACCGGAGAGGGAGAAATGAAGAGTGTCATGGGGAGAAAACCCTGTTTTCCCCGAAAGGGCGATTTTCTTTCCTCCTGCATTCTCCCTTTCGGCCTCCCCATCCTCAGAACCTTCATCGGTAAAGGTGTAATCACCTTCCGTAAAAAGCCCGGCACAAGAGAGAAAGTAGTCGAAGGAATTATCGGCCGATGAGCCCTGAATCTGCCCATCCAGTGTCACGGTATTAAAGGAACCATACGAACCATGGGCGCTGGCGGAAAAACCCTCTCCAGTACCATCCCTGGTAATAATATTTATAACACCACCCATGGCATTCTCACCATAAAGGGCGGAAGCGCCTCCCCGGACAACTTCTACCCGCTCTATATCATCCGGATTTATAGTTGCAAGGTCCACACCGCCGCCCTGGGCCGAATTCAGTCGCTTCCCATTCACAAGGACTAAAACCTGTTCCGGCGAGGAGCCGCGTATCGAAACAACAGCCGGTTCGCTGGCTCCGCCATACCTGTCCACCTGAACCCCCATGACGGGAGCCACAATGTCGGCGGCACTCCTGGGTGCGGCAGCGGCTATCTCCGCCTCCCCGATAATGGAAACCTGAGATGAGACAGACCGGGGGTCTTCCGGTTCCGCCTGGGCTGTGATGAGTATCTCCTGAGGTTTATCAGCCTGCTCTCCGCTGGTTCCGGCAGAATCATCATCCATAATGATGAAAACCTCACCATCATCCCCACCAATTATGAACTCCTCATCATCGGTGCTGATAATTTCCTCATCGCCGGAAATGATAACCTCCTGACAGAAAAGAAGGACTCCCGGTAAAAAAAACAAAGTATATAAAAGAAAGAACAAAACGATTCTTTTTACAGGTGACATCGATACTCCCAGTCAGGTTATTTTTTGCAGTTTAAGGATTGATCTTAATAAAGTAAATGTATTGTTCGATTTTTGGAAATATTAAACGATATTGCACAAAAACCCCGGGGAGAAGCTCCCCGGGAGTCAATAAGATAAAAATAGACCATCTGCTTTTGATACCAACCACCCGTAGGTTTAAACAACCACCTCCTCAGGTATGGATTCAGAAACATTGATTTCGTCGAGACCGGCATCCACAGAATCTTCCTCAGAAACAGATTCAACTGCGGCCTTCTCCTCATCCCGCTTCTTGCCATTGAAGGATTTCTTTTCAATCGGCTCAATGTGTTCGCCGATGACCTTTACTTTTGCCCGGCTGTTCCCTTCCAGATCCTCCCATCGATCCTGCTTAAGCCTGCCGACAACCCGGATTGCCGATCCCTTTTCAAACTGACTGCTGCAGTACTGGGCCAATCGGGACCAGGTTTCAATCTCGAAAAAACTCACCTCCTGGACAGTCTCCTCGTCACTTCGATAATATCTGTTCACAGCCAGACTGAAGGTACAGACTGGTGTTCCCTTGGGTGTCTCATGAAGAACGGGGTCCTTCGTAAAATTTCCCTCCAGCAAAATAGAATTTAAACTATTCATCATCCTCTCCTGTAAATCTTTTAATCAGGCTTCCGGAATTGCCTTATAAGAGTAAATACCGCATGAAACTCCTATTTGATTCAAACTCCTTGTATTTTTTTTTCAATTATGAGTTACTTGCCGTATGAATAAAGATATCAAACTGATAATGATGGATATGGATGGTACCCTCCTGAACAGTATGGGAAGGGTTTCGGATGAAAATAAGAGAGCCTTGAAGGCTGCGGAAGCCTCGGGGGTTGGGATCACGGTAGTAACGGGAAGAATGCTCCGGGCCAGTGCCTGGGTCGCCGAAGAGTTGGCGCTGAGTCTCCCCATTTCAACCTACAACGGCGGGTTGATAAGCGCCCCCTTTCCGCCCCATGAAGAGAAAGCCCATTACCGACTGAACGATAAGCAGTCGAGGGATGTGATCAAACTACTCCGCCCCTTCAATACCCATATCAATGCCTACATTAATGATGACCTTTTTGTGGAGGAGAAATCTCCCGAAATCATCGAATATTCCCGCACCAGAGATGCCGAATATTCTGTAGTCGGAAACTTTGAAACCATTCCTTCCATGGAATGTACAAAATTGCTGATTATCGAAAAAGATCTTGAGAAGATGAAAGAAATAAAAGCGATTCTGATCGAAAAAGCCGATGCCGAGATCTTTCAGTCGGCTCCGGATTTCTGCGAGGTTCTCCCCAAAGGTATTAACAAGGGAACAGTAGTCGATTTTTTCGCCAATTACCTGGGGATAGAAACATCCCGGATCATGGCCATGGGGGATCAGGAGAATGATATATCCATGATTGAAAAGGCAGGAATCGGTATTGCCATGGGAAATGCAAGAGATGAAGTTAAAGCTAAAGCCGATTGGGTGAGCAGTTCAAACCAGGAGGACGGGGTCGCCAGGGCGGTAAAGAAGTTCATACCTAATCTTTCCTTCTAAAGAAGGATTCTAAGGGGGGTTTCTAACAAAAGCCCCTGAAGAGGCCTCTTAAGGGAGGAGAATTCTCTATTAGAAACCTTTGAATAGGGATATAATCGTCCCATGAAAATATCAGCATTCGGAAAAAAATTTACAGAAAAATCGGGCATCCTCGAACTCATGGAGGATTTAAGCTCGGCTATAACAAGTGAAGAGAAGATTTACATGCTCGGAGGCGGAAACCCTGCCAGGATCCCCGCGCTTGATGCCATATGGAAAAACCGCGTCATGGAAATCATGGCGGATGATGAGGATTTTAACTTAAGCCTTACCGCCTACGACTCTGCCGGGAGTAACTTCGGTTTTGCCTCGGCCCTGGCAGCCATGTTCAACAGGGAGTATGGCTGGGACATCGGCCCCGAAAATATAGGTGTCACCAACGGAAGCCAGATTGGTTTTTTCCTCCTGTTCAACCTCTTCTCGGGCAGGCAGCGAAATGGGAGAAAGCAGAAAATCATGCTCCCCCTCTGCCCCGAATATGTGGGCTATGCAGATCAGCCCATTGAAAAAGATAGTTTTATCTCCCGCAGAGCCAAAATCGTCGAGACAGGCCCGAAAGAGTTCAAATATTTCGTTGATTTCGATAACCTCGAAATTCCCGAAGAGGCAGGAGCCCTCTGTTCATCCCGTCCCACCAACCCGACAGGAAATGTCCTCACCGATGAAGAGGTTAAAAAGCTCTCCGAAATGGCCGGAAGCAGGGGAATTCCCCTCCTTCTGGACAATGCCTACGGTGCCCCTTTTCCCAACATCATCTTTCAGGATGTAAAACCAATCTTTAATGACAATATTGTCCTGAGCATGAGTCTCTCCAAACTGGGACTCCCCTCCACCAGAACGGGGATTATCATAGCCAGGGAGGAGATCATTCAATCCCTCTCGGCGGTCAATGCCATCGTCAGTCTTGCCAACACAACTATGGGGCAGCTTATTGTTCGTCCCCTCATCCAATCCGGAAAAATTCTCGATATCAGCCGAAAAATGATCATGCCTTATTACAAAGGGAGATCCGAGGCTACTATCAAAATGATAGAAGAGGCAATTGACCCCGCTGTGGACTACCGTATCCATAAGAGTGAAGGGGCAATCTTCCTCTGGATCTGGTTTAAGAATCTTAAAATAAGCGCAAGAGAGCTCTATGAGAGGCTTAAAAGAAGGAATGTCATCGTCCTCTCGGGAGAACACTTCTTCTTCGGTCTTGAAGAGGCCTGGGAACATTCAAAGGAGTGTATCCGACTCAACTATTCCGGTAATCCGGAAGCTGTTGAAAAGGCTGTTGAGATCATTGCGGAAGAGGCCCTTAAGGGTCTTGATTAAAGTATAAAAAACGGCAGCTGGTTTACAGAAACTCAGCTGCCATTATGATTAAAGAGTAATTACTACCGAAGGAGGGTCTCAAGCTCACCTTTTTCATAGGTATAGGTGGTCCCGCAGTTATGACAGACCGCCTGCATGGGAAACGGCCCCTCATTCAGTATGGAAGATTTTTCCTTTTCCGACATGGACGCAAGGAAAGAACTGAACCTCTCTCTGGTGCACCCGCAGAAAAACCGGACATCCCGTCCATCCAGGATATTCAAGCCAAAACCGCTAAAATGGGAAGCCAGGAATTCCTCAGGCTTAAGACCACCGGCAAGGGCTTTCCCAATGGAAGGCAGACCCAAGACGGTGTCCTGAACAGCCCCGGCGGTCTCTTCGGAAGCTCCGGGCATCACCTGAAGAAAGAGTCCTCCGGCCCCAACCACCCGGCCTGTGGAATCAAAATCTACACTTAATGAGAAGGCTGTGGGAGTCTGTTCCGACTGCTTAAAGTAAAGGGCCAGATCCTGGGCAATATTCCCATGCTCAATCATCACCTGCCCGCTGAAGGGTTCGGCTGAAGTACCATGATACTTGGAAACAGTTAAAAAGCCCGGCCCGAAAAAGGGAGAAAGGTTGAAATCCTTTAAAGGCTCGGTGACAGGAATAGGATTCTCAAAAAGGCTCCCCCGGACATTCCCCTCATAATCGGCCTCGGCAGTTAATCCCCTGATGGGCCCGCCGCATTCGATCTTTAATCCATATTTATCCCCCCCCTTCAGGTTACTTGAAAGGAGCCCGGCGCCCATAGCGGCATGACCCAGGACCAGAGATTCCAGAATTCCGAGACCATGGTTAACACGCATCTGGTTAACCATCCGGGTAGCGGAGATAAAACCACCCCTCAAAGCCCCCCCCTCGAGGAGAAAGGGGACAAGACTGTCGGATGGGAGTTTATCAAGATGGTTCAGAAGATCTTTATCTTCAATTATTTTCAGTTTCATACATACTAATAAAATAAATATTTAGAAACTTATCAAGATAAATTTGACTTCCGCTTACACTTGTGTTAAATTTTAAATAGAACTTGGAGGTAAGGGATACAACATAAACTTTCTAACGGGAGGTTTTTCGATGACACCACCTAAAAGTGAAGGCCGGGTAAGACCGGCATGAGTGTTTGACTGCTTTTATAAGTAATTTTTTAAGAGTGGAACTGTAGAGGAACTTAAGACCTTCCCGCAGCTTCTAAAGCCGGTAATCAGTCCGGCTTTTTTTTTGTCCTTTTCCAACTATAAGATGATAGAAATACATATCCATCATATGGGTGTGTATTTCGGCCCTCCCATTCCTCAATTCACCATCAAGGTCGGCCGTCATAGCCACAATCCGCTCCATCTCCACGATGTTATAATTGCCGATGGCCTGCCTGTAAATATTCTGAAGTCGTTTCCCGGAAATTCGAAGATTTCGGCAGGCTTCATCAAACGAAATATGCTGCTCAACTAGAATTCCCAATTCAAGAACACGGCGAAATTGCCAGAGGAGCCCACTGACGAGCTGAACAGGATTTGTATCACCTGAAAGGGAGATTTTTCGAAAAACCTCCAGAGTCGATCCCAGATCGCCAGAGGCAATCCGGTCAAACAGGGTGAAGACATTCTCTTCCCGGGAGTGGTAAATGTATTTCTCCACCTCTTCAGAGGTGAGGATGGACTCTCCATTCAGGAAAAGAACAAGCTTTTCGCACTCCTTCTTCAGGTGTTCCGTATTATTCTCAACCAGTTCAAGAATAAGCTCCACAACACCATCCTCGGGTCGGATTCCATTCCGGCTGAAATACCCGCGAACCCAGCTCTGTTTCTGTGATTCAAAGAGTTCCCAGAAGATTTTTGTCCGATCCTTGGGAACCGCCGACACGATTGGTTTGGCAATATCCCGGGCGAGAAGATCACTTGTCAGAATAAGTACAGTATCGGGTGAAGGATTTTTGATATACTCACCGAGGATCGCCGCCTCTTCTCTTTTCACACCGTCAACCTGGGCAATTTCGACCCATTTACAATCTGAAAAAAGAGAACCGTTTCGAATGGACGAAACAACCGAAGACATGCCTGTTTCAAAGGGATAGTATTTGGAAACCTCCATTTCGGAAGGCTTATCCTTCATTACTGCGGCTTTAAGATTTTTTATAAAGACGGACTTCTCCCCGGATTCAGGGCCAAGGAGGAGAAAAGTTTTGCCAAAATTATTCATAGTATCGGATTATTCTCTGTAATTTACCCAGTATTCTTATGTTCTGAGTATAAATGGGAGGATAGACAGGGTTCTCGGCCTTAAGCTTGATCCTGTTTTTTTCTTTAAAAAATCTTTTCAGGGTAACCGACTCTTCATTCAGCATGGCGACGACGATATCTCCATTCTCAGCGATATTCCGCTGGAGGAAAATTCCCAGGTCACCATCCAGAATTCCTGCATCCTGCATGGAATCCCCCTTAACCCGAAGGGCAAAATGAGTTCCTGTTCGCAGGGAGTCGGCGGAAACCTGTATATAACCGTCAAAATTCTCCTCGGCAAAAAGGGGAACTCCGGCGGCAACATTGCCCAGTATGGGTATTTCAATATTCAATTCACGAAGATCCGGGCGCGGATCATTCCCGAGGATTTCAATAGCGCGGGAACGATTGATGTCACACTTGATTCTGTTTTTCTTTTCCAGAGCTTTGATATGATCGTGGGCGCCCTTGGCGGAAATCCCGAAATTGGCGGCGATCTCCCGCATGGTAGGAGGATATTTATGATCCCCTATATAGGATTCGAGGTAACTTAAAATTTCCTGCTGTCTGTTTGTCAGATCTTTCACTTTCTTGTCTCGATCCCGAATTTCTTTATTTTTCCATGGAGATTACTTGGATATATCCCTAAATCCTGAGCAGTCCTGGAAATATTATATTCAAACCTTTCAAGCCTCCGGCTTAACAGCTCGAGCTCAAAGGCATCTCTGGCTTCAGATAGTTTCATACTATCATAGATGTTCAGATTTTTCTCTTCTTCAGTAACATCCGGAGTGTTATCACCCAGAAAATATTCCACAGTCTCGCGGGAGATAACCTCCTCGTCAGACATGATATTAATACGTTCCACGAAGTTTTTCAATTCCCTGATATTCCCGGGCCATCCATAGGCTGTAAGCAGTGCCATACCCTCGGGGGATATCTTCCTGGAATTCACCTCACCGGGAGGAACAAATTTACCCATGAAATAATCTATGAGCAGAGGGAGATCAACAGCCCTTTCAGAAAGCCTGGGAACATGAACCGGAACAACATTAAGCCTGAAATAAAGGTCCTCCCTGAATTTACCATCCTTGATCTCCTGGAGGATATCCTTGTTTGTAGCGGCAATCAGACGAACGTCCACCTGAATCGTCTGCTCACCTCCGATTCGCTCAAAGGTCATCTCCTGGATAACACGCAGAACCTTTGCCTGAGCACTCAGCGACATATCAGCGACCTCATCGAGAAAGAGGGTCCCCTTGTGGGCAAGTTCAAACTTCCCCTTTCTTCTAGCAACAGCCCCGGTAAAGGAACCCTTCTCATGGCCAAAAAGTTCACTCTCTATGAGGGTGTCGGGGATAGCGGCACAGTTTACCTCGACAAAGACATTATTTGCCCTGTCCGATTTCCTGTGAATCTCCCTGGCGACAAGTTCCTTTCCTGTTCCATTGGAACCCGTAATAAGAACCTTCGCATCCGAGGCGGCCGACTGCCGGATTCTCTCCCGAATGGCATCAAGCTCCGGGCTTTTCCCGATCATCTCATCTTCCATAAAGAGAGACTCTTTCAGATTCTTATTCTCGCTTTTTAAAGATTCAAGGGTGAGAGCGTTGTTAATCAAATTTACCATCTTATCTAAAGAGAGGGGCTTCTCAAGAAAATCATAGGCCCCAAGCTTAACCGATTTGACAGCCAGATCTATATTGGCATGGCCGGAAATGATAATGACTTCAATTCCCGGATGTTCATCTTTAATGATCTTAAGGACATCCATCCCCCCCATATTGGGAAGCCAGACATCGAGGATAACCAGATTGATAATCTCTTCTCTCAGGATTTTAAGCCCCTCAAATCCATCGCCCGCGAGGGCCACATCGTAGCCTTCATCGGTTACAATATCCTTGAGTACGGTTCTGATTCCAGGCTCGTCATCAATTATCAGTATTTTTTTCAATACGATTCTCCATGAGGTAGATCAATAAAAAAGGTGGTTCCTTCACCCTCTTCCGATTCAAACCAAATCTGTCCTTTATGATCAAATATTATGCGTTCTACGATAGGGAGACCGAGTCCGGTCCCACCGGTTTTGGTTGTAAAATAAGGATTGAAGACCTTATTCTGATCTTCAGATTTTATTCCTACACCAGTATCTTCAATACGAATTCTAGAGTAACTGGTATTTCCTTTTCTGACAAGATCATATCTGAAAGAAAGCCGACCACTCTCCTCAATTGATTCAAAAGCATTTTTGATCAGATTGGAAAAAACCCGCTTTATCTGCCCCTGATCCAGAGGAAGAACAAGATCCTCATCGAGATCGGAATCATCGACAATCACATGGGGATAATGGCCGGCATAGGTCGCCAGAGTCTCCCGGATAAGTATAGAGAGGTGAACAGGCTGAAGATAGGGTGCCGGAAGCCGGGAAAAATCCCTGAATTCAGAAAGAAGCTCGGTCAGACTATCTACTTCGGTGACGATGGAGGCAACCCCCTTCTCAAGCACTTCACCTATCTCTTCAGGCCTGGTCTCATACCGCCTTTTTATCCTCTGAGCCGAAAGCTTGATAGGTGTAAGGGGGTTTTTAATCTCATGAGCCAGTCGCTGGGCAATCTCCTGCCAGGCGGCAATCTTCTCGGTTTGCAGGATTTTCTTCCTGGATCTCTCAAGTTCGGAGATCATCTGATTGAATGAGTTTATCAGATTCGACAGTTCATCTCCCGATCGGGTGAGGATACGGAAGGAGTAGTCCCCCTCGGCAACCCTTTTCGTAGCCGCCTCCAGGTTAACAATAGGCCGGATGATCTCTTCAGACAGGAGAAAACTCACAAGAAGTGATAGAAGGAAAAGTGGAAATGAAAAGATTGAGTAAAATAAGAGAAAGGCAGAGAAAAATTGTCCCTGAAGTTTGCGGTACTGAATGAAAGCCTCGAGTGCCCGGGTAAGATTTCTTGCTTTAATGTCAAAATTGACAGGAAGAATTTCCGTAAAAATAGCGGTGTATTCCTCCCCCGCCCACTTATATTTAACCTGACCTCGAATCAAACTCAGACCCTTTTGGTCCTGCCTGGAAATCACACCGGCCTTGCGGCCGTCTAAAGGCAGGGTAAAGAGGCGGGCATCCGTGTTTCCCGCAAAAAACCAATCCTCCCCCTGACTGTCAAAAATCTGAAGGGAATCGAGCCTTGGATCTGCCTCATGAAAAAACTCCCACATCTTGCCGGCTTCACCTGTATAGGTCTGAAGAAATGTGGTGGAAAGCCTGCTTTTGCAGAAGGCATCCAGAGATTCAACGGACTCACCATAGAATTCAAGGCCGAGTTCGACCCCCCCTTCCAGAGCCTCTTCGACTGTAGAGGAGAACCAGGAGTTCAGTGTCGTTCGAATAAATGTAAGAGAGAGAACGGCCTGGGGAATCGATGAGAAGAAAACCAGTAAAGCAAAAAAGAGGGTCAACCTGACCTTAAACCCCGAACCGGGACTCCTGGCCCTGCTTTGCCGAATAAGCCTGAGTACATTCAGAATTACCGCACCGAGCAGCACAAGCGGCAGGATAATTCCGATTGGGATAAGTATAAAATATTGAAATTCCCTGTTCTGAGCTGAATCGGAGAGCATCTGATTCACAAAGATCAGGATAACCACAATAATAATGAGATAAACAAACATTAGACTGATTATTCCGACAAACCCCGTATTCCTGCTGTTAACCCCCTTCATCACGCCCCCCCGGCCACGGGTAGAATTTCATAAATGGTTTTCTCTATGACTCCCGGCTTTAACCGCCGAAGAGGAGCCATAATATTCATGGGAGGCAGGAGTTTGATGCTGGAAAGGTTCGATCGGATATGCAATTCATAATACCTCTCCGGCTGATAATCAATATTAATTGGGATTTTACGAAGGGAAAAAAGATCTTTCAGGAACTCATCTGGATCAGTGTGAACAAAGGTACTATCCCCCTGAACAACAACATAGGCCTCAAGAAAGGGATCCCAGCTTCCATCATTAACAATATCTTTTACAAAAACACGATTACGGCCCAGGGGTTTAAAGAGTCCCTGTCCAAGCCTGTAAACCCGTATCTCGTATTTAATGGATGAAGTCATCCCGGCCTGAACATTTTCCAGGATTTCCGCCTTATGCTCCATGGCAAAGTCGAGAAGATAATTCCCGGGATTCACTTCTTCCAGATATATATTGGATTCGGGAAAACAAAGCAGAGGAATGAATAGAAATGTAAATACTAACAGAACTGCCGGAAGGTGCCGCGTATTATTCCTCCTCGAATCGGTTCTCGAACAGCTCAACTATGGCTTCCAAAGCCTGCTGTTCTTCCTCCCCTTCGGTAATTATCTGGAGTTTTGTTTTGTAGGTAGCCCCCAGGGCGAGTACACCCATGATCGACTTCGCATTAATTTTATCATTTTCTTTCTGAATATAGATTTCGGCATCAAACTGACTGGCTTTCTGAACCAGCATGGATGCAGGACGGGCATGAATCCCCGCACGATTTTTGATTGTCACTTCCTGAAAAACCATAATTTAGAAAATATCCTTTTTTCCAAAATAGACCGATCTGGCGGTCTTACTCTCCATCCACTGGAGCATTCCTTCATTAAAATCACGGGCGGAATAGTAGCCCATTTTTTTAAGTCTCTCATTCATGGCAGCAGTTTCCAGGATAATAGGGATATTCCGTCCCGGTTTTATTGGAAGTACTACCTGAGGAAGATGAACCCCAAGGATCTCTATTAAAATTTCATCGGTTCCTATTCTATCATAAATCTTATCGGAATCCCACTGTTCAAGATCAACAACCAGCTGAATCTGCTTCGTATCCCGTATAGCGCCAACCCCGAAGAGCTGGGTTATATTGATAATCCCCAACCCCCGGATCTCCATATGGTGGGCAACCATCTGGTTTATCCCCTTGCCGATAAGGATATTACCGTTTACACAGGAAACCTCTACAGCATCATCGGCAATAAGCCGGTGACCTCTCTCGATAAGCTCCAGAGCTGTCTCACTTTTCCCGACCCCACTGTCTCCCCGGAGGAGAATACCAATTCCATAGACCTCAACCAGAGTTCCATGGACTGTCTTTTTTTCTGTAAAGATGGATCCGAGCGCCCGGATAACTCTCCGGGTAAACTCGGAGGTGTGAATCTTTGTCGTCAGAACAGGACAACCCGATGCCTCAGCGTAAGCAAGAAAATCCTGATTTGGTTCTTCACCGCTTGTAAAAATACAACAGGGAAGATCGAGGGTAAAAAACTGCTTTATGGTATCCCTTTTACCTTCCGCTTCCAGCTTCTCCAGGTATCTTGATTCTCCCTGGCCGAAAATCTGAATGCGTTTATAACCGAAACTGTCAAAAAAACCACTCAAAGCAAGCCCGGGCCGGTTCAGATCAGGTTCTTTAATCTGTTTGGCAAGTCCGGGCCTTCCGGCAATGCATTTCAAATCAAGTACATTATGCTCTTTTAATTCCAGATCAAGAAGATCTAAAACCGTAAATGAATTCATCGGTCAGCCTGTCCAGAATCGATTTAATGCTCCTGGATTTTTTCCTTTTCTTTAGTTATCTTATTGTCCAGTTTATCGATGATCAGATCAATCCCTTTATACAGATCATGATTTGATAGATGAATATGTGCCGCGGCCCCCCACTTGAACTTCAGATTGGCATCCAGGTTGTAATTCCCTTTTTCCCTTTCAATAGAAAGTTCCAGATTCATGACATACTCTTCTGCGTAAGCAAGCCTTTTCATTTTTTTCTGGAGATGCTCCTTAGTGTTATCGCTCACCTCATAGTGAATACCTTTTACTTCAAAGTCCATATACGCCTCCCAAAGAAAACTAATAATAAACCTAACAGGCTACACTTTAATTATACTCACAGAAAACTCATGTGGCAAAAAATTAAGGACCTTTCCCTTAAGATTTCCTAAAAAATGATTATTAAAGGGAAAATCGACGGGCAGCATTACTAAAAGAGGGTATTTAACGCCCGTAGGAAGAGTCTATATCCAGTTCTTTGCGGTACTTTGTGACCGTTCGCCGGGCAAGATTTATCCCCTGAACCTTCAGCATATCGGAAATCTTCTGATCTGAAAGCTTCTTCCCTGTATCATTACTCTCGAGGATCTCCCGAACCCGCTCCTTAACCCCTTCTTTGGAAAAGCGTGAACCTGTAGATCCTGAACCTGAAATAGAATTGGAGAAAAAATGTTTCAAAGGATAGATACCCCATTCGGTCTGAATGTATTTGGCATTCGAAATACGGGAAACGGTTGTCTCGTGAACCGAAACCTCGGCGGCCACATCCTTAAGGGTAAGGGGTACCAGATATTTTGGCCCTTTAATGAAAAAATCCCGTTGGAATTCAACAATCATCTGGGCAATTTTCATGAGAGAGCTGTTTCGCTGTTCTATGCTCTGGATAAACCACCTGGCATCCTTAACCTGGGATGAAACGAACTTTCTGGATTCAGAATCTCCCTCCGCCAGGATCTCTTTATAGTACTCATTTATACCGAGGACAGGGATCTCCTCATCATTCAGATAGAGGACAAACTCCCCCTCCTCAATCCGCAGCATAAGGTCCGGAATCACATAACGGACCTCCTCCTGGGAGTAGGCGGTCCCCGGGTAGGGATTCAAAGTCCTGATGTACTCAAGGAGCTCTTCTATCTCCTCCAGGGTGAATTTGGTAGCTTTTGAAATCTCCTTAAGGCGTCCCTTCTCGAGGTCTGCCATATGTTTCTCGAGGAGAGTATCCACCCCATCAAGCCCCAGGGGATCAAGCTCCCATTGGACAAGGAGGGACTCTCTATAATCGTTAACACAGGTCCCCACCGGTTCAAAAGCCCTGATAATGGCTTCAACAGCAGGGATAAGTGGTTTCAGTTCATTTTTCACGAATGATTCGGGCGGTTCTGTATGAAAACCATTCTTATCCAGGTTCTGAATAAGAAGCCGGCCCAACGCCAAGGAGGGTTCATCCAGGGGCTGAAGGCTTAACTGCCAGAGCAGGTGCTCCTGGAGAGATTCGGCCCTTGAGATAACCCCCTCCATGAACTTCTGCCGGGCATCGGCAGCCTCCTGGTTTACAGCTCCGCTGGTGGTATGAGTATAACCGGGGTCACTTGAATTCTCAAAAGCATCATAATCTTCAGACTCACTCTTTGTTCCCCCCTCCAGGGAGACTTCCGACCTGTCTTCGATTAACTCCAGAGCAGGGTTTTTATCGATCTCCTCCTGTATCCTGATTTTCAGATCCTGAATAGGTAGAGCCATCAGCTGAATAGACTGAAACATCTGTGGGCTCATCTTTAATTTCTGTTCCTGAATCAGGACAGCTTTCTGATGCTGCAACTTCTAATCTCCCTGTTAAAAATATAACGGCTGTGAAAAAACCTATCTTATTTTATCATAGATTATGGGTGTGAGTAACTATAGATGAAATAAAATAAAGATGAACTCTACAGAGCCAATTCTGACAATCAGTTTTTCAGGCCTAAAATAGACATAATAAATTTACATATGCTTTCACACACTTCATATATTACCAATATTATAAGAATTTAATTGCTATATAGCATAACGGAGTGTATGATCTCCTAAAATCATATTATCAGAATGAAAAGGAGAGAAAATTGGATTTTTCAAGTTTTAATCAACTATTTTTGGCCTTTATCTTATTAATCCCCATCGTCATAATTGCGAGAACAGTTGTTGCCGGTACAAAGTATTCACCTATTCTTATCATAGTCGTATTCGGACTTCTTATGGGATTCCTACTCGAAAAGAGTGGAATGGCTACTGCAGGACTACCTGAATTCACAATGGTCGGTTTCTTAAGCAAAGTAACAGTGGTTGTGCTTATAGTAACATTCTTTGTCGGAGGACAAGAGCTGAAAAAACTTATTTCAAAACATCATCTGGATATCGAAGATCTCGTAATCCCCTCGGAAGAGGAAGTAATATTAGGAACAAAAAGAACACAGTTCTTCTTTATACTACGATCATTCTTCATTCTTATAGCGATCCAGGGTGCCTATACAATTATCCTGGGGAAAACCGGAGATGGCCCTCTTTCACAGGCTTATCCCATACTTACGTATCTCGGGCTGATGGCAGCGATGATCATCATCGATCCAAAAGCAAAAATTAGAAATAAATCACTTTATCTGATAAAAGGGTTTGTAGAAATGATCGCCATTCTCTGTTTGCTCATTGCATCATATTTTATTTCCCTGTGGATAAAAAGCATCATTCCTCTTCCTCAGATCTTCTTCGCCATGCTGCTCTCCGCCGGATTCGGTTTTATTTTTTCCAATTGGGCTTTCGGCCCCACAATGAGATCCCTCCTCTTCGCGGGTATACCCGTAGTTCTGGCCGCAAACTTCCTAGTAGGTGGTTCGAGGATCGTACAGGCATTTCAGATCGATGAAATGACAAAGGTAATGGGGTATGGGTTCTTCGGGCAGCTTTTGTGGATGTTCGGAGGGATTCTGCTGCTTATAAAATTCGGAAAGGCTAATCACGTTAGAAATCTTGCCCCCGGTATGGCCGGCTCCCTTTCCCATTCGGGCTTGACAGGAGCCTGCACAGCAGGAGATCTGGGACATGATGCTGCAGCCCGTGCTCCGATTATGATTAACATTCCATTCTTCGGTCATATTTTTGTATTCACAATTCTGGCCATAAGCGCCCAGAGGGGTGTTCTCCTGGCATTACCTGGAGCTATGGTTGTTCTAATCGGTATAGTTATAACTTTCTTCGCTCTAAAAACACTGAAAGGTGCCAATGGAGAAGAGGGAATCGAAGTAAAAGGTCTTATGCTATTTAGTTTCGGATGGCAGCTGATGGCCGTTTTCGGCAGCTTCCTGCTTCTCCATTTCAGTGGGATGGCAATCTGGAACGCATCTATGGCGACATCATCAGCAATTTCTCACTTCGGCTTATTCGCCGCAGTCCAGGGTGATATGTTCGGTCACGGAACAGCAGCTTTAATACCATTCATCTTTGCCATGCCTTTCCTCGTTCACCCACTGGTATTCGGAATGTTCGGTAAAGCAATGAAAAACGATGGTATCATGCCTGTGAAACCCGTAATTTTATTCGTTATACTCGGACTTATTGGTTCCACACTTTCTCTCTTTCTGCTATAGAATTATTCCTTTAAATCAGAGGCAATGGCTTTTTCGGCCATTGCCTTTTTTAAAAAACAACCCGAAGAAAAAACCTGATAAGTAAAAAAATCCACCTCTTATCCATAGTTTAAATAGAAGTCAAACAGATTTAGATGATACTCTGAGAAGTCTACATTTGAAAATCATGGCCGAGGTATATCGTTCTGGCAAGCTCATTTTCCAGAAGTTCATCCTTGGCACCGCTGACCAGGATCTCACCCAGGTTTATAATGTAGGAGTGGTGGGTTATCTCCAGGGTATCCCTGACATTATGATCAGTAATAAGGACCCCAATCCCCTCATTGCTGAGCCTCTGGACAATCTTCTTGATTTCATTCACGGCGATGGGATCGATCCCGGCAAAGGGTTCATCCAGGAGGAGGAACCTCGGATCGATGGCAAGGGACCTTGCGATTTCAGTTCGCCTTCTCTCCCCACCAGAAAGTGTGTAGGCAGGCTGTTTTCGTATTTTTTCAATCCCAAGGTCATCGAGGAGCTGTTCAAGCTTCTCTTTTTTCTGATGCCGGTTAAGATCTGTCCGGGTCTCAAGGATAGCCCAGATATTTTTTTCCACGGACAATTTACGAAAGACAGAGGCCTCCTGTGGAAGATAGGAAATCCCCTCACGAGCCCTTTTATACATAGCCTGATTAGTGATTTCGGTTTTATCAAGATAGATCTTGCCTCTGGTGGCCCGGATAAACCCGACTATCATATAAAAAACCGTGGTCTTGCCCGCGCCATTGGGTCCAAGTAAACCAACGATCTCTCCATTATTCATGGAAAAACTCACATCCCGTACGGCAACTTTCTTTCCAAAACTTTTTTTTAAGCCTTCAACCCTCAAGGTACAGGGATCTTTGATATTAAGACTGGTCACTCATCCTCCTGGGTATACATGGTTCCTGAAACCTTGCCTTCCATGGTGATCTCATCTGTTTCCAGATCAATACTAATCCGGGAGGCGGAGTAATTATCCCCCTTCCAGTTCACCCGAGGCATGCCTGACAATTCAAGGAGGTCTTCATCCCGGCTATACCGGGCAAACTCGGCTCGACACACCATGGCCCCGTCTTCATCATCTTTGAGAATTCTCACACCGATCTGAATGATGGAAATATTGTCTTTTCCATGATTCTCAAAGAAAGAACCTTTAACAACCATGCTGTTTTTAAGATCAACCATCTCGGTGTACCCCTGAACCCGGGTCACTTCCGTTTCCCGATCAAAAAAGAGGTCGCGACAATTCAAGATAAACCCCTGTTCCTCATCTGTTACGCGGATATCTCCGGAACAGATGACAAACCGGAAATCCTCACCATATAATTCGATCCGATCGGCTTCAATTACAGTAGCATTTGTCTTGACAACCGCATTACCGGAGAGAACTGTCTTCTCCTTGCCCTGGGAAAGCACGGCTTCGGTTCTATCGGCAGAGAAGGTAAAAGTAGACTCTTCGGAATATAGGGGAGAGAGAAAAACAAGGGAGATTAATATCATACAAGGTAGAAGATGAACCCTATTCAACTTTCTCTTCTCCGCCGGTCTCCTCTTCTTCAACCCAGGATCCGGAGACAGACTCTTCCAGAATAACCCGGTTCTCTCTTAAATAAGCGGTAAACCCTGTCCCCTGAAGGGAGGAACCGGAATCCTTTCGTATAACAACCCAGGAGTCGGGCTCCCCGGTCAGAATCCCCTCACCATCATCCCAGAAGAGATATTCGGCAAGGATTGTTGCCTCCTCTTCGGCTGAATAAAAGGAGAGGTTTCCCCATAGTTCAATGTTGTCCGAATCAAGATAGAGGAGAGCTTTATCACACTCACCCAGGGTTACAACCTGACCTTCGGCGTTAAGTTCCCGGAATTCCACCTCGTAAAAATGAGATTCCTTCTTCTTATCGTAATTCTCCCCCTTTCCTGCGAGGATCCGGAAGGTTTCAGTACCGGCACGTACGGCGATATGGGTAAAATCGGAGAGGACGGCATCGGGAATATCTTCGGAAATCTCATCGGTCATGAAGGCGTCTTCATAATTCAAGCTGCAACTGAAAAAGAACAGGAGAGATAATAATATCAATATAAACGAACGTTTTTTCACCTGTTGATTATCAGAGAAAGCGGTAAAACAGTCAATACAACTTTTACACTCAAACAGCACCCGGGTACTCGGGTTCCAGGAAGAGAATCTCCGAGGAAAGCATTTCAAGGTTCTCCCCCAGAATGCCGTTACCGGCCCGCGAAGAGGAGAGGACATGATCGCAATATACGGGAGCCTTCAATCTTAACGCAAGAGAAATGCCGTCACTTGGTCGAACATCCACAGTATGTTTCCGCAGGCCTCTCTTGTAGCAGATCCTGGCAAGGTATTTTTCATCCGAATAGCCGTATATTTCCAACCGCAGGAGTTTGAATCCATGTTTTGAAAATAAGAGGGCAAGTAAATCGTGGGTAAGGAGTCTGGGGGGCTGAACACCCTCAAGTTCAACTATAATGGAACTGGCTTCGAAAGGTCCTATCCACACGGGAAGGATATTGTCGCCATCCTTCTCCTTCAGCAACACCAGGGGCATCTGGCTCTCTTTTTCCAACGCAATTCCACGAACTAGGTATTCAATCATATTATTTTTCATCCTGTTATAAAATATACCACAGTTACCCATAAAAACCATAATGAGTTGACTATTCGATAATTAAGAAATACACTTTAATTAATCTATGGAAAACTATTTGAATGATATAGATTTCGGTAAATTCCGGGATCTAATTTATGATGCCAGTGGAATTCACTTCAGCGAGTCTAACAGGGTCATCCTGGAAAGCAGATTGAAGGAAAAACTCAGAAAATCGGAACTATCCTCTCCGGGTGAATACTATTCAATCCTGACCAGGGATAAGGAAGAGTTAAAGCAGCTTCTTGACTCAGTAACAACAAACCTGACAAGATTCTTCCGTAATACCGCCCATTTTGAGACCCTGGAGAATTATGTTTTCCCGGAACTTGTCAAACTCAAAAGAGAAACAGGCAGCAACAAGATTAAAATCTGGAGTGCCGGGTGTTCTACGGGAGAAGAACCTTATTCCATCGCCATGATGGCCAAAGAGGTTCTCCCGCCTGGTATGAGTGTAGAAGTCACAGCCTCAGACTTGAGCCTGAAATCTCTAATGACAGCAAAAGCGGGATTCTACCCCAATAACAGGGTAAACGGGATCCCCGATAAATACCTAACAAAGTATTTCAATCAGAGTGATGACGGTTATATGGTAAAGGATGAGATAAAGAATCTTATTAAATTCGATTACCATAATCTGAAATTCGACAGTGGAAACAGGAATCTGGATATCGTCCTGTGCAGAAACGTAATTATATATTTTGATGATGCAGCTCAGGAAGCGGTTATCCAGAAGTTCTGGGATTCCATGAACCGAAAATCCTTCCTTTTTATTGGACACTCAGAGTCACTCTTTGGAATGAAGACTCAATTTGAGTTTTTCAAATCGGATTGGGCCTGTATCTACCTTAAAACTTCTTAAACCAGGGGATGAATGTGGAAGAAGATAAAATATCCGTTCTGGTGTGTGACGACTCAGCATTAATGCGTAATCTCATCTCCCGAATGGTGGAGTCCGAACCGGACATGGTTGTTGTCGGGAAGGCTATGAACGGAGAATTCGCTCTGGCTAAAATAGAAAAATTAAAACCGGATGTTGTTGTATTAGATTTAGAAATGCCCCAGATGGATGGAATAGCCTTCCTGAAGGAGCGGCAGAAGAGAGGAATTGAAGTGCCTGTCATCATCCTCTCCTCCATAGCAAAAAAAGGTGCTGAAGTTACGATGACAGCGATTTCCCTGGGTGCCGCCGATTTTATACTGAAGCCCTCTAGCGGCAGCAATGATATACAGAATGTTCAGGTTGAACTTACCAATACTTTGCGAGCCTATGGACGCCGGTTTAAATCCGGAAAGAGTTCCAGACCAACACCATCCAGACCTGCCGCAAGAACAGGGGGGGAAACTCCCTCCTGGAGAAGGCCGGTAACAAGTGAAATCAGCAGGCCAGAACGACCGGTTTCACCTGTCTCCGTGACAGGAAGAAAGCCTCTGACAAAAAAAATCGAAATTGTAGCGATTGGGATCTCCACCGGAGGTCCTAACGCATTGAGAGAGGTTTTTGCCTCCCTTGACCCGAATATAAATGTTCCCATGCTGGTTGTTCAGCATATGCCAGCCGGGTTCACCAAAGAGTTCGCTTCAAGTTTGAATAAACTCTGTCCCCTCGAGGTTAAAGAAGCGGAAGATGGAGATTTGATCAAAGCCGGCAGGATACTCATCGCACCGGGAGATTATCACATCAAGGTTGAACAAAAACGGTTGGCTTCTGTTGTACGACTATCCCAGGAACCCCAGAGAAGCGGCCACAGACCCTCCGCCGATGTGCTTTATGAATCGGTTGAAAAAGCCTATGGGGGGAATGCTCTGGCGATCATCATGACTGGAATGGGTAAGGATGGAGCCACCGAGATTGGGAAGATCTACAACTCAGGCGGTATAGTTGTCGCCCAGGATGAGGAGTCCAGCGTTGTTTTTGGAATGCCTAGGGTTGCCATCGAAAACGGCTATGCCGATCATGTGGTATCCCTCCACAATATGGCGGATACTATAAACGGACTGATAGCAGAGAACAGTTAAAGTTTGCTCACAACTTCCGGAACTCTGGTTTTCTTTGTTGCCTGACTGTAGAGGAATGCCGAGAGGAACCCACCGGCAAGCCCTATAAGGCCGAAAAGGACCTTTATCCCTTCAGCAAGATCGGGAATAACCTTCCCGGAGGCCATAAAAAATACCATAAAAAGGATGAGCGGCAGGATCATAACCATGAAGGCAGCGAAAACAGCCTGCCCGGGGGGGATGAACACATTTACCGTGTCTCCTTCAGCAAGATCGAGAGCCTTTCGATTGATGGCTTCGATTGTCCGCTCTTTCACTGAACAGAAAGCGGAACCCCCGCAGCTGCTGCATGCGGCGGCATCACCGCATCCAATAATTACCATATCATTCTGGATCGATTTAATCGTTCCCGTTTCTATCATCAGGTACCTCCGTGCAGACCTCTTTAACTCTTTCAATGGAAGAAGTCCGTCCTTCATCGTCAAGTTCGAGAAGAACACCCTGCAGTTCCAGATTATCCCAGGCATCCTGGGATCGTTCCGGGATCAAGCTCAGGTATTTTTCGATTTCAATTTTAGGATCCAGACCGCCAACAGAATTCTGGCTCCCCGTACGCCCGGCATCACAAATAACACCGGTTCCCCTCGGTAGAATCCGCTCATCGGCGGTTTGAACCTTGGAATGACTGCCAATTACAGCGGAAACCAATCCATCGGCATGGAAAAACATGGTTTGCTTCTCTGCCGTCGTCGCCGCATGAAAATCGAATATAATATTCTTTGTTTCATCCTTCAGTCTGCTAACAATGTCCGGCAGAAAGGTAAATGGGTTGCTTAAATGAACCCTGGAAAACCCGGACTGTCCAAGGAGGCAGACAACCGCAATTTTCTGCTCATTCTCACCGAATGTATAGACTCTCCAACCCCGGCCAGGATTCCCCGGAGGATAGTTGGCCGGCCTCAGGATGTAGGGAGCCTTTATGATGTGTGAAACCATATCCTTCTTAAAGTATATCTTCTCTCCACCGGTTAAAACATCGATTCCCAGTTTGCGGAGATAGATCGAATGGTTCTTGCCCAGGCCAAAACCTCCGGTCGTTCCTTCACCGTTTGCAATCACAAAATCAATATTGTGCTCTTCTTTGAGTTTGGGCAGGAGTTTCTTTACACAGAAGACACCCGCTTTTCCTACGATTTCACCGATATATAGTACTTTAATACCCACAATTCCTCCGGGTGATGTTAATTATCTTTTCGTGTTTATAAAATAGTAAAAAAACGGATAAAAAAACAGCCCTCGGCCCGGAAATACGCTTCTATATTTAACCATATCAAGTCGTTCGTCTAATTTTCAAGCTTGATCTTAGGGAGGGATTCACGTAACCTGATACTCAGAGGCAATTAATGAACCGTTCACCCCACATAATAATCTTTACATTCTTGATAATCTCTTTTTTTGCAATCCCCGTATTCTCCGAGGATTTCACCCTTGGCGTCCTTTACTTTGAAACCTCCCCGGGGGACAGCCCGGGCCTGACCCGGGAAGACAAACAGTCCCTCTCCATGGCCTTGAATGAGATAATGATAGCCGACCTTTCACGCTTGTCGATCCTTACCCTGGTGGAGCGTGAGCGGCTGAATGAGGTGCTTGAGGAGCAGCGGCTGGCCCTTACGGGGTTCATAGATGAGACAACAGCCGCCGAGGCGGGAGAGCTGCTGGGAGCCCGGTTCCTCATGACAGGGAGTCTTATTTTTACAGGAAACATTGTAACGTTTTCCACTCGCATCACCGATGCGGAGAGCGGCGAAGTTGTTGCGGCGGCAAGTAAGAGCGGGGAGATATCACGGGTGTTCACCCTCCAGGAGGAGGTCCTCGAAGAGGTGATAAGCGAATGGGATATTCCCCTCTCCCGTAAGCAATGGGGATACCTTGCTGAGCGGAAGAATCTTACCCTTCGGGTTGTGATTAACCTTGGAAAGGCGATTGAAGCCTCGGATGTTGGCAATTTTGAGGTGGCCCTCACCTATCTTAGCGAAGCCGTCGAGCTTAGTCCTAATTTTAAGCTTGCCGGGAACATGTTGAAGCAGGTGGAAACGAGATTCGATCAGTATATAAGAAGCAGAGAAGAGGAGCTGCCCCTGGAACTTCTTGAGAAGATAGACTTGATTGCTGCCGGGGATGAGCAGGCCTCTCAGGACGCCCAGAAGATGTATATGGCCTTCACCATGCCGTTAACCATGGGGTGCAGTTACTATGGCTCGTGGACAACCATGGATGAGTCGGTCCGGGACTATTTCTTCGAGAATAATATTCGGAATTCATGGGGTCAGATGGGGCTGATAGAAGCGCCGGCCGATATGGAGGAGGTAGAGGTTCTGCTGGGGCAGAAGATTTACACAGCTTACCGTATTCTTGAATATCTTCTGGAGAAGGATGTGCCTTTCGAGGGGTATACGAATTACCTCCATCCTGTTGAAGGTATGACGGCGTATTTCCTGACAATTTTTGCGGCAATCTCCTCTGTTGAATGGACTTACCCCCCCATGAGGAATGCGGATGGAGATATTGTCGTGGCCTCGGATCAGTACCATGACATTCTCCTTCGCTACTGCGATATGCTGCTGACAAACTTCCCCTACTCGGTGTACGCCACCATGGTGACTCCCATGATGCATGCGCTTATTTCCCGGGGTAATTAGGGTTTAGACTGATAGAAGCGCTGTCTGATCTAAATCTTTTTTAGGGGACAAAATCCACAGGATAGGCCACAAGGATAGGCCACAAGGATAGGCCACAAGGATAGGCCACAAGGATAGGCCACAAGGATGGGTTCACACTAATGTGGGTCGGCTACATTTTATTAGGTTTCTGCCTCATGTCTTTGAGGTGAAATATGGTTAGGACTGGATGGTGAAAGGGCATTCGCGGGCCTGAAAACCTCATGATTTTCCTGATTGTTTCCCTCATTTCATGGTCGTAACAATGAATGGTACAGTGTCCGCAGGCGGGTTTATTTTCTCCCATAGGGCAATTCTCCAGCTGCTGTTGGGCGTAAGTATTGAGTATAGCGCACTCTTTGCAGAGGCTCTTTTTAGTGTCATGATTGTGATGACAGTATAGGTCGATCATGGCTTTAACCGTTTTCTTTTCTCTTTCAATTCTGACTGTTTCGCCTATTCTTTCCATCTAACCTTTCCCCCTCCCCCGGGATTTCAAGTATAGATTTTTATTATATACCATTTTTTTGCCACGGATTTATATGGGGTTTCACTTCGAAGCGATTTACACGGATTTTTCTTTTATAATTCGTGGCTGAATGCTACAGGTTCTTTGAATTTCGGTGTGACTTTCCTTCGTTTATTTAATTATAGGCTCCGTTTTCAGCCAGTAAAGATCAAGACAAGTTCACTCCACACCCTCCGGGTGCTCCGCTCAATCTTGACAGTCTGAAAAGCGGACCTGCTTTGATGTAAGAAAACGAAGGAGGACCAAATGGTTCATGAAAAACTGTCATATAAAATCATAGGCTGCTGTATGGAGGTTCATTCTCTATTGGGTCCGGGCTTACTGGAACAGTGTTACCACAACGCACTCTATTACGAACTGCGGGAAAAGGGGTTGTTTACGGGGTATAACGAGCCTTTTAATGTTATCTACAAGGGTAAAACTGTTGGGGAGTATCTGGCTGATTTGGTAGTGGAAAACAAAGTTATAATCGAACTTAAATCTGTAAAATCTCTTTCTGAAGTTCACATAAGCCAGCTGCTCAACTACCTGCATATTTCGGGCTGTCACCTTGGGTTTCTTATTAATTTTCAAGACCAAAGTCTGGAATGGAAAAGATTTGTGGTTTAGGCCATCTTCACATTTCCATTTTTTATCATTATTGACAAGAACTCGCCCATTGGCTATATTAACTCAGCGCCCAGGTGGTGAAATTGGTAGACACGCTAGGTTCAGGGTCTAGTGTCCTTACGGATGTGCTGGTTCGAGTCCAGTTCTGGGCAATATAAACCCTTATAGGGTAAGTAATTAGGGAAAACTTCAAATTGAGGTTTTCCTTTTTTTTTGTGTCAAATTTTGGACTGACGCCAGTATTGACGCCAATTGAAATGTTTTGGGGGTTGAATGTGGAAGAATTTCCACATTAGTTAACTCAACCTCCGTACGATCATGCTGCCCACCCAGAAGCGGAACATGTCAATATAGATTTCGTGTTCTTTGATAAAAATCAACTAGCTTTTAGGATTGGTTGAGCATCAGACTTTTGATTCTTGTCTGGATTCAAAATTACAGTATCTTCCAACAACCAAACTCTTACGGGTCGAGTACTCCAGCGTTCCGGATGTTGTTCCTTTGCCGTTTTCATAGTTCCATTCCGTGTTTTGAATATGGTGATGTCTTCGCCGGAACGTCTTTGGGCCGGGGTTACATACCCCAGTACAGAATGCAGATGCTCGGTATTGTACCAATTAACGAACTCGGCCACCCATTGTCGAGCTTCAGGTAAATCTGAAAATCTACCGGGATATTTTAGACTATACTTCATAGTTTTGAAGAAGCTTTCAATAAATGGGTTATCATCACTTACTCTTGGGCGACTGAAGGAGTTACTTACTCCTTGTACCCATGCACTGGAGGGGAACTTCCACACCAACATCCAGATGAACGGCCTTCCACTCACCGGCAGCAAGGGCCTTCCCCTGATTGATAATGAGCTCGGTCACACTCTGGATACCCGAGGTGAGGATAACATCCGGGGCCATCTCATACAAATCACCAGCCATCCCGATTACATAGGCACCCGCTTCCGTTTTGGGATTGCTTTAATATTGACTTTTCGATGGCAGTCTCCGATAATTTATAGGGATTTCATATTAAAAGGATTTTCTTAATGAAATTATTTAAGTATTTTAACCCCAGAGGTTCGCAACTTTTGATCATCATCTCAATTATACTTGTGATAAACCTTGTACTTACAAATTCTATCACTTATATGACGATGAAAAAAAATATCAGAAAATCTATTATGGAAAACGAGCTCCCGGTTCATTCTGCATGGGTATACTCAGAAATAAAGCAGGAACTACAGCCCCCGATAATTGCTTCCTCTACCCTTGCAGAAGATCTTTTCCTTAAGAAATGGATGGAAGAGGGCGAGAAAGAACCTGAACTAATTAGCAGATACCTTGAATCTGTCCGGACACAACATGGTGGAATGACCTGTTTTTTAGTCTCAGAGAAAACAAGGACTTATTATAATATGATAGGTGGTTTTCCTATTACTGAAGATGATGCAGATGCCCAGTGGTATTTTGATTTCATTAAAAATAATGAAAAAAGCTCAATAAGCACCTCACTCAATGTGGATATGGACAATATGCCGACAGTTTTTATTAACGAAGTACATGATATAAAAACGTATTCTTTTGGCAATCATATAAAGATATTACAACTCTCCGGAGATGATCGCCAGTGTTTTTTTAGATTTGGTGTAAGGATTTAAAGCCTATACAATAGCGCAACTTTTCCACATTCAATCCGGCCAATCACCTTTTTTCTGGCATCAATACTGACCGTGGGAATATTATAAATGTGTACTTCTTCTAATCAACAAGAGCTCTTGATAACTGCTTTTTTTCATCAACAAGTCATCTTGTTAACGTCATTTTTAAAAGATCAAGAGCTCTTGATGACTTGAATTTTGGATGAACAAGAGCTCTTGTTAACGTCAATTTTGGATGAATAAGACAACTTGATAACGTCATTTTTTTATCAACAAGACTTCTTGTTAACTGCCTTTTTTAATGATCAAGACCTCTTGTAGCTCTCATTTTTTCATCATCAAGAGCACTCGTTCATGCAGATAATGAGTCAACAAGAGCTCTTGTTGTATGAAAAAGCAAAAGAATAGATGCCTTTTTATTAGAGTAGTAGTGCCTGAGAAGTGTCCCGATGGAATAAAAAAATGGGACACCCACGGGCTAAATATTTTTTGGCGGTAATTTATTGTCACTACGGCGTAGGTTTATCAAGAATTATTGGACTTATAAACATGAAAAACCGGGAAGAAAGCCGATATCAAAAGAAGTAAAACAACTGATACTTCAGATGAAGCAAGAAAACAGCTTATGGGGATGTCATCGAATAGCTGATGAACTGAAAAAGCTTGGAATTGAGCTGAATCCCACCACAGTGAATAGAATAATCCAGACCTTTAGGAAGCAAGGAAAGATTCAACCGAATGGAAGCTGGAAGAAATTCCTCAAGTCTAATTGGGATTCTCTCTTTGGTATGGACTTTATGACCATAGACACCTTATTCGGCAAAAGGTTCTATCTACTAATAATCCTTGAGCTAAAATCCCGTAAGATAATCCGGTTTGACCTGACTGAAAATCCTTGCAGAGAATTTGTAAAACAACGGATTGAATTGTTTTCTGAGGAATATACAGATGAGAAAACCCTGATTTATGACAATGCAGCCCAATTCACATCAATTGATTACAGTTGGTACGGCATCAAAGGAGTCAATATCAGTCCCTTTGCTCCGAACATGAATGCTTTTGTTGAAAGATTGAATGGCTCGATCCGTCGAGAAGCATTGGATTACTTCCTGTTGTTCTCGGAGAAGCAGATCCGGAAAGTTATCAAATCATATGTTGATTATTATAATGAACATCGCCCGCATCAAGGACTCGGGAAGATTCCTACAGGAAATCAGCTATCAAGCTTTGGGGAGATAAGGAAAGAACCTGTTTTAGGGGGCCTCCACCACAATTATTACCGGAGCAGTGCTTGAAAGTTGAAAAAGCCAGAGTACGGGCTTTAAAAAAAGCAATAAATTTGCTATATTATAAGCATGGCGATTATATCGATGTTTTATGGAATTATTATTTCACTATATTTCTTTGATAACCGAAGACATAAAAAACCTCATATTCATGTTAAATATCAAGATGATGAAGCAGTTATTTCAATTCCTGATGGAGAATTAATTGAGGGTAATCTGAAATCAAATAAACTGAAACTAGTTGAAGCTTGGATCGAAATTCATAGAGATGAAATAATGGCTGATTGGGAATTAGCCAGTGAAGGGAATGAAATCTATAAAATTGATCCGCTGAAATAGGAGTATATATGAATCCTAGAGTAAAAACAGTAAAGCCTTCCTCTGATTATACTCTTTTAATAACCTTTAAAAATAATGAGAAAAGAATATTTGATGTGAAACCATATCTGGATAAAGGGGTTTTCAAAGAATTAAAAAACCCAGCACTATTTAATACAGTTAAGCCGTTTCATGGAAGCATTCAATGGATTCATGAACAGGATTTTTGTCCGGATATGCTATATGAAGAAGGTATTCCTGTATAATAGTAAAACCAGAGACTGTCTTGGGCTGGCAGCGTAGATTCATCAAAAGCCGTGGTGTATTTTAATTCCATCGGACGCTGTAATGACGAAATATTTCCATAATCCGATAATTAAACTATGTTCAACTTCTTAGTAAGCTTACTGAAATCTCTTTTCTCTGTCATTTTCAAGAGCGTGGGTTATTTTTTTTCATCTGTGCTTAACCGAACTTGCAATTAGATAAATTTTGCACATTCCGATAATGAAAGTATGTTCAACTTTTTTTGCTCTCTTCTTGAATCAATTTTCAACACAATCTTCACAAAAAGAAAGAATCTCATTTTTACAATGCCGTAGTGACAATAAATTAGCGCCAAAACAGAAATCGCCAATTTTACAGACCTTTTAGCATGCCGATTATAACAATATGCTACTTTTGAAATCATTATTTCACCTTCTTGAATTTTTCCTCTTCTATATCATCAATAGAAAATCAGTTATCCCGTAGTGACAACTAATTACCGCCAAAAAATATTTAGCCATTTTTAACACAAATTTTATGCCGATTCTAATATTATGC
>JAEINK010000046.1 GCA_016342585.1 Spirochaetales bacterium
GATGTTCATGCAATGGAAGCGCTTTTAAGAGTCTTTGCCGGAAACCCATTCATGGTTGGTGCTGAGTAGTTACGTTTTTATTAAGAATAATCTGGAATGTCTCATCCCTGTTTATCCAGAGCAGCCCTGGATTGTTGTCGGTCTCCAGGGTAAACAGAAAAGCCCCGGGATTGAAATTAATCAGTCTTCCCTTATAGAAGCAGCCGTTCTGTATAAGTTGAATATCCACTTCTATTCCCGGAGACCTGCTTAACTGTCTGTTATTCAGAATATAAGCTGTTTCCGGAAGGGCAATGGTCATTCCTCCCTGAATAAGACAGTAGTCTTCCGGTTCGGCTGACAAAAAACCACCCCTGTCAGGGATAAGTATTTTTGTACACTCAAATCTTGAAAGATCTTCATCAGGGATGTTTCCCTTCCAGATTAACTCAAGACTGTCATTAAGGCATGGCGACGGGAAGGCCTGGATTGTCAGGTTTCGGGCGTAGATTTTATGTTTAAAGATAACCTGCAGGGATTCACCCTCAAAATTGGCATAGTTAATAGCGTTTATATAATGATTTCTCTGTAGACTTTTTACCAAATTGGGAGAAAAGCCTGTCTGAGAATCTATATGTTCTAGCTCGCTGTCACCTCTCGAAGAAGTAGTCTCTATCACTCAAGCTCATCCTGTCCAGATTTGTATACTTATCTATCGGATAAATTCCCTACTTCTCTTAGGGGTTTTCGAGCACGTTACTAGGGAAAGAGGGCTATATAGTCGGCCTGAGCCTTGAATATGCTTGTTAACGCTTCGGTCAGATTTAATTCTCCTTCGGAATAGGCAAGCCTTGCGTCCTCTGCCTCCAGGGATGTTCTTTCTCCATATTTCTCCAGAAGGATGGTTTCGTTATAGATGATCTCTTTTCTCTCCAGATCTGTCCTTGAAATGGCGGCATTCTTCCGGGCTGCGGAGATTTTGTCTATTGCGGTCTCTATTTGAATCTCCAGTTTAAACTCTTCAATCTGAACTTCCTTAAGCCGAAGATTTACCTTCTCCTTAAGCTGTTCCCTGCCCTCCTGATCGAAGGTCTCCGGGGAGATTGTAAGGGAGATACTGGCATTTATCGTTGGATTACTGGTCGAATTAAATCCCACAGTTGAACTTATTGATAAATCCGGTTGAAAGACAAGGGTTTTTGACAATGTGGATTTTGATAATTCATAATCCGCGGCTGCATTCTCCAGGGTCTGGGATGAACCATTCCGTGTTCCCAGTAACATTATGATTTCTGTCTGTTTTTCCACAAGCTCTTCCAGTTTAATGTTTGTAACCGGAGCAGGCAGAAATTCTGCCTCCGGTCCAAGAAGAAGGATGAGTGCTGATCTGCTGTCTGCCAGGGCTATCTGCTTTTCAATTTCTTTGCTCTGGGCGGTGGTCAGGTCATCATTAAGGTCCTGGAGATCCTGATATGTGATATCGCCTTCAAGGTACTGGGCGTAGCCTGCTTCATACTGCTTTTCTGCCAGTAATGCTTTCTCCTTCTGTAGATTGTAACCCTGATCTGCCTTCAGGTAATTGAGGACTCCGATGGCCGTATCGTATTCAAGTGAGTCCGTCAGATATTCAAGAGCCACCTCAGCCTTCAGCAGGGTTGTTCTGGATGATTCCGCCTTAGTAGTAAGATTAAAGGGTTTTACCGATATTCCGGCAGATCCTGTTTTCTGCAGATCCCAGCTTCCCGAGAGGGATATCTGATCTGTTACCGGAACATTCAGTCTGAGTGATCCTGACAGGGTATCCAGGATGGTTCCGGAGGTTGAATTCCATGAGCTTTCCCCGGTAAGAGAACTCTCTTCAAAGGTAAATAATCCGGTCAGATTTTCCCTGGCAACCCTGAGATTCCAGGCTGCGGTCTCCAAATCAGGATTGTTTTCTACAGCATATTCAATTATCTCATCAATAGCTTTTAGCTCCGGATTCCGGGCAGAATCATCTGCCCAGGTTATAAAAACCGTTAAAGTTAAGAACAGGATTGTTAATATTTTTTTCATATCAACCCTCCCTAATGGTGTCTGATATGGAACCCTTCATCAGGGATGATACGGGAATTACTCCGAAGAATCCTCCTGCCAGGAGGGCGGCTATAATTGAAACTGCCAGAGCTCCGGGAGTAAGACCCGGGGATGACCCGGTTATACCTATACCCGTGAAAACAGGATTGAGCAGATGCGCAAAGGGCTGGATTAGAATCACTGCAAGTATGAGGCCCAAAATAATACTTATTGAAGTCAGCATTAGAGATCTGTTGAAGAATTCTCTCAGTATTGCGATTTTTGAGGCACCTAGTGCACGTTCGATGGCGATTTCCCTTGTTCGGCCAAGTGCTTCGATCATCATGATACTCAGGATTCCTATTGAACCTGTGAGCAGCAGAACGATTCCCAGGATATTGACTACGATGCTGAATGTGGAAACGGTTCTTCTTGCCTCCTGGATAGTTGATGAGTCACCCTCGGGAGATCCTTCCCAGATTGTCAGGGTTATATCATCACCATACTGGGCCGATAGGCTCTGCCGGATAAGGGACTCCGCCTGGTTTAAGGAGTAGCCTTCTACCTTGATGATTCCCGTGGCATATACCATGTCCAGCATCCTTGAGATATTCATTCCTGCGGGAAATACAGATGTCAGAGGGATTATGAGATCTGCTGTTTGATAGGAAGTTCTTACAAACTCATCCGGATCCTCAAATACTCCCTGAATAACAAAGGTCTCGACGGCTACATTATTTTCGCCGCCTCTTCCCATGAATCTATTGGAGGGGGGCGAAAACACCTTTCCGATGGCCTCGTCGGGGGAACCAAAAAGCTGGGAAGCCAGCGAAGAGCTTATAACGGCCTTCTTTGTACCTGATGCTACATCTTCTGAAGTAAAGAAGGACCCGAAGAGGAGTTCCAGTTCCATGATATTAAAGTACTCTTCGCTGGTTCCCAGAATGTTTCTTATCTGGTATTTTTCGGTGCCGATCTTGATATCTGACCATACCTCCGTAAAGACAGGACTTCCCCCTACAAACCCGTCAAGGTCTGTTTCAAGAACGGTAAGAATATTTTGATCTGTTTCGGACGGACGGAGTTTTTCCAGAACACCAGTATCGGTGAACTCTCCGTTTGAGAAGTTTATAAGCAGACCGTCCTTCTCCAGGTTTTCAGCTACCATGGTATTAAGAAATCCTGAGATAGACAGGGCTATCGAAAGAATTCCCACACCAAGGGCTACGGTCAGCAGGGTCAATATTGTTTTACCCGGGGCCCGTTTAATATCGTTCATTATGCTGTTAATTATCTTTATCATGCTCGACTCCTATTCGATCCGGACCGCTTCCGCCGGGGCAATTTTAGATGCCTGCATTGCCGGAAGAAGTGTTAATCCAAAGGTTATTATCATGGAGAGAAGGACTCCTGCAGCTAATCCGGGTATTGAAAAGGTAGCAAATCCCATGGAGCTGGACATCAGAGGGGAAAGTCCCAGGGCCATAATAATACCAACCGCCGTTCCAAGTCCGCCAATAACTGCCGCTTCCTTTAAAAAGAGGATAAACACCCCGGATCTTGAAGATCCCAGAGCCTTAAGTATTCCTATTGCCTTTCGCTTTTTAAGCGCCCTGCTCAGCAGGATATTTGATACATTTACAGCCGCTATCAGTAATGCCGAGAGGGCAAGTATCAGAATAAGGCTGGTAAGTCTGTTGTTCCTGTCGGCAGTCTTCTCGGCCTCTTCTCTGGGTATCGAAAGAGATACGGCCCCGGTTCCAAGTTCCCTGTCAAACCAATTCTGAAGCTGGGATGCAGCCTCGTCGAGCCGTTCCGGATCATCTACACTGAACCTGAGGGTTTGATTCTGACCGCCTCCGGGGCCGCCTCTTCCGCCTGAGGTTGCCGCAGCACTTAAGGAATCGGTAGGTACAAATGCCAGACCATCCAGGGATGTTCCTGTTGTCTCCAGGATTCCGATTACCGTATATATTATTGTGAAATCCT
This sequence comes from Spirochaetales bacterium, assembly GCA_016342585.1. Taxonomy (GTDB): domain Bacteria; phylum Spirochaetota; class Spirochaetia; order UBA9216; family UBA9216; genus JAEINK01. The sequence goes on from JAEINK010000046.1 coordinate 4,024, forward strand.
GTACTTTTCGGTTAATAGATATCCCGTCCTCAAAAAGTTCTTCAGCCAGATTCGAGCCGAGAATCATATAGGGTGCAGCTTTCTGCATATCACTCTCGGTAAAAAGGCTTCCCTCCACAGTGGTCAGCTCCCGTGATTCAAAGAACTCGGGTGAGACCTTATATCCGTAGAATTCTTCCAGTACAGGACTTGGTTCATTCTCCATCTCTTCCTTGAGAGCCGCCAGTTCCGCCTGCATTTGAGCAAATCTATCATCCTGGGGTGGCCTCTGGGCATCAACACTCTTTTCTCCGGCTGCTGCTGAATCCTCGGGTGTGTCTTCCTCTCCCGCAGATGTTCTGCTTGGTTCTTCAGCGGGCATTCCTTCCGGACCTCCGCCCTGGCCGAAGTTAGGTATGGATGTCCTGAATCTTGTCTGACTGAAAAGGTAGGAGTTAACCACATCAGGAGCCTCATCCGCCGCGGCCAGTTCCGCTACTGTCAGCCTGACCTCATCTTCAATAAGTTCCTGTGCGGGCTGGTTCATGGTGTCTGAATCACCCCTGGTGGATGCTGTAATCTCCCTGTATTCAGGCATTCTGATTATTTCCGCAGATACAGCCCTGGATTGAAACACCAGGGATAGGCCTGCCGAAGTTGCTCCGACTCCCAGGGCAATACCGATTATTAGAAGCAAAGTCTCAACCGGCCGTCTGGTCATGGAGCGGGTCAGGATTTTAAAATCTTCTTTGCCTTTCATCAACCCTGAACCTCCATCCTGCCGTCACGAATCCGGATCCTTGTTTTTGCCATTGCACCCTGATTGTCATTATGGGTAACCATCAGAAGGGTGACCCCTCTTCTGTTCAAGTTGATAAGAGTATCCATTATTTCATGGCCCTTGTCAGTTGGCAGGTTTCCCGTGGGTTCGTCTGCAATAATCAGGTCAGGATCATTTGCCAGAGATCTGGCAATTGCCACCCTCTGCTGTTCTCCTCCACTCATCATGGTGGGGTAATGATATAATCTGTGGGATAGCCCTACCTCATCCAGAAGTTCCTGTGCCCGCTTTTTTCTATCCTTAAGATTGACCCCCGCATAACTCATCGGGAGCATCACATTCTCTGTTGCGGAGAGTTCCGGAAACAGGTTAAAGCTCTGAAAGATAAATCCAAAATGGCTGTTTCTAATTCTTGCCTGCTCCCTGTCCGGAAGAGTTGAAATCTCATGACCTTCCAACTTATAGCTGCCTCCGGTCGGGTTATCCAGGATTCCAATAATATTCATCAAGGTTGTCTTGCCGGAACCGGAAGGTCCCATTATCGCGGTGAAGTCACCCCTATTAATCTCCAGGGAGATCCCGTCCAATGCCTTTACCTTAAACTCTCCAAGATCGTAGTGTTTTTCTATTCCTTCAAGTTTGATCATTCTATTCCTCCTTGAGCGCAAGGCTCGTATATTCAATGAAATTCTGATATCCGCTTATGATTATCTCGTCACCCGGGTCTATACCGGAAATTATTTCTACCTGGGAGTCTCCTATATCACCAAGGGTTACCCTTGTCTTCACCGCCTGGTTTCCTTCTATTACATATACCCATTTCTGGCTTCCCGTAGTCAGCCATGAACCCCTTGGGAGGAGCATTACATTCTCCCTGGAACCCAGGGACATATCGGTTACCGCAGTTGTTCCGGGAGTCAGATATCCGCCGGACTGATCAGGTTTTACTGTTATGGTGACTGATGCCCCAAGACCGTCGGAAGAGGTCTGGGCGAACTGCCCGATAGATTCAATTATGCCTAAAACCTTGGAATCTCCTACTGTAAGTATTAGTTCCTGTCCTTCCGAGAGGTAGGGGGCATACTGCTCATATACCTCCAGTTTAATTACCGCCGAGGAGCGATCCGCAATGGTAAAGAGGATCGTGTTCTGTTCTATTAATCCACCCGGAACCGACAGGGCATCATTTATATAGAGGACTTCGCCCTCAATTGGGCTCTTAAGATTTGCATCATCAAGTTCACTACGTGTTCTCGAAATCCTCGTCTCAAGCTGGCTGATTGAGGCCTCCCCGGAATGGAGCGTCAATACTTTCAACTCTTGCTGTTTCTTAAGATTCAACTCCGTATCAGACAGGAGTTCCTTAAGGTTTTCAAGGGAATCTTCTGCAGTATCAAGTTCACTCTGACGGGAGGCATTAACTGCTACCAGCTGTTCCTTTTTCATGACCTCTTTTCCGGCGTCGGTAATATCCGATTTTAGTCTTTCTATATCTATTTCCAGTTCCAGAATCTGATATTCGTATTCGACTCTGGTCTGATTCAGGGAGAGTTTTGCTGTTTCTAGATCTGCCAGGTAATCTTCCAGAGTCTCCTCCAGGGAAGGAATTTCCAGGGATGCAAGAACATCTGTCTTTTTGATACTGTCCCCCTCGGAAACAAAAAGTGCAGCCGCATATCCTTCGGTCTGGTTAGGAAGATCCACCTGTCTTGGAATTTCCACCGTACCGCTGGCCTGGATTGATTCATCATACTCTCCAAGTTTCACTATGGCTGAATCCCAATCCCGGAGGGTGTATGAACTTCCGCTGTTTTTGAAGTAAAGCCAGGCTCCGCCGCCTGCCGCAATCAGGATCACTATTACAATCAGCGAAATAACCAGTTGTTTTTTCTGTCCCGGTGGTTTGACTCCAACATGGACTATCGAACCCTTTTCATTGGGTAGACTACTCATTTAGCACTCCTTTATTAACCTTTAAAATCAAACGGCTGCCGAAAAGAATTTTTCCGATTCTGTAAGCGGCGGCCGTTTAAAAGCTTTTCCTGATATCAATTTAATCAGGATCGGAACATTTGAGGTTAAGACTGTGTAAAAGGAATGTAAACTATGTAAAATCGTACCGGATTCCCGGGGAACCGGGATTAAATCAGTTGAGGTGGTAAAAATTGGAAGTTAGAATGGGGATATGAAATCAGGAAACAGAAAAATGCAGATTCTCATTAGCTCAGCCGGTCTGATTCTTGCCGCAGCTGTTGTGTTAATGGGAACATTTCAAATAAAGGCCGCAGTTAGAACCGGGACGTTAACAGGGGAAAGTCTTAAGCGCAATCTGGCTGTATCCATATATCATGCCGGGCAGGACCTCTTTTCCAGTGAACGGCTGCTAATCTCCATGCTGAACCCTCTTAAGGTAAAATCGGATGAATCGGAATATCTGATGATTAAGAAAATTATTGACAGCTGGTATGAAGAGACCGCAGGTGCGCAACATATAAAAGGAGTCTATTTCAGGGCCGGTGAATCGGGAAGACAGTTTTACAGGTATTTTCCCGATGATGATTCTCCTGTTCAGGTGGACACTCCCCCGAAGGGGCTTTTTATGGTTCCACACTTTAATCCCGGAAAGGAGAGAGAGATTCTGATAGATATCGATAAGGATATTCTGTACGGATCATTACTCCCGGCGGTTTTAGATCAAATTGGAACCGAGTATGGGTGGCAGATAATCGATCGGAATGGAGTTGTGCTTTCCGAAAAAAATATGGAAGGAATCGATTATAGCCCCGAAATTAAGGTCGGTCTCGGAGAACGGTTTCTTTTTCTTTTTAATGATATAAGGGAATTTCAGTCTTTCTCCGGAAGAGATTCCGACAGGGACAGGGATATGGAAGCCTTTCCCCTTACTGATACTGATAAAGACTGGGGGTCTATTGAGATCTTTTTTACTCAAGGGCCTTTAAATATAATTGTAAACAGACAGATTATCCTTAATCTTGCGGCAAGTATGGCTGCACTCCTGCTGATAATTGGCGGATATCTCCTGCTCTACAGGCTGTATAGAAAGAGTGAGATACAGAGGCTTGAGGAGCAGGAGTTTGTTTCAACCATCAGTCATGAACTTAGAACTCCTCTGGCGGTTATTTCGTCTGCCGGTGAGAATATTTCCCGGGGAATTATAAAGGGTGATCGGCTAGGAGATTACGGAAGGATGATTACCCGGGAATCCCGGCGTCTGGAAGAGATGATCGAGGGGGTGCTCTTTTATTCCGGATTGCAGAAGGGGAGTGGGAAAGTCTTTATTCAGGAACAGGTTGACCTTTTGAAGGTTCTTGATGAAATAAGGGAGAGGTATTCTTTAAAGGCTCTGGAGATGGATGTTCAGATGGAATTCGATCTTCCGGCCTATATTCCCCAGGTAAAAGCAGGGCGGCAGGCCTTCTCCATTGTAGCCGGAAATCTTATCCTTAATGCCCTGATTCATGCATATCCGCCGGGATTTCATGTTAAGACCGAGGACCGAAAGGTGTTTATCCATCTGGAACTCGACGGGAAGAGGGCTGTTCTGGATGTAGAAGACAAGGGCTGCGGTATTCCTGTTAAGGAGCAGAAGAAGGTTTTCAGGGCTTTCGTCCGGGGAGAGAACAGCCGGAGGAGTCAGATTCCAGGCAGCGGTCTTGGTCTGCATATTGCCCAGCGGGTGGCAGAACTTTCCAGAGGTATTCTGGAACTTGATTCAAGGCCGGCCGGAGGAAACGGAGCCTCTCCATCCGGAACAAAGTTCAGGTTTATTCTTCCCCTGGAAATCATAGGGGATGAAGCTCATGAGTAGGATATTGATTATAGAGGATGAACTGGGTCTTCAGATTACTCTTACCGATTTTCTTGAATCCGAAGGATTCGAAGTAAAGGTTAAGGGTGAGGGGATCTCCGGTCAGGCCGAGGCCGAAACAGGGGGCTGGGATCTAATCCTGCTGGATGTAATGCTGCCTGGCAGGGACGGTTTCCAGATTTGCCAGAACCTCCGGGAGGGCGGTATCGTGACTCCCATTTTAATGCTTACCGCCCGTGGAACCAATATCGATACGGTAATGGGATTAAGACTCGGTGCTGACGATTATCTTACAAAACCCTTTGATACACAGATCCTATTAGCCAGGATCAAGGCATTAATCCGCCGGGCTTCCCGTATTCTATCCCCTTCGGAAAAACATACCGAGGGCAGTTTTTCTTTCGGTGAATTTGTTCTTGATACGGTTAAGGGGGAGCTGTGTGAAGGTGAGTCTCCAGTGGAACTTAACTCCCAGGAGTACCGGCTTCTTCTGTACCTACTTAAAAACACCGGCAGGGTTCTTACCCGGGACGAACTGCTTGATGGGGTATGGGGCTACGAACAGGTTACAACCACCCGGACAGTTGATGTCCATATTGCATGGCTCCGGCAGAAACTTGGGGAACAATCCAGACCGGGATTTATCCAGACCGTCCGGGGACGGGGGTATAAGTTTGTCGGTGGGCCTGATCACCATAAGTCAGAACACTGATAAAGGTTTTCTACTGAACTGGCGGTATACGGATGGAACTGTTACTGTACGGCGGGCGTGAACTTCAGCTATTAAATCAATTTTAATCCATGCCGATAATAATCCTATAGATATTAACAATAGTATTAAGGAGCAGGATTATGCAGAAAATTGATGAACTTTTTCAGCAGGGAATGGAATACATGCAGAGCGGTGACTATGGATTGGCCGAGCTTCATTTTAAGAAAGCCAAAGAATTAATCCTCGCTGAAGAAAAATAAAAGTTTCTGCCCGGTTGGGGGCAGTAATTTGAGAAAAATACACGTTATAATACGAACCGCAGTTATTTTAACCCTTTTCTTTTCATCCTGCGGTTCGGGTAATATTTATAAACCGCTTCCCAAAGACTTTCCGGCCGACTCGACGGTTAAGGAGATTGAATGGCAGAATCTTGAAGGGGATTTCAAGGGACAGCTTCTACGAATAGGGCCAAATTTTCCTCCGGTCAGGTTTCTGGTTATATCCGGAGAGAGTGAAGGCAGAATCAGCCCTGGATTCTACAACCAGGTGCTAATCCAGGAACTTTTCGAAAATCTGAAGGTGATAGTCGCAAAGGTTTCTCCCGACTTTCTTATACAGATCGGTTCTTTTCCGGAATCTGTTCAGCTTCAGTGCCCGGTCTACAGTTTTTCCTCAAAGAGTGTCGAAAGCATTGAGCCCCTTAAGGGAATTTTATTCCTATTTAAACCGTATATTCCATACCCCGTTGATTCTGCATCATTTCTAATCCTTCCCGATTTTTCAGGTGAAGTGCTGGCTGAGAATCTTCAGCCAGAAGTTATTTTTCCTGTAATCTTTACTTCCGGCGACAGGCAGGAAATATCAGGATATAAGGGGGCGATGGGTGAATGGCAATATATTGTTTCGACTCCTCCAATTACAGCTTTCCCTTATTCATGGCGGATGATAACGATCGATGATCGTCAGATAATGAATATTCAGGGCGATCGGATAATACCTGATTTTGAGTCCGGGCCCGGGGATGATTCGTTTCAATCGTCTCTTGACGGCAGGTATCTGGGATTAAGGGATGAAATTATTCCTTCGCTTATGGAGAGCTACAGTATTACCAGAAGACGGGCCGGAATTATGGCCGAATACCAGGCGGCCCTTGAACTGTTACGGATTGCCGGAGAAGAGGCTGGCCCCCTTCCGGAATCGATCTATAAAAGGGCCCTTAAATCGTGGATGAAGAAAGCTCCCGAGGATTTTGATCAGATGATCAGGATACTTGGAACCGATCAGCTTCCACCTGATAACCTGATTCAGATTGATCTTGTATCGGGCCGGTGGAGAAGTATTCCCGATTGATCCTTCCCAGGGAAGCGGCATTTCTGTTTATTACCCTCAAGTTAACTCATCCAGTCTTATATATATTGTTATTCCTGGAAATATGGAAAATCAAAAGACACTCAGGAATGATTTTTGAAAATATTTTGTTAACCTGTAATAATAGAAAACCCAAGATACCCGATTCCCGAAAGCAGGAGAATCAGTGCTTCCTTTCTGTTTAATCCCCGATTTGATCCAAGGCTGACAAAAAATAACAGGCTTATTCCAATCATAATACCGAAGTGAATCAGTATTTCGGTTGATAGACAGACAGGTCTTATTATCGCCGTGATTCCCAGAATCAGCAGGACATTGAAGATATTCGATCCCACCACATTTCCGATCACAAGATCTGTCTCCTTTTTAAGGGCGCAGTTTATCCCCGTGGCAAGTTCCGGCAGGGAGGTTCCAAGACCTATGATTATACCTAGGGTCATGGTTCCCGCACCCAGGCTTTCGGCTATTGAAAGGGAAGAAGAAATTATAAACTCGCCTCCTATATATAGTCCTCCTATACCGATCAGGATCTTGATGATCGATCCTGCTGCCGATCCTTCACGGGCCGATGCGTCTGCTTTGGAGGAATGATCATCAGAGGACCTCTTTACTACCTTACTAATGGTTGTCGGAATATCTGCCAGAATCGGAGTCTCTGCCGGAACCAGGGCTTCCGGTTTATTCATATTATTAATAGTGTAAAGCAGGTAAAGGGCAAGGCCCAGAAGGAGGATTAAACCGTCCTTCATGGAAAGAATCATTTTACCCGTGTTTCCGGCACCCTGGGGTGAAAAGGGCGGGAAGTCAAGAACGAGCAGAAGAAGCAGGACCGATGCTGCCAGCATAATAGGAATTTCCTTCCTTATTATTGTACTGTTTGCCTTCATTGTTCCGGCTATCAGACCTGCCACACCTATTACGATTCCCATATTTGAAATGTTGGAACCCAGGATATTTCCCATGGCAAGACCGGTATCACCCCGGATTGCCGATATGACGTTCACAAAAAGTTCCGGAGTGCTTGTTCCAAGACCGATTATAAATATTCCTATAAACAGGGGTGGAACGCCGGCTCTTTCAGCCAGGTCCGATCCTCCCTCAACCAGTTTGTCCGAGGCTATTATCAGTATCAGGATTCCCCCTGGAAGAAAGCCTGCGGGTTTAATAAAAAGGGCGAGGATAAAAAAGAGGGGAAAGAGAAATATCATAATATTAAACTTCCGGTGTTTCACCGCAGGAATTCCCTGTATAAGGAAAAAGATTAGCAGGGCCAAGGCAAGCATTATTAGATTCATAGGGGAATTATAGATTAGTCCGGGTTTACGGGCAATATATTAGGGCCCTTTTCATTTATGGGGCATATAGAAGCTTTGTAAAAATGAAAAATAACTCACTAGTGACTTATTTTTACTCAGTTTTAAAAATAGCGTGGTATATTTATTAGGCATAATGGATATGTTATGCACTTGTTGTGAATTAATGATGCTTATTATAGATGAAGTCAGGAGTTAGAATGAAAATCTTAAAACAAATTGCAGTTCTGATAATTTTAGTCATGCTCTTTTCTGCATGTCCTACAGGATCCGGGTCAGATACTTTAGCTGCCCCTGTTTTCACAAGACCATCGGGGACTTATACCGGATCTGTAATGGTTGGGATTACCTGTGAGGCAGGAGCTTCTATCAGGTATTCCCTGGATAATGACGATCCACTTAATGATGGGACCATATATACAGGCCCATTTGAACTTCGATCATCCAAGACCGTATATGCAATTGCTACCATGGCTGGAAGAGCCAATTCTTCTGTCTCTTCTGTTGATTATACAATAGAGGGAGCCACACAGCTGAGTAATCCCACATTTAATCCGGCACCGGGCAGCTATACAGGTTCGGTGACTGTAGAGATATCCTCCCCAGAAGATGCTTCCATCCATTATACTCTGGACAATACTGAACCTTCACAGTATGCGGGAACTGAATATACCGGCGGAATTACTCTTTCGGAGAGAACGACAATAAAAGCTATTGCCTATGGAAATAATATAAGCAGCTCCGAAGTTGTTTCTGCGACATATACAGTCACCGCTGCAAGTATTACCGATGGAGTTGACCAATACTTCTGGGGACGCTGGACACGGATGGACCAGGGTGATGAATGGCTTATTACCGACAGATATGTCAGCAAAAACAGTTCAATGGATGATGTTTCCAGTTCTACTGCACAAACGGTTAATCTTGCTTCTGGTGTCACACTTGAGAAAGATGGCGACAATATTCTGTCTGTTACTCAAGGCGCCTCTGCATACAAGTTGATCCGTCAGCGGGAAATGGGAAGTATGAAAGGCCAGCTTCTGGAGCAGCAATCATCCTCTGCCAATATTCGCTCAACGGGAAGAGGTTTAAGCGGAATAGGGGGGATTAATATTATCATTACCAATTTGAATAACCCTTCAAATACGGATACCGTTACAACCGATGTTAATGGAGAATGGGAGTCTGATCAGATTATTCCAGGAGAGGAGTATCTTGTTGAACCTGTTTCTGAAGATCTTCCGGCTGGATATGAAGACCTTCAGCCTGCGATTATTCAAACCGCTGAAGATGGTGAAGACATTGGTAATCTGATTCTAACCACCGAGAGGTATAATTTTCAAACTGAATACTCAATGGGCGACAATAACTTCCTTTATGCGGATGGTGCTACCTACTTCAATATCACACTTAAAGTAACGAATACCGGCAGTGAAAGTAATCTTGGAACAAACTATGTACTAAGCGGTGAATCGGGACTCACCATAAGTGGCGGGGCACCTGGAGTTGTAGGCAGTATGGTTCCCGATGCGGAGAAAATAATCAATATTGGTGTCCGCTGTGAGGAGATAACAGCCTCCTGGGAGGATAAGGATGTTTCCATCACATTGACCTCCGGGGATGGGGAAAATCATACCTGGGAAGACAGTGTTACCTTAAGATTCTATAAAACCAAAACAAGAATAAATCTGTACTCGACAGGAAATGATGCATCTACATATAAGGTTGTGAACGGTTATATCCTGACCCCGGACGGCAGGAGTATCGATTTTAAAACAGCCTGGGATGGACAATTAAACACAGGCTTTATTGAACTTCCCTACTATACCGGGTTTATTTTTGCGTTCTGTGGAGCAGATCTAAATTCCGAGGCAAAGTACTCCTTTGGAGTGGAGCGGGAGCCTGAGGATAAAGCAACCCTTGATGCTTTCTACAATACCGGAATATACGAACCAAATAATAATGAAATAAGCAGTGTTACCGTGGCTATGGATGATGTTGTAATGTCCTATCTTCATACGTCGGATTACGATTTCTATGCCATTAATGAAACCAAGACGGCTTTACCTGTCTTTACTACCAGAGGGACCCTGTTTTCAGGCAGTCCGCCTATAACAACCGAGATTACATGTGCCACAGATGGAGCAAGTATCTACTATACAGATGACGGCAGCGAACCAACCGAAACAAGTACTCCCTATACCGAGGATACGATTATCGTAATAACCGGAACAAAAAACCTTAAGGCACGGGCATATAGAACAGGATTCGAACCATCGGCAATCGCCGAAGAGCAGTATGTTTTCCCATCGGGAATTTCTGTCGGTCTTTATGACCGGCTTATCCCGGCAGATTATTTTACTCCTGTTGAGTTTGTTTCTGCATATGAGAAATGGTATATGATTGAGATTTCCCAGGAGAAGAGCTACGGATTTATAATGAACGATAGCTCCGATGGGGACGGCAGTTCCGGTCTTGATCTGAGTGCTACCCTTTTCAATGAGAATCTTGCCTCCCAGATTTTCAGTAATATAGATGACAGTTATACGATTTCGACGGACCGAACCTTGAGTCCAGGAACCTACTATCTGCTTCTATCATCCAACACCGGACTGGCAAGCGGTTCCGCCAGTATCAAACTATACTAATTAAGGATTTGAAGATGAAAAAGAATATAATACTGTTTTTAATAATCGGATTTCTCTCCTTATCCTGTCAAATGAATATTGATTCTCCGATTAATATAGTCGGGGCAGACCTGCCCACGGATGAGTATGAAATTACTGTTTATGTCCCCCAAAGTGAATCAACCGGAAGCCGTTCCATAGCTGTTTCTTATGTAAATGTTACTGCCAAACGTTCGGGTTTTGTGGATGTTGAGGCAACTTTAAGCGGGAATGATTCTGCCTATACCGGAAGTCTTAATATTTCCGCCGGAGAGTGGATTATTTCCGCCGAGGCTCTTAATTCAAGTCAGACTCTTGTTTATTCAGGTCAGGCGGTCTTCAATACCTCTTCCGGAAGTAATCTGATGATAAGGCTTGGTCATGAATGCGGATCCCTTAAAATTACGACAGATACATTTGCCGCCGGCAGCATGGATACCTTTATAGTTACCGCAAGCAGGTCGGGGTTTGATTCTGTAATAGAAAATATTCAGATAGAACCTGAACAGACGACGGCCAGTCTTTACCTTCTTAACCTTACATCTGGAAATTGGAATGTTCAGTTGTCCCTCTTGAATGGAGGCTATACCTATTATTCCAATGACTATAATGTGACGGTTATTACAAATCAGTTGACCGAGAGAACTCTTCCCCTTACCCCATTCCAAAGCAAGGTTCTCCCTGTTCAGTTCAGTCCTGCAAACGGGATATATGATGATGGCGGATCTGTAGATGTTACCCTTAGCAGTGCAACTTCCGGTGCACAGATCAAGTATATCCTGAATGGAGCAGATCCAACCCCGTACTCGGGACAAACCTATAATAGTTCTATTCATGTCAGTTCGCCAACCACAATAAGGGCCATTGCTTTTGATTTTTCAGGGATGCCGGCATCGGAAGTAACTGAAATTGTTTTTATGCCAATTCTTCCGGAGGTTGATTTTGATATTTCCGGCGGAGATTATACTTCAGCACAGAGTGTAAGTCTGAGCTGCTCTGCAGATGCAAGTATTTACTACGTAATGGGCAATGAAAGTTTTGAATCCTCAAGTGGTACGCCTTATACAGACCCCATCCCGGTTAATGTCTCTACATCCATCCGGGCTGTTGCTCGTAAAGCCGGGTATCATGATTCTCCTGTTGTTGAAAATACCTATACCCTTTGGATGCCGGAAGTTACAATCAGTCCCGATGGAGGGACCTACTCAACCGTACAATCGGTTAGCCTTTCCTGTTCCAATGTGGGAGACGGAATTTATTATACGACCGATGGATCTTATCCTACATCGGTAAACGGAATCGATTATTCAGGATCATTTAGTTTGAATCAGGATTCTACTGTTCGTGCCGCAGCTGTAAAGTCCGGCTGGGCTTCAACACCCGCCGAAGCGGTGTTCAATATTTTTATAACTCCCGTTCTTACTTCTCCAACAGGGGGGCTGAGTATAAATGATACTACTCCGCTTCTGGACTGGGGGGATGTGGGGTTTGCGACCACATATAAGGTCCGTTATGCACCCTCTACGGATAATCTTTTTCTTGTTGCAGAACATACGGTGACAGCCTCGGAATATCAGATACCAGGTGCCTTATCGGTAAATACCGAGTACTCCTGGCAGGTTCAGGCGCTTAAAACCGGTGTGGAGAGTGAATGGAGTGCTGTAGGTACATTTATAGTTGAAATTGACGGCGGGATTACTGTTGTACCTCATAATGATGTAATTGATATTACGTTTAATGTTTCAGACGGTCCTATTGAGATTGTTACAGGCAGTACCAGGAATATAACGGCAACAACAGATCCCCAGGCAGATTCATTTCAATGGTATCTGGATGGTGTGTTGATTGTCGGAGAAAATGGTTCTTCAGTAGAAATTGGTGATGGTTTAATAGAGGGCACTGAGTATACGTTGACGTGTATTGCCATTCAGGGAATGACCATGGCCAGCGAAACTTTGGATTTCACAGTAGATTTCATTGTTCTTGATTATGGGACTTTCTATGAAGGAGGTCTTGTGTTTTATCTGGATGGCTCCGGTGGCGGTCTTGTAGCTGCAGAAAGCGATCAGAGTAGTGGTGTGCAATGGTATAATGGTGTTTTTATAGAAACTGATGCAACAGGTACTGCAGTAGGTACGGGGCAAACAAATACGACAGCTATTATAGCTGCACAAGGAGTAGGAACGTATGCTGCTTCGATATGTGCTGACCTGGAGTTGGGGGGATATGATGATTGGTTTCTTCCATCGATAGATGAACTTGAGTTAATGTATGATAACCTTTATTTGCAGTCTGTTGGTGGCTTTGCAACAACTTATTATTGGAGTTCTTCACATTACTCTCTATTCCTTTCTTGGCTACTGTACTTCGCCGATGGATCCCAATTTAATGGTTTCAATAATGCTTCAGAATTTGCAATACGTGCGATAAGAGTCTTTTGACTATTTAACAATTTAACTATTTTCTTGGAGATCTAGGCGGGTGCTATTTCTCTTGTATTGAGACATTTTTGATTTAAGGAAAACAGAATGATGAAAAAAACAATCCCATCTGTACTCATACTGCTCATAACAGGGGCTATATTTTGCCTGTCCACATGTAATAATACCCTGTTCTCCGACACAGCCAAAATTAATTCTACTGAAACAGGAAGATTAACAGTATCCTTGTCACCTGAATCAGCAAGGACTCTCTCTCCAGACGTTGATATTACAATAACATCCTTCGACATATCAGGAGATGGACCGGGAGATGCGGTAATCCCAACCGAAAGAGTTTCCGGTACGGAATACACAGCGGAAAATATAACCATTGGTTCTTGGGGTATTACAGTTAATGGACTCAACAGTTCTGATGAGATTGTAATGACCGGTTCAGTAATTACTGAAATAGTCAGCGGTGATAATGCGATAGTCGTAGATATCTATCCTTTGACAGGAAATGGAAGTGTGGATTTCACCGTCACATGGCCTTCAGGTGTACTGTCAACAGAGAACACTGATATTGTTTCCAGCCTTTTACCTGTTTCTGGAACTGCGGTTCCCCTGACGTTCACAGTCTCGGACGGCGAAGCTTCCTGCAGCCAGTCAGTCGCCGCAGGTTACTATCTCTGGGATCTTCAGATAGAAGAATCAGGTAAACTGATATATAAAATGAATCCTGAAGCAGTCAGAATTCTTGCACCAGAAACACTCACACATAATCTTGATATCTCATCCGGAATTAATATCGAACCGGCTTTCAGTGAAACAATATTCGAGACCGCTCCGCTCCTGAACTGGTTTGATTATCCGGATGCCGTAAGCTATGATTTTCAGATTTCTGAAATTGAAAACTCCTTCCCGGGAGAGTCTTATATTGCTAATCATTCGGAATTTCAGATCCCGAATGATCTGGATCTGAAAACATGGTATTGGAGAATCAGACCAGTCTATGCCGGAGATATTCCGGGAGAATGGAGTAATCCATGGAATTTTACAATTGAATCCGGGGTTCCGTTAGATAACCTTGTCGCGGAATACTTGTTCGATACAGGCAGTGGGGATGACTCATCAGGAAACAGCAGGAATGGGACTATATACGGGGCAGTATCTTGTATAGACAGATTCGGGAATCCTGACGGCGCGTTACAGCTGGACGGAGTCGATGACCGGATAGAAGTACCTATTCTTTACTCAGTAGATCAGGATCCCATATCCCTGGCCGGCTGGGTCAACCTTACCAGTGACTCCGGTGGAGCGCTATACGCGGAATTTACTGCCGTGTCTGACACCAGAAATTTCTTTTCTCTTAACATGAGCAGCCAGACTATGGCTTTTGATCAGTTTCAACCTTCAGGAGCTGCCGCGATTTCCGACACAAACCCCGATATTCTTCCCAATACATGGATATTCATTACAATTACAAAGGAGTCGGATATAGTAAAATTCTATCTGAATGGTACTCTGTTCAGCCAGAAATCTCATACAGAAACCTACTCCGGAGGATCTCCGACAATCGCCGGAATCGGTGACAGATACGGAAGCGGCGGATGGGAATTTAGCACAAGTGTTTATAATATAAAAGGAAAAATCGATGACTTCCGGTTTTATGACCGAGCCCTCACCGCGATGGAGATAGGGAATATGTATACTGACGGAGGCTGGGAACCTCCTCTAACCTGGATTAAAGATGCTAATAATCCTGTTTTAAACCTTGGCGCAAATGGCACCTGGGATGATTTCAATGCCATGCCCGGTTCCATACTGAAGGAAGACTCGGTCTATAAGATGTGGTATTCAGGGTACGACGGAACACTCTGGAGGATTGGTTATGCCACTTCTCCAGATGGTATTTACTGGACAAAGTATTCCAGTAATTTTATTCTGGGACCGGGGACATCCGGCTCCTGGGATGATAATGGTATATTTGAACCCTCCGTTATCAAAGATGGTGAAAGTTATAGTATGTGGTATTCAGGCCATGACGGTTCCGACTGGCGTATCGGGTACGCGACATCTATCGATGGTATATCATGGACCAAACACCCAGCAAACCCGGTTATAAATCCCGGCACCGGCTGGGATAGTAATCAGATATATTATCCATCAGTAATAAAAGACGGGACTACATACAAAATGTGGTATGTCGGGTCAAATACAAACGGACAAATTGGATATGCCACTTCTGCAGACGGGATATCATGGACGAAATATTCAGGAAACCCTGTTCTTCTGATTGGTCCCAGTGGTACCTGGAATGATTATCAGCTGGCAATGCCTTCAGTAATAGTTGATGGGGATTATTATAAAATGATGTATTCAGGATCTGATGGTTCTAACTGGCGCACGGGATACGCTTATTCTTTGGATGGTATTTCCTGGGTAACAGGGAATCATTGTCTGGACCTGGGAACATCAGGCAGTTGGGATGATTCCGGGGCCTCGCATCCGGTTTTATTTAATGATGGTGGAGAATATAAGATGTGGTTCACAGGTGGTGATGGATCTAACTGGCGAGGTGGATACGCCTATCCGGAGGAATAAAATGAAATTCAAATATATAAAAACAACGAAATCAATCATATTTTATGCCTTGATAGTTCTTTTTTCAATTTCATGCCAGAATCCGTTTACTTCCGGTAATACATCAGAAAATGATTTGGAAACAGGATCTCTTTCAATTATCCTGTCATCCGATTCCTCAAGGACAATAGTACCCTCGATCGATATGACCATCACTACTTTTAGTATCTCCGGGGACGGCCCGGGAGAGGCAAACTTTAGCGGTCTGGATATTGCTGGAACCGCATTCACGGCAGAAAATATTGTAAACGGTTCCTGGATCATCACCGTCGACGGCAAAAATGAGTCGGGGACCAGAATCATGTCAGGTTCAGCAAATGTGGAAATTGTCAGCGGTATTAATGAAATTATAATAGATCTTTATCCATTAACAGTTGAAGGCAGTTATAATCTGAACATCATTTTTCCGGAAGGAGAATTAAATTCAGGGGGTATTTCAGTAATATCAAATTTTACACCCCAAGGCGGCAATGCTGTTGATTTATCATTTGATTTATCATACAGCGGGGCTTCTTGTTTGCAGGCATTTCCTGCAGGGTATTATTTATGGAGCTTACAAATTGAAGAATTCGGACAGATTCGGTACCTTATGCCGCCGGAGGCCGTCAGGATCATATCCAATGAACAGACAGATTTTACTCTTGATTTGACAGAAACAATCCTTACTCCCCTGCCCCAGGTTGAATCTCCTCAATTTACTCCAGACGCAGGAACATACACTGGTTCTCAGACAATTGAACTAACATGCAGTACTCCAGACAGTACTATCAGATACAGCATAGACGGTTCTCAGCCTTCGAACAATAAAGGTACAGAATATTCAGGTTCACCAATAACAGTAAATTCAACAACTACTATTCGGGCAGTTGCCTACAATCCTGATCCCGGATGGACTGACTCCGAAATAACGGAAGCCTTTATAGAAATAGAGGGAAGCTGCGCAACTCCTGTTTTTAATCCTCCCCCCGGTATCCATTTCGATCCTGTTTCTGTTTCTATTACAAGCAGCACTTCCGGTGCTATAATTATGTATACAGATGACAATACGACTCTCCCCTCAGAATCTGTTGGGACTGAATTCTCTTCTTCCATAGATATTAACAGCGGGGAGCTCACTTTAATGGCAATTGCCATGGCTGATGTCAGCGGAGATACGGCAAATGAGGTTTCCGATCTTATAGCAGGTGTCTATAAAATAACAGGACATGTGGAAACCCCGACTGTGGATAAAGAAGAGGGAATATATAATGACATACAGTATATAAACCTTTTCTGCGGCACTGAAGGCGCCAATATCTACTACACAATTGACAACACTGCACCGGATGCTCAAACCGGAACCCTTTATCAGGAAGGAACTCCAATTCTTGTCGTTAAAAGCAGCCTGCTCCAGGCTGTCGCGGTAAAAGAGGAATGGGCCGACTCACCCCTGTTAACTCTGAACTATACTTTAAGATGTGCCGATCCGGTATTGGATACAGATGCAACGGCAGTTATTGGCTTGGAAACCCCTCTTGTTTCCTTTTCTAGTGTCAGCCCGGATGTTCAGTTTAACTATACTTTGGATGGTAGTACTCCTTCATCTACACATGGTACTGCCGGTATGAATGCCACTGTTTCAAGCGGGACAATTTTGAAGGTTATTACAGTCAAAGATGGCTGGATAGACTCCAATGTTATAAGTAAGGAGTATATTTCATTTTCCGAAACAATAACCGTTCCTGCGGATAATGAGGAAATAATTGATACGGCACCAATAATCAACTGGGAGGATCTTGCCGGAGCATTCGGATACCAGATACAGATAGATACTGACGGATCCTTTGATATTAATACACTTATTCTAACTGATAACACACTGTCTCTGTCAGAATACCAGTTAGACATACAGCTTGGCAATAATACAAGATACTATTGGCACATAAGAAAAAAGGATTCCAATAATGAATGGGGAGATTGGAGTGATACTGTCAGTTTCATTTTCCTGATCTATTTTACTGAAATAGCCGGTGGAGGCAATCATAGCCTGGCATTAAAGACGGACAGTACCCTGTGGGCTGCAGGAAGTAATAACCGGGGACAACTTGGTACTGGTGATAATGTCAAACGAAACACCTTTACTCAAGTGCTGACCGGAGTAAGTGATGCAGCCTGCGGGTCTAGTCACAGCCTGGCACTGAAGACCGACGGGACCTTATGGGCTGCCGGATATAATCTGGACGGACAGCTTGGCACTGGTGATAACCTCGATGAAAATAATTTCACCCAGGTGCTATCCGGAGTAAGTCAAATAGCTTGCGGAGAATACCACAGTTTAGCATTAAAGAGTGATGGGACTTTATGGGGTACCGGATATAATTACAGTGGACAGCTTGGCACTGGTGATAATCTTAATAAAAAGGTATTCACTCAGGTACTAACCGATGTAATTAAAATTGCAGGAGGCGAGTCCCACAGTTTGGCGTTAAAGTCGGATGGAACTCTATGGAGTACAGGTTATAATGAAAGGGGTCAGCTTGGTACAGGAAATTTTTCTTCCAGAAATACTTTCACTCAGGTATTATCCAGTGTTATTGATGTTGCCTGTGGAGGTTATCACAGCCTTATATTAAAGGACAATGAAACCTTGTGGACAACAGGCGAAAACGGGGACGGTCAGCTTGGCACAGAAAACCAGCTGGATAGAAATACCTTTACACAGGTGCTGACTGGAATAAGTCAAATAGCCTGCGGAGCACAACACAGTTTGGCAATAAAAACTGATGGATCCTTATGGGTTACCGGAAGTTATTACCGAGGTCAGCTGGGTATCGGCGACAGCGGTAGTTCCCTGGATATATTTACACACGTATTAAGCGATGCAGGTAAACTCTCTGGCGGAAATGAACATAGTTTGCTAATAAAGACAGATGGAACTTTATGGACAACAGGCAGAAACCTGAATGGGCAGCTTGGTCTTGGTGATTATAATGATAGAGATATATTTACACAGATAATTGAATGAAGGAAAGGTACAAAGTGATGACAGGGTTAACAGGCAGAAAGATTATAATTTTAAGTTTAATAGTCTTTTTCCTATTATTTTCCTGCAACTTCGGCCTGACTGATGACTCCGGGAATATTCCCGCCGAAGAATCGGAAACAGGCTCTCTTTCAGTAAACCTTGATTCTTCCAGTACCCGGACCATATATCCAGCTATCGATATGGCCATGGCTTCTTTCAATGTCGACGGATCAGGCCCTGGTGGGGAATCCTTCTCCGGTATGGACCTCTCAGGTACGATGTACACGGCGGAAAACCTGGTAACAGGTACCTGGACCATTACGGTAGAAGGTAAAAATAGCGCTGGGGCAATCATCCTATCCGGAGAAAAAGCTGTTGAAATCGTAAGTGGAGAAAATGCTGTTTCGATAGATCTCTATCCACTGACCGATGACGGTAGCTTCTCTTTTGATGTAAGCTGGCCGGCTGATAATCTAAATCTATCGGCGACAACGATAACCTCAACCTTCACTGCCGTCGGCGGGAATCCGATCTACATGGGATTCGCTGTCACTGAAGAGTTGGTCTCACACAGCCAGTCCTTTCCTGCCGGGTATTATACCTGGAACCTGAAAATAGAAGAATACGGGAAACTCAGATATTTAATGCCGCCGGAAGTTGTCCGGATTATTTCATTCGAAGAATCGTCAACAAGTGTGACTCTTACAGAATCCGATATTCGCCCACTGCCCCAGGTAGCAACACCAATAGTTGTTCCGGATCCCGGCGGAACTTCAGGGTCCCAGTCGATCACTCTCCTCTGCGGTACACCTGGTGCTGTGGTAAAATACACGACCAATGGTTCAACACCTACAGAAAAGAATGGGATTGAATATACAACTCCTTTTATTCTGAATTCAACAACAAGCCTGAAGGCCGCGGCCTATCATCCGGAAGAAGGATGGCGGAATTCGGATGTGGCATCACATATAATAACCGTTGACGGCAGTTGCGCAACTCCAATGTTTAATCCTCCTCCGGGTGTTTATTACACTCCCGTAGATGTGGAAATTATAAGTTCAACATCCGGCGCCGGTATAAAGTATACGACTGACGGGACAACTATTCCGGATGCAGTATCAGGCAGTATTTACGCTGGAGCCATACCCCTGGAACAAGGGGAAGCAGAACTCATGGCCATTGCGAAGGCTGATGTGAGTGGAGATACGGCCGAAGAAGTTTCGGATATGATCTCCGGACTCTTCAAGGTCACAGGGACACTTGAAGTACCTCAGGCGGATGTTCCGGGAGGGACATTCAACATTCCCCGAGAAGTAACGCTGACCTGCTCAAATCCGGAGGTTGATATCTATTACACGATTGACGGATCTGTTCCAACTGTTCAATCCGGAATCCTTTTCAATACCCTTTCTCCTGTCTTGATAGAAAAAACTTCAACACTTAAGGCCGTTGCGGTTTTGGATGACTGGATCGATTCTGAAATTCTGGAATTACATTATGATATGAAATGCGCGATTCCGGAAATCAATGTACAATCCCTGGTGGTTTTCGATTCAGATCAACCGGTAATCAGATTTCAATCGGAAACACCTGATGTCATTTTCTATTATACCCTGGATGGTACGGCTCCTTCTCTTACTAATGGGTTTACCGGAATTGGGACCTCTGTTTCCGCGGGAATATCCCTCCGAATAACGGCACATCGGGATAACTGGATTGATTCCGGTATAATTACCTACTCTTTTTTAGGATTCTCCGATTCTATATTCTCCCCGGAAGATTTGGCTGTGATAACCGATACGACACCTTTATTGAATTGGGTAGATACGACAGATACCAAACAATACCAAATACAGATAAACGAAGCGGAGACTTTTGATGGAGTCATGATTGCGGATGATAATTCAGTGACTGAATCGGAATACCTGCTAACCACAATTTTAACCAATAAAAGGACATACTACTGGCGGCTTAAGAAACTGAACAATGAGGATGCATGGTCAACCTGGAGCGGCGTACGTAAATTTACTATCCGCCTGGGAGTCCCTGTTACCACACAAACAGGAACCAGACTGTATACGAGTGCAACTCCCACTCTGGAATGGGCAGGTATTCCTGAAGCCCGGTACTATCATCTACAGCTTAAAACTGAATACCCCTTACCTAATGGAGAGATCATCCAGGAGACAGCCAACCTTATAGATCCCGGGTATACAACTTCAACATTGCCTCCGGATAAACTCGGATATTCCTGGCGGGTTCGAATTATCAATGATGATGGTGTCGCCAGCGACTGGTCGGAATATTGGGGGTTCAATACCCACCCAACCCTAAACCTGAAACAGGGTTCTACCGATATCGGAAATATTAATCATGGTGAATCTGGAATTCATGATTTCGGTGCAGTTATTTGTGATGGAGACGACGGTTCCTCATCGATAAATGTTACCTTTACTGTGGAAAATACAGGTTCATTTTTTTACAGCGGTGCTGATATTCTTGAGTTGTTTGAAGGAGATATAGAAGATTTCGATCTTGATCCGAACGGGATATCGACCGCCAATCAACTAAATTTAAATCCCGGTGATACTCACGATTTCCATATTCGTTTCGATCCTCTCACAGCGGGAAATAAAACTGCCGAAGTACGTATCGGTTACACATATTATGTAGGGACAGAAACAGTCTATAATTATAAATTTGAAGTTACGGGAACATCCGCCCCGGAAATTGCAGTTACACAGGATACACAGGATATTTCTTCGGGGACCGGTTCCCACGGTTTTGGAAATGTTTTGACCGACGGCAGCGGAGGGGAAATATCTGAATCAGCTGATTTCATCATCGAAAATGAGGGAACATCAGATCTGAACATAGCAAATATAACCCTCAGTTCGGGAGATGTTGATGATTTCGTGATAACCGACAATACCGTGACACCCATCCTTCCCGGTTCCACCACAAGCTTCGCTATCCAGTTTGATCCTTTGACTACCGATGCCTCCGGTTTGAAATCTGCTGTTGTTTCGATTATTACGGATGATGAAGACGAAAGCCCCTATATTTTTTCAGTGAACGGCAGGGGTACATTTTCGGATATAAAGGTCAATAATAAAGTCACCGGGGCCTATTATGCCTCGGGAGGAAGCGGTTACGACTTTGGCAATATCATCTGTGACGGTGAAGACGGATCGACTTCCGGGTATGTAATATTTTATATTCGCAATCTTGGAAATGGAGATCTGAAAATCTATGATCTTAATTTTACCTCAGGTGATATCTCTGATTTTGATTTGATCGATAATACGGTAAAACCTCAGGCACCCTTCACCTATACTAATCCATTTTCCATAAGATTTGATCCACTCACGGCTGGCAACAAATTCGCGGTCATTTCAATTTCAACCAACGATCCGGACACACCGGTATATATTTTGAACATGGCGGGGAACTCCAATCCGGAAATAAATATCAAGCAGGATACGACGGATCTTTCTTCGGGCACAGGGTCCTTCGATTTCGGGAACATCCATGCCGATGGCGACGGAAACAATGATTCCGGCGATACTGTATTCACCATAGAAAACACCGGCGGGTCGGAACTTTCGATCACAAATATTTCTATAACTGCTGGAGATATCGGGAATTTTGATCTGACCGATAATTCAACTGCAACGGTTGGACCCTCAGGTTCAACCACATTTTCGATAAGTTTTGATCCCCTTACTTCCGGTGAAAAAACTGCAACAGTCACTATCGAAAACAGTGACCCGGATGAAGGTACCTATACTTTTAATCTTATTGGAACTGGTGAATATCCCGATATCAATGTGAAACAGGATGCGGAAACTATAGTCAATGGCAGTCACAGAGTTGACCTGGGTAAAATTACTAGCTTTGAGGATGGTGATCCGGCAGGCACTCCTCTGGAGTTTACTATTGAAAATTCTGGTTTAGTGGACTTAACTATATCCAGTATTATTTTTTCTTCCGGTGATACTGCCGATTTCGATCTTACAAACTCTATTGTATCTTCCATCCCACCTGCCGGAAGCGGTTCCTTTACAGTCCGCTTTGATCCACTCACCGAAGGCGGTAAAACAGCCCTGGTTTCAATCACCAGCGATGATCCGGATGAATCACCCTATACTTTTGAAATCAACGGAAACGATTATGATCCCGGGGATATCGGTCCCGCCGGAGGTTATATTTTCTATGATGCCGGGGATTATTCGAACGGCTGGCGTTATCTTGAGGCGGCTCATGAATCCGAAGGGCGATGGGCTGACAGGACATGGGGAACCTATCCGCAATTAATTGGCGGTACAAATGCTGATGTCGGATATGGACAAACTAACACAACTATTATAGCTACATGGTGTGATAATAATTCATTATCGAATACAGCATCCCAAAGCTGCCGGGATCTGGTTACAGCCAGTGGTCATGAAGACTGGTTCCTGCCCTCTAAAGGTGAAATGGACCTTGTTTATCAAAATTTAATTGCAGAGGGAATCGGGAACTGGGTTGATGGTTTGTATTGGTGTTCCACCGAAAGCTCCACAAGTTTAGGTTGGTATATTTATACTGTAACCGGTGCCTGGAGTGAGCAGACATTGTATTTTAACCTGCGTGCACAGGCTATTAGGGATTTTTAGAAAACCACCACGCCAACAGCACCTCCCTGCCCGAAGGAAAAGAACCCAACGGCAGGGTGAAAGCGAAATGTTTAAGCCGGGATGTAAAATTACGTTGACCAATTTTCAATTATGAACCATTGCTGTTGCTGCAATTATTAAATCCATATAATCAATCATTTTCATATGTTTTTCAAAGTATTCTATGCCTTAAAGAAACACTTTATTTCTTTCAACGTGAAAGCTATAATTATCAGATTGAATGAGGGATAAAGGAGATATGGTAATGAAAAAAGTATACAGGATACTATTAATCTTACATATTTTTGTCGGGATACGAGCAATTGCGGGGGGCATCGCCGCTATAACGAATCCCGAGAATCCCCTGGGGATGCCCTCCGAATCTCTGGAAAACGCCCCCTTCGACAGTTTTCTTATTCCCGGTATAATCCTCTTTACCGTTATTGGCCTTGGCAATATTCTCAGCGCGGTAACCTTCCGTTACAAGCTGATAATTCAGGGATATATCAGTTCAGTTTTTACATGGGCTATTGTCATATGGATAATAGTCCAATGCTGGATGCTCCAGGATATCGTATTTCTTCACGTGCTGTATCTGATAATCGGTTTGTTCGGCGCCATCCTTTCAATGATAATACTATTTGAAAAAAATCTGTTTCCTGCAAATTTAGGGAGGTATATTTTTAAAAAAATCTTTTAAGTTATTAAGAGATTGAACCTGTTAATTATTAATACCTTGACTCCTGTTTATTCATGATTTAAAATCTCTTTATTCTATTTATCAAGGGAGGACATTAATGTCGGTGCTAATTTCAGGGTGGAACCGTTAAGGTCCTGTGAATACCGCTTAAAAGTTTTATAATATCACTGTTTTTTTATTCTGAAGTTTATTACATAAAAGCTTCAAACTTTTTAAAATCTCTGATTTTTAAGAGTAATTCACAGTTAAAAACCAATCTCACTACTATCTGGTCTGATTAACCTTACAGGTTTCATTATCTATCATTTTCTCAAATAAAATAAAAGGAAGCTGGAATTTTTTAATGAATTTCTCAGCTTTTAGCATCAGGATAAACGGAACAACGATAGGGTGACGAATTAGATATGTCCAGAACCAAAATACAGCGAACGAAAGACTTAACAACATTCATCTGCGCGAACTGCGGCAGGACTGTTGCACCTCCGGCCTTCGGGACGGAACAGAGAAACCACTGTCCTCACTGCCTCTTCAGCCTCCATGTGGATTTGAGGATTGGAGATCGGCGATCGGGATGCAGGGGAAAGATGGCACCCATCGGTGTATGGGTTAAAAACAATAAAGAGTGGGCAATCATCCACAGATGTACAAAATGCGGTTTTATACGTACCAACAGAATAGCAGGAGACGACGCAGAGCAGGTTCTCCTGGCCCTGGCGGTAAAACCACTGACAAAGCTTCCTTTTCCTATGGAAGAGGTCGGTTAACGGACAACAAAAGGAATAAGTGTGAACAAACTTAAAGATTACGGACTGACAGATAAGATTGAAACAGAATATATAGAGAATACGGAAGCTAACGGCAGTTCCCGGGGGACGGAGGAAGTAATCGGCCGGATAATAAAGGATTTCGGCCGATCCTGGCTTGTAATAACAGAAAATGGAGAACTTAAGGCGGAGATCTCCGGAAAACTCAGACATGAAGGAGGCCGGCCGGCCATAGGTGACTGGCTTGCCTTAAGACAGGTTGAGACAGATAAGGCCGTTGTAACATCCATCCTGTCCCGAAAAAGCAAAATATCCAGAAACAGTGCTGGAAATGAAACAACCGAGCAGATAATGGCCGCCAACGTGGATCTGGTATTCATAGTGTTCGGCCTTGAAGGGGGGCGGCAGTTCAGTCAGGGAGCGGTGGAGCGGTATGTAACTCTGGGTTGGAATTCCGAAGCCATACCCTGCCTCATACTTAACAAGATGGATCTGGCGGCTCCTGATAATATTGTCTCGGCCATGAACATGGCGGAAGAGGCTGCCCCGGGAGTTAACCTGATCCTGACAAGCTGCGAAACTATGGAAGGAATTGACCAGGTAAAAGGTATGTTTTCTCCCGGCAAAACCTGTGTAGTGATCGGTCCCTCGGGAGTTGGAAAATCATCGATAATAAATGCCCTGGTCGGAGATGAAAAAATGAAAACCGGAGATATCCGGGAAAAGGAAAAGAAAGGAAGCCATACCACGACCCATAGGGAACTCATCCTCCTGCCAGAAGGCGGCTGTATGATAGATACTCCTGGTTTGCGAGAACTTCAGCTCTGGGCAGATGATGAGGCCCTGGGAAAAACCTTCTCCGATATCGAAGAGATCGCCTCCGAATGCCGGTTTAATGACTGCTCCCACCAGGGAGAACCGGGCTGTGCAGTACAGGCCGCCCTGGCAGAAGGGCTCCTGACCCACAGAAGGTACGAAAACTATCTTGACCTCCAGCGGGAACTGGCTTACCTCAACCGGAAGACCGACTTCCAGGCCAGGAAGGAGGAGACGGACAAATGGAAACAGATCCACAAAACCATGAAGGATTTTTATTCCAAAAACGGGGGAAAAAGGACGGGATGAGGAGTTCTGCCATATTCAGGAAAATCATATCGGGGGTGACATCTGTTTCCCCCGATTCTGTAACCGGAGATGCATCCGATACCTCGGGAAACAGTAAAAACGGTACGGTTTCCAGTTCTATAATCGAGCCTTGACAGCAGGAGAGATTATGTGTCTTTATAATAATTAATTGTAGAGGTGTTCTTTGTTAAGGAAACAATATGAAACTTAAACTCTTATTACTTTTTGCATTAATTGCCTCTATATCATTATTATCAGCAATGGAAAGTATCCTGATAGATTTCGATGTTCTGAATCCGGATACAGAGATAGATGGAGTATCCTTAAATTATTCAACAACGGTAAAGAATCCGGAAAAAGACGGTCTAGTTCTCGACGGATTTTATTCTCTATCTCCGGAGGAGTGGAGTCTGCTGCCGGGTCTAGATAGTTTCTATTTATTTTTTGACAGACCTGAGTTAAATACAAATCAAATCGATAGCTTTAAATGTCAATCATTTCGAGTTTCAGAGGATGATTGGTATCTCCCAAATGAATCCGTCTTAAAATTTACAGGTGTTTTTGATTCATTTTTTCATGATGTAAGGATAAGATTACCATTCGATATACCTTCAGTTCCTTTTTACAGTGAAGACAACAGCAACATTGACTTTTCCATGTTTGGTTTAATACATGATGTGAGTCTTCCCTATAGCTTCAGTATTCTTCTTAAAAATACCGGGAGTCCTTTATATATCGTATTGGTTCTGGTTGATGAATTTGATAATCCTTTTATACTTGATTTTGGATTAATCGATTCTGTTGACGGATGGATAGAATATTCACATGTGATTAATAGTTACTGGATAGTCAGGAATTTTCCTGAGGTTAAATTTGATTTCCTGTCTCTTAAGCAGATCAATATCAGTTCTGCATCAATTCAGGACAGGATTTTAAATGAAGAACGTCTGACTGCCGAAATGACCGATGAAGAAATGTATCATTTTTATGACTATAAGGAATCAAGATTATCTGCAGGAGTTCCCTGGGAAAGCGAGCCTGTTGAATTATATATAAAAGAGATTTCCCTCATTCATCATTATGAACATTTCGAGGAGTGGGAAATAGAGAATATTCGATTAGATTATTAATTTGAGTGTTTTTGACAACCCCAAGCTATCTAAAGCACAACAATTTGTCGAAAATCCTTATTTACCTTTTGCTTCTTTGAACTTATATTCATTTTTCATTGACAACAAAATTATCTCTGTTATACTTACGTAAGCGCTTACTCAAGCACAGATAAAAGAAAGGCGGATTATGTCAGCAAAGATTTCAGATGTGGCAAAAAAGGCGGGAGTCTCCACGGCTACCGTTTCAAGGATAATAAATAATCTCTCTGGTTTCTCCGAAGAGACGAAGATCCGGGTTGAAGAAGCCATTCGGGAATTGGGATACAAACCCAATGCTGTCGCCCGGGGGCTGGTGAGTGCCAGAACCCATACAATTGGAGTTCTTCTCCCATGTCTCTCCTCAAGATACTCCTCCCAGCTTATTCACGGAATTGAAACTGAGGCACACAGGCGGGGATATAGTGTAATAATCTGCAATACAGATAGGAATGGTGAGAGAACCCTTGAGTATCTTAGAATACTCAGTGAGAAGAGGGTTGAGGGAATCATCTTTGCCAGTGAGTGGGTAAAGGAGGAGTACGGCAGGTATATGCTCGATCTTTCCATCCCGGTAGTACTTGTATCAACATATTCGGACCATTTTCCCTTTCCCTACGTTAGGGTCGATGATAAACAGGCCGCCTACACCTCCTTTAAGTACCTTCTTGATAAGGGGCACCGTAAAATTGGCTTTATTTCCGGTACTTCGGATGATCCTGTTGCCGGTGCACCAAGGATTGAAGGGTACAGGAAGGCCCTGGCCGAATATGATCAGAGCTTTGATGAGAAACTTCTTGTATATGGAGATTTTCATTTTGAAAGCGGGGCATCCGGAATGGAAGTCTTATGGAATGAGAATAAAGATCTTACCGCGGTTTTTGCCTCAAGTGATGAAATGGCCCTGGGTGCCCTGACCTTCCTCCACGGGAAGGGTGTGAATATCCCAGGGGATATATCTGTCATGGGGTACGATGATACTCTCGACGCGGTAATGGCAGTTCCTGCTCTTACCACCCTGCATCAGCCTGTGGAAGAGATGGGCATCTGTGCGATGGGCCTTCTTCTGGAAGGTGATGATTCAAACAGTATTATCATGAAACATTGGGTCAAGGAGAGAAATTCGGTCAGGGAATTGTGAAAGATAGCAGCATTTTTTTTGGTCTGTTACGTAAGCGTTTACTGCAAATATTGGATAAAGGAGGTGAATTTTTGGACAGACGTCAAAAGTTAAGGCAGCGTAGTGAAGAGATAATTCTTGAGAATCAGACTGCCGGAGGTGCCATCCTGGCATGTCCCTCATTCAGCCAGTATAACTATTCATGGTTCAGGGACGGTGCGTTCATTGCCTTTGCTATGATAAGGATTGGCAAACTGGATGAGGCGGAGAGATTCCTGAGCTGGGGAAATCGGGTTGTAATTTCCAGCAGGGGAAAGATCGAAGCGCTGGAGCAGAAACTTGACAGGGGGGGGGAGGTTCAGATCAGGGATTTTCTTGGTGCAAGATATACGGCTGAAGGTGAGGAGGATCAAACCGACTGGCCCAATTTTCAGATCGACGGGTATGGAACCTGGCTTTGGTGCATGGCCGAATATATGATGGAATCAGATCTTGCTGAACTTCCTTCCGAATGGAGAGAAGGAGCTGAACTTTCCATTAAATATCTGAAAATGGTCTGGATGATGCCAAACAGCGATTGCTGGGAGGAGTTCCCCGAAGAGGTTCATCCGGCAACCCTTGCATGTATTTACGGGGGTCTTAAAGGTATTTCGCCCTGGCTGACTGGGATGAAACTTGAAACCTTTATTCAGGATGTGAGGAACTTTGTGTACGGCAATCTGAATGAAGAAGGATATTTCCCCAAGTACATTGGCTCCGATCTGGTGGATTCAAGTCTGTTATGGATTGCCCTGCCTTTTGGTCTGGCCGATGTGAATGACCCTGTAATGATGAAAACAGCAGCATTAATCGAAGAGCAATTATTGGAAGAAGGAGGTGTAAAGCGTTACTCGGAGGATTCATATTATGGAGGCGGGCAGTGGATAATTCACTCCTGCTGGCTGGCCTGGTATTACTTTGAAACGGGCCGGGAAAATGAGGCGGATTCCCTTCTGGAATGGGTTGTTCGCCAACAGAAAGAAGACGGTTCATTGCCCGAACAGACAACGGATATAACCAATGAACCGCCAATGGTAAGGGTCTGGGAACAAAGGTGGGGGACGATTGCAACGCCCCTTGTCTGGTCCCATGCCATGTTCCTGATCGTTGATCAGGTTTGCTCTAAGAGCAGAAAAGCCTGTCACTAAAACAGGTATCTTGACTATACACATTTTGAAAAGGAGTGTTAAGTTATGAAGATAAGATTGATTTTTTTAAGTATTTTTGTTTTGGCAGTATTACCCCTGGCCGCATCCGGGCAGAAGGATAGTACTCAGATTGATTTTTTCTCCGGCCGGGTTGAAACGGTAGAGTGGACGGAAGGTGTTATAGCCGATTTCCAGGCCCTTCATCCGGATATTATTGTGGAGCATGAGTATCAGAATGATGCCTCGAATGTGATGAAGATTAAACTTGCCTCAGGTGAGGTTCCTGATCTTACAACTGTAGTTACCCAGGATTTTATAGATCAGGGAATCTTTCAGGATCTATCCGATGAAGCGTTCTGGGGAAGACTTCTTCCTTCCGTAAAGGACCTCTGTACCGATCTAAAAACCGGTAAACAGTATAAGGTCGCAACCAATGTAACCATGGGCGGTCTTTTCTACAACAAGGCTATGTTTGCTGATCTTGGACTGAAGGATGCCGAAACCTGGGATGAGTTTGTGGCAAACCTTTCGGCGGTTAAGAAAGCGAACCCTGATGTTACCCCCCTCTTTCTGGCTGGTAAGGATTCCTGGACCCTGGGACACTTAATTGAATTCTGGGTTCATGGAATTATCAAGCAGGAGTTGGGAATTCCCGGATCACGTCAGGCCTTCCTTGATAATGAGCTGGGTGATCTTGCCTTTGATGTTCCCGGTGGTTTGATGGAAAGTTTTGCTGCTGCACTTCTTGAGCTTCAGGCCAAGGGACTTATAAACAGCGATGCCGTCACAGCCACATATGATAATCAGAAAGAGGCTTTTGCTTCCGGTGAGGCTGCGATGATCAACCAGGGCATGTGGGTTGTTGGAGATATTATCAAACTCAATCCGGCCATGACCAGGAATATCGGCTTTGGTCCCTTTCCTCCGGTTATGGATGGATACAGACCCATGGTTCTTTGTGCCGAGGATTCAGTCTTTGCTGTTTCCGCTAATACAGAGAACAGCGACGCGGTTTTCACCTTCCTCGATTATCTCTTCCAGCCCGGGATTCAGAAGGAGTACTGCGAGCTTCGAGGAATGCCCTCTGCCTTCACCGATGTGAAAGCCGACTGGTCACCAATAAGTGCTGATGTATCACGGGCCGTCAAGACTTATGTTAATATTAACTTTTCAACCGAAGCTCCTTCAGCCCTGTCAGTAGATGACGCGGGCAGGCTTATCCAGGAACTCCTGACAGGAGCCTATGATACACCCTATGAGTTTGCCAAAGGTTATGCGGAAATCTGGAACAGCGCCTACGGTAATTAGCAGATAGCTGTGTTTCCCCTCCGGGCCGGATACGCCTTCATCGGTTTATTCCGGTTCCGGTTCGGGACTTATTAGTCTTATAATATTTTTGGAGAGTATTTAAATCGGTATGAATATAAACACCGGCGGCTGGCATAAATACATGGCTCTTCCCGCCTTTTTTCTATTTGGAATATTTTTTCTCTTTCCGCTTTTCCGGGGTATGGTCCTGAGCTTCACAGCCTGGGATGGATTTTCTACCCCCGAGTTTATCGGATTCAGGAACTTTATCAATTTCTTCTCGGATCGCCGGGCATTGAATGATGTAAAGACGACCCTTCTGTTCGCCCTGGGAAGTGCTCCCCTCTTGAATATCTGCGGACTTGCTCTGGCTCTTCTTTTAAATAATTCCTTTAAGGGCAGGGATGGGGTCAGGAGTCTTGTTTATCTTCCTGCAGTCATAAGTCCCATGATAATGGGATCGGTCTGGTATCTTCTTCTTCAGCCCGAACGGGGACTTTTCTATATATGGCTTGAGCGGATTTCAGTGGAGCCGGGTAACTGGATGCTTGCTTCCAGATCTGCCCTGACCATGGTTGTTCTTGTTAATGTCTGGCAGTTTGCCGGAATGACCATGATTATCTATCTGGCGGGTCTTCAGGCAATTCCCTGCGAGCTCTATGAGGCTGCTGCGGTCGAAGGGGCGGGGCGGCTGAATGTATTCAGGTATATAACCCTGCCCCAGCTTTTTCCCGCCGTACGGATCAATATAATAACAAATATCATCGGTTCCCTGTCTGTCTTCGAAATTATACTTGCCCTTACAGATGGAGGTCCGGGTTATGCAACCGAGTCATTGAGTATCTATATTATGAGAATGTGTTACGGTAACAAGACAGGCTATTCGACGGCTGTGGCGATTATTCTTTTTCTGATTATCCTGGGACCTGTCCTTATCACCATGAAGGGGCTGAACAGGGTGGAGGGCAGTTATGAAGCTTAACCTCACTGAAAGAATATCCCGCAGGGCTGTAGTCCTCGCCGTATCTCTTGCAGCCCTGATTCCCTTTTATGCCCTTCTGCTTATCGCCATGAAAAGTCCCGAGGGAGGCTTGAGCTCCATCAGGCTTTTCCCTGATTTTCACCTTATTAACTTTCCCCTGGCATGGAAGAAGGCCAACATGGGGAGGTCGTTTTTTAATTCTACCCTGATCACCTTTGGGGCTGTGGGTCTTCTGGTAATACTTGCCGGAATGGCCGGATTCTCCATCGGGCGGGTCCGGTCCGGAATGAACAGGATTATCATGATGACCTTCCTGCTATGCATGATGATTCCCGGGATTATCAATACGGTTCCCCTTTACACCCTGCTGATCAAACTTCGTGGAATAAATACATACTGGGCCATGATTGTGGTCCTGGCGGTAAACGCCATGCCCTTCGCCGTATTCCTATATTCCGGTTTTATAAGGGCCATGCCGGTAGAGATGGAGGAGTCTGCGGTTATCGACGGCTGTTCCCCCTTTGGCGCATTCTGGAGGATAACATTTCCCCTGCTCAAGCCGGTTACCGCCTCGGTGGTAATACTCCAGGGGCTTGGAATGTGGAACAATTTCGCACAGGCGGTGTTTTTCCTTCAGAACAGAAGGATGAGAACCATTCCCCTTGCAATCTCCATGTTTTTTCAGCAGTACGGTGCCGACTGGCCCCTTATGGCGGCGGCGGCCGTTCTAGGGCTTCTCCCGGCGGTAACTGCATTTCTTGTTTTTCAGAAATTCTTTATTCAGGGTATAACCACGGGAGCAATAAAAGGATGAGCAGCAGAATAATTGAAAAGATACATGTCTTCACAAAGAAGGGGCAATATAAAAAAGGTGAAGAAATCGGCCTGGGAATCAGAGCCGGATTTGATTTTAATCCTGAAGAAGCTTGTCTCCGGGTAAGAATCTATCACCTTCATAGGCTTATCCATGAAACCGAAGTTGATATCAAAACAGAAATTTCCATCTCCGGGATAAGGAGTTTTGTCATATCCATTCTACTTCCTGTTGAACTTCTCCCGGAAGGCAGCCGGGGATTCGGATGTATCTGTGAGCTTCTGGAAAAAGGTGAAATTACTGGCCAGGGAGAGACCGCTTTCGATCTGGCTGATTCCGAAAGTCCGGTCCTCCGATATGGTTTTTTATGCGATTTCCGCATCAATGATAGAATGAAGTCGGAAGAGTCCTTAAATTTTCTGTCAGAATTCCATATGACCCATGTTCAGTTCTACGACTGGACCTGCCGCCACCATGAATATAAGGGAATGGAAGAGGTCTACAACGATACAATGGGAAAGGAGATCGACCTTCGGCTGGTAAAGGATGAGATTACCGGATGCCGTAACCGCGGAATGGCCGCTCTGGGATACGGGGCCGTATATGCCGCCGGTGAGGAGTATCTTATTACTCATCCCAGGGAAGCACTCAGGGATTGTGAGGGTGAAGCCTTCAACCTGATAGATAAGTTCTTTATTATGGATATAAGGGAGGGTTCGGAATGGCGGAAATGTCTTATGAACCAGTACCGGTATGCCCTGGAAGATGTAGGGTTTGACGGTATTCATATGGATACCTACGGATTTCCCAAGAGGGCATTTGGATTAGGTGATAGGGGACAAAGCCTTATATATCTAGAGGACCATTTTGCAGGACTGATCGATGAGACCCGGGATGTTCTGGGTGATGAAGCTACTTTAATTTTTAACAATGTGGGAAACTGGCCGGTTCATGCCACAGGACCTGCCCACCAGGATGCGATCTATATCGAAGTCTGGGATCCCTACGATACCTATTCCCATATCAGGCAGATAATTATCGCCGCATCATCATATAAAAAGCCTGTAATCCTTGCCGCATACCTTGCTCCGTTCAGGCTGGAGCCTGATCATGGCGGAACCGGAAGCCTTTATTCGGCCCTGATACTTCATGGGGCAATTGTTTCTCTTGGTGCCTCCCATCTGTTTCTGGGTGAAGACGGAAACGCTCTTACTCAAGGATATTACAACGATTATTCGAAGCTCAGGTCCGATGAGAGGGAGAGGATTCTGAAGTATTACGATTTTCAGGTCAGGTATCTTGATCTGTTTCTTGATCCCTTTCTTGTGGAGATCTCAGAAACCCATACTGCCGGAGAGAATCGGGAATATTTTTTCGAAGGAGCCGAGACTTCGGCAGACGGCCGTCCGGGAAGAGTCTGGACAATCGTAAGAGAAAGTCGCGGGCGAAGGGTTATCAGTCTTATTAATCTTACAGGTCAGGAAGAATCATTCTGGAACCGGGGAAAATCAGAACCTTCTGAGATCATGGGTTTTTCTTTGGATTTCCCTCTTGACCGGCCCGAAGGGGAGCAGGGTCTATCAGCCTTTTTTGCTTCTCCCGATATAAATGATGGATCTATGATGATTCTGAATGTGGAGAGGGTCAGGAATGAGCGAGGTCCGGCGGGAAGTATCCGAATTAAGGATTTACCTCTTTGGTCGGTTATTGTCCTCGAAAGTTGATCTGATATTCAATATGGTTCCGGCCGCCGGTTTTTGCCTTATAAAGAAGTTTTTCAATTTTTATGAGTGTTGATTCCAGAGTCTCATTGTTTTCAGGTATGGCCAATCCCATGCATACACTCATCTTCGGTATTTTACTTTCCTCCAGGGGGGGTGTTTCCTTAAGGGTTTTCCGGATCCTCTTGGCTACATTAAGTGCCGGTTCAAGTTCTGTATCCGGAAGAATCAGGGTAAATTCCTTTCCTCCGCGCCTTCCAAATATATCGGCCGTCCGGGTAGATTCCCTGCAGATGGAACTGAAATACTTAAGCGCCTTATCAGCCGGTACTATGGCCGAAGGTGTCATTTATCAGTTTAAAATTATCCAAATCGAACATTATAACCGCCAGAGATCTGCCATGTCTTTTTCAAATGGAAAACTCTCTGCTTCCTTGCGTTCAGAGATATCCCTGATTACCCGGAGGACACCCTTTTTCAGATCGGGGGGTGAGTTATGATCTATGGCTTTTCCGGAGACGGATGTCCAGATTAATGTGCCGTCCTTCTTTTTTAACTGATAATCGAGTTCCATAATTTCCTGGTGAACCAGGGATTCATAGAATTTTCTGCCAAACTTTTCAAATTCCTCCATGCTCGGATGGCGAATCATATCCAAAAATTCTTGTACATTCAGGATTTACATTCTGGATGATTCTGCCCTTGTTGACCCGGGCTATTTCAACCACACTGTTATTTAAAAAACATCCAGAGATGATAATTTCTCGTTTTCCTGAAGATCTTTTATTGACATCTTCTGTTGATCTCAAATCCCGGAAGTGGACGGAGGAGAAGGGACTTACACCAAAATGCACAAGGCCCGCGATCCGCGGGGGCCGGCAGGTTTGATCAAGTTAAAAATCTTTTGCTGTGATCTCTGAATGTGGTGGATGCTTTATGATGGTTCAGCAATAACCGTCTATCTTTATTCTCTCGATTCGTTTTTTCATTTTATTTTCAATGACTCTGAAATGCTGTTCTTCGTCTTGCGAAATGAGGGTGATGGCTTCACCCGGATTTTCGGCCCGGCCAGTCCTGCCAATTCGGTGAATATATGTTTTGGGTGAGCGGGGAAGTTCATAGTTTATAACCCAGGGCAGGTTCTCAATATCTATCCCCCGGGCAAGGAGATCGGTTGTTACCAGTACATGGAGCTTTCCATATTTAAATTTAGTTAGAAGATTGGTTCTGACTCCTTGAGTTTTTTTTCTATGAATTGATTCCGCATCAATGTTGTTCTTTTTGAGCTTGTCTGCAACCCTGTCCGCCCTTGCAACCGAAGATGTAAATATAAGGACCTGTGTCATCTCTTTGCTGTTTATTAAATGGCGAAGTAGAGGCCCTTTTCTACCTTCGGCAACCGAGTATACGCTCTGATTTATCAGTTCAATATCTTTTTCTTCGGTTTCAATTTTTATAACAACCGGATCATGAAGAAGTATCTGGTTTATATTGCCAATATCATCGTTCAGGGTTGCAGAGAAGAGAAGGTTTTGCCTCTTTGGAGGCAGTAGATCAATAATTTTGTTCACTTCTGTTTTAAAGCCTGCGTTCAGTATTTTATCGGCCTCATCGAGGACCAGGATTTCAACTTCTCCGAGGTGAACCGCATTTTTCTCAATCAATTCAAGTAGACGCCCGGGTGTTGCAATTAGAATGTTAACGTTTACCATAGACATCATCTGAGGGTTTATCGAAGTTCCGCCGAACACGGCCAATGTTTTTATCCGTTCGGGAAGCGATTCTTCAAATAATTTAAAAACATCATTTACCTGCACTGCCAGTTCCCGGGTTGGAACCAATACCAAAACGGCTATGTGTCTGGTTTTTTTTAAACTTATTCCCTGGATATTCATCAAAATTGGCAATACATAACTGGCCGTTTTACCGGAGCCTGTTTTTGCTATACCTAGCACATCTTTATGATTCAGGATGGCCGGTATTGCCTCCTTCTGAATGGGATAGGGGGTAATATATTTTTGTTTTTCAAGAGTCTTTAATAAAGATTGAGAAAGTCCAAGAGAGGTAAAAGACATATTATCTATTCCTTTAGCATGATTGCCTTTGAATAGGCGATTTTACAACAGTAGTTCGTTTTTGACCAGCACAGGAACTCCATGGCTTTGGTTATTTTTTCACATCTGTGAAATGATAGGAACTGTCATTTCGACTTTATGACGATTTTGGGTCGGAAAATGGGATTCCTCCCGCAATCCACCGA
>JAEINK010000047.1 GCA_016342585.1 Spirochaetales bacterium
TCTGAACCCTGAACTGTATCTCATAATTGAATATCTCCTTAAAAAGTTGATGCTTCAACTATGTTGACACATAGGGCGTAGTCCGGATCTTGATTTTATCATTTCACTGGCAGGTCCTGCGGTAAGCGTCGCTGAGTCTGATCTGGACAGGACACGTCTGGATTATATCTGCCAGGGGTACACCGGTGCTGATTTGGAGAAGATGGTCAGCAAAAGAGCTGCCGGTCAAAAAAGGATGATACGTACAGGCAGTTGGTTTCCTTTTTTTGAACTGGGATTTATGCACAATATTTTGCCCTACAGGCCGGATGATGCCTTGAAGGCAAGTACCAGTCCGATACTGCTGGCCTATGGTGGATTGGATCTAATGGCCAGGGCAGAACAATCTGTAGATCGACTCAACGAAATCTTCCCTGATGGTCTACCTGAGAATATAATGGTATATGTTGACCAGACTGCCGACCACTTTTTCCATATAACTGATGATTTCTGTTTTGATTATGAGGCATCAAAAGAAGCCACTTATTCGGATGAATTTATTTCCAGATATAAGAGTTGGTTGGAAGAGTATGTCTTCAGGCAGAAAGAGTAATTCGTCCTATTATGGAAAACTTCCCCGTAAGGTATGAATCATAAGACGGGCACTATTTATCCTTTTCTCTGCTAAGCTTGCGTTTCTCGATTAATTTTCCTATGCTTTATTTGATAATTTAAAATCTTTTATATTGTTTTCTCTATATACTCGGTGATTTTAAAGCAATCATCATCACCATACAACCTAAAGGACGTCCGACATGAAAAAGGCAATTATAACTGTAATCCTGGTTTTTATTTCTATGAATATTTTCAGCCAAAGTAGTGAGACTGAAATATTTTCCGCAATCGACGACGGCGATGTCGTGCGGGTCCGCCAACTTTTGGACAGTGGTGTAGATATTAATACTATGAATGATTACAGCCAGAATGTACTGGAATATGCCCTTCGCTATCATAATGAGATGGACATGATTACACTCCTGCTGGAGTACGATGCCGATGTAAATCGCTCAAATTCCCAGGGATGGGCGCCGTTGCATTTTGCGCTCGATAATTTAGAGGTTTTTACCTTATTCCTTGAGAACGGCGCAGATATTCAGGTTACCAACGACTATGGCCAGAATCTACTGGCGACTACGATCTCGGAGGGAAAGGGTGGCATAGAACTGATCACTTTTCTGATCGAAAACGGAGTGAATGTAGACAGCAGCGATAATTATGGAACTACACCTCTGCAAATTGCCTGCCGCAAGGGGAACGAAGACGCGGCGTTTTTATTGATTGAGTCCGGTGCATATATCCACAATCGAAGTACATATGGAACCACCATGCTGATGGCAGCATCCGAAGGTGGAAGTATCAAACTGGCAGAATTTTTTCTGAACAGGGGATTGGATATTGATGCTCGTGATAAATCGGGAGAAACAGCTCTTTTTAAGGCTATTTTTTATGATCACAATGAACTCGTGATGATGCTGTTAAACCGGGGCGCATCCTTTCTTGTTGCCAATGAACAGGGGTATACACCCCTTACCTTATCGATCAAATACAATAAGGGACTCGTTCCCTATTTTATCGAAAACGGTGCGGACCTATCCACGCCTGATCTTGATGTAAAACGATCGCCACTGCAATGGGCTATTTCCTATTATATAAATGAAGCTGTGCTCCGTAGGATGATCGAAGATGGGGCTGAGATCCACTATATCAATCCCGAGAAAGAGACTGCACTTCTGCTGGCGTCTGCACATGAGCTGGCTGATACAGTTGAACTGCTGTTGAAAAAAGGCGCCGACCCTGATGTACAGGATGAATATGGAGAAACTGCACTCAATCGTGCTGTTAGAACTACGAATCTGGAAATTACGAAAATACTGCTTGAAAACGGTGCCAGTATCTCTATGATAGACAACTATGGTGTCCCTCTATTCTTTAATGCCATTCCCTGGGGTCAGGGGGGCACGGAAATTATAAGGCTTCTCCTCGAAAGTGGAGCTGAGGTGAACGGAACAGGACCTCAGGGGATCACACCATTGCAAATTGCATCTAGCAAAGGAAATGTGGAAGTGGCATCGTTATTCATTGAGCTCGGTGCGGATATTAACAGCCGTTCCGATGAAGGGAGAACCGCTTTATATTACGCTCTGGATTACAGCAATGATGAGATTGCCGTCATGCTTCTTGGAAATGGTGCTTCGTTCAAGAGGATAAACCTGGAGAGTGCTTCTTTTAACATCGAAACCATCAGATCAAAATGCCCGATGACGGCGGCGCTTCTCGTTCAAATGGGGGAAATCCCTGCGGAATAGAGCGTGTTTTCCTGTTTTGATCTATTCCAAGTCTCTTGAGTTTATCTGCTTTGTGGTGACAGCCCCAATAGGTTAATGATATTTAGGGAACGAATGATATATTAGATTTTGTTTTTTTATTCCGGCCGGTATGGTATATTTACAGAAATGATATTCAGGGGAATTAAAAATATTTTTAACAGCTTCTTTATGCTTTCAGCAGATCCATCAGTAATCCTCCAGGATGATGGGTCTCTAAAAAAAGTAAATCCTTCTTTTACCAGGACTTTTAGAAACACTGGTTTGAAGGTATCTGGTACTCCTTTAACCATGTTTTTCTCAGGCGAACAGGGACGGGATTTCGAAATTAAATTAAAAATGGCAAGGCATAAGAAAATCAGTTTCTCCCATGAAGCACAATTCATTAGTTCGGATGATGAAATCTGCTGGATACAGTGGAGCTTTGTATCGCATAAATGGAAAAAATTGTTTTATGGTTCCGGTAGGGATATTACACTGCTGAAGCAGCAGGAAGAGCAACTGCGTGTTAGTTATACTGCGATGGAATCGGCAGCCAATGGAATCTACCTTTTGGATAAAAATGAAGTAATAACCTGGGTGAACTCTTCATTTTTAAAAATTTCAGGCTTTACCCGAACAGGTATTGTTGGAAAAACCCCCGAAAATTTGAGTTCAGGTGTTCATGGAGAATCTTTTTTTAATGATATGCGAGAGACCTTGAGTCAAGGCATGGTATGGATTGGAGAAGTTGTAAACCGCAGACCGGACGGGAGTCTTTATACGGTTGAACAAACAATCGCTCCGGTTTATAGCCCTTTGGGAGAATTATCCTACTTTGTGGCTATTATGCAGGATATAAGCGAGCGGAAAAAGGCGGAGAAGGTTCTTCAAGAGCATCTTTTTCTCCTTCAGCGGGACATTGATTTGGCGGCCAAGGTTCAGGCAAGCCTTCTACCGGCAGCCCTTCCACAAATGGAGGGGTTTGATATATCCGCTTTGGCTATTCCTGCTCAATATGTAAGCGGGGACCTTTACGACTGTTTTTTACAGGATGATAACAAATGGTTTTTTGCTATGGCTGATATCTCGGGGAAGGGAGTGCCTGCTGCAATGCTTGCGTCCTCGGTGAAAACACTTCTACGATCCGGATCAATGCCGTATGAAAACCCGTCATTGTTTCTGAATGAGATAAATGGAAAATTGTACAACCAGCTAAATAATGCTGAAATGTTCGTGACCCTATGTGCCGTGAAATTCGACCCGGATGATGCATCGCTAATCTATGCAAATGCAGGCCATACCCAGGGAATTGTAATACGAGGGTATGAAAATAAGATTGAACTACTTCCTCCTACTGGGATTCCCCTTGGAATTATGAAGGAAGCTTTATATTCTGAAACGAGGACAAGTCTTGTCCCTGGAGATGCTTTTGTCCTTTACAGTGACGGTATTACTGAAGCTCATAATGAGCAATGGGAACTGTTCGGGATGGAAAGACTAATCGAAATCTTGAAACAAACTTTACTGATGAATGCTGAGGAACGAATCAAATTGATAGTTGAAGCCGTTTCAGATTTTCGAAAGGAAACGGCCCTTTCAGATGATATATCTCTGGTGGTTTTCTGTGCGGAACCGAGAATGGTTCAATTTTCGTTTGTGGCTGATATTTTAAATCTGGAAAAGATGAATTCGATTATCCGCAACTCCTGTTCTGCCTATGGTCAGGAATTCTCTTATGCTATTGAGCTTTCAGCATCGGAGCTTTTTACAAACATTATTTTACATTCTCATAAAGATAGTGAAGGAATTATCAGAGCAAAACTCACTCTGGCTCCTGATAAGGTTGAGCTTGATATCTACGATTCAGCCGTCTTATATGAAGCTGATAAGCCGCAGGACAGGACTGAAAATCTGCTTAACGAAGGCGGTCACGGGCTTAATATAATCCGGCAACTTTGTGATGAACTGACTCATTCTGCAATCGAACCGGAAGGAAACCACTGGCATGTGGTAAAAAGGAGAAAAAATGAGAGTCTTACTATTGCCGGATGAGAATACCATGTTTTTTTACTTGATACTCATCGGCTTATTGCTTATAGCCTTGATTGTAACTCATCTAAAAAAGTATCCTGACCTGAACAAAAAAAAGACGGCAGGTTTTCGGCTTATTGCTGTCTGTTCTATTGTTTTCGCCGCCTATTATCTTTATTGGCGGTATAGATATAGCCTGAATCTTGAAGCTTTATGGTTTGCAATACCTCTTGTCCTTGCAGAAACCTATGCGTTCATCGATTCCATTCTCTTTGCATTTATGATGCTGAAGCCGACTGACCGAAAAACTCTTCCTCCACACGAGTCAGCATCTGTCGATATCTATATTACAACTTATAATGAAGACCCTGAATTAGTAGAGACAACAATGGAGGCGGCACAGGAAATCCTCTGGAATGATAAAAAGGTTTTTATTCTCGATGATGGAGATCGACCGGAAATAAAGACTTTGGCACAGACTCACGGATGTCAGCTCATCACCCGGGGAGAGGAGTGGCGGGGGAAACCAAGGCATGCAAAAGCCGGGAATGTGAATAATGCATTACTTCAGACATCTGGTGATTTTATCCTGATTCTTGATGCAGACCATATTCCATCTCCCCAGATAATCAAAAATACTATCGGATACTTTCAGGATGATAAAGTTGCGTTTGTACAGACGCCGCAGCACTTCTATAATACTCCTCCGGGAGATCCTTTCGGGTCGGATGCCCCCCTCTTCTACGGCCCTATTCTCCAGGGAAAAGACGGCTGGAATTCAGCTTTCTTCTGTGGTTCCAATGCTATCCTCCGTCGCGAGGCGCTTCTTCAGCTTGGAATAACTGAATATTCCCGCACAATGGTGAAACAGGCAAAAGAAAAAATATCAGCCATGAGAAAGGCCGTTTACCGTTTCCGTCCAACAGATTCCATTGAAAAATCTTTTGCTCTGGAACTTAAAAAAATACTGAATGAGTCTGGAAAAATGCTTAAGACCGGGAAGCCTGTTACCAAGGTTTTTGATGAAATAAGAAGCACTCTTTCAAAAACTGAATTTGCAGAAAAATATCCTGAAGCAATTTTGCCCGGACTTTCGGATAAGCTCGAAGCGTATTTGGAAATTACCCGGGGGGATGAGGCTATTCCTATTTTACCGCTTGCGACTTCCAGTGTTACCGAAGATATGGCCACTTCGATCAGGCTCCATTCTTTGGGGTGGCGAAGTATTTTCCATCACGAGATTCTTGCCCAGGGATTGGCACCGGAGGATTTGGCTTCTGCTTTATCACAGAAGCTGAGATGGGCACAGGGGACAATTCAGGTCCTTCTGAAAGAAAACCCTCTGACTGTTAAGGGGCTCTCCATTGCTCAAAGGCTTCAGTATTTTACAACAATCTTTTCCTATTTCAGTGGGTTTGCGAATCTTATTTTTATTCTCTCCCCCCTTGTTTTTCTCACTACGAGAATCGCTCCGGTAACCTCATATTCCGCAGAATTTCTTTGGAGGTTGATTCCTTTTCTTTTGTTTAACAGGTTGATGTTCAAATATATTGCCAGGGGAACTAATGTGAGACGGGGAGAACAATATTCCCTGGCATTATTTCCTGTTTGGATTAAAGCTGTTACTAGCGTACTGTTGGGCCGCAACCCTGAATTTGTTGTGACGCCTAAACAAAGGCAAGGTGGTAGATTTCTGAATCTTATCAAAATTCAGCTTATTTGCATCATTTTATCATGTGCCGCTATCCTGTTTTCAATAATTATGATTATTTCAGGCACACCTTACTCGTATATGGGGCTGGGAATAAATCTCTTCTGGACCATTTATAATATTTCGAACTTGAGTATAATAGTGAAAGCCGCTGTATATTCACTTCCTGAGGGATGGAACCCTCGACCCGATCCCGATCTGAACAGGAGTACTATATGAACGGAAATTATCTGATCGAAGACAGAAGCATTAGCTCAAGCAGAAGTCTTATCACTCTATCCGGCCGCATTACGGCTGCAAATGCAGGAGAGATAAAAACCTATCTTTATGAACTTCTAAATCGGGGATATAAAGAACTGGTTTTTGATCTATCTGGTATTACTTTTCTTGACAGTTCCGGTTTGGCTGTTTTTGTATCGGTATTAAAGAACACCCAGGAAGCAGGGGGGTGGCTTAAACTGGCCGCCCTGTCTGAGATTCCGGGAAATATATTCAGACTTACCTGTCTGGATCAGGTTATAGATATGTATCCCAGTGTTGAATCTGCGATTCAATCTGCGGGTTAAGGTTGTTAAGATAAAATCAGTACCTTTTTTTATATCAAATTGGTGTGCTGTTAAA
This sequence comes from Spirochaetales bacterium, assembly GCA_016342585.1. Taxonomy (GTDB): domain Bacteria; phylum Spirochaetota; class Spirochaetia; order UBA9216; family UBA9216; genus JAEINK01. Next base: position 6,709 of record JAEINK010000047.1, read on the forward strand.
GCAGGGGATATAGATGGAAGGAATAGAGTTTAATATTGCGAAAGTTTCTATCAAAAAATACAAGGAAACAACGGAAGGTGATTTATGGGATTTAATCATCGATAATAGTGTGTATCAAGAAGAGGGCGCCTGCTCAGATAACTTCCCTGAAGATAAACTTAAAGCTTTGAAAGACCACTTTGATGGTATTGAATCCTCAAATGATACTGTTTTACCCAAGTTGAAAGAAGGTGAGATCTATATCGGATTTAAGGAGTGGTTGAGTGGAGGTTTAAGAAACAGTGAAACCTTTGGCGAGGTCTATGATGAAGATGTATTCATCGCATTTTATGAAGAACACCGTGTTGGTTTTCCCGGTGCCGTTATTAAATTAGATCTAATAACCTGTGTTGTCCTTAATGGCGAAGAAGTGCAGGTATATTTCGATAGTGATGGAACAGAGGGTATTGAATACTTTATAATTGAAGAGAATGGTGTTGTAGATATTTAAACTGTCTTTCCCTTCTGTTCTAACGATGAGAGCGGAGCGAATGAACATGATACCGAAAATATGTTTGATGTTTTTTATTTTTGTCTACAGCACGACAAAAGGAACTGTAACAGGTTTATAGACACAATGATATTTTAGCCAATGGGAGAAGACGGTTTCTCTTCCGACAGAAGAGCCCCTTGTTGCCATTTGGTGGGAGAGAGTCCTGTTTTATTCTTGAAGAGTCGGGAAAAATAATAGGGATTTTCAAAGGAGAGTTTGAATGCAATCTCTTTCACCGGTACGCGGTCAAGGAGCAACCGACAAGCTTCATGTATTTTTAATTGTAAAAAGTAACTGTACGGTGATAATCCCGTATACTCTTTAAACGTTCGCTGAAAAACGCTATAGCTCATACCTACACGTTCAAGAAGGTCCTCCATTACAAGATCTCCTTCAAGATGCTCTTCGAAATATATTTTGGCTATTCTAATGGCTCGTTCTGTACCCTGTGCCATTCCTCCACCTTGATTCAAGCTAGTCACCTGGCCTAGCATCTTCAGAATGATACCGCTGATTATCATTTGAAAAGCAGGAGGTTCCTCATCAATTAGTGTGAAGATTTCTTTGAAATCAGTGATGAAATTTTCATGAAGTCCTATGGGGGATACAGGCTGCTCTGAATTCAATAATTGTTTTTGCTGAAGTGTTTTTGGGATCTCCCCCCGGAAACCAACCCAATATTCATTCCATCCTGTGCTCTTGTCAGGGGCATATGAATGCCAAATTCCCGGATAGAGAATAATAGCAGAGCCGGCTTCGACTGAAAGGTCCAACACCTCTCCATTATTTTTTAAGTATTGGAAGTGGCCTCTTCCTTTTGTAATATAGATAAGTTGATATTCCGTAAGTACTCTTCCAAGTCCATTTGCTATCCCTTTGGCAAAAGACTCAGGGTGAGTCCCCGGTTGCCTGGGATAGGCGTCGCCCGGATTAATAACAGTAGCTCCTGCATCTGTACACCACAGACCCCATTCTCGAGCAGCATCGCTTATGGGCAGATATTTCCTGAATTGTCTCAAATCTATAGGCATTTGTTTAAAATGTATATTATTTCGCCTTTTTTGTGTATGGCCCGCTGAAGAATTGCCTTTTAAACTATATAAAAAATAGCTTAGGAGGCTTGTGATGAAAAGAATTTTGATCGTTGTGATGATACTGGCTGTATGTGCCGGTAGTGTATTCGCCGGAGGTCAGGCTGATGATGGTAAGAAGACAATCGGGTTTTCAGTCTACGACATGCAGTACGGATTCTTCCAGGATATGGAAAGAGGAACCAGAGAAAAGGCAGAAGAGTTGGGATATGATTTTATTCTTCATGATCAGAAATCTGATGAAGCACAGATGGTATCGGGCTGTCAGGATCTGATTGTTCAGGGAATTGATGCCCTTATCGTTTCTCCAGTTAAACCCCCGGCTATCGGTCCTGTTGTAGAGGCAGCTCATGAAGCAGGAATCCCAGTAATACTTGATGATATCGGCGGTGGCGGATCTAACTATGATGCTATTGTAATATCGGACAACTTCGGTGGTGGTGCTCTTGCCGGTGAATTTGTGGCTGATAAACTGAAAGGTTCCGGCGGATCTATGGAGGTAGCTATAATTAAAGTAGAACCTTCCGCAGTATACGCCATCAGACGTGGTGAAGGTTTCAAGAAAGCTGTCACTGATGCTGGCTATAAAGTAGTATCTGAACTTTCCGGTCACAGTAAACCCGAAGAAGGCTATAGTATCATGCAGGATGTTCTTGTTGCATATCCAAATGTTCAGGCTGTTTTTGCTGAAAATGATCCTATGGCTGCGGCTGCGGCTCAGGCTGCTGTTGATGCCGGGCGTGATGACATCATGATTATCGGTTTTAATGGTGATGGTGTTGCTCTTGATGCAATCAAGGCTGGAACAATGGCTGCGACAGTACAGCAGGTACCATATGAAATGGGAAAAATGACGGTTGTTCTGGCTGATAAAGCTATAAAGGGCGAAGCCCTGGATTATGATAATGCGGCAGACCGGGAAATATATGTTCCGGTGAATCTGATTACTGCAGACAATATTGATCAATATTAAATTAGTTTTATAAGTTGATGGTGCCCCTTTGGGGGGGCCGTCAGCTGTTTTTATTTGGAGGAAGGCATGGATTTTGCCGTTCGCGCAAGAAATATTACAAAAACATTTCCTGGAGTCAAAGCATTAACAGATGTTTCTTTAGATGTTATTGCTGGAGAGACTCACTCTATTGTAGGTGAGAATGGCGCTGGAAAGAGCACGCTCATGAAGGTTCTTGGCGGTGTATATATTCCTGACTCCGGAGAGTTTGAGGTTTGTGGAGAATCAGCCCGGTTTAAACACCCGGTCGATTCACAACGAGCGGGGATTTCTGTTATTTATCAGGAATTTAATCTGATGAGTGAGCTTTCTGTAGCAGAAAACATTTATGCAAACAGACTGCCTCTGCGTTTTGGGTTTGTGGATAGAAAACGGCTTATCAGTGAGACAACCGAACTGTTGACCCTGCTGGATCTTCCCCTTGATCCTGAAATCGAAGTAGGCAAACTCAGTGTTGCTGAGAAGCAGATGACCGAAATAGCCAAGGCAGTAAGTCTGGATGCTTCGGTGATCATAATGGATGAGCCTACAGCCGCTTTGAATGATGCTGAGGTCGTTCGTCTTTTCGAAATTATTAAAAACCTGAAAGATCAGGGGAAGACAATATTATATATCTCTCACCGGATGAAAGAGATTTTTGATGTCTCTGATAGAGTAACTGTTCTGCGTGACGGTAAATTAGTGGGAACAGCACCTCTTGCAGAATTGGATGTTGATAAAATTGTGCGAATGATGGTCGGCCGGGATGTAAAAGCTTTCTACAGGCATCCGGGAAACCAAATTGGAGAGACGGTTCTGAAGGTTAATAACCTCTGTCGTGAACCCTATTTCAGAAATATAAGCTTTGATGTGAAGGCTGGAGAAATATTCGGTTTAGGTGGATTGATGGGATGCGGTATTGAAGAGATATGCCGGGCGCTATACAGTCTTGATTCTGTAGATTCCGGAATCCTGTCAATTGAAGGTGAGGAAGTCAGTTTAAAGAATACCGCCCATGCAATGGCCGCAGGAATAGCCTATGTAACTGAAGATCGGAAGGAATCTGGTATCTTTCCTCTGATGGGAGTGCGCGATAATCTGACAATAAATACACTTACACAGATAAGCCGGTTTGGAGGAGCCTTTATTCCTCCGGAGAACGAACAAGCTATCTTCAAGACTTATTCAGATCTGATGAAAATGCGTTTCTCAGGACCTGAACAGATAATTCGGGATTTAAGCGGTGGTAATCAGCAGAAAGCCGTTCTCGGGCGTGCACTCGCACGAAGCTGCAAGGTCCTTATTCTCCTTGAGCCTACCCGCGGAATTGACGTGGGAACAAAAGGGGAAATTTATGAACTTCTGGATGAGCTTACGAATGGTGGTCTGTCTATTATTCTGGTTTCCTCTGATCTACCTGAACTGATATCTCTAAGCCATAGAGTCGCAGTAATTCGGGATGGAAAGATCGCAGGTGTATTGACTGGAAGAGAAATTGAGGAGACCCGCATAATGAAAATTGCAACAGGTGCTGAGGTGGGAGCATGAGAATATGGGAACGTTACGGAATATACTTCCTGGCTTTGACAACATTGCTGATCTTTGCCATTTTAACACCGAATATTTTGTCACAGCAGAATATTCTCAATCTGCTCTCCCAGGTTTCAATGGTTGCTATCGCAGGGGTTGGCATGACATTTGCAATTACGGCTGGCGGTTTTGATCTGTCTATCGGTTCTCAGATTGCATTGGCAACCTGTATTCTTGGCCTAAATATTCCTAAATACGGACTTATACCATCATTGGGAATTCTTTTAGTCGCGGGAATACTGCTTGGAATCTTTAACGGGTTTATTATTACAAAGTTGAAAATTCAAACCTTTGTAGCCACACTGGCAACAATGACAATTTACCGTGGATTAGCACTTTTATATACACAGGGACATGATGCTACCATTTACAACTATCTGGATATTAAGATTTTTTCCAGCGGTAAAGTTGGCATTGTTCCAGTACCTGTTTTGATGATGCTTGGTTTATATCTTATCGCCACTATAATCTACCGCTGGACACGCTTTGGCGTTTGGGTCCGTGGTATCGGTTCCGGAGAGGAGGCTGCCCATATATCCGGTATTCCGGTGAACCTTGTGATGATGGGTGTCTTTGTGATGACATCTGTAACTACCATGATCGCAGGAACGATTCTGACGGCTCAGTTACTTACCGGTAACGGACGACTTGGGCAGGGCTTTGAACTTGAGGTGATCACGGCAACCATCCTTGGCGGTACGGCATTAACAGGCGGGAAAGGAAGCCTGTGGGGAACTCTGGTGGCAGCCATAATGCTTGGTATCATAAAGAACGGTTTAAATCTTCTGGGTGTACCAGACTTCTACCAGCGGCTTGTAACCGGCCTGATTCTCATCGCGGCTTTGAGCGTGAACACCTTGAATGCAAGACTGGTGAAAAGGAGTACAAAATGAGCAGGCCAAACAAAAGAACAACAGTAATAAAAAACCTTTTTGCCGATAAGGGGATTCTTTTTGCACTCCTACTGCTTTGGCTGATAGGGATTATAGCAAACAGGAATTTTCGAAATCCCCAGATATTTTTGAATATTGCCAGGGAAGCTGCCTTTGTAGGTTTTGCCGGAATTGGAATGACTTTTCTGATCATTACAGGAGATTTTGATTTGTCGGTCGGATCTCTTCTGGCATTTCTGGCCATTATTACAGTTTCAATTGTGGGAACGGTTGGTCTATTGCCTGCCTTGCTGATTGTCGTATTACTTGGAGGCTTTGCCGGTGCGATTAATGGAAGTCTCTCTGCAGTTATGGGGATACCAGCTTTCATTGCGACTTTGGCAATGTATTTTGTTTATAGGGCATTAGCCTTCATTGTCTCTGATGGAAACCCAGTACAGTTCCAGGAAAAGTGGTTCACCTCCCTTGGGAATGGGAAAATGCTCGGTATTCCTACACCTTTTATTGTATTTCTGCTGTTTGTCCTGTTGATGACATTTGTCCTTCGCTACACCCTTTTTGGCAGGCGTATACTGGCGGTTGGTAACTCAACGAAGGCAAGTGTAATCTCAGGAATTCCGGTGACGAGGATTCGACTTGGTGCTTTTATTCTTGTCGGAGCGTTCACAGGACTTGCCGCTGTATTTCTAAGTTCCCGTCTTTGGTCTGCGAATCCAGGAATGAAATACGGGTATGAGTTTGAAGTGATCTCTGCCGTTGTCCTGGGGGGGACCAGCCTTAAGGGGGGGAAGGGAAGCGTAATGAATACCTTTATAGCTTCTATATTTTTTGCATCGCTGAATACAACAATGAATCTATTCAGGATCGATTCGTATATGCAGAGAGTTGTCATAGGAATTGTCTTACTGCTGGCATTTTCCATGTCCTCAATACGGGATCGTATCGAGGAATACTTCAGAATTCGTCGAAGTTCAGGTAATACGACAAAGGTGGGGAATTGAGAAATGATTAAACCGGATATTAAAATAGGAGTTTTCGGCATTGGTTTAAATACATACTGGCCTCAATTTGATGGTTTGGAAGATCGTCTTAAGGGATTCCTCTCCCAGATTGAAGAAATCCTGGGGATAGATGGGGCAGAAGTTATTTCAGCTGGTCTGGTTGATAGTCCGGAGAAAACGCGGGAAGCAGCCGCAATGTTCAGGGAATCATCAATCGAACTTCTATTTTGCTATATTACTACTTATGCCTTATCCTCTACAGTTCTTCCTGTGGCTCAGGAGGCAGGGGTCCCTGTTATACTTTTAAATATTCAACCGGTTTCAGCTATTGATTATAAATCCTTCAACAAAATGGAAGATCGTGGTGCGATGACAGGTGAATGGCTGGCGCATTGTCAGGCTTGTTCGGTCCCGGAGATTGCTGGTATTTTTAACCGTTCTTCTATTCCATATAAAATCGTTTCAGGTTACCTCGGACAGGATAAAACAAATAAATCAATTCAAGAATGGGTTGAGGCTGCTAAAGTTTTTCGAAATATGAAGAATAATCGTCTGGGCATTCTCGGCCATTACTATGGTGGTATGCTTGATGTATATACAGATCTGGCCCAACAATCGGCTGTTTTTGGAACACATATTGAAATCATAGAAATGTGTGAACTGGCAAAATACCGTCAGGATACCACAGATTTACAGGTCGATCAGAAAATCCAGGAGTTTGAAGATACCTTTTTAGTTTCTGATGAATGCGATATTCATGAAATTGTAAGAGCAGCAAAAACCTCTGTTGCCCTCGATCGCCTGGTTAAAGAGCATAATTTAGGAGCTATGGCCTACTATTATGAAGGGGAGCCCGGTAATGAATATGAAGAGATCGTTACCTCAGTCATAGCGGGAAATACTCTGCTTACCGGTAAAAATATTCCTGTGGCCGGAGAATGTGAAGTTAAGAATGCCCAGGCGATGAAGATTCTTGACAGTTTCGGCGCGGGTGGATCATTCAGTGAATTTTACAGCATGGATTTTGATGATGACATTGTAATGCTTGGCCATGATGGTCCCGCACATTTTGCAATTGCCGAAGGGGAGGTCGGCCTCGTTCCTCTTCCTGTTTATCATGGGAAACCAGGGAAGGGACTCTCCATCCAAATGACAGTAAAATACGGACCGGTTACCCTGCTTTCAGTAGTTCAGGGTATCAATGAACTCTTTCTGCTTATTGCCGAGGGGGAATGCGTACCCGGACCGGTACTTGATATAGGCAATACGAACAGCCGATACCGGTTTTCATTAGGCGCTGAAGAATTTATGAATCAATGGAGCTATGCAGGACCTGCTCATCATTGTGCTATAGGTACAGGTCATATAGGCTCAAAGATAGAAAAATTAGGAGTACTTGCCGGATTGAAAGTTAAGAAGATCTGTTGATCCAGGTGGTTTTGTTAATTTCGGACTGAAGCTTTAATTTTGGTATATCAAAATCAATTTGGACGTGCTTTCTTTAAGTGTCGTTCAATTATTCGGGTTAAATATTTTGATTTTACCTGCTCACTGGCAACAATCTGTTTTGTCACTGGTAATTTCAATATAACCCCAAGAATAGCGGCAAGAACACGGTGATTGAAATGGGCCTGATTATCAAAAATCAGATGCTGCAGTTTACCTTTTTCAATGGCTTCCAGAACAACTCTATGGCTTATATCAACTGGCGTGAACACTCTGACTTCTCTTTCATTCATTTCAAGGGCGTCAGATTTGCATACACCAACACAGACACCACATCCCAGACAGTTTTCTTCGGTTAGTTTTACAAACTTCTCTTTCGGTTCTATGCTGTTTTTTGATACCAAAGATAGGGCTTCAACCGGACAGACTTCAACGCACTTCCCGCATCCAATACATTTATCTTCAATCACATGACAGATGAAATTTGATGAGCTGATTCCATGGGAAACGCCAACTCTTCTGGCTGCCACAAGTGCCTCGCAGCAGCATGAACAACAATTACAGATAAAAGCAACCCTGTTTTGAACATTCTCTCCAAACTGGACCAGGTTATGTTTTTTGGCAAGATCTAATAATTCAAGACATTTTTCCTCTGATATTTGTTTTGCATATCCATGTTTTATAAGAGAGGACGCAGTATTATTAAAAGTCATACATATTTCCATAGGAGCATCACAGGCCTCTCCGATATGCTCCTTTTTATGACGACAATAACATGTTCCCACACCAATATGCGAAGCCGTTTTTATTACTTCTGAAGCTCTTTCATAATCCAGTACATAAAGGTTTCTATCTTCTATCGTCTCTTCCTGAATAAATGCTCTGCCCAGCGGAGTTGGCATTGTAAACAATTCTTTTACAAAATCATCTTCGACATTTAAATATTGATGAAATAATTCACTTAATACTTTTTGATCCAGCTTCCCCCCGACTCTCATTAGTGAGAACTCAAAAAAACCTGCCATGGGGGGAGGCATGGCGTATGTTGAACTTCCATCTATATCGATATCAATGAGCAGAGCTCTTGATGCAAGTTCATCCAGGATTTTTTTTGATTCCTCAAGGCTTTTTTTCCAGGCTTTTGCGGCAACTTTGGCTGAAAAGGGTTTGATAGGTAATAGTGCAACTAACTTTGCCTCTTCTTCTGAAAACATTACATTTAATATTTTATAAAGAGTTTCAGAGGGAGGGGCTCCTAAAGGAAATTTATTTAATCTTTCTTCTAATTTTCTGTATCCGTTTCTGGCTGTGTTATGTCCCATTGCATCTCCTTTACTGGAAAAGAAAAATAATTGAAAAACATCGAAGCAAAGATTCTATTTAGCCCTCAGGTACTGCCCCGGCCAGTAATCCACATCCACACCCATTTCCCTGGCTCCCAATAGGGGAAAGAAAGGATTACGTAAAAGCTCCCTGCCATAAAACACCAGATCCGTTTGCTCCCGGGCAAGAATATCATCTCCCTGCCTGGCCGTCGTAATCAATCCGCCCCCAATCACAGGAAGACCTGTTTTTTCCTTGATTATTTTGGCAGCGGGAATCTGGAATCCAGGTGCAGCGGGAATCTTCACATTGGGAACTACACCACCGGTACTGACATGAATGATGTCGATTCCCTCCCCCTTAATATAATTAATCACCTCTGCCAGGTCTTCGGGTTTATTTCCATCTTCACTGTAATCCAAAGCGGAGATCCGCAGGATGAGAGGTTTTTCCTCATTCCATACCGACCGTACAGCCCGAACAACCTGCTTCAAAAACTCTGCCCTGTTTTGTACCGAACCGCCATAACTGTCGGAACGGGTATTGGTGAGGGGAGAAAGGAACTCATTAATTAAATAACCGTGGGCACCATGGATTTCAAGAATATCATAGCCTGCTTCAGCAGCCCTGCGGGCGCCTTCTTTAAAAGCCAATATAGCGTTATAAATATCTCCATCGGTCATCTCCCGGGGAGTGATGTAGTCGGGGTCATATTGATCGAAGTTAATTGACGAAGGAGCGAAAACATCCTCTCCAGAGACACAGCATTTACGCCCCGCATGGGCAAGCTGAATCGCCGGAACAGAACCCTCTTCTTTAATACCCCTCACGATATCGGTCAATCCTGGTATGTGGGAGTCACTCCAAATGCCAAGGTCGTTGGAAGAGATCCTGCCCCGGGGCTGCACTGCTGTAGCTTCCTGAATAATCAGGCCGGTACCACCCTGGGCTCTGCTCCTGTAGTGGAAGCTATGCCAGGGGGTGGCATTTCCACTTTCATTGGCGCAATACATACACATGGGAGGCATAACGATACGATTTCTCAGTTTTACATTCTTTATGATAAATGGCGAAAAAAGATTATTCATGAAAATACTCCTGGAATGGGCCTATGATGCTGATTTCTTTTTTTGTCTATGCTCCCATATAATTAACACTATACAGGACTGTTTATAAACCATAAAGTATTTTTTCCCAGGTTGCAGGTCGCTTCTGTGACAGGAATACCGGGTCTGTCACTCTCTCGACAATGATCTCGTGTACATTCTCCGGTAAAGAAAAAATCTTTCCCAGTATTATCCCCCTAGGTGCAAGGTCAGGCATTGTATTCGTCCAAAAGATCCCGGTTTTATTATTCCTTGCCACCTCTATTTGGTAATTATAATTTTGATAGATTCACTTACAACACTATATTACAATCTAAACTCACCTGTCATGCTGAAAACAAAAGCGACACTCTGCACCGATTACAAATCAATCTACAATTAGAAAAATAAAACAAAAAAGTTTTTAGAAATCCTAAATATGGGAACGACTCTACCTCCGGATAATAGGATAATATCACCGTTGAAGGCTGGTCTCTATTCAAAAAACCATCGCCGAAAGGGTGAATTAAAAATTACTAATCTTGGCTGGCCTTGCTATGATTGTTTGGGAGAGCTATGATAAAGAGTATCATTAGTCTTATCGGAGGTTGATATGCAATTTACAAGTCATGGCGCTGCTCAAGTTGTTACAGGATCCTGTCATAGAGTCGAAACTGAAGAGTTCTCTTTTTTAATTGATTGTGGAATGTTTCAAGGGGGAAAGGAGCTGGCTCGGAGAAATTATGATGACTTTGGCTTTGATCCGAAAAAGCTGGATTTCATGATTTTAACCCATGGTCATATTGATCATTGTGGCCTCCTGCCTAAACTGGTTAAACAGGGATTTTCCGGTAAGATATATGCTACTTCTGCCACAGTCGACTTAATACCAATTATGTTGCGAGATGCAGCTTACATTCAAGAAAAAGATACAGAACATGAGAATAAGCGCAGATCCCGACAGGGAATCCCTTCCAGAGCCCCCTTATATACTAGGGATGATGCTGAAAAGGTGCTGCCATTACTGTCACCCTTAGAATATAGAACACCCCTTTCCATTGGAGATTCCCTGAAGTTTATTTTACAGGATGCTGGTCACGTACTAGGATCCGCTATTGTTGAATTATTAATAACCGAGAAGGATAAGCTTTATAAAATAGTTTTCTCTGGAGATTTGGGACAAAATAATGTTCCAATTATTGAGGATCCGGCTTTAATCGAAAAGGCAGATTATATCTTTATTGAATCTACATATGGTGACCGTTTACATGATACCCGACTCCCGAGGGATAAACAGCTCATGAATGTGATAAAAAAAACCATAAATAGGGGAGGTAAAGTCTTTATTCCCAGCTTTGCTCTGGAGAGAACACAGGAACTTCTGTATGCCTTAAGTGAGCTGCAGACAAAGAACAGCGATTTTCCAGAAGTTCCCATCTATCTGGATAGTCCCTTAGCCATAAAAATTACCGAAGTCTTTAAAAAACACCCTGAGTTGTATGATGCCGATGCAAAGTTCCGGAAGGATCAACCTTTTTCATTTCCCAATTTGAAATGTACTCTGGAAACAGAAGAATCCAGGGACATCAGCAAGTCTAATGAACCCTCTATCGTTATAGCGGGAAGTGGAATGTGTACCGCTGGACGCATCCGTCACCACCTGCGGCATGGTATTGATAAACCTCAGAATACACTCCTTTTTGTAGGATACCAAGCCCCAGGCAGTTTAGGAAGAATACTGTTAGATGGTGCCAAAGAAATCAAGATGATGGGCCGGACATTTGATGTAAAAGCAGAAATTCAACGAATCGGTAGTTTCTCTGCCCATGCGGACCAGAAAGGGTTAACTCAGTGGCTCCAGGTTTTCTCTCCTAAGCCTATCAAAGTCTTTTTAGTTCATGGCGAAGAGGATACCATAGCGAATTTCTCAAAGCATCTTAAGGAACAGGGCTTTTCTACGGGAATATCTAAACAGAGTGAATCAATAATTATAAATTGAGGTTACTAAAATGGATAATGAAATTCTTTCTAACAAATAATTTATTAAGTCTATCGCGAAAGGGCTTAACCCAAGCACTTCAACTGTTTCGCTGTTTATTTTACTATTCGTTTTTCTTTTTGCTCTGATCTTTGTTTTAAACCGTATTATCACAGCGAAAAAACTTCACAAAGCACAAATAACTTTTTTAGAAATTTTTGAAAAAAAGATTCGAACCCTCGATCTTACAATAAACGAGATCGACTATTTGAATAAACTGAGTCTTTTCCTAAAAAAACCATGGAAAAAATATCTGCTGTTATCAAATCAAAATACATTTAAAAATTGCCTGGAAGCAATTGAGTCTCAGGAAGAGCTTAATCTTAAACTGATAGAATCTATCACGCACAAAGCTGGATTTGTTTTATCATCATTTATAGGTAATAATCAAAAAAGTAGCAAAAGGTTTTTTCCGGGTCTGATTTTAAAAATCGTGGCTTCGAATGGGTCTTTATTTTCTTCCGAGGTTTATAAAGTTGAGGAAAAGACCTTTTCCCTGGTTATAAACGGAGACTTCCCTTTTACTGATGGGACTAATACGATCATTGTCGTTACTCCTTCCGGGTTTAAAGGGTTTTCTGTTCAGATAAAATCACATATAAAGGATGATTCGTTTGAATTCATCCATACAAATAAAATAGTTCCTGTTATCTGGAGTAATCCCGGGAATCTCAAGATGGCGGATGAAATTATCATGACAAACCTGTCATCCAGAAATATCCTGACGGATATCAGGGTCAGAAAAATACAGGAAGACTTGGTTTTAGTTGAGAATATTTCAGGAAACCTGAAAAAGGGGCAGGATGTAAGGATTTATTTTACTCATCCAGGGAAGGGTATCCCCTGGGTTAATGGAGAGGTAACTCGGGAGTATTCTGATAAAAAGAATTATATTGTAAAACTGAATCATGTCCGGAAAAATATTATTAAATAAAATAATCGGGTGTTAAGATCCATTTTCTTTTTTGAGTTTGAGCCGTGTGAATATCTCATCATTTCGTTTCTTGAAGATCACTGTGACCAGGGCGGAGCCTGCCCGACAACAGTTCTACCAGTTCCCTGGGCGTTTTGGCAGAGGAGGGAGAGGTAATAATCCTGAGCTCCTTCAGCGAGAGGGTAGAACCCTTTTCCAGTGGTAATGGCCCCATCCATTTCCAACAAAGCAGTAGCCAGGGCTATCTCATCATCTGCAAGAGTGGACGTTCCAAGGGGATTATTATAAACCTCATCTATGCCCAAATTAAGAGATTCTAGTCCCCGGCCTTCCAGATTTTCTTCAATCCCAAGAGAACTTCTGTTTATAGTCAGTTGCACAGAGGTTTTGTAATCCAGAAGATAGCTTACATCGCGGTTCTGAATTTCTCCTCGTTCTCCCCGGATAAGAAATCGACTATTCCGAATAGGACTGAAGTATTGATTTTCATCAAAATCTAAAACACCCAGCTTTCCCTTATAACTAAGATGACACAGGAGCTGCTCGGAATTAATGATTTTCTCTTCGGGAGGATAGGCATCGCGATTACGAGGTTCCACAAGAGGTGAACAAAAACGCTGTACGGTAATATCAGGCATTTCAAATCCAACATTCAGAAATTTCCTGATTAAACTTATACCATGATATTCATGGCCTGCTGATACCTGGGCTTGACTGGGTGAACCAATCAAGCCCTTTTCTATGATATTCAACCGGGCCTGGTTGAGGGGCTGCAGAAAGTACTGTTCGGCGACTTGAACAAATCCTTGCCGGGACTGAACAAAGTTATAAAGGTCAATCAGCTCTTCATAAGAAGAGGCCGGAGGTGTTTCCACTAATACGGGAAGATCCAGTAAGACAGCCTCTTTAATATAGGAAGAAGCAAATTCCCGGGGAACAGCGATAAAAACAAAAAGGCATTGACTGTGTCTTTTCATCTCAGACAGACTCGAAAAGACGGGACATCCCCACTCTTCTTCCAAAGATTTTCTATCAGCCTCTGGTTTTACGATTAAAGCTCCAATCTTGAATAGATCCGGATGAGAAGCCGTAATCCTCTTTATAAATCGGGAGCGCCAGCCTTTGCCAACCAAAGCAATCGTTATCATATCTTTACCTCAACTTCAACAGTTCAGTTTATAGGAATTGACTTTGAATTGGCAACTATATTGGCGGATCTTTGAGTAATTAATTTTTTACTCAAAGATATGACATGTAACCACCGAATATATAACCCTCATACTCATTATAGATCACTTTACCCTACTGACCTTCAAGCTCATTGAGGGTAATTGTATTTGAAACCCATTCTAAAAGCTCTACTTCAGATCCTTTTGGCAGTAGAGTCAAGATTCCGCCGTCTTCATCTGGCGTAGAAAACAGGTTTGCGCCATCTTTTGCAGTAATCATACAAAAATACTTAATTTTACTATAGCCTTCATCAATTCTCCTTGAAATCAGAGATAATTCAGGAGAGCGTCATTCTATTAGAAATTGTCCCATCATTCCAGAATCTTCATGTTCAAGAAGATGGCAGTGATACATATAGATTCCGGAATAATCACTGAAACTCACACCGAGTACAGCCTCATCACCAGGCATCAACAGAATAGTATCTTTGGGGCCCCTATATAAAGGAGCCGGTGATCGGCCGTTAAATGAAAGTATGGTGAACTGTGTGTCATGTACATGGAACGAATGGGGGATGTTCATCATACCCCTTCCAATATTTTTAACGGTCCAGATTTCTTCCGAGTTTCGAGGTAATTTAAAATTTATAACATCCATATCCATTTGCTTTCCATTTATAGTAAACCGTCCCATTCCCCTTGTTTCCATGTTGAAAGTTCTTCTTATAAGTTCTGTGGAACTATAATCCGGGTGATCGTATTCGAAGTACTTTGGATGCTGAAAAAACCGTCCTGGAATTGAAGATGTGCTTATACTCATCGCCAGATAGCTGGTCCCACCATAGATGTCAAGAAGTATGCCTGACTCTCCGATACTATCAAAATCCACAAGAATTTCATATCTTTCTCCTGGAGACATAATCAGTTGGTCTGTCTCTACCGATTCCGGTAAAAAACCTCCGTCGGAGGCAATAACTGTGAATCTTCGGGCTTCAGAGAATGAAACTCTATAGATTGATGAATTCGAACCGTTCAGAATTCTAAAGCGATAGGTTCCTTTATTTAATTCAAGAACAGGATTATAAGCCCCGTTTACAAGGACAACATCTCCTGTATAACCATGCATAATATCGGGACGAGAAGGTCTGTATTCGAAGCTTCCGTCACGGCCTACACGCCTGTCCTGAAGAATCAGGGGAATATCATTGACTCCATAATCTTGTGGTATATTAAGCGCCTTTGAGTATTCATCGTCGATGATAAACATCCCTGCGAGGCCTCGGTATACATGCTCAGCCGTTTTTCCCATCAGGTGAGGATGATACCAGAGTGTTGCTGCCGCCTGCTTAATTGTAAACTGGGGGTTCCAACTCTCTCCCGATTGAATAATCTGGTGGGGCCCCCCGTCAAATTGGGCCGGCACATGAAGACCATGCCAATGGACTGTCGTGTTTTCATCTATATTGTTGTTAAGGATTAAATTGGCATTATCCCCGTTGGAGATTCTGATCGTTGGCCCAAGATAGTTACCATTAAATCCAAGGGTCTCACTGGTCCCGAAGGGTAACTCAAGCACTCCTTTTTGGATATCAAGTTCGATTTTGTTCCCTTCAATAATTGGTGGTATCGGAAGATTCTGAGTCTCCACTGAAATCTCCGCTGATAGTAAGGTTGGAATTATCATTGAAATTAAAAGAATAGGAAAAAGTGATTTCATCTTGGTTCTCCATATAATCGATCTTGTATATAAAAGATAGGTACGCAAGAGAGTGAGGGCAAGGTGAAAGGATTATATATTACAATAATACTAATATATTTGACTTCTGTAAGAATTAAGCGTAACTTACATATACCCCCCTGGGGTATATGAAGGAGTCAACCTTATGAAAAATGGAAAGGGTGTGCGTAAAGCACATCATCCGTATGATACTAAAAAAAATATGATCACCCGGATGAAGCGGATTGAAGGACAGATTCGCGGTATCTCCAGGATGATCGAGGAAGATGTCTATTGTGATGATATCCTCCATCAATTCATGAGTGTTGAAGCCGCAATTAATGGAGTAAAGACAACTCTTCTTGAAGCTCATATGAAAAGTTGTGTAGTTCACCAAATTCAGGATGGTGAAATTGAGGTTATTGATGAACTTCTTAAAACAATCAAGAAGATGACAAAATAGGAGTATGCTATGGAAATAGTACAACTAAATGTACAAGGTATGACATGCGCATCCTGTGTTGCCCACGTAGAAAAAGGAATCAAAAAAAACAACGGTATTGAGATGGCTGCGGTAAATCTGGCAACTGAGAAAGCTACTGTCAGTTTTAATCCTGAAGAAACGGATATAGATAAAATAATTCGAAGTATTGTCGATGCAGGGTATTCTGCGGTTCTACCGGATGAAAAAGAAAATAATGAGCAGGAAAAAGAAAAAAGCAGACAGGTAAGAAAACTGAGGAACAAAACAATTATTTCGATAATGTTAAGCCTGCCTCTTGTTTCTGCCATGTTTGTCGGGATTTTTAAAATTGAAGCTCTGATGATTCTACATAATCCATTGCTGCAGCTTGTACTCGCAACACCCGTCCAGTTCTGGATTGGGAGCAGGTTTTATATCGGTGCCTGGAAATCACTAAAAGCGGGAAGCCCCGGAATGGATGTTCTTGTGGCTCTCGGTACTTCGGCTGCATACTTCTTTAGTATCTTCAACGGATTTTTTGCAGAGGCCCTGGATGTGGGCACCTCCGGTTTGTATTTTGAGGCATCCGCTATCATTATCACCCTGGTGCTCCTTGGGAAATACCTGGAAATAAAGGCAAAAGGGAAAACCTCCGAGGCGATTAAAAAACTAATGGGGCTTCAGCCGAAAACCGCTAAAGTTGAGCGGGCTGGCATGATTGTGGAGATCCCTATCAGTGATGTTATTCCCGGTGATATTATTCATATAAAACCAGGAGATCGTATTCCTGTCGACGGTCTGGTGCTGAGTGGAAATACGGCGGTTGATGAGAGTATGATTACCGGTGAAAGCATGCCGGTTGAGAAGCAGGCTGGTGATACGCTTGTAAGCGGAACTATTAACAGCTATGGAGCGGTGAAATTTAAAGCAGAACATGTTGGAAAGGACTCCGTGCTCTCCAGAATTATTTCAATTGTTGAAGAGGCTCAGGGATCCAAGGCCCCCATTCAGAAGCTGGCAGATAAGGTTGCGGCGGTTTTCGTTCCCACAGTCCTCGGTATATCAATTGTAACCTTCCTGGGTTGGTGGCTTGGATTCGGTTCTTTGACCAACGCTGTAGTTTCAGCTGTGGCTGTTCTTGTTATCGCCTGTCCCTGTGCTCTTGGTCTAGCGACACCCACAGCGATTATGGTTGGAACGGGTATTGGTGCTCAGCGGGGAATCCTGATTAAAAATGGCGAGATACTCCAGGCTGCGGGGAAGGTCTCGGCAATTGTTCTGGACAAAACCGGAACCATAACCCGGGGCAAGCCGGAACTGCAGGAGATATATCCTCTTGTAAATACCAATGATGATTCAGAGAAATCCCGGCTGCTGGCTTTGGCGGCCAGTCTGGAGCAAAACTCGGAGCATCCGTTGGCTCTTGCTGTTGTTACTGCGGCCGAGGAAAAGGGCTTGCTACTCAAATCGGTGTTAAATTTTTCAGCGATTCCGGGAAAAGGCATCTGTGCAGATTTTGAGGGTGAATCCTATATCATAGGGACAGAGATGTTTCTAAAAGAGAATGGAATAAAGACGGAAGCGATCGTTAAGATAAAAACTGAGCTTGAAAATAAAGGGAACACCGTTGTCATCCTTGCCTCAAAAGAAGAGCCTCTTGCTTTACTGGCCATTGCAGACAGTATAAAGGAGCATTCGAGGGCAGGGATTGAGACATTGAAGCAGATGGGACTGGATGTTTATATGATAACAGGCGATAACCGGAGGACGGCAGAGGCGATAGCGGCAAGGGCCGGGATCGAAAATGTCCTTGCTGAGGTTCTCCCTAAAGGAAAGGCTGCTGAAGTTGAGAAACTGAAGGCCTCAGGAAAAGTTGTGGCAATGGTGGGTGATGGTATAAATGATGCTCCGGCTCTGGCAACCGCTGATATCGGTATTGCTATGGGTGCAGGGTCGGATATTGCGATGGAGTCAGCCGACATCACCCTTATGCGCGGAGATCTGAGAGAGATAGCCGCAGCGATTCAGCTGTCGATAAGAACAATGGCTAAGATTAAACAGAATCTATTTTGGGCTTTTTTCTACAACTCTATTGGAATTCCATTTGCGGCTCTTGGTTTTTTAAATCCGATTATCGCCGGGGCTGCCATGGCTTTTAGTTCCGTCTCGGTAGTATCAAACTCATTGAGTCTGAAGAATTTTAAAATGAAGAAATATGAGACAAGCAAAATAGAACACAAGGAGAAGTTTATGACAAATAAAATCACAGTAGATGGGATGTCCTGCAACCATTGCAAGATGTCCGTGGAAAAGGCGGCCCTATCAGTTGAATCCGTTACAGAGGCAGTAGTAGATCTTGAGAAAAAAGAGCTTTCGCTGGCCATTTCAGGTAATGAAGATGCGGTAATTGAGGCTGTAAAGGCTGCTGTAAAAAACGCAGGTTTTGCTCCTGTGTAAAGGGTACTTCATATTATCTATATATGCTCTACCTAATTCAAGAAATTCATGTATACTGAAATATCAATTTGTTCTGTGAATATTCAGGAGGATGCTATTCTGAAATTGATAATTGCCGATGATGAGCATAGAGTGTGCCAGTTGATAGAAAACATATTGCCGTGGGAAAAATATGGTATAGAATTATCAGGCACTGCCTATAATGGGGTGGATGCTCTTCAATTAATTCAGGATGTACGTCCCGATATTGTGGTTACAGATATTCGCATGCCGGGCTATGACGGAATAACACTTATTGAAAAAAGTAAAAGCATTGATCCGGATATAAGCTTTATTATCATCAGCGGATACAGGGATTTTGAATATGCGCAGCGTGCCCTCAAATTCGGAGCAGAAGATTATCTTCTTAAACCGGTATCAGAAGATGAACTGAAGCAGATTATTCTACGGGTTACTGAAAAAAAGACATTAAAAGAAGAGCTGTCACAAGAGGAAAATAAGCTGCAGAGAGAATTGTCCCAGAGTAGAAAAATTATCCGGAAACAGTTAGCGGATGAAATTGTCAAGAATGAATGCATTATTTCAGCCTCGGATGTATCTAATTTACAGGAACAATACCCTTTGTCATTTCACGATTCTAACTTTCAGATCATCATTTTTCAGATTGATTCTCTTGCTCCTGAATACGCAATTGATAGTACCCAGGCAATCGATACTATTATGCAAAAAATTGAATTGTCGATATCCTCTAATCTTGAGAACCTTGTAAATGAATTTCTTTGTACCTCAAATGATTTCAGTCTAATCTATATTTTAAATGTCGTAGATGGTCTCGGGTTGTCTTTCAAGGAAATCGAGCATCTTCACGAATCTGCTGCTCAGAAGATGACTGAATACGGAAATTGGAAAATTTCTCTTTGTCTTGGTAAGCCTGTACCCGATATTGGGCTTCTTCATGACAGCTATGTTGATGCGGAATTCGCCCGAAGAGATCGAATACTTCGTGGATGCGGTAAAATTCTTGAAAAAAGAGAAACTCCTTCAGTGGAAGATGAGCTTGGTTTTTTCGAATTGGATGATGTAGAAAAAAAAATCAAGGAAGCCGTTGAGGGGGGGGATTATGATAAGATTAAAAATATATTTTCAAACTTAGTCCTTAAGCCTAATATTTCCCACCGGGTTCAGAATCCTGATACAATCCTTGAACTTTGTAGATTTGTATCGAATTCAATTATTAAGCAGTTAACGAAGCTTAGTTCTGAAGATACCTTTTCCGAGGAGCTGGTCATTAGAACAGAGAAGGTAATTTTAACAACAGGAACCCTGGAGAACCTCTCCTCAGAGCTGGGCAAAATCTATTCTGAAGCAATTTCCGATTTACTTTTATCAAAACGTGCAAAAGAATACAGACCGATTAGAATTGCCAAGGAATACATTGATAATCATTTTTCAGAGAATATAGATCTGAATGCTGTTGCCAAAGAGGCCGGGTTCAATCCTGTTTATTTCAGTAGCTTATTTAAAAAAGAAGCGGGTATTAATTTCAAAGAGTATCTTCTTCAGAAACGTATTGAAACAGCCAAGGAACTCCTTGTTTCCGGCAATGATACAATTATGATGATCAGTGAAACTGTGGGTTATAAAGATGTACGCTATTTCAGCAGGATTTTCGCTAAAACGGTCGGAATAAAACCCAATATGTATAGAAAGATATATGGCTGAATTGAATAAAAACAGTAGATCACTCTCAAAGGGGCTTAGAAATCATTTAATACTGATTATCTGCCTGTCTGCCATTTTTTGGGTTATTTTAAATTTATACTTTAATAGTACCCTTAACAGACCATTATTTATCTTTTTATCTGCAGCCCTTCTCTCTGCCTACATCTGGTGTGTTGCCTCTATAGTAATTCATATTTATCGTCCGATAAAAAAAATAGAAGCAGCAACCCTTCTTTTATCTGAAGGGGATAATAATATATTTCAGGGACTCGAAATAGAATCAGACAGTGTTCAGCTTTCCATGTACTTTCACGAATTGGTCCATCTTTTAAAAGAATCTATCGATAGAGAATATACAGCTGAATTTTTGATTAAAGAAGCAGAGCTCAAAGCGCTGCAGAGTCAGATTAATCCTCACTTTCTATACAATGTGCTTGATGGTATCCGAGGTCATGCTTTGACCGAAGGGGTCACAGAGCTTGCCGAAATGACCGAAGCTCTATCAATGATATTCCGCTACAGTGTCAGCCATTGGGAGAATGAGGTAACACTTGAACGAGAACTTGTGAATGTTAAAAGTTATTTTAAAATTCAGCAATATAGATTTAACAATAAATTTGATCTCAAAATTTGCATAGAAGATGATGAGGATCAAACTCTGGTGTGTACGCTGCCGAAGTTGACTTTGCAGCCTATTATTGAAAATGCTATTTATCATGGCTTGGAAATGAAACTTGGAAAAGGTCTTGTCACTATAAGAACTAAATTGACAGATGAATTGCTGATTATTGAAATCAGTGACGACGGTGTTGGTCTGTCACAAAATAATCTCGATCAAATCAATGATTCATTTTATGACTGGAAAACTGTAAAAACCGAGAAAGACAAGGCTGGCGGAAGTGGAATCGCTTTAACGAATGTAAACAGTCGAATTAAAATGATATTTGGTGAAGAGTTCGGGTTGCATATGTATAGTACAGAAGGCTTTGGTGCCATGATTGAGATATTACTACCCAGGCACGATAAAAATTCAGACGATGGTTAGAAGATGATGAAGGAATTACTCAGAATTCGTGACCTTTCTACTGAGAACTCAAATGAACCGAGATTAAATAATTTCAGACTGCAGGTATTCAGTGGTGAAATCCTGGGGCTTGTCGGTTTGAATGGATCGGGAAAAAGTACGTTGGCCGGTGTTCTGTCAGGCAAATCATCTATAAAGAGCGGTTTACTCTATTTTCAGGGAGTTCGTTATGATCTTCAAACATATAAAATTTCTCGGCTCCAGATGGAAAAACAGGGCGTATTCGTAATAAAGAATGAGAACAGGCTAATTCAGAATCTAAATATTTCAGAAAATATGTCCATTTCTCTGAAACGCCGAATGGGGAATTTGCTGGGAAATCCTGGCAAAAAGGAAAAATTAGTAGAACTGACACTTAACGAATTCTTTCCTGAATTAAATCCGGATATGGACGCTATCAACCTTCCTCTTGCTGTTCATTGGCAAATAGGTATCCTGAAGGCCTATATTGAAGGTGCTCAACTGATTGTTCTGGATAGGATTCTTGAGTTCTGCAGTGGCAAGGAAGGTAGAGGTCTTATTCGATTTATTAAGATCCTGAAAAAGAAAGGCATTGGTTTTATCATAACCTATAATAAAATAGCCTCGTTTCTTAAAGTTTTTGATCGGCTTGCCGTTGTACGGAAAGGTCAGCTCTCCGGCGTGATACATCACGGTGATTACGACCCTGAATTACTTGCCAGCTTTATCATTGGCAGGGAGTATACTGACAGGCTCTTAGTGAAAAAGGATGAAGAAACCGTAGTCGGCAATAAACTTTTCGAAGTACGGAATTTGAGTTTTGGCAACTCCCTCAGAAAGATCAATTTAAAACTCTATAGTGGAGAAATTCTAGGCATATACGACCCGGTTCTTGAAAAATCTACAGCTCTGATGAATATACTTGGTGGGATCAGCCTTGCTGAAGAGGGCCTCATTCTGGTTGAAGATAAACTGGTTGAAATTTATGAGGAATATCATGCGGTAAGGTTCGGAATAGGTGTTGTCTCTGAGAAGATGTTCGATAAACTATTTTTTAAAGATTTGACTGTCGGGAAGAACCTGGCACTCTCCGCCGCAAAACGTTCATCTCAATTGTGGGGACATATTTCTCATTCGGCTGAGAAGTATATGGAAAATAAGTATCCACCTGAAATTGGGATTCCTGAAAACTATAGTAAAATTCCGGTTAAACTAATAGATAAGGATTTTCAGTTTATTCTGGCACTTCATATGCGTATACTCAGCGGTGCAAAAATCTTCCTTCTTGAAAACCCGATTCGGGGAGCTGATTTGTTGACGCGAAAGATGATCTATCAAAAAATTGAATCTCTCAGAAAAAATGGTACTGGTGTGATTTTTATATCGACTGATTATACTGAACTTGACGGATTCTGCGATAGAATTATTCAATACGATAAAATTGGTTTAATATAATCCCATGAGGTAATCTATGAGCAAATTGAAAATACAACTGAACACCAATCTCATTTTGATATTAATCATTCTTTTTATCGAGTTGACGGTTCTCAAGATAATAATGCCGAGCTTTATATCATTTCATAATGTTATTAGTCTCGGAAGACAAGCTTCGATTACTGCAATTCTGGCGATTGGAATGGGATTTGTTCTTATCAGTGGGGGAATAGACCTCTCTATTGGGGCGATGGTGGCTCTCCTTGGAATGGTTTCGGCAAAAATGATTACAGAAGTTCATCTACCCCTGGTTGTGATTATTATCATTACTGTCTTTATGGGGTGTGTCCTGGGCCTGTTGAACGGCATGTTTTGTGCGAGAATCAAAATTCATCCTTTTATTATCACAACGGCTCTATCAGTTATCTATAGGGGACTCTCCAATATTTTCAGCAATGGAAAACCTATATATGGAATTCCGGAAGTGTTATTGAGGTTCGATAAGAATACATTTTTGGGGATTCCGTTTCCCCTGCAGATCCTTTTGATTTGTATATTGATAGGATCTTACATCCTCCGGAAAACCTATTTGGGAAAATATATCTATGCTGTCGGGCTTGATGAAAAAACGGCGGAGTATAGCGGAATAAATGCCAGGCAGATTAAAATGATCGTCTACAGTATTTCGGGATTCTTTTGTGGTATAGCAGCCATTCTCCTACTATCCAAAGTCGGCTCAGCACAGCCCACGGCTTCTACAGGGGTTGAACTTGATATTCTGGCAGCTGGAGCTATAGGCGGAATCGGTTTTCGAGGTGGTCGTGGCCATATCTTAAATATAGTTCTTGGTGTATTGATAATCGAAGTATTAGGTGATGCTTTAATTATTTTTAATGTAGGAGAATACTACAGAAGTATATTTAAAGGAGTCGTTCTTCTTGCGGCGCTGTTCATGGATGGTGCTATACAACAGAATAATGCGTCTAAAGTATAGAAAATCTAAATTCTGTCACCATAATTCTAAAGTCTATCACATTGCGGAGCGCCATACCGGCTGATAGTATAAATACTATTAAAACTGGAAAGGGGTTTCATCGTGTCAATTCCGATACTTGAGATGAAAAATATAAGCAAAAGTTTCTCAAGCGTCAAAGTGCTTGATGGTGTGCAGCTGTCAGTCCGTCCGGGTGAAGTGCATGCTTTGATGGGTGAAAACGGAGCAGGTAAATCAACTCTAATGAATATCCTGATGGGTGTTCATTCTGCCGACAACGGCGAAATATTTCTGGATGGAAAAAAGATAATCAACAGTAATCCCAAAGAAGCGATGGAAAATGGTATTTCGATGATCCATCAGGAGTTGAATCCGGTGCTCGACATGGAAGTGTCAGAGAACATCTTTTTGGGCCGGGAAATAAAAAAAGGGACAAGCGGGATTCTGAGTCTGGTTGACAGAAAGCAGATGCGGAAGGAAACACAGAAGCTTTTTGAAACAGTTGGAATTGATATCGCTCCCTCTGCTCTTATGCGGGATTTGAGTGTTGCCCAGGCTCAGCTCGTAGAGATAATAAAGGCTATTTCCATATCGGCCCGTATTATCATCATGGATGAGCCGACATCTGCGATTACAGATAAAGAAGTCGATATCCTTTTTGATCAAATCAGAAGACTGCAATCAAGCGGCATCGCTATAATTTATATTTCACATAAAATGGATGAGATTTTCAGTATTGCTGATACAATTACAGTTTTACGAGATGGGCAATATATTGATAGTGATAGTTCAACCAATTTAGACAAAGATAAACTCATCAAACTTATGGTCGGCCGAGACCTCAAAGAAATATTTCCCAAAGCAGATGTTAAAATCGGTGATGTGGTTATGGAAGTAAAAGATTTCAGTTTCGCACCCAAGGTAAGAAATGTAAGCTTTGATTTAAGGCGTGGTGAAATCCTCGGTATTGCGGGATTGGTAGGTGCCGGAAGAAGCGAACTTGTTGAAGCTCTCTTTGGTTTTCATAAGAGCTCCACGGGAAGCATTTTTATCGATGGGCAAGAAAAACAAATTAAGTGTACCGGCGACGCCATCACTAATAAAATAGCGCTTATAACAGAAGATAGAAAACAAACAGGCTTGAACCTGATAGCAACAATTGAAGAGAATATCTCTATTGTCTCGCTTGATCAGCTTTTTCCAAGAGGAATAATCAGAAAACATAAAGAGGCTGAGGTTGTAGAACGAAGTATAGCAAAATTTGGAATAAAAACTGCTTCAAAAAACATTAAAGTCCAGTCTTTGAGCGGTGGTAACCAGCAGAAAGTTGTTATTGCAAAATGGCTTCTTACAGATCCTGAAATAATCATTATGGATGAACCCACAAGGGGGATAGATGTCGGTGCTAAGCGTGATATCTATCTCCTCATCGGTGAACTTGTTCAGGAAGGCAAATCAGTTTTGATAATCTCATCAGAGATTTCGGAAATTATGGGAGTTGCCGACAGAATACTCGTTATGTCTGAAGGTAGAATTACTGGAGAACTCGACCGTAAAGATTTTTCTCAGGAAAAGATAATGTATTACGCATCTCAATTTAATAGAGGAAAAGAAGATGAATAAACTGAATAATATTAGGAATGTGCAGCTGATGCGTGAGCTTGGCATTGTGATTGTTTTCATAGTAATTCTTGCGATACTCATGATCCTTTCACCGAATGCTTTTGCACGACCTGCAAACTTGATGAATATTTTTAAACAAGCGTCTATTAACGGTATATTAGCGATGGGAATGATGTTTGTCATAATTTCTGGCGGCATAGATTTATCGGTTGGCTCAATTGTTGCTTTAACCGGTGTTGTTGCTGCCAGTTTTGCCCATCCGGGTGAATTCCCTTTGATTGTGCCAATTATTCTTTCTTTGACAATCGGTTTGTTTATTGGATGGTTAAACGGGGTGGGAGTTGCCTATGGAAACATTCCTCCCTTTATTGTAACTCTCGGAATGATGACTATTATCCGCGGAGTCGCATTGATTGTGAGTGGCGGTGCTCCGGTTTTTGGGGTAACTGATGAATTTGAGAATATTGCAGGTGCTTTTCTGTTTGATCGTATTCCCCTGCTGGTCATTTATTTTATTGTAATCACGGGAATCAGCGCCTATATTCTCACAAAGTCTGTTTTTGGGAGAAGAGTGTATGCCATAGGAGGAAATGAAGTTTCGGCTGCATTTTCAGGAATAAATGTTCAAAAAATCCGTATATCTGTTTTTATGATTTCCGGATTGTTGGCTGGATTTTCAGGATTACTGTTAGCCTCCCGTACTGTTTCGGGAATACCCACTGCTGGACAGTCATATGAACTTGATGCGATAGCAGCGGTCATCATAGGTGGAATCAGTATGTCCGGAGGTTCGGGCCGCTGGTACGGCACGGTTATTGGCGCTCTTCTTATTGCAGTGATAGGAAATGGTCTCGATATATTAAATGTTTCTTCGCATTATCAATTAGTTATCAAGGGAGCAATTATTATTGTTGCGGTACTTCTTGATGTAAAAGGCAAGCAAAAAGCGGCATAAGCCGATTTTTATAATACCACTCATAATCCAGGAGGTTATTTATGAGAAAGAAAATTTTAATGGTTCTGGCAATAATGCTGATCATGATGACAACAGTTTTTGCCGGAGGTGCACAAGAGGATGGCACTGCAAAATATGCTCTTATGATGAGTCATATGACGAATGCATTTACCATTGAACTCTCAGATTCTGTTAAAGCTGCTGCTGAAGATCTTGGTGTAGATCTTGTAGTCTTTGATGGAGGACAGGATGTTTCAAAGCAGATAAGCCAGGTAGAATCGGCTATCAATCAGGGATATGCAGGAATCCTTATTGAGCCAGCATCTGTTGATGGAATTAAGCCGGCAGTAACAGCAGCTAATAAGGCTGGTATTCCGCTTGTAACCATCAATCAGAAAATTACGAATCAGGAACTTGCCAAAGCTTTCGTAGGTGTAGAACATGTTGAGGGCGGTGAAATCGAAATGAAGTATGCCGCAGAAGCTATTGGTGGTAAAGGAAAGGTTGCTTTTCTGCTTGGACCTCTGGGATCAGACGGACAAATTGGAAGAACCACTGGCTATTACAATGTTCTTGAAGATTATCCCGATATCGAAGTTGTATACGAACAGTCTGCCAATTGGAGAACCGATGAAGCTTTAAAATTAGTAGAAAACTGGCTTCAGACAGGTGTCGATCTGGTCGCCATTGTAGCGAATAATGATGGTATGGCTATGGGAGCACTTAAAGCTGTTGAAGATGCTAAAATGCTTGATACAATTAAGGTTTTTGGTGTTGATGCAACTCCTGATGCTCTTGCTGCAGTCAGTGAAGGTCGTCTCGCCGCTACAATCTCACAGAGTACTGGCGCCCAGGCTTTAGCCGCAATGGATGCTCTTGTTAAGCTTGTAAACGGAGAAGAAGTTCCTGCTGAAATCATTGTTGGTCATACTCTGATTACCAAAGAAAATGTAGCTGATTTTCAGTAAAATATTTTTATAGAATTCCCGGGAGATATCTTTTCAGTAAGATATCTCCTTTTTTACAAAAATTGAATCTTAAGATCCCCTTTCTGATCCTTTTTTAATTTTTTTGACTGAATGACCGGAAGTGCCTGTAAGCCTGTAAAGAATTTTATTTATCTTATATCTATGATCTAAACGATATGAAATAACCCGGTTTAAACAAAGTTAAACTTGTGTATTAAGCTATACTCCGGACATAATTTACAATAGAGGAATTTTCACATCACTCCATCATCATTAACCTCGGCCCCCGGAATTAATGAGGGCCGATATAAAATTGGGTTTAAAGTTTTTTATGGGAATACAAAATCTAATGTGGCTGTTTCCCCACTGAGTATGACATCTTCCTCTATGTTTACACTGTCTGCTATATAAACGCCCGCTGCATCCAATTCAACAAAAATCAGATCATAGGTTCCCAGGGCAAGAAAGGCCAGAGTATAATCCAGAAAACCATCTTCGTCTGTATCTGTTATACTGAAACTTGATACTGCTTCGGGAAATGCCAGCCCTTCATTATCTGCTTCAAGCTCTGAAATATTATATGTTCCATCTTCATAGGCAAAAACCACAGGAACATTATCTCCGGTATATTCAACTGTACCTTCAATATCTCCGGATATATCTTCAGCAATGAGCCTGATAGTAGGCTGAAGCTTATACATTCCTCCTCCCGTTTTACGAACCGACTTCCTGACATCAAAATCAGCGGTTATGGTAACCGCACCATTTACTGGAACCTCAAACTCTCCTACCGCTTTGAACCCTGAATTACTACCGGACGGAACAAAAAGAGCCTCTTCAACATCATCTGTATCTAATTCAGTTTCACCTTCCAATACAAGATAGCATCCGGGATTTGATGGCGTTCCGGAAACGGTTTCCGGTTCCTCCGGGGCTTCCAGAAAAAAGCGAAGTTGAGTGATTATTCCGGATGGGAATGTGAATTCTCCCAGCATTTCTGTTGTGCCTCCGGTTAAATCAAGAAGGTTGTACTCTTTTGGTGTTTCAAAATCGATATTAACCCAGCTGTCTTCTGTTTCCAGGTCTCCCAAATGATAGCCGATACCTGTTACTGTAATATTGACTTCCTTAATATTCAGATCATCTGCAGGCGCATCGGTCATATTGATAGTAACGCTTCCCGAACTCGCATCACATCCAAAAAACATGATAGACACAAGTGAAATCACTACTGCAAAAACAATTCTTTCTACTTTGTTCATAATCGTCTCCTAATCGTATTTATAATGAGATATACCTTCAATCGGGAGTGATGGTTGCATAAAAAATCTACTTTTTCTCTTTTATTCTGCTGGAGGTGTAAATCTGTACAGACAAGGATGTCGGCTCAGCTTGCTCTGCGCTTATTGACCATGATAGATTGGATGGTATGAAGGGGCCAAAAACAGATGACAGCTTCGATCTTCTCGCCATAAATGAAGTTCTAAGAGGGAATCCTGACGCCTATGAAGGAATTGTAAATAAATATCAGCAGCAGCTTCTTCATCTTGCCTATAGTTTTCTTGGGGATACTCAGGCTGCGGAAGACGCCGTTCAGGAAATTTTTATCAAGGCTTACACATCGCTTCACCGGTTCTCCCTTGATAGGCGATTTCATCCCTGGCTTTACTCTATTGCAGTCAATTATCTGAAAAATGTTTATCGTAAAAATAAAAAGAATTATTCTATTCAAATGCCCGATTCGATGGTCGGGGCAGATGAATATCCGATGCCGGAAGATCTTCTGGCCAAAAAGGAAGAGATTCAACGGATAAGAACCGCAGTAAACCGGCTGCCTGTGAAAATAAGGGAGCCTTTCATTCTCTATTATTTGGAAGAGATGAAAATATCGGAAATATCAGAAATCCTTGGCATAAGCATGGAAAATATAAAATCGAAATTGTTCAGGGGACGAAAAATAATCAGAAAATATCTGATTGAATAATGCAACGGAAACAGCTCTATGATTGTATAGTTATATAAGGAAGATGACGAATGAACCTTTGCGGCAAAGTGGACAAAAAAATAGAACTCTGGGAATCTGAAGGGACCCTGTCAAAAAATGATTCGGATATAATCAGAGCACATTTGGGTGAATGCGCTTCATGTCAAAAAAAATACGGAAGCCTTCTTGTACTGATTTCCGGAGAAAGCCGGGCAGAAAATCCATATAAACTTGAGGAGAGCGATGTCTCTGAAAAGTTGACCGTTGCCATAATGCAGAAAATCCCGAATACAGCTCCGGAAAGGAAAACTCATATTCGACCGTCCTTCATTCTGGCTGCTGCTGCGGCCGTGGTGATTCTGGTTTTTTCCATTAATTTCATAAAGCCGGCTCTCCCGGTTGAAACCGATTTTATAGTAGTAGAGTTCAGGCTTGCTGCTCCTTCGGTAAATAGTGTAAGTCTGGTCGGTGATTTTAATAACTGGGAAGATGGTGGAATAGTATTGACCGATAGCGATCAGGATGGGATTTGGACGACGGTCGTTACTTTGAAAAAAGGAAATCTTTACAAATATAATTATATTATCGATAATGAGATTTGGATTGCCGATCCTGAATCAGAAATTACCCTGGATGACGGATTCGGGGGGAAATCATCTGTTATTCATATTTGATAAGGAGAATTGAATGAAAAACATACTGATTTTTTTGATCATTATTCTCCCATACTTTTTCCTGTTCTCCCAGACGGAGACTGAGTATTCAGGACATGATGATGAATGGGAAGTTCAGGTTAACAGTGAGCTTGACCTTTTGATGACCGAAAGTAATATATCAACAAGGACAAGGCTTTTTCTTTCCCAATCCTGTGATTTTAAATTACTTTCCGGATCCCCTGATCAGGCGGTAGCCTTTCTGTATAACCAGGCTCTGGAGATGGATAAGCAGTTTCGAAGAGGGATTCCGGGATCGAGGATCAGACTCGAATTTAAAAACGCCATTGAAGCGCATAAGCAGGGACGCACGTTTGAGTACTCGGTACAGAGAACAGGAGGGAATCCTTTTTCATCAGCCACCGGTATGGGTGGGGGGGGCGGAGAGATTGCCACGCCTGGAAAACCCGAAAGCCCGGGTAATGGTTACGACGATAATGGTTCCGATGAAAGCAACGGCTCCGGAAGTCAGGGGAATGGTTCCTGAAAAGATGTATTTTAGCTGCCCGACCGGAAAAAAAGTTATTGTTACCCATATTCTTCTCTTGATATTTATGTCTGCTTCCATCTCACTCTTTTCCGAAGAGCTGGACCTGGAATCCTGGTATAAGGAGGAGACGAGATCTGAGGCCTATCAGGAAATTCATCGGGAACTCACAATACTTATTAATTCAATTGAAGAAACTGAAATCCCTGTTAGCCTGCTCATGGAAAAGCTCCGGGAAGGAAGTTCCAAGAGGGTACCAGCCCGCCGCCTTCTATTGGCTTTAAACGAAGAGGTAAATCGCCTCAGGATTGCTGAACAGATTCTCTCTGAATCGGATGTTGTGTTCAAGTCCATCAACGAGGAGACATCCCTCTACCGGGGAATCAGCATTCTTCTTGCTGGCGGATTATCAGAGAAAACAATTCAAACTCTTATACGAACAAATAATCAAACAGATAATCGGACAGATTCATTTATAGCTGCCGGTCATGCTCTTCTTGGCGTACAGGCTGTCGCTCCTCTTTCCCGGGAAAATATTCAAAGATTAGGTGAAGCCCTTGTTGAGAGTGAACTCCCTTTTCAGATGTATTCAGCTATCACCTCTCTTTTTCTTAAAGGAATGGTGCAAAGGCTCCAGTCTGAGACAATCCTGGAAATAATTATAGACATTCTTAACCACCATGGTGGAATTGTTCAGATAGAGAGGGAATTAAACCGAAGGAGCAGTCGCCGATGACAGGGAAAAATATTATTCTAACAGTTCTGATACTCTTTCTCTTTTTATTCTCGTTGGCAGGGGAGGTTACGATCGCCGGAGAGACCGGCTTTATCACCGATCTGACTGGAGACCCGAAAATTCAACCCTCGGTGGGATTGACCCTTTCATTGGATTCATACAAGTTCTTTAATCAAAACTGGAGTGGTTTTTGGGATTGTATGGGAACAACCTCATATAACTTCTATGAAAAGAACCTTACCTTTGGTGCTGCCCTGGGTGGGGATATCAGTTTCATGACAAGCTCCGACCTGTCCCGAATTGGATTAGGAGTGTACTATGAGGGAACTGAATCATCACTGGATGAATATATGATGATTGAACCTGAGCTCTATTTTGCTCATGATTTCGATACGAGTACACTCTATACAAGCCATACGCTCTCCATACTTCTCTTTCCCGAAAACAATCTTACCTATACAGGAATTCTGGGGTTCCCCGTATTAATGAAATCAGCTCTTTTGATTGAACCTATGATGGTTGGCGGTGTTTCATTCTCTGAGGAAAATACGGTCTCCTTTATTGATCCCTCGATCCGTGGTTCCTGGTATCCCGGGTTCATATTTTATTTGGATGGAGAGATCGGATTGAAGACATACTTTTCCGGACCACCCGTTTATGAACTTCATTTCAATAGTTCGCTTTCATACTCCATCAATAATTATCTTCAAATTCAAATCATGGCTCCTCTAATTCTTCAATTCAATGAAGAGCCGGATGAGGATTGGATCTTTTTTGATCCACAGCTCACTTTAAACTACCAAATATCCAGTTTTTTAATATCGTCATTTATTTTGAAAGATAAAACAGAGATGCAGACATTAAATAACCTTGAACATAGAGTCATGGGATCCCTGGAGCTAACCTATGTATATTAGAGGCACGTATGAAAACGGTGTGATACGTTTGTCAGAACCGGTGAATTATCCTGATGGTATAGAGCTGATGGTGAAAATACGGACAAAAGAGGAGCTTGTTGATATCAGAGAGTGGAATATTTCAAAAAATGACTATATAGATTTGACTCCGGTCAAAGCACGAAATGTTATGATACGGTGTTTTATGTATGCACATCTGGAAGAAGTTTTAACCTCCAAACGAAAAAGAGTCACATACAATGATTATGATCTGGCTAAAGATGGGTTACTGGCAGAGATAAAACTAACATTTAAGCAGGTGGACGAAGATATACAACACCCTACGAAGTCAGCATTAAAAAAAGTACTGAATCTCCTCACTCAGAAACAGATAAATCGAGGGGCTACTCCTGAAATAATCAAAAACCATCAGAGACAACTTACGCAATTAATCGATGCTCTTCCATAGCTCAACGTTGATACCTTTGCAAAATCTCTACATATTATAACAATTATATAACCGGAAAATTTGATATTGCGATGAATTATACGTAAGCGCTCCACAATCCCATGGGAAGATTTATACAAACCCCCAGGGGATTTGCGATACTCCGCGTAGCCGGCCATATCCGCCCGGGAGAGTTACTCTTCCCAGGGCATTTCTTCAGAGCCAAAATGGCGGTAGCAGCGGAACAGAAACAGCAGGTAATGCATGGGCTCTGTAGAATTGGCTTTCGCCGTCTCAATAATGGTGTACAAGGTAGCTGAATCTTTGGCCCCTCGAGGTTCAGCATGAAAAAGGAAATACTCCCTTCCGGCCGCTTGATACAACCATTTTTTGAATTGGTCAAACAGCGGTCGGGCCTTCTCCTGTCGCAGAGCAAACCGCTCTTCGGCAGAGAGTTCTGAAGCTTCGTCTTCTATTTTATAGAGGTCCTGAATCATCTTCATGGCCTGGGCAGCATGCGGATTCCTGCGATCGCCTTTGAGGACATCATTGAATTTTCGGCGTACATGGGCTGTGCAGGGGGCAAGGGTAATTGGCAATCTTTTTTACCGCCGAGGGATAGGCTCCATATGCATCGCACATGAAAATACCTTTAAAGTCTCCTAACAGATTCGTTGCTGCTTCGGTATCGCGACTCCCCGTTTCGAAGGAAAAGAAAACCAGTTTGCTCCCGGCGTTCTTCGGTCAGTTCGGCTTCCAGCTCCTTACGGACCTGCTGTTCCCGACTGAGCTTTCCATGCATGATACTTGCTTTGTAAGCGCTCCATAATCCCATGTGGAGTAATTACGCAAAACCCCAGGGGATACCGATACTCTCCGCATAGCTGACC
>JAEINK010000048.1 GCA_016342585.1 Spirochaetales bacterium
ATCTTTCATAGAAACAGTCTACAAGAAATTTCCCTTTATGTCTAGTTTTTTATACGTCGTCCTGAGTAGTTACAAAAGAATCCCTATTATTCCCGAGGCTGCTCCGAGGATGATGAGTAGAATTCCCCACCAGCCCTGAAAGGAGGGGAGGAAGGTGAGAACCCTCAGAATTCCATATATGCCCATCTTTATCATTATGCCGGACATCAAACCCGAGACATGACTGGGGGCGGCAGGATGGGCCAGGGGGAGCCAGATATGGAAGGGAATAAATCCCGCCTTCAGTCCAAATCCAATCAGACCAAAGATGAAGATTAGATTTGACCTGCCAACCGTGAAGGAGGCCCGACCGAAAAGTTCAAAATCAAAAGTGCGTGCTTCGGTGCCAAGAAGGAAGAAGAGGGCGAAGAGAAAAGCTGTCCCTATGTGGGCGGTGATGAAGTATATCCATCCGGCCCTCCGTACCGACTCCTTTCCCGCCTCGGAAATAACCAGAAGAAAGGATGAGAAGGACATCACCTCCCAGGAGATCATGAAGAGAACAATATTGCGGGAGATCAGGACCATCACCATGCCTGCCACGAGTAGTCCGTAATAGAGCCAGTGGGGTCTGCCTGCTTTATGTTCCTTGAAATACCGGGTTCCGTAAATTGAACAGCCTGCTGCTAAAATAAGGAGGGGAATCATGAAATAGAGGCTCAGGTGATCGAATCCCGCATGAAAGCCGCCCAGGGGTAGAGACCAGTTGATACTCACAGACTCACTTTGAACGCCGGGAAATTTTATAACCAGGAACACAAGGAGAATGAGGCTGAAGAGGGTATTCACAATACCGGCAAAATATCTGCTGAATAGTGAATATTTATAAAAAACTGTAGAGATGAGGCCGGTGAGGCAAAGTGAGATTACATAGAAAAATATTGAATTAAGCATTAGAGGGTTCTCTTTTGTCTGGCGATTGATTCTGGAGGCAGGGCGTTTTTAAAGGTCCTGATAATATTATTACGCCCCTCTGTGGCGACTATCTGTTCACGCAAATCCGGAATATTCAGAATGTAGGTGAGCCTGGAGAGCAGATAGAGGTGTTCCTTTATATTGGATGTGATGATTGTAAAGAGGGTCTCCACGGGTTTCCCATCCGGGGCGTGGAAATCGATGGGGTTTTCCAGGAAGCAGAGTCCGATTACCGGGCTCTGGAGATGAAAAATAATGGGGCTCCTCACATGGGGGATAGCAATCCCGTTTCCGATGGCCGTGGTACCAAGGTTTTCACGGGCAAAGAGGGCGTCGGCAATAAACCCCCGGTTTACATCTTCCGGCAGGTTTATCACCTTAACGACCGAGTCGAGGACCTGTCTCTTCGTCTCTCCGGAAATATGGTAGTAGATTCCGCCTTTTGAAAGGCTTTCATATATTGTTGGTGTGATGAGTGTATCCGAACGGTTTGCCTCAAAAATACTATTCGAAACCTTGATCTTCTTTTTGCTTGTCCATTCAAGAATTTCGGCCTGATTGAAACGGTAACTTTCGCCAACCTTATATACGGGGATTTCCTTTTTAGAAATCCATCTGTAAATGGTTTTTTCAGATACTGATAGAAGCGCCGCCAGTTTTTTAACATCGAGCATTATATACCCCGGTTTGTTGGATTGGATTCCAATGTATTGAAAAACCAGGCTATTGTCAATTCATGTCCTCATATGTCCAGTGATAGGCATAAAAGAGAGTTCAATAGATCAGGTTACACTTCTAGTTGATGAGAATTTTTTTGAGGATAATTTTGATCGTTTTCCGCTAATCCTCTATCCTGAAATAACTGATCGAATCCTTGATAACCTCCGCCTGGCTGCTTAACTCTTCGGACATTCCAGCCATCTCTTCGGAGGCCGAGGCATTCTGCTGTATAACAGATTCCAGCTGCAGTAGGGCCTGATTTATCTGTTCTGCGCCCTTACTCTGTTCCTGGCTGGCCGCCGTTATCTCCTGGACAAGTTCTGCCGTTCTGTGAATCTCAGGAATCAGGCTTGTTATTACCTTTTCTGCGTCCTCTGCCTGCTGAACATTCCGGGCGGAAATTTCGGCGATCTCCCCTGCGGCCTTCTGGCTGTTTTCGGCAAGCTTCCGCACTTCAGAGGCAACAACCGAGAATCCCTTTCCTGCTTCTCCGGCCCGGGCCGCTTCTATAGCTGCATTAAGGGCCAGCATATTTGTATTCCGTGCTATATCGTCTATCACGACAATTTTCTCGGAGATCAGTTTTATGGCTGTCACCACATGATTCACAGCGGTTCCACCTTCTGTTGCCTTTACGGCTGTGTCCGCCGCAATCCTGTCCGCAGAGTTTGAATTCTCCAGATTCTGATGAATACTCGATACAAGTTCTTCCATGCTGGCTGAGACTTCTTCGGAACTGGCTGCCTGCTCGGAAGAGCCGGATGCCAATCCCTGGGATGTATCGGAGATCTGCCTGGATCCATCACTGAATTCATTAGCGCCCTGTTGAACACTGGAGACGATGTTTATCAACTCATCAACCATCTTGTTAAAGGAAGCGGCAAGCTTACCAATCTCATCCTTTGATTTTATATTGACCCTCACACCCAGGTTCCCTGTGGCTATCTTTTCTGCATCCAGTGAAATGCTGATTATATCCCGGGCAATATTCCTTCCAATTAGAAAGGAAACACTCACAAAAATGACCAGAAGTATAATATTGAAAAGGATAATGATAAATGAGCCTTGAGCCCGTGTCTTTTCGATTTTTTCGGTTTCTACCATGAGGGTTTTATCTATATCGTCACTGTAGTTTCCCGTTCCAATAACCCAGTCAAAGGGTTCAAAGTAGAGAGAGTAGCTTCGTTTTGGGGATGCTTCCTCTTCACCGGGTTTTGGAAACCAGTAGTCTGTATAACCGCCCCCGGCTAAACCCTTCTCTATTATGGATGCGATGAGTTCAAAGCCATTCACATCCTTAAGATTTAATCGATTTGTTCCTTCGACAGTTTTGTCTCCAATATAGACTACATTTACACCTTCCGGGGTATCTGCCCAGAAGTAACCGGAGTCTCCATACTTTAGGTTTCTAAGCTGATTCCCCGCTTGTTCATAGGCTTCATCGTAGGTTAACTCTCCCCTTTGATGCCGCTTATAGAAATCGTCTACAGTCGTTACAGCCTGTTCCACCAGATTTTTTGACATAATATCAAAATCACTCCTGAGCACCTGTTCCAGGACAATCTGGCTTTGAGTTCCTACTTTTGTTACATAGTAGGTTGCCATAATTGTACCGAATGCTCCCAGGACAATGAGGGGTAGAGCCACAAGCAGTATTATTTTAAAAAGTATGCTTTTCATACAATACCTCCAATTTGGTTTTGAAGATGGATTCCTATTAATCTTAGTGTATGAAGAATTAAAAAGCAAAGAAATAGGTGATTTAATAGGCAATTAACTGATGAAGAAAAAATTAATGGGATGTAATCTCCGGTTCGTTCTTCAACAAGAGCTTCAAGGTTTGAATTAATATTCTCCAGGCTTTGTTCCCTGTTTTTAACAGTTTTCTCATAGTAATTCAGAATATTCTTCAATCTCTGTTTGAATCAACTAAGATTCCTTCATAAACAGTATCGTAAGCATTAAAATTACTATCGCATCCACCAATTATAAAAATTTTCTCATTTATAGTGGCAAGTCCACCTAATTGTATGGGTTTAGGCAACTCTGTTGATTTAAACCAATAATCATCTTTTGAATTGTATATGTTTACACATGAAACAGCTTTTTCATTGATATTTTGTCCGCCTGGTATAATGAAATATTCATTAATAACTGCACTACCAAACATAACTGAAATCCATTCTGGACATTTTTGCTTTTCTTCCCATTGTTCCAATTTTGGATCATACATCCACAATATATCCTCACAAAGGGCATAAATTTTATCTTCAATAGTTGCTACAATTGGATTTTCAATTGGATTTGGTAGTGGAAAGGCTGTATTCCAGGAATTTGATAATGGATTATAAACCTCATTTTTCGCAGTCTCAACAGTCCAACTAGTTAAACCACCAATGACATATATTTTTTCATCAACAACCGAACAATTGCTATGTTGTCTACCCGTTGGCATTGGTGTTAGATTATTCCATTCATTTAGTATTGGATTATATGATTGGAGCCTGTTTCGAAATGGATCTCCTCCTATCACATAAATAATTCCTTCAATTTCCGCTAAATTGATATTCCATCCTGGAGTAATCATATTTGAAACTTTCAGCCAAATATCATTAATAGGTGAATACTCATAAACACCTGATTTTTTATGATTAGCCTCAAAAAAATAGATCTTATTATTACAGCTAATTGCTGTTCCTCTCATAGGCTTAGGGAGGTTAGCCTTTTCATTCCATTCAATATTTTGTGCATTAATTATCCACCAGAAATGGCATGTCAAAAATATAATCATATTAATTTTTTTATTCATATACTCATCCTCAATATTGGATACCCTGTAATTCTGTCAGGTAGGGTGTGTTCCCTGCGGCATCTGTCATCGTGGTTGAGAGGTATATCCCCTCTGTCTCTGCCATTATAATTCAGTACTTCATTCACCTATATATAACCGTTATCCTGAAGGTTTATACTTCGTATCCTGTTTGCCGCCCTCGCTTTTAGAGTCTCCTGGTCCCATAATGCTTCGATGGATATCTCCACGCCCCCTTAATACAGGTTCTCTTTTTTCTGAGATGTCTCTTTCCGGAGAAGGTTTGACAGGTGGGCCTCGAATTTGCTGAAGCTCCCAACCAATAGAACCATGATTACAGATGTAAGAACAGTGAAGATCGTTATTATGGAATAGAGATAGAGATTGAGAATTTTCTTAATATAAGATTTATCGTATCTCTTTTTATCCATTAATTTATTATCGACCCATATCTCTATGAATTCAATTCCTAAATTTGACAGCGCCTGTCTGCAGGATTAGAATTAGGAGGTATGTCGAAAGCCCCGGTTCTTGTGGCCACATTTATTATCTCCCTTTTTTTATGCTCACAGGCAATGGATGCCTCTGAAATTCGGAATATCCTCGTAATTCACTCCTACCATCAGGGCCTGGAGTGGACCGATTCAATCTCGGAGGGCATAACATCGGTACTGCAGCAGCCCGATATAAATATCCATTTTGAATATCTGGATACAAAGAGGAATGCCGGAGAGGAGTATTATCAGCAGCTTGTGATATTTGAAAAGCAGAAGAAGCAGATGGTAAATATCGATTTCCAGTTGATTATTTGTTCGGACAATAATGCCCTTCGGTTTATACAGGAGAACAGGAATGCCCTGTATCCGGATACCCCTGTTGTGTTCTGTGGAATTAATAATTTCGAGATGGGTATGATTGAAGGAGAAGAGCAAATTACCGGGGTGGTTGAGTACATTGACTATGCCACCACCCTGGATCTGATTCATACTTTTCATCCTCAAAGGGATAATATCCTTATCATTCTGGACAGGACACCCACCGGTGATGCCATCAAGGCAGAACTCGAACCGATCCTTGAGGATTTTAATGATATTTTTACCTTCGAGTTTTATCAGGATTTTATATTGGCGGATGTCCCTTCTCGAATTTCAACCCTCGGTGATGACGATGTGATCTATCTCCTTACCTTCAACCAGGATCTGAATGGTAATTTTATCTCTTATCATGATGGAATAGGGATGATAAAGGGGGCTTCCAGGGTTCCCATATATGGCGCCTGGGATTTCTATTTTAACCGAGGAATTGTGGGCGGAATGTTAACGACGGGGTATGCACAGGGGAGGGCTGCCGGTTCCCTTGCCCTGTCCTTCCTGGAAGGTGTCCCCATTGAAAATATAGAAGTACAAACCTTCAGTCCGAATCAGTTTATGTTTGATTATGAGGAGTTGGATCGATTTGATATTTCCGTGAAGGATCTGCCTCCAGAGTCATTGATTATAAACCTCCCAGAAAGTTGGATAGAAAAAAATGCAAAAGGAATAATTCTCTTTTCCGTGGTGGTCTTTTTAAGTCTCCTGGTGCTTTTTGCCCGTCTTATTCAGAACAGGAGAAATCAGAAGGCATTAAAAGAGATGAATGAAAATCTGGAATTTAGAGTTCGTGAAAAAACAGTTGAACTTGTTGAAAAGATTGAACAGATCGAGATCAAAAACAGAGAGTTGAATGAGGCTTTGGAACAGATAAACAGCCTGAGAGGGATTATCCCGATCTGTTCACATTGTAAGAATATCAGGGATGATCAGGGGTTCTGGAGTAAGGTTGAGCAGTATATTTCA
Organism: Spirochaetales bacterium; assembly: GCA_016342585.1. Taxonomy (GTDB): domain Bacteria; phylum Spirochaetota; class Spirochaetia; order UBA9216; family UBA9216; genus JAEINK01. The sequence goes on from JAEINK010000048.1 coordinate 6,319, forward strand.
GCAAATTCGGAGGCTGTTTTCAGCCACAGCCTTTGTCCCGACTGCCTTGATGAGCTATACCCCGATATTGCCAAAAGATTAGAAAAAAAGAAAATCGAAGAATCTGATTAATCGGATAAAAAAACCCCCGCTGATTAGGCGAGACTCATATTCTGAATAAGGAGTACTATCTCTACTCTTTTTCAAGTATCCAGTAGGTGCTTCGATAATCTCCCCTGGCTGGAGGAATCCATAACCCTCTGCTTGCCAGAAATGCCGATTCAAATGTTGTCTTTTTTTCAATATCCCTGTAAGAAGCCTCTTCCTCAAGACCAACAATTTTAAGCCATCTTCCATCATCGTTTGCGTCGGCCAGGGCCTGGAAAAAGAATACCATAGCTTTCTTCTTATTCTGGGAAATGATGGCCCAGGCATAGCTGTTGTGCCGTGCTCTGCCGGAACTTAGGTCTGAGAAGTGGTGCTGTTCCGGTAGAAGCCGTATAAAGCGGCCTGTCCGGAAAAGGGGTCTATACTGTTTATAAAGGGCGGATAGTCGACTGTAGGTCGCTTTATCGGCTTCTGACTCTTTAAGAAGATCCAGCTCGTATCCGAAATTAAAACAGAGGGCTGTCAGTCCCCGGGTTTCTGCCGGAGTAATTCTTCCCACCTGGTGGTTGGGGACGGCCGAAACATGGGCTCCCATGGTTTCCGGAGGGAAGAGGAGGGATGTTCCGAACTGTATCCCCTGTCGCTCCAGGGCGTCGGTTTGATCACTTGTCCAGAATTGGGGCATGAATGCCAGTGAGCCGAAATCGAATCGACCACCTCCGCCGGCACAGCCTTCGAAAAGGATAGTCGGAAACCACTGAACCAGGGTGGACCACAGCCGGTAGAGTCCCAGCATGTAGCGGTGGGGATCTTCCGGACTGCCTGTTTCTATCATATAGCGGTTCATATCCCATTTTACATAGGAAATGGGTGCTGATGAGAAGATCCCGGAAAAAACATCCAGAAGATAATCGACAACCTCCTCTTTTCCCAGGTTGAGGACAAGCTGGTTGCGGGCCATTACAGGGGTTCTTCCTGGAGCTGAAAGGATCCAGTCCGGGTGCCTTTGGAAGAGTTTGCTTTCCGGGTTCACCATTTCCGGTTCTACCCAGAGGCCGAATTCCATCCCTAATTCACGAACTCTGTTAACCGTTTCAAGAAGACCGCCGGGGAATTTTTTCGGATCCGGAATCCAGTCTCCCAGGGCCCGTTTGTCATCGCTTCGGTTTACAAACCAGCCGTCATCGAGGACGAGGACTTCTCCACCAATTTTCTTTCCCTCTTTGGCAAGAGCGATTACATTTTCAACATTTACATCAAAGTATTGGGCTTCCCAGGTGTTTACGAGTATCGGCCTGTCCCGATCCCGCCACTGGGTTGGTAGAAGGCAGGTTCTGACAAAACCGTGGTAGGCGTCCGATATACCGGAAATTCCGCTGTTACTGAAAGCAAGGGCCGCCGCAGGGGTATCAAAACTTTCACCGGGTGAGAGTTTGTACCGGAAACCGTTTGGATTTATTCCGCACTGAATGCGAATGGCACCATACTGATCCTGTTCTGCCAGATGGCGATGATTTCCACTGTAGAGGATGGATACCGCACGGATGGTTCCCCACTGTTCGGTTACATCCCTTTCGGCAAGTGCTATAAAAGGAGAGTGTTGGTGACTTGATGCCCCACCACGGCTCTCTACAAGCTGAACCCCCGGGGAGACGGGCCTTCGGTGAAAATGCCTCTCTTTGGCCCAGGAGCCATTCAGTGAAAGCATATCTGCTTCAAATCTTGGTAGATCCATGGAGGCAGAGGCCGCCTGATCTATCTCCATTATCTCATTTGAATCGTTGGAGATTCTTGCCCAGCGTAATATTATAGAGAGGTGATTAATAGGCAGATAATAAAGTGAAACATTCACTCCTGAAACCTTATCAACCATGTCGATCCTTAATGTCTCTGACTCCTCGGGTAGATCGGTGATATAGGGAAGACCTTCGGGGCCTGGTGTCCTATCCAGAAGTTCATATTTCTGATACTCCAAAGCGCCGGTGGTACTGCCATCGGCGAAGCGAATTCTTAAGGCCGCTTCCCGCAGGTCACCCATTCCCGCTACGGGGTACTCCAGGGGGAGTCTTTCGGGTGAGTAGGATAGTTCAGGTTCCTGTTGGGGCCTGTCGGTGAGGACTTTCCCCGAAGAAACCCACTGCTTCTGAAAAGCCGTGGCTGTTTCAGCACTTAAAGGCTCGGTAACCGTATACGGCCTGGCACCCAGGGTAAGAAGCTGGTGGGGATCGGCATGCTGAATCGCTTCACCCCAGTAGCCATGAATAAGGTAACGTTCGGCAAAAACTGTAATAACATAACTGGATCCACCAGCCTTGAGGTGAAAGACGGAACCATTATTCTCTATCTGAATCATACTTTTGTCTTTATTCCTTTACTCCACCAAAGCTTAGTCCTGAGATAAACTGCTTCTGAAGTACGAAGAAGACGATAACAGACGGTAATGCTGCCACTACCGACCCGGCGGATATAAGGTTCCAGGAGATTGACCACTGCCCCCGGAGGGCTTGAAGACCAAAGGTTATGGGTCTTGCCGCATCGCTCTGAACAAGAGTCAGTGCCCAGAAGAAGTCATTCCATATGAAGGTAAACAACAGAACTCCCAGAGAGGCCAGGGCTGGCCGCATCAGGGGAATTATTACCTTCATGAACACCCCCCATTCGGAGGCCCCTTCCATACGGGCCGATTCTACCAGCGAGAAGGGGAGAGCCACGATGAAATTCCTTAAGAAGAAGGTTGCGAATCCTGTCTGGAAGGCCGTATGAAAAAGTATCAGGGCCGTCAGAGTATCCAGTAAGCCCAGGTTATTGAATAGGGATCGAACCGGAATCATCAGGATCTGAAATGGAACAAAGTTGCCTGCGATAAACAGGGCATAGAGGAAAATCCTTCCGCGAAATTGATGGATTGCCAGGGTGTAGCCGGCCATGGCACTGATGAATACGGCTATGATTACCGAAGGAATGGTAATGACGAGTGAATTCCGGAAGTAGAGGAGCATGGGGCTTCGGGCCGGGTTAAACACCTCCCCATAATTTTTCAGGAATTTAAATTCTGTAGGCCAGCCCCAGTAGTTTCCGGAGATGATATCCGCATTACTCCTGATGGAAGTGAGAAGAATAGCGAATAAAGGCAGAAGCCATATGATTAGGACTACCGGTACGGCAATGCGATAAATAACATTGGGCACTTTACCCCTTTGTTGAATAGGTGTAGGAAACATATCTTATTTCTCTCCTTTCAATACAAACCGCAGGTATGCAGCAATGACACCGGACATTAGAACAAACAGGATGACCGCTATAGAGGCACCGTATCCCATTTTAAAGTTAAAGAGGGATTCGTCATACATCATATAGGAGAGCACATTCGTCGATCCCCAGGGACCACCGGCTGTCATGATGGCGATAAGGTCGAAACTCCGCAAGGAACCAATGATTGTTACGGTAACGGCGATAAAGGTGGCACCGCTGAGCTGGGGAAGGACGACATGCCATAACATGGCCATTCCCTGTGCCCCGTCGATCCTTCCAGCTTCGATGACCTGGGAATTTACCGCGGTAAGTCCGGTAAGGAAAAGGATCATACAATAGGCTGTCTGGGGCCATAGCGATGCAAATATAACGCCATAGGTCGCTATCTGGTCGTTGGCCAGGACTGGGATTGGTTCCAGATGGAATACCTTGAAGATTTCGGCTAATAGTCCAAGATCCGGATTGTAGAACCAGGAGAAAATAAGACCTATAACAACCAGGTTGATAACAAAGGGAAAGAAAAACAGTGACTTCATCGTCCGAATTCCTCTGACTGACTGGTTCAGAAAAAGGGCCAGGATTAGTCCGGCTACCGGTGCCAGTAAGGAGAATACGAACCACTTCACAGTGTTCAGGATGGAAATATGGAATTTCGGATCTTTGAAGAGGGTCTTGTAATTGTCGAGGCCTGCCCATGACATCTCTCCGAATCCGCTCCAGTTGTGGAAACTAATCCAAAAGCTCTGGAAGATCGGGTAGATGACAAAAATAGTAAATAAAATCATGGCCGGTGCCAAAAAGTAGATCGGGGCCAATTCAAACTGAAGACGGTGCAAACGGTCTTTAGTTGTATTATTCATGAAAAACTTCCTTCTTTATAAAAGAAAATGGCGGGACTCCGAAGAGCCGCCGCCTGTTATCGAATGGAGACTATTTATTAAAAACAGCCTTTCTTTCAACTTCAATCCTTGCCCGGATTGCGTCTTCTCGTTCAGGATATACCATGAACTCCTGGAAACCCTGCATTCCTGCAGAAGCCATTTCCGGATTGGTGTCCCTGTCGTAGAACTGGGCAAGACCATCGGCTGCACCAAGCATCTCGAATCCTTCTTTTGTTAAAGGAATCGTGGGAGCTGCTGCATATTTGTTGGGAGGAATATTTCCTGTGGCATAGGCAAACTGGGCCTGAATCTCTGCACTTGCTACGTAAGCGAGGAAGAGTTTGGCTTCTTCAACATTTTTAGCACCAGCGGGGATGTGGTAGGTGTCCATGGGGGCATCTTCGTACATACCAATTGCGGGGTTGATCTGGGGAACCTGGAAGAATCCCATTTTGTCACCAACGCCTGCGGCATCCATGTCGGGCATAATGAAGTTACCAATGAGGTACATTGCTGCTTCACCATTGATAAGGGGAGCCTGAGCTTCCTGCCAGCTGTAGGTCGCATGGTTTTTAAGGAAAAATCCTCTGTCGATGAGATCTGCCCAAACATCAAATACTTCATCGAGTTCAGGATCCAGGTAGGAGGCTTCACCGAGCATGAGGTCCATGTGGTAATCAAGACCGTTTACACGGAGATTTAAATAATCAAACCATCCTCCGGCTGTCCACAGGTATTTTGTTCCGATTGCTACAGGGGTAATATCATTGGCTTTCAGTTTTTCACCGGCAGCAATGAATTCATCCCACGTGGCGGGTTCGGAGATACCATACATATCAAAAATATCTTTTCGGTAGAACATACCCCACTGATAGTATCCCCAGGGTACTCCATACTGTTTACCGTCTACTGTAAGAGCAGATTTTGTAGCACTCATGGAGTCATTAAGATCGTAGTCTGCCCACACATCACTGATGTCTAAAAAGAGTCCTTCGTCAACGAAGAATTTCATTCTGTTACCGGCAAACCAGAGGCATACATCGGGGGGATCAGATGCCAAAAAGTTTCTGATGGCAGTTTTATAAGCTTCATGGTCAAATGAGTTAAGAGTTACATCGATGTCGGGGTTTTCAGCTTTGAAGCCCTCAACTAATTCTGCGAATGCTGCTTTGGGAGCAGGGTCGGAAAGGTTAGAGTTGATAACCAATGTTCGGCTTTCTGCTGCTTCGTCCTGTCCACCTGCAAAGCTGCTGAATGTTGCAACGAGAAGTGCCAAAACGATGAAGATTAATGTTAATTTTTGTTTCTTCATAAAATATTCCTCCTTAGGATTTTATTCATTGTCGATCTCCAGAATTTATCCGTCAATCTTAAGATATTTTTGTTTGTTTTAATTTTTTAAGAATGCATCATGAAAAGGACTTTTTTATGCTAAATAAGTATTAAACCTGTAAAAACTACTGAAAAGAGCTGATTTTACCTCTATAATAAATAAAAATAGTTCAAATTTAGCAAATAGTGTTATAAAATTGTTTTGATATTTAAAGATAATTTTTAATTAATTTAGATTTCAGGTGTTGGTAGGGAGTAAATTTTTGAATAAAGCACCGAAAGATGAAAATGTTGCCTATGCAGATCCCACCGAAATGGATAAGGAGTTACCTTACCAGTTGATAGGTGTAGGTTATGATTTTCATCAGCACCCGACTGATCGGCCTTTCGGATATCCCACATACCAGTGGATCCAGACTCGTCAGGGGTGCGGTGTCCTCCGGCTTGATGGTAAGGATGAGTACCATATTGGCATGAACCAGGGAATGCTGCTTTATCCCGGGGATGCTCATGAATACTGGGAGGTTGAGGCCCCATGGCAGGTTCACTGGATCTCGTTTAATGGTTATCATATTGAACGAATGCTTCATAAGCTGGGTTTTGACAGGACCGGTATTTTTTCCCTCTCCAATACTTCAATTACCGAAAATCTTATGCAACGGGCATTTCAAGTCCTGAGCCATGATGCGCCCCTCTCCGGAATGGATGGCTCGGTTATTATATACCAGCTCCTTTTTGATCTTCATCGAGGGATAAAAATCAGTGAAGGGCCCAGTCATGGGGAACGAACGACACGGCTTCAGCCTGTTTTTGATCATATAAAGAATAATATAGAGTATGTGATTACGGTGGAAGAGCTGGCAGATTTAATCGGTATTACATCCCAGCATTTTTGTGTTCTCTTTAAAGATGTAACGGGTTACCGTCCCATTGATTACATTAACTCCCGGCGTATAAAGATGGCCAAGGAGCTTCTCGTTAAGGAACCCTCTCTCCAGGTCAGTCAGATCGGCAAGCGGGTAGGGTTTGATAATAACAGTTATTTTTCCACCATTTTTCGTAAGTATGAGGGGATAAGTCCCAGAAAATATAAAGAACTTCATTAACCCCCTTTAATTGAATACAAAATATTTTGTAGAAAAGTAAAATCAAAGCTGTTATAATAATGGATATAAGGAAACCATGATTATCAGAAGAATTCGAATTGTCCTATGCCTCATACTTTTCTCGTCCTTCCTGTATGCTGAAACAATCGATATCTTGATCCTTCACTCTTATCATGAGGGTTTTACCTGGACGGATGAGATGAACAGTGCCATTCAGGGGAATTTGAAAGAGACTATTACAGGGGCCGAATTTTTTGTGGAGTACATGGATTCCAAACGAGTTTCTCCTAAGATCCTTTTTCCGAATCTACTCTCCCTGTATAAAACGAAATATGGTGATCATTCCATCGATCTGATAGTATCCACGGATAATAACGCCTTTGAGTTCTTAAAGATGTATAGAGATGATATCTTCGGAATAATCCCTCTTGTCTTCTGTGGTGTGAATAACTTTACGGATGATCAGCTGGATGGTTTTTCCAGGGTTACCGGTGTAACAGAGTCTACAGACCTTTCAGGGACAATTGACCTGATTCTTGAACTGGAACCGGAAACTACCCATATTGCAGGAGTTACCGATGCCACACCGACCGGGCTTATACATATCCAGGATTTCTCCCGGATTCAACCCCTGTTAAAGGGTAGAGTTGAGCTGATTTCTCTTGGTAACCTAACCGAAGCAGAGTTGAAGAGGGCGATGGGGGATCTTCCCGAGCATACCTCCATAATCTATTTTTCCTTTTTTAAGGACCGGGCCGGAAAGGATTTTACTATTGCAGAGAGTGTATCCATGGTCTCCTCCTCGACAGACCATTCTGTGTATATTCTCTGGGACTGGGGGTTGGGGCTGGGTCCCGTGGGGGGGATTGTAACCTCCGGTAAAAAGCAGGGAGAGGAAGCCGCAGGGATGGCTTTCCGGATCCTTTCGGGAGAAGGTGTGGAGGCTGTCCCTGTCCTGAAAGAGAGCCCTAATGTTCCCATGTTTGATTATAATGTTCTGCCGAAAATAGATGTCGACATAAGCGACCTGCCGGATAGAAGTGTCATAATAAACCAGCCAGAGAATTTTTATAAAGAAAACAAGGTCCTTATCTGGGCGGTGGTTTCAGTTTTCCTGGTTCTTCTTATTTTAATACTCTCTCTTTCATATGATATAAATCGAAGACATAAAGCCGAAAAAAACCTGAGTGAACAGAAGAGTATCCTTAAAGATACCCTCGACCATATTCCCATATATGTTCATTGGAAGGATTCCGAAGGAAATATTCTGGGCTGTAATAATGGTTTTCGGGAAAGGTTCCTCCCCGGGTATGAAGCTGATGGAGGAGATAGTTTCCGGGGGAGGCTCCTGTTTTCCAGGGAAGAGCGTGAGCTCTTTGAAAAGCTGGAAGGACAGGTGGATGAAGAGAGGAAACCCCTTCTTTTTCAGGAGTTTCATATTGAAGCCTACTCCGGAGGAGATACCGATTATCTGATCACCATTATTCCCTTTAATGATCCTGAAAGTCCTTTGAATCTTATCTCCCTTATACAGGATATTTCCCAGCGGAGAGAGATGGAAATACAGCTGAAACAATCCCAGAAGATGGAGGCTCTTGGCCAGCTTGCTGGAGGAATTGCCCATGATTTTAATAATCTTCTGACGGCGATAGTCGGCTCTGCCGAAATGATCAGTGATGGTATTGAACCGTCGTCCGACCTGCACCAATTTCTTGAGATGATTTTCGAAACTTCCGATGGAGCTCATGGTTTAATTAATGGTTTACTCTCCTACTCCCGCAAAGCCCCGCTGATTTTCTCAAATATCCAGGTAAGAGAATTGGTTGAGAGTTCTGTTATTTTGCTGAAAGTGGCTCTGGATAAAACCATTAAAATTGAAATTAATGAACTTACGCCGGGGCTTCAGGTGATGGGAGATTCGGCAATGCTCCAATCTGTCCTTATCAACCTTGGGATAAACGCCGGGGATGCCATGAGTGATGGCGGTGAGCTTGTTTTTAAGATTGATAAGATTGGGAAGAATGATATACCCGTGGAGGTTCTGGAACTTTCCTCGGAAGATTACCTCCTCCTGGTTGTGGCGGATAATGGAGAAGGGATTCAACCAGAAATTCTTGAAAAATTATTCGACCCCTTTTTCACAACTAAACCGGTCGAAAAGGGAACGGGATTGGGGCTGGCCGGGGCTTATGGTTGTATTAAATCCCATAATGGTCAGATCGTTGTAAAAAGCGAACTTCACAAGGGGACAGTCTTTGAAATCTATCTTCCTCTTACTCGTTCTGCAGTAGAAGTCTGATTTCACTCCCTGTCATCATCTTCATCGAGAACCATATCGTAAAGTGTATTATGCCTGTTAATTTGGAAACCCACCACCGATGCCAGAGCAGCGGGAAGGCTGTAGAACATCCCGAACATCTCTATGGCGATAACTCCTGTGGCAATGGGAGTATTCATGGTACTGGAAAAAACACCGGCAAAACCTGCCGTAAGCAGGGCATAGTATTCAGGTGTCCCTGCAGGGATTGAAAAGAGTTCCGCAAAAACAGCTCCGAGAAGTAATCCCATGAGAATGGCCGGACCTGCAAATCCGGCACTCATTCCCGAACCAACAGTAAGGCAATTGGCCAGCGCTTTGATCACTATTAGTATGAGAAGGATAAAAACGAGGGGAACACCTACGGGGATCCTTCCCCATAGAATAGATATGTCCCCCGCCATGATGGCTTTAAAGATTGGTTCGCTTGTTCCAATAAGATTTGGGTTTATCAGATAGACTATCCAGAAGGCGATAAGGGAACCTATAATGGCTCTTATGGTAATGCCAAGGGTCGGCAGGTGTACTTCCCTATGAAAAAGTTTTGAAATCCATGAATAGAGAATGATAAAACCCTTACCCAATATCCCGGCGGAAAAGGTAAGGAGTATTATGATAAAGATTATTTTTATATTGAAACTCTCGTGTATTGTCTGGAAGGCAAGGATGGGCTCGAAGCCGAATTGCCTGGAGAAATATACACTTGCCGTACTGGCAAGGATGGCGGGAAAGAGCTGCCGGTAGCGCATATTCGCTTTTTGAATAATCTCAACTGCAAATATTCCCCCGCCGACCGATGTGTGTATCAGGGCACCGAAAGCTGCAGCCAGACCGCAGATCGGAAAAAGAGAAAGATTCTCCTTGGATATAATTTTCTTTGGAATGATTCTGTATAAAAAAGACATGATCCCAGCGGAAACCCGGCCAACTGGACCTAAAAAACCGCCATTTCCCAGGGTACCCAATGTTATAAGGGCTGCCCAGAATTTGTAGAAGGTTTCCATAGGGGGAAGTATGCCATTCCCCCTTCGTAAACAGAGGAGGTAGGATGGAATCCCTTCCCCTTTAGCCCCGGGTTCAATCCGGTAAATTACCAAACCAACGAGAACGGCCCCCAGGAGAGGCCACAAGAAAAGCGGAATACCCTGTGTCGAATTGATAAACCCTATCATATATTTGTATAGAACAACAAAATAGTGGATAGAGAAGCTTCCAACCAAACCGGCAAGAATGGCAATTACCAGCCATTGGAGGAGAAATTTATAGGATTTGATGTCTTCACGTGTTATAAGCATCTTCATAAGCTGAAAACAGATTATACTCCATATTAGAATGAAAATGTGATGATTAATCACCCCGTGTATATTATAATTTTTATATGAATGATTCTCTTCTTGAACAGAGCCATTTTTACAAAATCCTGCCTATGAATGCCTTTCGAAAGACCCCCGGTGTGGAATTTCATGTTATGACTAAAGAATCCATTCCCCGGATCGACGGGGTGGACAGGGTTATCCATAAGTCGGCTGCCATTTCTCCCGGGCCTGTTGGTTCTGTGGCACGACCCTGGTATATGCATCCGCATCAGGATGATAACCTGCTTGTTTTGTCCGGTGAAAGGGTTGTGGATATCTATAAGCCTTCTATCGGAAAAATATTTACTTTTCGTGTCACACCCGATGAGATCTGGCTTGATGATGCGTGCATTTATTCCGAACCGGCTATCCTTGTCTGGCCCAGAGGGGTCTTTCACCGGATAATCAGTGGTTCCAATGGTTCCGCATCCTTGAATCTTGCCACACGGTATGAGGGGTTTGATATCCGGACAAATTTCAGCATTTACACTCTAGATACCGATACGGGCAGCTATTCTGAGATCCGTAAAGGAGACCTTGATCAGGTTTAAAAAAATGGAGGATTACAATATGAAATTTAAATGTGGTCTTTGTACACATGTCTATGATGAGTCAAAAGAGCAGGTCCCCTGGGCCGATCTTCCCGATGACTGGGTCTGTCCGATCTGCGGATCGCCGAAATCATCCTTTACGGTAATATCTGATGAGCCTCCCGGAGCCAGGCCGGGAAGGGAGACAGTTGTTTCTGTTTCTGCTTATGAGTGCGGCCTCTGTTCCTATGTCTACGATGAGAGTGTTGAAAAAGCAGGCTGGGCGGATCTTGATGCCGACTGGCGATGTCCTGTCTGTGGCTCCGGAAAGGAAAATTTTAAAGTCATTAGAAGCACCACCCCGGAACCTGCGAAACCAGTGATAGATGTCCAGGTAGAGGAGTCCTATCTTTCCGAGTGGCGGAGGCCTTCCGATGATCATGAAAAACATATGGCGGATATCCATCGAATGGCAGTGAGCGGGCAGACAATCATTGAACCAATGAGAACACGGCTGCCTACGTTTTCCTGGGACGAAGTTCTCTTTAAGGGCTCTCAGCTTGCCAATTTACCCCTGAACAAGAGTCAGCCCGTATCTACCCGAACCATTATTGGTCCGGACGCCGATGTACCCATGGTCATTGAAAGCCCTGTTTTCGTTACCCATATGTCCTTCGGGGCCCTCTCCCGGGAGGCTAAACTCGCTTTATCGAAGGGGGCCGCCCTTGTTCAGACGGCCATGAGCTCCGGGGAGGGGGGGATCATTCCTGAATCACTAGCTGCAGCTCATAAATATATTTTTGAATATGTACCCAACAAGTACAGTGTCAGTGATGAGTATCTGGCAAAAGTGGATGCTGTTGATATTAAGATCGGTCAGTCCGCCAAGCCGGGTATGGGGGGGCACCTTCCCGGTCATAAGGTTACTAAGGAGATCGCTGCAATCAGAGGATTCCGGGAGGGGCAGGATATTGTAAGTCCTTCGCATTTTCCTGATATCCTTTCAAAGGAAGATCTAAAAGCTATTGTGGGTGAGCTTCGGCAGCGGACAGGGGGAAAGCCTATCGGTGTAAAACTGGCAGCAGGTCATATCGAAGAGGATCTTGATATTGCCCTTTATGCCGGGGTGGATTTTATTACCCTCGACGGCCGGGCTGGCGGGACCGGTGCCGCTCCCATGGTTGTCAAAAATGTGGCCTCTATTCCGACCATTTTTGCCCTTGCCCGGGCCAGGAAACATCTGGACGCAAGGGGTTCCAGGGTCTCTTTGATCATTACCGGAGGTCTACGAATCTCTTCAGACTTTGCCAAGGCTCTTGCCATGGGGGCTGATGCCATAGCAATCGGAACGGCTTCCATGATGGCTTTGGGTTGTCAGCAATACCGGATCTGCGACAGTGGTAAATGTCCTGTGGGGATAGCGACTCAGGACCCCGCTCTGAGGGCCAGGCTGGATGTAGAAAAGTCGGCCCTCCGGGTGGCGAATTTTTTCAAGTCTACGAATAATGAACTTAAGGATTTTGCACGGCTGACGGGGAATAGTGATGTACACCAGCTTTCGGTATCCGATCTGGCGACAACGAATTCAGAGATCTCAAATCATACTGTTATAGAGCATGTTTAATTGAAAGGAGAAAATTGATGGGAACATTGGAAAATTTACAGGCAGCTTTTGAAGGGGAGAGCCAGGCAAATAGAATGTATCTGGCTTTTGCGAAAAAAGCGGAAGAGGATGGACTCCTGCAGGTGGCCAAATTGTTCAGGGCGGCAGCGGAAGCGGAAACTGTACATGCCCACGCCCATTTTCGTGTAATGGGGGGAATAAAAACAACGGTTGAAAATCTTGAAGCGGCTATCAAGGGTGAGGGGCATGAGTTTAAGGAGATGTATCCTGAATTTCTGGCAACGGCTCAGAAGGAGGGAAACAAGCCAGCCGAGTTTTCCTTTAAAAATGCCCTGGCAGTGGAAGAGGTTCATTATGGCTTGTACAGCAAGGCTCTTGAGGCTGTGAAGTCCGGTGATGATTTGCCTTCATCAAAAATATATATCTGCCCTGTCTGCGGGAATACAGTTGAGGGGGAAGTTCCTGGAATCTGCCCTGTCTGCAATGTTCCGGGAAGTAAATTTGTCGAAATAAATTAAAGATAAATTGAGGAAATAGCATGTCTAAAAATTATTCAAGAAATCTTTCCGGAAATGCCCGGGCCGTAATTTTCAGTAATCTTGCCAAGGCTTCCGAAAAGCAAATGGACTCCCCCAAAGCGGTAGAATTTTCCAGACTTTCGGAAGAGTCCTGGTGTAAGAGTACTTCTGATGACGGCCTTGAAGTGCTTATGAAAAGAATGGAGGAAAGCCTTGCCGGGGATTACCCCGGGATTCAAAAGGATGCTGAGGCCCTGGGGGATCGAGGTGTCCAGAGGGCTTTAAAATGGGGACAGAAGGTTACAATGCTTCAGAAAACCCTGATCGGTCGGTTTCTCTCCGGTGGAGAATCCATTATGGATAATAAGGATCTCTATATCTGTGAGGCCTGCGGGTTTATTTTTCTTGGAGCAGAAGTCCCTGCTCAATGTCCGGTCTGCAAGGCTCCCGAAACCCGATTCAGCAAGATAAAATAGGAGGGTTAAAATGTACGCATCAAGAAATATTTCCCTATGTACCAAAGATTGTCTCTGTTTGTTCGTCTGTCCATCCGGGGCTACCGATACGGAATCCGGACAGATCGATAAAGATCTCTGTCTTGATGGATGCCGAAGGTGTGTGGATGCCTGTCCTTCCCATGCAATATCCCTTGTTTTTGAAAACTACCCGGCACATAAGCTTAAGGATGAGGTGCTTTCTTCCTCCATGCTGGCTCTTCTTGAAGAGAAATGCAGGGAAGAGGCCATGGCCGAATATATTGCCGGGAATTCGGACAGCCCCGCTATTCAGAAGCTGGCCAGAGCATTACGCCAATCCTGCAGGATCCTTGGAGAGGATTGTGCCAGAGAGTCGGATTATTTTATTCCCCAGAGTGAAGAGGTCGGTCGGATGCTTAAGGCCCTTGGGATTGAGGTTGAGGGGCTTTAATATCCACTGTAATTGATAAAATTTCTTTTTTCGGATATGGTTTTATAAATCATATGGGAATTTTATATTTTGCAATTGCATTTTTCGCAACAGTCTGCGGATCCATGGCAGGACTTGGTGGCGGAGTAATTATTAAACCAGTCCTGGATGCTCTGGGGCTGGATAATATACAGACTATATCCATATTATCCTCAACGACTGTATTTTCCATGGCCCTTGTATCGACAGTGAAGCAATTTCTTTCCGGGTTCAGGATTCAGAAAAGGATGGTCTTTTTAGTAATCGGTGCTACACTGGGTGGTCTTGCCGGAATGCAGCTTTTTTCGCTTATTTCCGGGAATATGGAACCGCAGATGCTTAAAGGTGTTCAGTCGATCATCCTGGCGTCACTTTTAATTGTCGTGTTATTTAAAAACAAACTTCCGGATTTTGATATTGAAAATTTATTCCTTTCGGTTTTTTTGGGACTTCTCCTTGGAACAATGGCAGCCTTTCTGGGGATCGGAGGCGGCCCGATTAATGTCGTGATTTTATGCATGTTTCTGGGGATGCAGATCAAGGACGCGGCGGTTGTCTCAATCCTGATTATCCTTTTTTCCCAGGGTGCTAAACTGACAATGATACAGATCGATACAGGATTTAAGGTTTTTGAAAACCTGTATAAACTTCTGTATATGGTTCCTGCGGGTATTATCGGAGGCCTTCTCGGTGCGGCCTTTAACAGGAAGCTGTCGAATGAGTTTATTCATACCTTCTTCATGGTAATGATTGTCGCGATTTTAGGTCTGAATATCTTTAATGCGGTTAACGCTTTCTTTCTTTAGAACATTCCAAAATCAATCGTCAGCTGAATTCTGCAGGGTTCTGCGGGTCGCTTGAAAGATGATTAACCTTCCATTAAAATCAGGTGTGCAGCAGACAACCTTTCCCTTCCATATAATAACTAAACCGACAGGACCTCTATGTAATCTTCACTGTGATTATTGCTTCTACCTGACCAAGGAGGAGATGTTTCCCGGAGAAGGGGGGAAGGATTTTGTCATGTCCGACGAGACGCTCGAAGCATTCACAAAAGGATATATTGAAGCTCAACCGGATGGAGTGGCAGAGATAAATTTCGCCTGGCAGGGTGGGGAGCCGACTTTGCTTGGGAATGATTTTTATCAAAAAGCCCTGGATTATCAGAAAAAATATGGCCGGGCAGGAATGAATATCAGTAATTCCATCCAGACCAATGGAACCCTGATTGACGATGATCGGGCAATGTTTTTCAAAGACAATGATTTCCTCATTGGGATCAGTATTGATGGCCCCGAAGAGCTGCACAATAAATACAGGAAGGATCGGAATAGAAAGGGAAGTTTTCACCTTGTTATGAAGGGCCTTGAAACGCTGCAGAGGTACAATGTCGATTTTAATACTTTAACCGTTGTTCAGGATGACAATTCCGGGCATCCCGAAGCAGTGTATGATTTTCTTAAGGGGATAGGGTCTGAGTATCTTCAGTTCATCCCGATTGTTGAACCTGTATACAGGAGTGAATCACCGGCAGGTGTTGATGTTCCTGGACCAGGATCAGTTCCAGGTCCGTCGATAAAGCCCGGAAAATTCTCTTCAAGAAGCGTCTCTTCTGAAGGCTGGGGTAATTTTATGACCCGGATTTTCAGGCGGTGGGCTGCCCGGGATATCGGGAAAATCTATGTTCAGCATTTTGATATGATCCTTGGACGCTATATGGGGATGCCTTCAAGCCTCTGTGTTCATGCCGAAACCTGCGGGAATGCCATGGCCATTGAACATAACGGGGCACTCTATTCCTGTGATCATTTTGTGTTTCCTGAAAACTATTTAGGGAATGTACTTCAGAATTCGGTGACGGATATGGCTTCCGGTGAAATCCAGACCCGCTTTGGGGAGAATAAAAGGGATGGTCTGCCCGATGAATGCCGGAAATGTATTTACCTGCCACTTTGCCGCGGGGGCTGCCCCAAGGACAGAATAATTAAGCGGCCGACGGGTAATCTGAACATGCTGTGCGGAGGGTATTATGAACTTTTTGAGTATACAAGGCCCTATATGGAAGCCATGGCCGAGGCTTTGAAAAACAGGATGCCTGCCGATCGGTTCCGTGATTTTTTGCCCCCGGCAGCAGCCTTCAAACCCGAAAGGAACGATCCCTGTCCCTGTCTGAGCGGGAAAAAATATAAGCATTGCTGCGGGTAATTATCGGTGGCAGGAATCTTCTCTTGCAGGTTTTATTTTGTACGATTGCTACCCCGGCAAAGGGTGAAAACTGACTAAACTTAATTCTGATAATGAAACAATGATATTCCATACCTGAATTTTCCGCCAATCTTATTTGAAACAGGAAGGAGAATAGGGAGCCCCGGGGTGATTTTTTTTCCCTCGATATTTATCAGTGAGCCATAACTGAGGTTTTCCACGTTGGCACCCATCGATGCAATGTGCCTTGTGAGGTAGACTGCCAGGCCTCCTCCTATAGAGCTGCCGGTAAGCATGCATCCAAACAGAAGGGGACGGTTTTCCACATTGAACATATAGGGTATTCCAAGACCTACAAGGGAGCCCATGAAAGAGCCGAGATTCATATACCACACTCGTTTTGCCGGGAAAGCATCACCCCGTGTCAGGAGTGTGGCTGCTGTTCCGTAGACCACCCCCCCAGCAGCTGATGCAAAAGCAAAAGGTCGCCAGTATTCATTAGCATCCCAGCCAACTTCTCCTTCACTGTCTCCAAGCAGTACCAGGCCGGAGGTTATGCCCATAGTGGCTCCCCATAGAAAACTTGAGGATATCAGGAATGAACGGCCTTTATTCATTATTGCATTTTGAGTTCCCTTAAGAGAAAGGAAAAAAGTTCCCGGGGTTATTAAAAGGGGCAGACCGAAATAGAGTCTTGAATTATCCGTTCCCGAGGCATAGATCAAAGCCTCGGTTAAGGCGAGTGAATAGAGGGTTGTATTAATTATAAAGGAAACCCTCCCATCCTGCAGAGCTCTGACACGATCATCTATTACCACATCCTTATCGCGCTTGAGTAGTCTTGCGTCTACAAAGAAAGTAGAATTATCCTCCAGTTCCACTTTCTGATGCCACTCCTCCCATCCAGGAGCATAGAGTTTTACCCTGTATTCACCCGGTCCAGGAACTTTGATCCGAGCCGGGGAGCTTCCCTCGAAAAGGCCGTCTATATATATGTTTACACCTTCCGGTTCTGAAGCTACATGTATGTATGTTCCCCGATCTACCTCAATCCCCTCGATATCAAGGATCTTCTGGACCGCGATTCGGACGGGTTTTCGCAGCTCTTCCATCATACCTGTAAATTCTTCGGTTTCGACTTTTTCTATAAGACCTGTCTCTACATCAATAATCTGTAAGGTTATTATGGAAAGTTCTCCAAGTCTGCCGATGGTTCCTGTCATAAGTTTTCTAACCCCAAGGAGATTTCCGATTGAGGCAATTGATTCCTGATCTGTCAGATCGGTATGCTGAAAGGCTATTTCCTCAAGAAGAAGCGCGGTATGTTCTCTCTCTATAACATTATACTGACCGGATTTTAAAAGCTCATTCCGCACTAGATCTGATAGTATATCTCCCCCGGAAGGCGGAATGTCCCGGGCGTTAAATCCAAGGAAGGCAATGTTGACCTCATTGTTGCCGGGATCAACCTGGGCGTATAACTGGCTGAAACAGGTAATAGCCATTATTAAAAGAAAGGCAATGAAGAGAATTGATGGTTTTGAATATTCCATATCACTCCTCCATAGTAGAATTATACACCTTTCCAATGTCGAATCATCACGTTGATCCTGCATATATTGCAGATCAGATTGATTTTTCGATAGTGTTTTGAATTATTTACGATTTAACGGGAGGAGAATTTCAAATATCGTCCCTTTTCCGGGTTCTGAAGTCACGTCCATGGTTCCCCCATGGTTTTCAGTGATGATGAAGTAGGATACTGATAGACCCAGCCCTGTACCGATCCCCACAGGTTTTGTGGTGAAAAATGGTTCAAATATCCGTTTACGGATTTTTTCCTCTATCCCCGGGCCATTATCTTCAATCTCTATCCTGAGTGATTTTTTATTCTTTTCATGTTTAAGTCTGATAGTGAAAATCGGATCTTTTTTTAATCCTGCAGCGGCTGTCTCCTGCATTGCTTCTGCCCCATTTCTGAATATATTCAGAAGAACCTGTTGTATCCTTGCTGCATCACAGGATATCCGGGGCAGATTCGTATCATACTCTTTCACAATTTTTATCGTCTTGAAATCCTGCTGTTTTTTCATATCATAGTCGGTTGCTGCCAGTTCGAGGGTCTTTTCTATCAGATTAACAGGATTGACTGAAGAGAAGGAGTCATCACTTTTTCTTGAAAAACTGAGCATATTGGCCACGATTCCGACAGCTCTTTCTCCCGCCTCACTGATCGAACTTAACATTCTGAAAATACCCCTTGATTTCATGAAATCGGAGATATTCTCCATGGTGATCCCCAGCTCCTCGGCCGCCTTGATATTGGCTAGCAGCTCCGGATTTTCCAGCCTGTTTTTTACTACATTTGCGGTCTGCATCATTCCTGCCAGGGGGTTGTTGATTTCATGAGCCATCCCGGCGGCAAGGCCACCCACGGAAAGCATCTTTTCAGATTGAATCATCATTTCTTCCAAACGGACCTGCTCTGTAACATCCTCGATACGTATAACCGCACCTTGTATATCGTCGGCAATCAGGGGATAAACGGTTATATCTTCATAAACCGGTTCTTCTCCATCGAGGCGAAACTGCTTCTTAACCCTTTGTTCTTTACTCAAAGAAATGGCCGTCTGGATCCTTTCCATCTGTCCGGAGAGGAGAGGATAGGTCTCCTCCAAGGTATTCCCGACCGCTTCTTCCGGGGGTATCCCTGTTACAGCCGCGGCCCTTTTGTTCCATTGTGTAATGATTCCTCCGGGGGTAACGCCCACAAGGACAGAAGGCATGGAGTCGATTATATTTGATATGTAATTGCGTGCCTTTTTTAGCTCCTCTTCCGCAATCTTTCGCTCGGTTATATCAAGATGGATACCGCTCATCCTAATTATATCCCCTGACTTATCCCGATCAAATACTTTTCCAACATCATAGATCCATCGCCAGCTTCCGTCCGCGGCTTTTAACCTTACCTCTATAGCGAATTCATCCTCCTTGCTTTGAAGGAAATCATTCATCCTCTTTGTAACCCGGGGAAGATCTTCAGGATGGATTAGATCCGTCCAGCTGTCAAAATTATTAGAATCAAACCCCGGTGAATAGCCGAGCATTTTGAACCACATGTCATTATAGAAAGTCTCTTGGGTAATAGGGAATAGTTCCCATGTTCCTTCCCGGGCGGCATCCAATGCGAAATTCAATCTCTGTTTGCTGACTGCCAGGGCCGTCTGGGCATTTTGCCTTTCGGAGATCTCTGCCTCTAACTCTTTGTTGTGCTCCTCTGCAATGGTCAGTTGTTTTCTATGATTTCTTGCTATCATCTCTATCACTGCGAAGACTGTTCCAACAATCAGAATAAAGTATATGAGATAGGCCCACCACCGCATCCATAAAGGATTTGTAACAATTATGGTGAGTGAGGTGCCTTCCTCATTCCACTCTCCATGATTGTTGGAACCTTTAACGATGAATTTATATTTGCCGCCATCCAGGTTGGTGTAAGTTGCTGTTCTCCTGTCTCCGGGACTTATCCAGGTTTTATCAAACCCTTCGAGTTTATAGGTGTATAAATTTTTTTCGCTATTGTTGTAGTCCAGGGCGGAGAATTCAAAGGTGATTGAGTGTTCCATGTATGAGAGGTTCAATGGTTTTTGGAGATTGATTTGGAATCCTGGGATTTTTTCTCGATTAAGGACTTGAACGCTTGTGATTACAATGGGTGGGATGTGATCATTTCTTTTGATATTCAGGGGATTGAAGATATTTATACCGTTAAGCCCTCCGATTATAATCTCTCCAGTGGCTGATGTAAGGTATGCTCTGGAAAAGTCACTTCCCTGCAGGCCATCCTTCTGTGTATAGGTGAGCATCTGGCCGCTCTCCGGGTGTAGTTGAGTTAAACCCTGCATGGTTGTGATCCACAGGTTACCATCAGGGGCTTCCATTATTCCCCGAACCGAATTACTCACCATTCCATTGTTCACGGTATACCTGTTTATTTCTCCTGTATGGAGGTCCATTCTATTTAATCCCCCATTGGTTCCAATCCAAAGGTTTCCGTCGGAGGTTTCAAGGAGGCTTGTAATATTATTGTGGCTTAAACTTTTTTCATCCCCTGTTGTCGAATAGTAATGGCTGAACTCCCCTTCCGTAACCATTCTGTTTAAACCATGATCGGTTCCCACCCAGAGTAAACCGGATGAATCCTCCATAATGTCCCAGATGCCATTATTGCTCAGGCTTTTATCATTTTCCGGATCATGTAAAAATTGAACGAATGTTTTTCGTAGAGGATCCAGCCTGTTCAAGCCGTTACGGGTTCCAATCCAGAGGTACTCCTTCTGATCCTCATAAAGGCACCAAATCCTGTTATCCGAGAGGGTGTTTTTATCATTCACATTACTCAGATGATAGGCAAACCGGCCACTCTCTGGATCATAGGAATTCAATCCCCCATTGTAAGTTCCTATCCAGATAATACCTTTTTTATCCACGAGAATACATTCGGTCAGGTTGCTGTTAATAGAGTTCGACTCTTCCGGATCATGGATAAAAAGACGGGCTTCATTTTCATCTCTGTTGTAGCTCTGAAACCCTCCTCCGTCGTTCGCAAGCCAGAGGACTCCCGAGGAATCTTCGGCAATCCCGTTTATACCATTGTATGAAAGTCCACCCTCCCCCGCGGGTTGAGACAGGATATGATTAAACTGTCCGGTTCGCATTACCAGTTTGTTAAGCCCGCCGCCGTCGGTCCCGATCCATAATACATCGTCATTACTTTCAAAGATAAACCAGACAAAATTGCTGCTCAGGCTCCCGGGATCGGTAGGCTCCAGGTGATAGGAATGGAATTTTCCTGTCTCCTGGTTGAACTGAATGAGGCCCCCTCCAAAACTCCCTATCCAGAGCACTCCCTTTTTATCCTCATGTATACTCCAGACATGAGGATGTTCTATCGAATCAGGATCTTCGGGATTTGGTTGATATTGGGTAAATGTTCCCTTCTCCGGGTCCATGAGGTTCAGTCCGTTTATTCCTCCAACCTAGGTATTCCCCTTTGAGTCCCTGAATACGGGGCCTACGACATCGCTTGAGATGCTTGTGGGATCTTCAGGATCGTGACGATAATGGGTGAATATTCCTGTATCCGGATCCAGGATGTTAAGCCCGCCGCCATGTGTGCTTATCCAGATATTTCCATCTTCATCCTCATTTAAATGCCACATCGAATTGAAAGATATTGAATCAGGATATTCAGGATTATGAATAAAGTGAATAAAGATATGCCCCAGGGGATCAAACAGGTTCAGTCCGCCCCCTTCGGTTCCCACCCAGATCCTGCCTATGGAATCCTCAAATAAGGATATAACGCCATTATGAGAGAGACTTAAGGGATTGTTCGGATCATGCTGGAATCTTGTAAAGACTCCGGTCTCCGGATTAAATCTATTCAGCCCACCACCCACGGTACCAATCCATAGAATGCCATTCCTGTCTTCGAGGAGGGAGTAGATAAGGTTGCTTGAGAGACTGTTTGGATCGTCAGGGTTGAATACGAACTCCTTGAAACTATACCCGTCATACTGGAGAAGGCCATCCTCTGTTCCGAACCACATGAATCCGTTCTGGCCCTGAAGACCGCAGGTTATGGTTCTTTTTGATAATCCTTCCCGTTCGGAAATTCTGTCAAAATGGTAATTCTGTCCAAACAGAAGAGAGGGTGTCATAATAATGACTATGACAAATAGAAGTTGAAGAGTACTCCTTACTGGTTTTCTTAAGACTGAATTAATACTAAGTTTTACCTTTAGAGGGATATTCTTCATCTTATTAAGGATAGGATAGTTTGGGGGGAATCTCAAGAACTATTCCAAATATTTGATTAGTCGGAATTATAAAAGAAACTGTCTCTGTTGAGAAATAATAAAACCGGCCGAGAGGCCGGTTTTATTAAAGAAAATTAAATTGGGGTTAAAGAAATTTCAGGATTAATACCCTAACTCAACCATGGCGTCTGCCACTTTCTTAAACCCGGCGATATTAGCGCCCTTAACATAGTTGATATAGCCGTCCGGTTCTCTGCCCTCGCTGACACAGGCCGTATGAATATCTCCCATGATTCTTTTTAGTTTTTCATCTACCTCTTCGGCTGACCAGGAGTATTTCAAGGAATTCTGGGACATTTCCAGACCTGAAACAGCTACACCGCCGGCATTTACAGCTTTGCCGGGACCAAAGGGGACTTTTTTAGCAATGAATTTATTCACCGCATCGGTGGAACAGCCCATATTGGATGTTTCTACCACGTACTTTACGCCATTGGAAATAAGCTTTTCGGCATCATCACCGTTCAATTCGTTCTGAAAAGCACAGGGGCAGGCAATATCCACATTAAGTTCCCAGGGTTTTTTTCCGGGATGAAAATCTGCTCCGAATTTTTCGGCGTAGGGGGCAACCACATCATTGTTGGAAGACCGCAGTCGAAGCATGTAATTCCATTTTTCGGGAGTTGAAACACCCTCTTTGTCATAGATGTACCCGTCGGGACCGGATATGGCCACAACTTTTGCACCTAGCTCGGTTGCCTTCATACAGGCTCCCCAGGCTACATTCCCGAAACCGGAGACGGCAATCGTTTTTCCTTTAAGGCTGTCATCGTGGGCGGCAACCATCCTGTTGGCGAAGTAGATGGCTCCGAAACCTGTGGCTTCGGGTCGGATAAGAGATCCTCCCCAGTTTCGTCCTTTTCCGGTTAATACACCCGTGTTTTCACCCCTGAGACGTTTGTACTGTCCATAGAGGTATCCGATTTCCCGACTTCCCACACCAATATCTCCGGCGGGGATATCTGTTTCGGGACCAATATATTTTTGAAGCTCCGTCATAAAGGAACGGCAGAATCTCAAGATTTCGGAATCTGATTTTCCTTTGGGATTGAAATCAGAACCGCCCTTTCCTCCACCCATGGGCAGGGTTGTAAGGCTATTTTTAAAGATCTGTTCGAATCCAAGGAATTTAAGAGTTCCCAGGGTCACACTCGGGTGAAATCTTAATCCCCCCTTATATGGGCCAATCGCATTATTAAACTGAACACGGTATCCCTTGTTTACCTGGAGGTTACCTTCGTCATCCTCCCACTCGACTTTGAAGCCAATCACTCTGTCCGGCTCGGTGATCCTTTCCAGGATCCGTGAGTTTAAATACTCTGGGTCCCCATTTACAACATCAATGATAGATTCCAGTACTTCACTGACAGCCTGGATAAATTCCGGTTCTCCAGGGTTCCGTTTTTCGAGTTCGGAAATGAAGATTTCTCTGTTATACATAACTAAACCTCCTGATACGATTATGATCGTACATTATGCTTATTGTTTAATCGCGTCAAGAATATTAATGGTATAATCAAAAAATAATATAAAAATTACGAATAACATTAAGTTTTACATTAGCACGTTTATCAGCTATAATGAGTTCATGCGAAAGATGTTTGAAGAATGGCCTTCGGATTACGGACATGCCAATGATTCCCCTTTTAAAGACCTGATGTCCCGGCGAATTCGGGAAATTCTCCTGATTTGCAGCGGTTATGATCGATTTATGCTGGAAGAGGATGGAAGGATTGATGAACAGTTATTCCAGGAATATGTCTCCTTGAAACTCCGTTATCCCCCCATGTTCACCCAGGCTTCCACATCGAAGGAGGCTATGGATCGCCTTTCCGTTCAGTTTTTTGACCTTGTTATTGTCATGCTCAGTGTCGGTGAGGCCACCGCCCTGGAAGCCGCCCGGGAGATAAAAAACCAGTATCCCGATAAACCTGTCGTTCTTCTTACCCCCCTCTCCACAAAGGAGACCAGAAGGGTCCTTAAGATGACCGACGATAGTCCTCTTGATTTAATATTCTCCTGGCAGGGAAATACGAATGTCATGCTGGCCATGGTTAAACTTCTGGAAGACCGAATGAACCTGGACAGGGATGTTACAGAGCTTGGTGTTCCCTGCATTATCCTTGTAGAAGATTCGGTACGGTACTATTCTAGCTATCTGCCCATGATCTACGAAACACTGATACGCCAGGCCCGGAATGCCATGAAAGAGGGGCTCAATGAGTGGGAACAGACCCTCCGGATGAGAAGCCGGCCTAAAATCCTGCTGGCCGTAAGTTATGAGGAGGCCATTGAGCTGTATGAGAAGTATAGGGAGAATCTTCTGGGGGTTATAACCGATGTCTCCTATAAAAAGGATTTGAAGATAAACAATCGGGCGGGTCTTCTCCTGTGCCAGCATATACGGGGAGGGAACAGTGAGCTTCCCATTCTGGTACAATCTTCCAATATCGATCATAAACCGGAAGCCCTTGAGTGGGGGGCCGAGTTCATCCATAAACATTCCAAGACGCTTTTAAAGGATCTGGAGATCTATCTTCGTACCCAATATGGTTTCGGTGATTTTGTCTTCCGGGATCCTGTTA
Organism: Spirochaetales bacterium; assembly: GCA_016342585.1. GTDB lineage: Bacteria > Spirochaetota > Spirochaetia > UBA9216 > UBA9216 > JAEINK01. The sequence goes on from JAEINK010000048.1 coordinate 30,938, forward strand.
CAAGAGAGCCTATCTCATACGCCAGGGACCTTAAATCGCTTCAGCGAACCCTATGCACCGTCAATGATGAGATCTTTGCCTTTCATGTGGGCAGAAATGATTTCTCCCAATGGCTCAGGGCCAGGGCTCTCTTTGCTCTTGCCCGACAGATACGAAAGGCCACCGAGGCGGACTTCGGTTCCCTGCAGGAGTTCCGGGATTTCATTATCAACTCCATTAAGGATTACCGGATGAACCGGGGCCGTGGTGTTATTGCCGAGTTCGATCGGCAGAGTTTTGATGAGGTCACATTTTTCAGCCGTATCGGTTCGGGATCCCTGGGAGGAAAGGGAAGGGGGCTTGCCTTTGTCGATCAGGAGTTGAAAAAGCACCAGGTGACTCATCGCTTTCCCGGTGTTACCATTGCCATTCCCCGATCCATTGTCCTGACTACCGATGTTTTTGATGAGTTCATGGCAAATAATAACCTTTATCATCTGGCCCTGAAGGACAATGATGATGAAGTGATTCGGTCCGCTTTTTTGGAGGCCGCCATACCCAAACGTTTTAATAATGATATCCAGGCCATCCTGAAGGAGATAACAACCCCCCTGGCTGTCCGTTCATCGAGCCTCCTGGAAGACAGTCAGCATCAACCCTTTGCCGGGATATATGACACCTGCATGATTCCCAATAATGCGGAAACTCTTGAGGTCCGGGAAGAACAGCTTAAAGCCGCCATAAAAATGGTTTATGCGTCCACCTACAGCCGGCAGAGCAAAGCCTATATGAAATCGACGAATAATATGCTGGAAGATGAAAAGATGGCTGTGATTATACAGGAAGTGACCGGAGAGTCTTATGGCGAGTGGTTCTATCCCCAGGTTTCAGGAGTCGCCCGATCATTGAATTTCTATCCTATTCCTCCTGAAAAAGCGGAAGACGGGATCGCAGATATTGCCTTCGGTCTGGGGAAGACTGTTGTCGATGGTGGAACAGCCTTGAGGTTTTCCCCCGCCTTTCCAAGGAAGATTCTTCAGCTTACCAGTACGGATGCCACTCTCGCTACGACTCAAAATACATTTTTCGCTCTGAATCTGAATAATTCCGAATTTTCGATCAGTAAAAATTCCGACCGAAATCTTCTTAAGCTGGATATTCAGGATGTTGATGGTAATGGGTCCCTTGCCCAGGTCGCCTCAACCTATGATTTTGCAGATGATCGTATCCGTGATGGGGTGGCCCGGTCCGGAACCCGGCTCATTACCATGGCTGGCATCTTGAAGTATGGGGCTATTCCCCTTGCGGAGATCCTTCAACAGCTCCTTGCCCTTGGACAACAGGTTATGAATGTTCCTATTGAAATTGAGTTTGCCCTGAACTGGAGTGGGCAGAACCTTCAAAATGCGGAGTTCAGCTTTTTGCAGATTAGACCCATAGTAGAAAATAATGAGTATGGGGATACCCATGTTGAGCCCCTTCCCCCTGAAAATGTTCTTCTCTTTGCCGAGAAGGCTATGGGGAATGGCCTCTATTCTGATATTGCAGATGTGGTTTATGTGAAGCTCGATGGCTTTGACAGAGCCGATATGAAGGCTATGGGGCCATCCTTAAGTCAGATAAACCGGAAACTTGAAGAGGAGGGGCGGGGGTACCTTCTGATTGTCCTTGGCCGCTTAGGGTCTACCGATCCCTGGTTGGGTATCCCTCTTGGTTGGGCTGATATTTCCAGTGCACGGGTCATCGTTGAATCGGGAACCAGAGATTTCCGGGTCGAACCGAGTCAGGGAACCCATTTTTTTCAAAACATAACCTCTCTTGGTTGTGGTTATCTGACCATAAATCCGGATTTAGAGGATGGAATTTTTGAAATTGAGGAACTCGATCGCCTTCAGGCCACCTGGGAGGATGAGTATATTCGTTCTGTTCGATTTGATTCGCCTCTCCTGATAAAAATTGACGGGAAGAACAGTCGTGCGATAATTTCCGTCTGAGCGGGTTGGTTCATTTATAAATAGAATTACACATTAACTGCGTTTACAATAGGAGCATATACCCTTAAAAAGGAGCTGCCTCTCATTAATTTGAAAATCTTCAGAAAGGTTATGTTCCATTTTAGAAAGGTCGGCATTAAAATCATAAACCTCTGAACAGGCTGTACATTTGAAGTGGCCATGGTCTGTGGTATCCGCATCATACCGGATCTCATTCTCTTCTATTGTGACCGGCCGTATCAGATTTTTTGTTAGAAAAAGAGTTGTTGTGTTATAGACAGATGTTTTGGAGAGGGTCGGGATCTCCGGTGAAAGGGATTTATAGATAGTATCGGCGGTTGGATGATTTTTCATGGAATAGAGATACTCATAAACTTTCATTCTGACGATGGTTGGTTTTATATCGTGTGATCTAAGTATTTCGACAGTATTCATATTCACTCCAGAAAATAAACGGCCATATCCAGGTGGAATGGCCGTCTCACTTGCTGCCAAATTCAATGAGTCTATTTAAACCTATTGAATTTAATTCCAGTTTAGAAATATCTCTTTAAGAGACCCTGAAAGGCAGAACCGTGTCTTGCTTCATCTTTACACATTTCATGAACGGTATCGTGAATGGCATCGTATCCAAGTTCTTTTGCTCTCTTTGCAAGATCAAGTTTTCCCTGGGTTGCGCCATGCTCGGCTGCTACTCTGAGTTCAAGGTTCTTCTTTGTGTCTGCATGGACAACTTCACCAAGGAGTTCTGCGAATTTTGAGGCATGTTCCGCTTCTTCAAAAGCGATTCTCTTATATGCTTCTGCAACTTCGGGATAACCCTCTCTGTCTGCCTGTCGGCTCATGGCGAGGTACATTCCAATCTCGGTACACTCTCCCATGAAATTCTCTTTTAAACCCTGAACGACCTCAGCATCAAGACCCTGAGCCACACCGATTCGATGTTCATCCGCCCATACCAGTTCAGCACCCAGTACCTGTTCGTTGAATTTTTCTTTTGCAGCACCACACTGGGGGCATTTTTCGGGAGCACTTTCCCCTTCGTAGATATAGCCGCACACTGAACACACAAATTTTTTCATTCTTTTCTCCTATAGATTTGGAATTGTTATAAAAATGTAATGATTACAATATGATTATTAAATATTTTTGTTTTTCTGTCAATGAAAATTATAAAAAAACCAATTCAGAACCATACATTTTCCTTTTGGACACTGTATATGATAGAAGCGCACCGGGGACAAGTCAAGAATTCCCAGGAAAAACCTGCTTTACAAATAAATTCGATAACACTAAGATAAAGCATGGCTAAGAAAAATCTGTTCAATGCTGAAACTATATATGATGACTCCGAAAGTATGGTTATTAAGAAGAAGGCTGTTATCTCCTATGTCTCCCTCATCCCGATGATTGAGGCCCATGGAAAATGTATGCGCTTGTCAAACAAGGGGTTTGGGATTGGACGTGATAAAGCGAATGCCGTCATCGTGTCTGATGCGCTGGTTTCCAAATTTCATGCTTTCATTACCTTTAAGAAGGGGATTGCTTACATTAAAGACTCATCGAGTACCAATGGAACCTGGGTGAATAAGAGTAAGCTTCCCCCCGTAAAGATGAGAGCCTTAAAAAACAAGGATGTTATTATTGTCGGCGGTACGCAGATCCTGTTTAAGTGTTAAACCCGGTGTAAAGGGTTTTGATTTACAATTCAATGGGAAATAAAAAAAGACAGCCTTTGTTCAATTCGGCTGTCTCTCTTTTTGTATAATAGGGATATAAACCTATTCGGCAGCAGGTGCTGGTTCGGTTGGATCATCCGATTCCTCAGTTTCAGGGGGTCTTTCGATTATTTCACCAAACTCATTAAATTCCGGGGGATTCTGATTGACATCAGAAGCAGCCTCTTCCTTTTTACGGAGCTTACTCAGGCGCTTTTCTTCCTTCTTTTTCTTCTTGTCTAACTCTTTTTTTCGCTTTTCATATGAATAATTTGCTTTTGCCAAAATATCTCCTTCAAAATTGAATACAGGATTATATAACTTTTTTTATGATTAGTTCAGAGAGTAGTGGCTCTTTATTATGATAAATCGTACTTTATGCGGTCTGAATCTCTTCCTGCAGGGCCTCATAATTTTCCCGGTAAAGAATTCGTACCAGAAAGATGGCAAGAAGAAGGGCAAAATGACACATTACCGAAGGCATGGCTTTTGCCAGCAACTCGGAATAGAGGACGAACCCTATAGAGGGAATCATGAAAGCCAGGGTGCCAATCTGAAAATCACGAAGATTCATCTGGCGCTTTGGATCTTCAATGGTTGATCTGATAAAGGAAGGGATGAGTATCATCATAAGAAGGCCCGACTGATAATAGATAGAATAGAGAAGATATACAGGCTGGTTATTTGTATAAACCGCGATTACATTCTGACAATGGGAGAGGGCCAGGCTTTGGGTAATAAACAGGTACCAGATGCTGAAGACGGAGGCGGTCCCCAGGTAAAAATAGGAAATAATCCGGGGCGCTGCTTTCTCCTGTTGACGGCTGATATAATACACTCCCAGGGCCGGCAGCCAGGTGATATCGGCAAAAGCGAGTCGTGTGAGTGAACCATTGAAGATGCGGCTGCAGTTAAATGCTTCCAGGATCTGGTAGCCTGCCAGTAGAAACAGGATGGCGATGATAACCCGGAAGCTCTCTTTCTTCTGACCGATTTTAAGGAGAAAGTAGGTTGCCGCTCCAATTTCAAGAGAGCCGGTTAATAATGCCAGGATTGGTGAATATTCCATATAAATCAATATTAGTAGATGGGTTTCTATCGGTCAATAATTCATTCCATTTCTTTTGATTGTTCTCTTACAAATATCCACTCGGTTTCTGAACTTGCCTCTTTATTAAACCTGTACCCGCCGGTCTCTCCAGTTTGCAGCCTTATCGGGTCTTCGATCCTCCCCTTTATGATTTTTCGGACCATAACCCCCCTTGCCATCTTGGCATACATGCCAACTGTCCTGAGTTTTCCATTCACCAGTTCCTTGAAGGTGAGCGTGATAATGGGATTATGAATCTGGTTTTTATCAATCACCTTCATATATTCATTTGAGGCCAGGTTAAGGATCGGTATTTTCCGGGAGGATAGGATCTCTTCTGTTGATAGAAACTCCGTTACCTTTTCTTTCCAGAAAGAGGTGAGGTTTTTTCCATTGTCCAGTCTCAGCGGGGTTTTCATTTCAAGTCGATAGGCTTCGATTTCATTCAGGGGTTTCAAGACCCCATACATCCCGGAGAGGATCCGGAGGTGAGCCTGAGCGAAGAGGATATCATCCCTGGAAAAGGTTTCGGGCGCCAAATGTTTGAAAACGGTTCCTGAATAGGCGGCCAGGGCGGCTTTTCTTTTCTGTTTTACCCTGCCGAAAGTTCCTATCTCTCTCATGGTTCGTTCGGAAATGGCCGGACTTATCTTCATAAGTTTCTCAAGCTCTTCCTTTTCAAAGAGGGCAAGCTGTTTATTCAGTTCCAGGGTCTCCGCATTAAAAAAGGGGATGGTCTTCTCCATCTTTCCGGTGACGCACTGCCAGTCTTTGGAGAGGGGGGAGGTGAAATCCATCTGTTTGGTTGGTGACAGGAGTATGAGCATCCCGGGTTTCTAACTGCTCATCTGAAGCAGGGCCATAATCGGTTTCCACCAGCGGTTTAGCTTTTTGTTTGATCCCAGAATCTTGAACATGAATTTTTCCGCCAGAACAATATCCCTGTAGGACTTCTTAATATATTTATAAACATCCCACCTGTGATACTCCCTCATTAATGCGGGGATGACCGGTTCACTCCAGGGATTCCCTCCTGGACCGCCTCTCTCCATGAGCTTATCAACCCAGAAGGCCGCCTGAGCCATCCCGAAATAGAGGCCGGATGAGCCGTTTGCCTCGCTGAATCCGATGGTATCACCCATGAAAATAAGTCCCCCCGATTGGTGGGGAATCACCCTTTCGAAGAGCTTCCGGTTGGATATTACGGTTAACTTTTTATACGTCGTTTCAGCCCCGTGGAAAAAATCGGAAAATCCCGGGTAGGATGTTGTCAGGAAATCCCAGACCGCCATCATTTTTTCTTCGTCGGGAATTTTTATACCCTTCAGGTCCTTCAATGGTCCGAGTCGAAGCATGAGGCCTGCCTCCATTTCGCCATTAACCAGAGGAAACACATAGGCGACGGCCGGGGGTAGATCCGGCGCGATTTCCAGCATTCCGGATGGGATCATATAAAACTGGAGATTCGGGTGGGTTTCAAGGTTAATTTTCGGGGCGTTTCTGCTGAAATATTTAATGGTTGGACAGTCGATATCCTCCCTTTCTATTCCGAAACGGCTCCCTAAAGTATCGTTATGGCCCATACACCCCAGGACGGTGGTTCCGAGGAGTTCATGAGTCGAATTGTCGGAAGCCTTGTATTGAACACCAAGGCATCTGTTCTCCTTTTCGATGAGTCCGGTAACTTCCGATTCAAGCAGGAATTCCGCACCGGTCTCCGTGGCGAGCCGGGTCATATGGGTTATCAGTTTTTCCCAATGGAAAAAATAGTAGGGTTTATGCACATTTATGAGGGTGTTCTTTTTATCCAAAGGGCTGTGGAACCTTCGAAAGGAGGGATCGTTCGAACTGTTATTCTTAAGCCACTCTTTCCCTAAGAGTTCATCCATGAAGGGGTAGGGGGCTATACTTTCACCCCTGGGCTCCGGACCGGGAGTTTTCCCCTTCTCAACTACTATACATTTTGCACCGCGTCTTCCTGCGGTAATGGCCGCTGCCAAACCTGCCGGTCCGCCCCCCGCAATAATGAAATCCCATCCTGTTTTTTCCATTGGAAACCCCTGTTGTTAAAATAATCTTGAAATATCTTAGCACAATTTGGAAGGGGAATCGGGGAAAAAATATCTAAAAAAATTCGATTTTCTATCTTGTATTAATTATAATTAGTAAGGATTTATAGAAACATAGTTTTCTTTTAAAAATGACCACGGGGGTTCCAGGTACTAATCATGAAAAAACTTTATAAAAAACTAAAAACAGAATCGTTTTTAATCATTTCAGGAACGATAATTCTTCCTGTCTCTTTTCTAATTCCCTTTGCCTTATTGGTTGGCTTTTTTACTGTGGAACAGTTTACCACTGCCCTGAGAAACCCGGCCATGTATCTTCTTGTTTTCGGAAATGTGGCCATTATCGCCGTTTTAATCCATCTAATCATGGATAAAACAGTAAAAAGTGCCTCTCCAGGATGGGATGAGCTAAAAAGAATGGGGTTGCGGCTTGTCTCTCTTTTCTGGGTTTACTGCATTGTAACTCTTGGTATCATACTGATAACTGCCAATTTCATCACCACAGTGGATGTTCCTCATTATAATCTATATGCGTTTATATTTGGTCTGGCCTTCATTCTTATTTCCTGTGTCCCCTTTTCCTCATTTCTGGTTACAGATATCGAAAGGGTGATCCGCATGGAAATACCAGATGAAGAAAGGATCTTTTTGCCCTTGAATACGAAAATCATCGTCCTTGTCGGTGCTGATTTTTTGGGAACAATCATCCTCTATGTTACGCTGCAGATGATATTATCAACCGTAATCGAGATGGGAAGGACTCTTCCTTTCGGACCGACACTCCCCTTCTTTGTCGCCGGTGTTGTTTCTCTTGCCGTTCTTGCGATCATTCTTCGAATTATCCTGAAATTGATTGCCGCTCCCATTAATTCTGTTTCGGCGAATTTTAGAACAGCGGCTTCGGGCAATTTCACGGATACCATTGAGGCCGTGACGGTTGATGAAGTTGGCAGGATGTCGGTTCATGCGAACAAATTGACCGAAAGCCTGAATAACAGCTTTTACTCTTTTCATGATTCGGTAACAAATATAGAGACGGCCAAGGATAGCTTGAGTGCCAATGTGGAAGAGATATCGGGAGCCATAGAACAGATCAACCAGAATCTGGAAAATACGGACATTCAGATGCAGGATCATTCGGCTCATATTGCGGAAACCACCGCCGCAGTTGAACAGCTTGCCCGGAATATTTCCTCCCTGGGAGAGCATATAAGCCAGCAGTCCAGGCTGGTTGAACGTTCAGATACTGCCGTAACCGATCTGCTTTCAGCAAACGATCAGTTGGATAGCCTGGCGGAGACGGGGCATAAACGTACGGATAAGCTGGTAGAGGTTGCCAGCGAGGGGAATCGGCAGATTAACTCCATGGCGGCCAGGATTCGCCAGATAAATGAAAGCTCTGAGCACCTTATAGAAGCGAATACCCTCATTGCTGCCGTCTCCAGCCAGACGAACCTTCTGGCCATGAATGCCGCTATCGAAGCCGCCCATGCGGGAGCGTCGGGGAAAGGCTTCGCAGTAGTTGCCGATGAGATAAGAAAGCTGGCGGAGACTTCGGCGGCACAGTCAAAGAATATCGGACAGAATCTTAAGGAAGTTCTGGGACAGATCGGGAGTGTCGAGTCGGAGAGTCATGAGGTTCTTACCTCTTTTGATGAGATTACAAGTCATGTTCAGGATGTTCGAACAGCGGTGGACAGTATTAATGAATTTACATCGACCATTCGGCAGATCAGTGGGGATATCAGGCTGGCTCTGGGTGAAATTTCCACCGTTTCCCAGAGTATTAATACAGGCTCTGACGAGATGCAGCAGGGAAATGTTGAAATCCTGAAAGCGGTTACCAACATGCGGGATATCAGTCAGCGGGTTATGGAATCGGTTTCCGAAATTACCCTTGGTTCAAAGTAACCGTCAAATAAAGCACCCCTGCAAAAAATATTTATCCTCCTGCAATATATGAGCAGGAGGATAAAAATGATAACATCAGAAAGAAAAGAACAGTGGATTAATCACTTGGATGCATGGAAATCATCAGGATTGTCAGCAAATAAATATTGCATAGAGAATGGGATAAATAAAAATTCCTTTAGATATTGGATAGATAAAGATAAGGGCAAATCAAAGAAGAATAAAAGTTTTGTAAAACTGAATATACAAGAGCCCCTTTCCATAAACGAAAGAGAAAGTATTTCATTGAAATATGGCTCGTATGAAATAACGATACCATCAGATTTTAAAAAAAAAGAGTAACTACTCAGCACCAACCATGAATGGGTTTCCGGCAAAGACTCTTAAAAGCGCTTCCATTGCATGAACATC
>JAEINK010000123.1 GCA_016342585.1 Spirochaetales bacterium
AACGTTAGATTTCTATCCTGCAGACCTCACCAAAAAACATCCCGGAAGACCCGAGATCTTTAAAATCAAAAACCTCTGCTGCTGGATAGAACTCGTTGTACTAAACCGGCTGCGAGAGAAAATTATCTCTATGGGTTTTGTATTACATTTTTAAACTTTCTAAGGAAGTATAACATCGTATTTGGGGAGGAACAAACTGAAAGAGAGGCATTTTGATCTGATGGATTGATTTTTGAGAAGTAAATTACCTGCAAATAATGTCTTTGATAAGAAATATAGGGTTGCCGGTACATAGGGATTGCCTGACAGTTGATGAACCGACTTTTTAAAGGAGATCTATTTTCATTTTTTAAAGAAACAAGTCTCATGTCACACATTGCCAGAAGACTTTAATCATTCAGGATGCCTTATGCTTATTCGGTTCCGGTCCATGAATATTCCGTCTTTTTTCAAGCCGCCTACCCAACCATCCCGGCTCGGAATCAGGAAGGCTCTCTATTTCATGATGCCCCCAAAGACTCATTTCTCTTCCGCATTTACAGCACAGATTTTTTCCCGGTTTCACATCATCTGATTCTTTATCGGGTTTGGAGATTTCATCCAGCCCTTCGGCGCAGGATATACCGGTCTCTCCAATAAGCTGACGCACCTGCTCAATGGAATTTTGCCTGTCCCGATTACTCATATAACCAAAGTAGCGGATCTTCCTCATTCCCCGGGGGAGAAGATGAAAGAGAAAACGGTGAACAAACTCAGAATGAGAGAGGGTCATCTTTTTTCTCTTATGACCACCAGCTCTGTCTAACCAGGTAAAGCAGACGTTTTTTTCATTGATGGAGACAATTCTCTGTTCACTTATTCCCACCCGGTGGGTATACCGCCCCAGATATTTAATGACCTGTGCCGGACTGCCGAATGGCTTTTTTGCGTAAACAACAAAAGGTTTGCTAGCTGCTCCATAAAGCGCTTTATTATATGAGGCTATATTTCCAAACAATTCATCCCTGTCACAATATTTTCTCAGGGCGCTTAAGAGTTTGCCCCGGAAGACGGCTGACAACTTCTTCACAGGAACCAGATACTTGGAATTTCCGACAATCCAATGCTTTCCATCGGGAGAAACACCTCCACTAGGAACAATACAGTGCAGATGGGGATGATAAGTTAATTTCTGGGTCCAGGTATGCAGCACAGAAAGTCCGCCGATGCGGCCTCCGAGGTTCTCCTTGTTAGCACACACTTCCAGTAGAGTATTATGAACACTCTGAAACAGTGCTTTATAGAATATTTTGTGATTGGCTCGGGCGAGAGAATGCAGTTCCTTCGGAATGGTAAACACCACGTGAAAGTAGGAAACCGGTAATAATTCATTGAGTCTTTCTCTGACCCATTTGGCCCTGGCTGCCCCCTGACAGAGGGGACAATGCCTATCCCTACAGGAATTATAGTGAATCTCTCTGTTCCCACATTCACAGGAGAGAGTATTGCTACCCATCCTTTCCGTATGGCAATCAGCAATATGGCTCAAAACCTGCCGTTCTCTCTTATTCAGATCGGGCAGAGTTTTCCCAATCATGGCAATTTCTCCCAATTTACTCATGACTGCTCCCAAGAGTTAGAGAATCGAGGGGATTTCTCACAGTTTGAATATGATGGGCAGCTATGTGAAGATATTTCTCTGTAGTCTGGATATCGCTATGGCCAAGCAGTGCCTGAATGGTTCTCAGATCTGTGCCGTCCTCAAGCAGATGAGTGGCGAATGAATGGCGGAAAGTGTGAGGAGTGATATTTTTTTTTATTCCAGCTTTTTTAGTCAATCTGTGGATATATCTCTGAACTGTTGATGTGTGCATACAAACACCATCTATTTTGCCAGGGAACAACCAGTTCTGAGGTTTCACATGACAGGACCGGTAGTAATCCCGGAGTATTTCCAGCAGTTCTGCACTCAATTGTACCTGTCTGTCTTTTCCTCCTTTCCCCTGCCGGACATGTAGAAGCATATTTTTACTGTCTATATCCGATATCTTCAAATCAACAAGCTCACTGATTCTCAATCCGGTACTGTAAAGAGTCGCCAGAATGGCATAATGCCTGGGATTTTTACGGGCAAGGGAAAGTAAAAGAGAAACTTCCTGCTTATTCATTACTGCAGGCAGTTTTTTTGTGGTTCTCTGGAAAGGAATATGCTTCACAGACCAATCGACATTTCTGACCTTTTGAAAGTAAAACCGGAGAGCACAAACCATCTGGTTAAAATGAGACCATGAGACTTTTTCTGTGTGAACCAGGAAATATTGCCAATCCCGAATATCGTCGGGAGTGACAGAATCGATGGGTTTTTCCAGCCGGGAGAGGAATTTTCTCAGTACGGCAATGTAAGTTGATGTTGTTTTTGTCGCGTAATTGCGGATGACCATGGCTTTGCGCATGGCTTCAAGTTCTTGTGTCATAAAACACCTCCGCGTCTATTGTGGAAATAGAAACGGGGATTTAAAAGCGGGAAAATCGTTAAATCTTTAAAGAAAATTATCTGGCGGAACATTTCCACCGCTGGAACAGCGGTTTAGTTCA
>JAEINK010000049.1 GCA_016342585.1 Spirochaetales bacterium
ATTTCATTGGTTGATTGAAGTGTTCGCAGGTGGCAGGATTCAACCGGAATGGGTGGCAGGTTTCACCGGAATATGCAATACCTGCTTTGGTATTTTTGATTTCTATACGGATAAAAACATCTAATATATGATAAAGTCTTTCCATGGATTTTTTTAATATACAAACAATCGTATTCATCATTTTATTTCTGATAACAGGAATCTTTTTTCTTTTTATCGGACGCAGGATGGGCCTTGAGCAGGGTCGAAAAATGGAAAATGCCGAATGGGAAACAAACAAGTTAGAGAAGATAGTCGCAGGACGCATCAAAACATCCCGGGCTGTACTTGGGGGCCAATTCTCCGAACAGATTGCACCATACCTCCCTGATTTCCCCTACAACCCATCAGACTGTCGATTCATGGGGAAACCCATCGACTTCATAGTATTCAAAGGCATGGATGAGAAAAATATCGATGAGGTTATCTTTGTTGAGGTTAAAAGCGGTAAAACACGGGCCTTGAGCAGTCAGGAAAGAAAACTGCGTGATGTTATCCAGGCCGGTAAAGTCCGGTGGGTTCAGTACAATGTCTCCTACGGAAAGGAATTTGAATAATTAAAAGAATGAGAACTGCCCCCTCCCCGCAGCAAACGGGATATTAATATACGGCTCGAATAAAAAAACCCACCGATCATGAACGACGGTGGGTTTAACTATGAATGAACAGCAGGCGACTCTACCTACTGGAGTTCCTTCAGGAACCTCTTAACCTTTTCCGCCCGGTCCTCAAACTCGGCGAGTTTCTCCTTCTCCTTCTCGATAACCTCAACAGGAGCGCGGTCTAAGAAGCCGCTGTTTGAGAGTTTTTTCGTAGTTGATACAATCAGCTTATCTTGTTTGTCGGCCTCTTTTTTGAGTTTGGCAATCTCTTTGGGAATATCCACAACATCTCGAATATACACGAAGGCTTCATACCCCTTCCCGGCCACGGGAATACTTCCCCCCGTATCGGGTTTATCTTTAAGGATCTCAAGATCGGGGCTCTTCATCAGTTCAGATGCCAGGATTCTATTCTCCTGAAAGAACTCATGTCCTCCAAACCCCGAATCAGTGGCGACCTTTACGGTTACTTTCTTCTCTGGTGGAATTGTAAATTCGGACCGAAGAGTTCGAACACCCCGGATCATCTCCTGAAGAGATTCGAAGAGCTGAGCCTCTTCCGGGAAGTTCCTATCTTCCCGAACCTCAGGAAAGGAGTGCTTCATTAAAAAACCATGAGCACCGGGAAGGTTCTGATAGATCTCCTCGGTTATAAAAGAGAGGAAAGGATGAAGAAGTTTCAAGGATTCCTCAAGGAGGTGAATCAAAAGGGAAACGGCCCGGTTTTTTTCATTCTCATCATCACTGTAGAGTGATATTTTTGAGGCTTCGACATACCAGTCACAAAATTCATTCCAGAAAAACTCATACCCGGCCTGGGCGGCATCGTTAAACCTGTACGATTCAATTGCCGCCCTGGATTTTCGTACGGCTTCGTTGAACCGGTGAAAAATCCATTTATCGACGGATTTAAGCTCTATACCTTCTATGGGAATAGGGGTTTTCCCCTCGATATTCATCATTATATATCGGGATGCATTCCATATCTTATTCGCGAACTTGGATCCCAGCTTAAAACTCTCCTTATCAATAAGGATGTCCTGTCCCTGAGCCGACAAGAAGGTCATTGTGAATTTAAGGGCATCGGCACCATATTCATCGACAATCTCAAGGGGATCCAGACCATTTCCGAGAGACTTTGACATCTTACGTCCCTGCTTATCCCGAACAAGCCCGGTAATATAAATATCCCTGAAGGGAACCTCTCCGGTGAACTCAAGACCGGCCATAACCATCCTGGCAACCCAGAAGAAAATAATGTCATAGCCTGTTACAAGGGTGGATGTGGGATAGAATTTTTTCAGGTCTTCCGTATTTTCGGGCCAACCAAGTGTGGAGAAGGGCCAGAGCCAGGAGGAGAACCACGTATCAAGAACATCTTCTTCCTGTTTAATCTTCCCGCTTCCGCATTTGGTACATGTTTCAAGATCGGTTTTTGAAACCATCATCTCGCCGCAATCTTCACAGTACCATACAGGTATCCTGTGTCCCCACCACAACTGCCGGGAGATACACCAGTCACGAATTCCATTCATCCAGTGTTTATAAGTATTTTCCCATTTTTTAGGATAGAAAACTATATCTTCGGTCTCCCAGGCCTTAAGCGCCTTTTCTGCCATGGATTTCATGGCCACAAACCATTGTTTTGAGAGATAAGGTTCAATGACGGTATTACATCGGTAACAGTGACCGACCTGATGCTTATGCTCTTCATCCTTAAGGTAGTATCCCTGCTCCTTAAGATCGGTGACAACGGCCTTCCGGGCCTCTTCGGCCTTCATTCCCCTGTATTTTACAGGGCAATTATCGTTCAGGCTACCATCATCATTGAGTATATTAATTTTTTCAAGATCATGCCTGTTTCCTATGTCCCAGTCATTCGGATCATGAGCTGGTGTGATTTTCACAACACCCGTACCAAATTCTCTATCCACATAAGGGTCGGCAATAATCTTAATCGTTCGATTAGTTAAGGGTAGATTAACTTCCTTCCCTATAAAATCCTTATACCTTTCATCATCCGGGTTTACAGCAAGGGCTGAATCTCCCAACATAGTTTCAGGTCTGGTGGTTGCAATTTCAAGTTTTCCCGAACCATCAGAAAGGGGGTAAAAATAGTGATACATCTTACCGTTCAGTTCCTTATGTTCTACTTCATCATCGGCAAGGGCCGTACCACAGGAGGGACACCAGTTCACAAGGTAGTTTCCCTGATACACAAGGCCTCGCTCATAGAGTTCAACAAAAACCTCTCGAACAGCGGTAGAACACCCATCATCAAGGGTAAAGCGCTCCCTGTTCCAGTCACAGGAGGCACCCAACTTCTGGAGTTGTTTGGTTATGATGGCATGATGCTCATCTTTAACCTTCCAGGTCTCTTCAACAAATTTTTCACGACCAAGCGCATGCCTCTCAATCCCTTTGGCTCGCAACCGCCTTTCAACGATATTCTGTGTGGCTATTCCTGCGTGGTCAGTTCCGGGGACCCAGAGGGTGGAGCGACCGCACATTCTATGATAACGGATTAAAGTATCCTGAAGTACATTATTCAGACCATGTCCCATATGAAGAACACCGGTGACATTCGGAGGTGGAATCACAATAACAAAGGGGTCTCCTCCCTTATCATCTGGTGCGAATGCTTTGGCATCCATCCAGGATTTGTAAATCCTGTCTTCGAAATCTGCGGGGTTATAGGCTTTCGCCATCTGAGTAGAGTCCATACCTGCTCCTGGTCTGAAATTATCTGCGGCCCACATGAAAATGTCCGCGTTTTTAAGTCAGGGCAGTTTATCAGAAATTATCAGTGACGACAATCGGGGGACATACATTTTACTATTATTGAATTTTATGATAAATTTAATAAATGAAACACCTTCACCCCAGGGTACACCTGATACTCATGCTTTTCATAATGCTTTCTGTCATTAATCTTCATGCCCAGGAGGCCGACCTTTCAAACATGAGGATAGAACTGTCTCAGGCCATCGCAAGAAAAACAGGAATCTCATCGGGACCACTCTTTTCCGCTGTCCAGATTGTTCCTCGTCATGATTTTCTTAGTGAGGATAGGAAAGGAACAGCCTATGAGGATAGAACAATTCCCCTCGGCCGGGGCCGTTTTCTACCATCCCCTTCGGATATCATCCTCATGCTGGATTTTTGCAGCATAACTCCCGATGAAAATATTCTGATTCTGGGAGATTCTATTGGATATACGGTGGGTCTGCTGCAAAACTTAAGCAGGAATATAACAGTTGTCGAGATGAATCCTGAAGAGTTGGATAGTATCCGGGAGTATTTCAACCGTGAGATAGAAATAAACCTACCATCCGGACCTGTGAGTGAAAATAAAAGCATAGAGGTTCTCTCTATTGAAGAGATATATAATCTATATGATAAAAATCCTTTTGACTTAATCATTATCCAGGGAAGCTTGAATGAAATCCCGCAACTCTTTTTCGGAATACTCAATAGTAGTGGAAGTATAATAACTTCACTCACGGGTGAATCCGGATTCTCCATCCTTTTCAAGTATGAAAAAAATGGATCTGGTGGTAGAATTTTAACAGGAAAAGAGGTGTATTTCCCTTTTATTGCGAAATGGCCTTAACGGTTCTTCATTGACCCGGCTTTTCTTGCCCGATCGATCTTCTCCATCTTTCTGAAATATTTGGCCTGGTTGTCGATTTCATCTTTACCTGTTACATGGATTCGATTGTCAATAATTTTAAGTTTCTTATTCTCAAAAAGTTTACGTGTAACAACAGCCCCCTCATCCTTGGGCAATCCAACCATATTAACAAGTTCTACCGGACCGAAGTCAAAAGTATATGAATCACTGGAAATCGGTACCCTGAGTTTTTCGAGCTGAATAAGCATGGCATCATAGAGCCTTCCCAGGGGATCGGCAAGCTGTGTGTTAGCCAATTGTTTGTATATGGCCCAGATTCTCTCAGAAAGCAGCTGGGTAAGTCTTGTTATCATCTGAGGCTGGGAGGAGACCATGCGTTTAAAGTTTGCCAGGTTAACGGCCATAAGAACCGCATCCTCATGGGCTATAGCTGAAGCGGATCGGGGCTGGTCTTCCAGAAGAGACATTTCACCAAAGATATCCCCTGATTTCAGCACCGCCAGGAGAACTTCATTATTATTAACGATCTTGGTGATCTTTATGCTTCCCTTCTGAATTATATAAAGTTCTTTACCAGGCTGGCTTTCACTGAAAACCATCGTATCCTTTGGATATTTTCGGGTAAATTCCTCGCTATTGGGTGAAAGGTAGACAGCTTTAGAATAGGGTTGAATTTTTGCCATTCTCTCTTTCGCCGTATTTACATCTGTTCCCTGAGGACAAAACAGTGTGTATTGGTGATAGGCATAATAGGCCAGTGAGTATTTTGACTGTTTTGCATAATATTCAGCAACCTCAAAAAGGTGAGAATAGGAAATTTCAGCAGTACTTTTCAGCGAAATTCTGGTGAGCTCCTCATCAAGGTATCTCATCTTTCGGCTGAACTGCTGTATGATCTTCATGGCAACAGGGGCATTCCTCTCGATAAGGAGACCATACTGCTCCCTATGGACAGCAATGAGGACGACATCGCTCAATGCCTGAGCTGTTTCGATGCGGCTGTGAGTTGACATTGTAGAGACAACACCAAAAAAATCTCCGGGATTGAGGATATTCCCCCCCTCCTCTTCGACAACCTCTACTTCTTTACTTATCCGGACCTTTCCCTGTCGGATTATATAGAAGAAATCGGCATTCTGCTTGCCTTCAACAATAATGTATGCACCACTCTTGAAATTAACAAGGGACAGTTGTAAAGGATTATTCATATCACCTCTCACCAAAGTATAGAGAGCCAAGCCCTAATTTGTCAACGAAAGTTTTAACCAATCTCCGTTGAAAGCGTCTTTAAAACAAAATTTTAAAAAATCAGCCTCTTTATATTTTCGGGCGAATCTCTCAGAAATAATAGCTAAAAAAAAGAATCCATCCAACTAAATACTACCACCAATCAATAATTCTAACATCTTTCCAAAACGTATCATAATAATCCAGGCCGCTTGCTTCTTCATGGAGGGTCTGAATAGAAAACATTCTTGATTTTACCACAGCATCACCATCAGGAAGGAAAGATTTTAAAGGAATAACCCCCCTGGAAAAGGTTATATGCCGGTTATCAATGTTTCCAAAGTAGTAATCACTCACATTATCTATTCCCTGGGGAAAATTGCCGAATTTTGCCTCATCACCAAGGGCTGGATCCAGAGGAATCCAACCAAAGTCTTCGATATAGAATTCGGACCAGAAATGTCGCACAGTCACTTTATCATTATAAACAAGATAGCCTGCCACCGGTCGTGCCGGGATCCCGGATGCTCTTGCCAGTGCAGTGAATAGAATTGAATAGATATACGAGTCGCCCTGGCCTGTCCCCAGGGCTTTCACGGGGTCCAGGGATGACGGAGTCGTTGTGAATTTCAGATTTTCAATGAGGTAATCATATATTTTTTCAGCATTCTTATAGGGATTGGATTCCCTGCCTTTAATCCGATCTGCCAGAGACTTTATCCCCTCGTCACCCGGAACAAAGTCATCAGGACTGGTATAAACATCATACAGTCTTCTCTGAATATTATAT
Organism: Spirochaetales bacterium; assembly: GCA_016342585.1. Lineage (GTDB taxonomy): Bacteria > Spirochaetota > Spirochaetia > UBA9216 > UBA9216 > JAEINK01. The sequence goes on from JAEINK010000049.1 coordinate 6,293, forward strand.
TGTGTTTTAATGCGCTGGATCTCCATTTGAGTTTCCACCGAATATCGTTCAAACCAGTAGGTCAACTCGATTTTTTGATCCGACTGACCGCTAATCCCCTCATAATGGTATCTCATGACACCGAAATAATTATTCCAGAGAGGTTCAGGGTCTCGAACCCACTCTACCGCCCGCTGCTCCAAACCGGGATAGATCCCGGGGATCCAGAGGTCAAGACTACCATCCGGTCTCCCCCTGGGGCTGAAAATTGAGACTTCATAGGATAACTGATACCCTTTTCGCTCCGGATAAAGCCGTGTCCCGGGTAGGTCTCTCACCTCAAAATATTTGGAATTACTCTCCCCCTTATCGCCAACAATCTTTACTCCGCCGGAGGAGGCTCCATCGGGAACATAAAATTGAATCTCATGATCCGTCCACGATTCATAGTCATAATCCGTTTCAGAACAGGGAATAAAATTTCCACCATCCCTCCGGTGATCTTCTCCAGAGGACTGAACGGAGAAAAGCACCTGACTGGCGCTTCTATCAAAACCGAAATTCAAACCTTTAACAGTGACAAGGGTACCTACAGCCCCCTGGGAAGGTTCAATACTTTCAATATAAGGAAGTCCAGGAGCCGCTGGTCCGGAGAGAATAATAGGGATATGAATTCTATTAGTGAATAGCCGGCCATTACTCTTTCCGCGGGAGGTGGTGACAGTAATCATCCCGGATCCGGCATCCGAAGGTACCCTGAATTTTATCTGATTATCAGACCAGTCCAGATAGGAGGAACTTGTAATCCGGCTACCCGCAAGAGTCACAGCTCCGCCTTTACGCTCGGATTGAAAATCTTCCCCTGTAATTTGAACAACATCACCCGGCGAAGCAATTGCTGGTTCAACCAGGAAGATTTGAGGATCCTGCTCAACCATTTTAGAGGAGAAGTATAATAGAACAAGAACTATGGCAAAAAGGAGAAACGGCAAATACGCACGTTTTTTAAAAAACTGAACAAATGGTGAACTCATTTAAATACCTGCAGTCGATTATTGTCTGAAGATAGAGGATCTACTGATCATTTTCCTCCAGTTCTACCATTTCTTTCGGTAAAACCTGTATTTCAAGTTCAATGTAATATAGATTCTGTTCCGAGTCTACAGCCATTCCCAAAGGAAAAAACAGAACCTTCTCACCGGCATGAACAGGGAGACTTTTCAGAGTGGTGTAATACTGGGTTCCCTCCTCTTCAGAGGAGATAAAGACTTCACCTTCGGCCACAAGAAGAATCGTCCCATCATCCTGCATATACGGGGTTATCTGTGCAAATATCACAAGATTTTCACCCGCCATCTTGACCGAAACAGCTTCTCCGGAGAGGGTTATCTTTGTGTTTTCTATCTTCCAGAGGGTTTTTTCCTGTGTCTCCATTATTCTGGTTGAAAGAGAGACAACAAGCTCTTTCTCCGCAAGGTAATCAAGAGGAAGCCGGGTCTCGGGAAGTGAATCCTGCGGCAGGAGTTCACTCCCTTCAGATTGAGCCATTAAACATGGTATGGAGGTTATGAGAAAAACAGCAATGAAGAAAGAAACCTTACGCACGATGCTTTATTACTCCTAAGGTCTGTAATCAGCGGCTCTAATCAGCTGAGATTCATCTACGGTATCAATGAATGATGCCGGGGGAAGTTCAATAAAAACCTGCACTTGTTCATCCCTGTTTTTAAGAAGATCGGCAAGCTCAGCCATGTCACCATCACCCAACTTTACGGTAAGAACCTCGGAGGAGTCTTCGGCTTCAACCAGGGGGACCGCCGAAACGGAGTCTACCTTTCCCCGACCTGTCATAAAACCAATACCAAAGAACACTACCATGGCGGCCGCAGCAGCTAAAAATGGAATTGGAATTTTAACCTGTCGCTGCCAGAATTTCGACCCGACATCGGTTCGACTTTCCAGTATCCGGCTATAAACACGGTCCATACTCTCGGGGATGGAAGCCTCGAGAATATCATGGGTAATTCTCATATTGGTGGAGAGAGAACGGTATGAAGATATTTTTGCCTTACAAATGGGACATTCACTGATATGTTCAAATACCTGTGCATCCCAGGGGGCAGGGATTTCGTTATCGAAATAAGCCGACAGGATTTGTTCATTCGGACACATAAAGTTCCTCCTTATCCAGTAGGTTTTCGAGGAAATTTCTTGCCCGGAAAACCCTTACTTTAACATTACCTTCGGAGATATGCAGTATTCCACCGATCTCCTTATAATTCAGATCCCCATATTCTCGCAGTATAAGGGCTGTTCGTAATTTTTTGGGGATTTTATTTAGTGCAATACGAATTATCTCATTCGTCTCTTTTTTCAAATACTCATCCTCTCCCGATGCTGGTGATTTTTTAGGCTCATTCAGCACCCGGTTATAGGCCTTTCTTTCTCGGATCTTACGTTTTTCATGGTTAAAACAGAGATTTTTTACTACCCGTATCAACCAGTATCTGGTCTGATCTTTTGAAGGCAGTGCCGCTCCTCTGTTCAGATATTTAATAAAGGCCTCCTGACAGAGGTCCTCACTGACAGACATACTTCCTGTTATATTGTAGGCAATCCGAATAAGAATGGGGAATATTTCCTCATACAATTCTGTAAACTGATCGTCTGCCAGATGCTCCATATTCATAAACTAAACAACCCGCCTTACTGAAAGTTACAAGAACTTGAAAAAATCATTAACTTTCTATTTCCTTTCCCAAACTGTCCCCTGGGGGGAGTCCTTTATCTCGATGCCCCGGGCAAGGAGTTCATCACGAATTTCATCCGCCCGGGCAAAATTCTTCTCGGAACGGGAACGATTCCTCTCTTCGACAAGAGCATCGATCTCGGGATCTCCCTCTTTTTCTTCGGCTTTAACATCTTTAAGACTCAACCCGAAGATTCGATCCATATCCAGAACAATAGAAAGCTTATCCTCATCACATACATCCGGATCCTTAAGCAACTGCCACATATCGGAAAGCCCCCTGGAAACACCTAAATCCCTGGCAATGTGGGTTCTAAAACTTTCAAGGTATTCAAGGGCTTTACCATCCAACTTTTCCAGGTCGCCCGATTCCCCCCTCTCTTTTAGCTTCAAAATCCTCTCATTCAGATTTTTTCTGGCTGATTTTGAGGCTTCCAGTGATTCTTCACTGAAAATAAGCTGGCTTCTGTAGTGCCCCCCCAGACAAAAGTATCGGTAATCAAGAGGATCAAACCCCATATCTTCAAGGCTTGTGAGCGTTAAAAAGGACCCGGAAGATTTAGACATTTTGGCCTTCTTTAAAAGAAGGAACTCACCATGCAGCCAGTAATTCACCCATTTCTTTCCAGAAGCTCCTTCGGATTGAGCAATTTCATTGGTATGATGAATGGGGATATGATCGACACCACCACAGTGAATATCCATATGCTCACCGAGATACTTCATACTCATGGCCGAACACTCAACATGCCAGCCGGGGTACCCTTTTCCCCAGGGAGAATCCCACAGCATCACATGATTTTCAAACTTTGATTTGGTAAACCAGAGAACAAAGTCTCCGGGGTTTCGCTTATTTTCATCCACAGCGACCCTGGCACCGGCCTGGAGATTCTGTCGGTCAATCAAAGCCATTTTTCCATATTCAGGAAATTTGGAAATATCAAAGTAGAGATTTCCTCCTGTCAGGTAGGTAAACCCCTTCTCTTCCAGTTTTTTAATCAGGTCGATCATCTCCTGAATATGTTCGGTAGCCGTACAGGTTACCTCTGGACGAATTATATTCAGTTTTTCGGTATCGTTGAAAAAGGCATCGGTATAATGCCTGGCAATATCCCAGACGGTACGCCCCGTCTCCCGGGCACTCTTTTCCATTTTATCTTCACCGTCATCACCGTCATCTGTCAGATGGCCAACATCGGTAATGTTCATAACATGGTTGATTTCATAACCGGCATAGGCAAGAACACGCCTTAAGAGATCTTCAAAAACATAGGTTCGTAAATTCCCGATATGAGCATAATTGTATACGGTAGGACCGCAGCAGTAGAATCCCGCCTTGCCTTCAGATACGGGCACGAATTCTTCGATCTTTCGTCCGGATGTATTATAAAATTCAAGTTTCATCTTACTGCTCCCCGAAGCCAAACTTTGTTGGAAATATTCATAAAATATGTTAGGCTTCTTTGATGTTCAACTTAAGGGAAATCTGTAATAAAATCAATATAAGCGGAAAATTACTCATTAATGAACCCATGTCGGACCATACCACATTCAAAACTGGCGGGCCTGCGGATATTCTTGCCTATCCTATAAACATAAAAGATATTCAAACCCTTTATAGGGTGGCAAGTGAAGAGAATATCCCGGTATACACCATGGGCGGAGGGGCCAACATCCTTGTGGCCGATAGTGGAATTCGAGGAATCGTTATAAATACATCCCATCTTAATTCGTTTTCTATTAAACAGGATAGTTTTAAGGCCTACTCCGGCCTATCCATGTCGATAGCAGCCTGGGAAACAGGGACGGCAGGATTGGCTGGACTCCATTATTTTTACGCCATGCCCGGAACCCTGGGCGGAGCAATCTGGATGAACGCGAGGTGTTATGGAAAATCTATCTCTGAAACACTCGAAAAGGTAACGCTCCTATCCCCCGAAGGGGAAATATCCGAACTGAAAACTGAGAAAAAAGATTTTGGGTATAAAGTTTCCCCCTTTCAGCAGATGAATAGTATAATAGTAGAAGCCAGTTTTACTCTTGAAAGAGGAGTAAGTCGCCTACTCTCCAAAGAGATGCGAGAGTATGAGGCGGATCGAAACCTAAAGGGACATTTTAAGGCCCCATCAGCCGGATCGGTTTTTAAAAACAATAGAAGTTTTGGAAAACCAAGTGGGAAAATTGTTGACGAGGTCGGATTAAAGGGCGCCAAATATGGTGGTGCTGTGGTATCACCCGAACATGGAAATATAATATTTAATGCTGGCGGAGCCTCCTCTTCGGATATCCGGCAGCTTATCGCCAATGTAAAAAAGGAAGTTTTCCGAAAAACAGGCTTTCTCCTTGAAGAGGAAATTCTCTATGCCGGGGCCTGGGAGAAGGGAGAGGATTATGGACTGGAAAGATAATATTGAATGGGAAACACTTGATTCCGGGGAGTTAAAAGCCCTTCTGGCAGATATTCCCTTAGCAGATCTCCTTGAGGACTGGGACAGTTTTTCAGATGAAGAGGCAATACGGATTTTTATTCACCTGGATCCAGAGACCAAGGTAGATGTAATTAATGAACTCTCAAACACAAAACAGGAGACACTCCTAACCCTCCTCTCGGAGCGACACCTGAAACAACTTATGGCAGAGATGGAACCTGATGATGTCACGGACTTTCTCCAGGAGATGTCTCCTGAAATCAGAAAATCTGTTTGGGACAATCTGAGTGATGAGCTTCGCACAGAAACTCTCTTTCTCCTTCGATTTGACGAGGATGATGCTGCCGGGCTGATGACCCCAAGATATCTTGCCATTAGGGGAAATGTAAGCGTCCATCAGGCTCTTCAATTTGTAAGAAGGAATGCGGAGAAGGTGGAGGCCTTTTATTCGGTTTATGTGGTTGATGAACTTCAAAGATTGTTGGGAGTCATATCACTCCAGGAACTTCTGGGTGCGGGTGATGATACCATCGTCAAGGATATAATGGATACCCAGTTTGCTTCGGTAAGGGAAGATACGGACCAGGAAGAGGCGGCCCAGATCCTGGAAACCTATGATCTGACCTCTTTGCCTGTAGTAAACAGCCACAACAAACTACTTGGTGTTATTACCTTCGATGATATTATCGATGTTATCCGTGAAGAGCATACCGAGGATACCTACAAGATGGGAGCCATGACAGGAAATGCCGGACGTTATCTGGATACTTCGATCATGGGTATGGTAAAAAAGCGTGTCCCCTGGCTTGTTATTCTTCTTCTCCTTGGAACCGTAACCACCACTGTTCTGGATCATTACCAGGCAAGTTTTCTGGGGATGTCCTTTCTCATCCTTTTCATACCCGTTATAACACAAACCGGAGGTAACTCTGGAAATCAGGCCTCTACCCTCATGATCCGGGGACTTGCTACGGGAGAACTTCATACAAGGGATACGGGTAAGGTCCTGATTAAAGAGATAGCCATAGGTCTCATCATGGGAATAGTAACAGGCCTTGTCATTGTTCTCCGAAGCTGGCTCATGCCTCCGGGAGTTTCTCTTTTTGAGGCACTCGTAATCGGGATGTCCTTAAGTTTTGTCGTTATTTTTGCAACAGTGATAGGAGCGCTGGCTCCAATGGTAATCAGTAAAATGGGATTTGACCCTACGGTAATGTCTGGGCCCCTGATGTCAACGGTTATAGATGTCTGCGGATTGACGATATACTTCGAAACAGCCCGCAGACTCTTAAACCTGGGATGAAAATCTAACCGAAAACGATATCAAAGGTATCAATAGCAATTTGAAGTTCCTCATTTGTGGGGATAATCAGGATTGCCGTATTGGAATAGCCTTTTGAAACAAGACCTTCCTTGTTCCCCATCAGCTTATTTTTCTCATAATCCATAACAATACCAAGATTTTCAAGCCTATGACAGATCCTCTCTCTCATTTCGAAGTCGTTTTCCCCGATCCCGCCGGTAAAGATTAAAGCATCAACCCTGTACATATTGGCAGCATAAGCCCCTACATACCTTCGGATTCGGTGGGCATACACCTCCAGGGCCTGGATCGCATTGGTGTGCCCCTCTTTGGCAGCGGCCCGTATATCTCTCATATCGTTAGAAATACCGGAAAGACCAAGCATTCCACCCTTCTTGTTCAATTCCTGATTTACCTGTTCCTTGGTAAACCCCTTATCCAGGAGATAAAGAACAATAGCAGGATCGATGTCACCACTCCTTGTCCCCATCACAAGCCCTTCCAGCGGTGTGAAACCCATGGACGTATCCCGGGACTCCCCATTCACGATAGACGTAATGGATGCGCCATTCCCTAAATGGCAGGATATAACATTGGTGTTTTCCGAGCTCCGCTTTAACAATCGCATTGCCTCGTTTGAGACATATCGATGACTTGTCCCGTGAAAGCCATATCGCCTTATCCTGTATTCATCATAGAACTTTCGATCCAGACCATAGAGATAGGCTGCCGGTGGGATCGTCTGATGAAAAGCGGTGTCAAAAACAGCAACCTGGGGGCAATCGGGAAAAATTTTAAAAGATTCCTGAATCCCTATAAGATTTGCAGGGTTATGGAGAGGAGCAAGCTCTATATTATTCTTAATTGCTTGAATAACATGATCGGTTATAAGAATAGAAGAGGCATAATCTTCTCCACCATGAACCGTTCGGTGACCGATCGCAGAGATATCATTCAGATTGGTTATAACCCCATCATCCTTGTCGGTTAAAGCTTTAATAACAAGAACCATAGCCTGGGAATGATTTTCAATGGGTTCTTGATATTCGATTAAACCCTTGGAGGATTTTTGCTTAAGATGCCCCTCTGAACTTCCTATTCGTTCGACTAAACCTTTTCCAAGACTTATTCTATCCGGCATACTATATACTTCATACTTGAGCGATGAGCTGCCGCAATTAATTACGAGGATCTTCTTATTCATCATTAACTCCCTGCAAATAAATTTCTCACAGAAATAATAATCCAATATCTGAAAATGTACAATAAAATATTAATAAAATGTTTATAATTACAAATCCGTATTTTCTTCTTTCATCATTTTGAATCCGAATTCAATTTCAAATCCACAATTCTCTTTAAAAATATTTAGAAATTCCCTGCTTATCCAATTTTCGATTATACAGCCCGCCATATCACTTTCGAGATCAAGCGGTGAACACCAGGAAGGTTTAATCTGTAAATATACCAGACTGCTCCCCTCATGAACCTCTACCCTCCCACCTGTTGAAAAATCTATTATCTGCCCCCTTCCCTTAAGATCACAAAATAACGAAAAAATCACCCTTCCATGCTGAAATCGTCCCCTGCTATACCAGGAGAACTCATCAATATTCTCTTCGCTTGCTTCCCTTCTGCAAAAATTAAAATCGGATTGGAGATGCACCCCCCTCCTTTCGTAGTCAATTTTACCAAGAAATGTGCTCTCTCGGCTAATAGTTCCGCTCCCCGCTCCTTCATGTGAAAACTCGCCTTTGAATACAAGCTCCCAGTATTTTGGCTTTACCAGAAAGCTGCCCCCTATAAATGAAGAAAAAGGCAGGAAGGACTCGGGGACCAATTGTTCATGCTCCTGTGATTCCCCGCATTCAAGACAGAAGGAGAAAAGAGATTCAGGAAAACCAACTATTTCTCCTTTCCAGTCGAAACACTCATCCATACGCCCGCCCGCCGGAGTTCGGAAAGCGGAGGAAGCACCACCGGCCTGAAAAGAAAGGTCTATAATGGTGGTCTTTATACGACTGCCTCCCCGGCACCACCAACCCGAAGAGTCCAGATTACTGAAAGATCCACCACTTAAAAAAAATATCGAGTACAGGGGAGTAAAATAGGAAAGCGAAAAGAGAACCGAAGCAGTATGATCTGATAAAAATGGAGGAGCATCATAAATCCAGGAATCGGTATCATTATCTCGACCGGGATTCGATAATACCACAGCCAATCCAGGGGAAAAAGCGCCCCACTCCTGTGTACCCCAGAAGCCACCCTCCCATCGATCTTTTAACCTTAGGAGGAATAAACCCATTTTTCCGCCACAAAATGTTAAACCAGCTCCCCTCCTGCTGCTCCCCGTGTATGCTCTGTCACTCCTGATACTGCCACTATTTATTTCAATGTTTTTTCTTGTTATCGAAGGAATCAAGATCTCTTTTACTAATCCAAGAGGGAGAATTGAACCTAAATAAAGGGGACCTGCGTTGAAAGTTAAATTATTTCCTTCAATCTGGTCCCATTCTCCTTTTATTGAGGCAGAACAGGAGAAAAGATTACTGTTATAGCTAAGGCGATACCGATACCCTTCTGAAAAGTTGAAGCCACCTTCGGCGTAAAGCTCTCCACCCTCGGATCCCCCTGAAAAGACGGGTGTCAGGTTGGTAAAAAACAGACTTATTACTAAAAAGAAAAAAAATAGGTTTCTCATATACCTAAAGACTCAAAGAGAACTTATTCTGCTTCGAAATTCCCGCTGAACCTTGAAGAATTCCTTGAATTATGTCATGTTTTACGGGTTATCGAACAAATCTTTAGGAGGACCAACCTTGGTAATATTAACCCTTAATTGCGGGAGTTCATCCCTCAAATACCAGCTTTATGACTGGGACAAAAGTCAGACCCTGGCAAGCGGAATCATCGAAAGAATTGGAATCGCCGGTTCAAAAATCAAACACAAATCCCACGATAAAGAAGAAGTGGAAATTGAAAACGCCCTGGCCGACCATAAAGAGGCTATGAAGCTTCTCATGGACACCATTGTTCATCCTGAATATGGTGCCATCAAGGATGTCAAAGAGATCAAAGCTGTTGGTCATCGAGTAGTTCACGGTGCCGAAAAATTCGCCAAATCTGTAATTATCGATGATGAAGCAATGAAAACCTTCCGTGAACTTGAAGGTCTTGCTCCTCTTCACATTCCTGCCAACCTGATCGGAATTGAATCGGCCATGGCCGTTCTCCCCGGTGTACCCCAATGTGCCATCATGGATACAGCATGGCATCAGACAATGCCTCCCAAGGCATTTCTCTATGCCCTCCCGTACAAATGGTATGAAGAACATGGAATCAGAAGGTATGGATTTCATGGAACTTCATTCCTCTACACAGCCAAGAGAGCCGCTGTTCTCCTTGGAAAAGACCCTTTTAAAACTAACCTGGTAATTGCCCACATTGGGAATGGCTCTTCTATCAACGCTGTAAAAGATGGTGTATCCATCGATACATCCATGGGACTTACCCCCCTTGAAGGTCTTGTCATGGGAACCCGATGTGGAGACATAGACCCGGCCATCCCCTTTCACATGATGAAGCAGACTGGAATGTCTGCTGCTGAAGTGGAAAACGCCCTGAACAAAGAGAGCGGTGTTCTTGGTATTTCAGAACAGTGGGTCGATCGAAGAGATATCGAGATCGCTGCTGAAGAGGGACATGAAAGGGCAAATCTTACCCAGGATATTGAAGCATACCGAATCCGAAAATACATTGGAGCCTATGCTGCGGCTGTTGGTGGAGTTGATGCTATCGTATTTACAGCCGGTGTTGGAGAGAGAGGACCGATAACAAGACAGCTTGCCACAGAGGGTCTTGATTATATGGGAATCAAACTTGATCTAGAAAAGAACAAGGCTTCCATGACCACCAGTGCAGAGACCTGTATCTCTACCGATGATTCACCCGTTAAAATCTTTGTCATTCCTACCAATGAGGAACTTGTTATGACCGAAGATACCGCGGCTCTCATCAACGGTACCTACGATGTTCATACGAACTACAACTACCACTTCCAGGATGCCGATTATGTAAATAAGGACAGGCTTGCCAAGCTGCCCAAGGATCTCAAGAAATGGAAGGGTTTGGATAAAATCATTGTGAGCAAGATGGACTAAATTCACCCCTTGGTGAAAATGTTTATCACACTAATTGAACAAGGCCGGTTGGAAGTTACTTTCTGACCGGTTTTTTTATGCCCCAAGCTTTGTAAGGTTTCTACTGCTACTTTGATTGTGAATTTTTATTTCCTGTTTTTCTTCATCTGCCCTCACACAAATCATATGTGGTTTATGTTTTAATTTTTTATGGTGCTTCCGGGTTTCTTTCAGTTTACCATTCGCTCCTTCAAACTAAAAGGAAATCGACTTTGAAGGTTTTCTTTAGTCAGGAGCGTCAGCTCATTGGGTTGGCAAAAGGAAACAGGAGGTACCGCTATAGCAGTTAAAGGCTTTTCGGAATTATCACATAAAATCATCGAGTGTTGTTTTAAGTTTCATACTCACAGGGCTTTGGAAATTGAATTTGAAATTCAGGTAATCAAGTTCGCCTCGGAACGGTATTTTCCTGTTTTTTACCAAGGTCAGTTGACTGGGCGGTTTTTTCCGATCTTATCATAGAGGAGAAGATTATTTTAGAACTTGAATCTTCTCTTATTATTAAGGAAATTTACCGTACTCAACTGCTCAACTGCTCAACTGCTCAACTGCTTAAGGCTTTCACGGCTTCGGGTCGGGGACATCATGAACGTTTATCTGGTGACAGCTTTTCCCAATTTAGTATGGTTCCATTCTAACAGAATTAGTAAAGAAGACCATTAAGATGAACTAATAATTCTGATTATCTCTCTTATAGATTTTTCTGCTTCCGGGATAGGTAGAACTTGAAAAACATGTATCATTTCATTATATATATGAAGTTTTCCATGATTTCCAGCCTCGACTAACCTGTTATGAAGTAACTTTGCATCAGGTAAAAATAGTTCTCTAGTTCCTACAAATATTGTTATACAGGGAAGATCGGTTAGATCACCATTTATGGGACTTAAAAGATAATTGTTATGCTCCTCATTGTCAGCCCACAACTTCCCTAAATATATTAACGTATCCAAATTACACATTACATCTTTTCTATTTAAATCTGCTGAAATTTCTGGATTTGACATTGTTATATCAAGCCATGGTGAAAGTAAAATAACTTCTTGGGGAAGTGGAAGTTGCTTCTCTTTTAAAAGAAGTGTCAATCCTAAAGAAAGTCCACCACCTGCAGAATCTCCTATAATTATGATATTTTCAGAAGAAACATTTTTAGTTATATTTTTATATAGGGCAAGAGAGCTACTATAAGCCTCTTTGTGATTACTGTATGGAATTAGATGATAATCCGGTATAATTATTTCTGCATCCAATATTGTTGCTATTTTCCATCGGGCCGTTGCTTCAGTAAATAACTTAAATAATATGGAGTTGATGGGGATAGAGGTTTTAAAAAGATCCAGTCGTGGCAATAGTATTCTCCCCTGTAAACGTCATTGGAAAAAAGAATTTGAAAACGATGATTTCACTATTCTTAAATTCAAACTCAAATCGAGAGAAACCACAGATTATCGGTTTCGGTTCCCCGACATCATGATTTGCATCGCCGGAAAAGTTGAGTATCGAGATACTGATCCGGGTAATTCAAATCCTAATGAATTAAAGTCAGGAGCTTTTTTATGGCAAAAGACGGATACGGTGAAAACATTCATTAATAAGAGTGATAAAACCTTTGAGGCATTAATTATAGCTCTAAAATAATTCAAAAAGGGAGATGTTCATGCCCCTTCTTATGCTTAATGATTGGAAAAGTAAACAGATCCAGGCCGGAGCCTTTTGGCTTCGGTAGAATAATCCTTTAATTTATTGATCTAATCGGTGTAAGATTATTTATTCTTTTGAAAACGAAACTTTCCATCATTTAATAGGAAAACCTCAACTTATCAATGCACCCTTCATCAGGTTATCAGCTACCTCATCACCAGCCAGATATTTTACCAGCTCGATCGCCCAGGACAAGGCTGTTCCGGGGCCGCGGCTTGTTATCAGGTTTCCATCCACAACAACAGACTCTTCAAGATAGGTGGCATCATCCGGAAAGTATTTCTGGAAACCGGGGTAACAGGTTGCCTTCCGGGTATTTAATATGGGAATCCTGCTCAAAACGACGCCGGGAGAGGCACAGATGGAGGCAACAAGACCGCCCCTGTCAAAAACTGAACTGATAATGTTCAAAGCGGCTGCAGAATCGGCAATATTTTCTGCGCCGGGCATGCCCCCGGGGATCACCACAGCATCAGCATCTTGGGGAATATCAGAAATAAGGCCGTCAGCTTCAACCAGAAGACCGTGAGCACCTTCAACCATCTTACCGGTAACCCCTGCAATGAAAACATCACATTCGGCTCGACGTAAAAAATCAATGGGGGTAACAGCTTCCACTTCTTCAAATCCGTCGGCTAAAAAAACGATTACTTTCTTCATTATATTCTCCCTTTTATTACGATTTAGAGTTTTCCGTAGGCTGACCATATCATTTTTTCTGTGTCATCCCAGCCTATACAAGCATCGGTTATAGAAACACCGTATTCAAGTGTTTTTATATCCGAAGGAATCTTCTGCGAACCTTCAAAGAGATTTGACTCAAGCATAAAGCCGACCAAAGATTTTCTGCCATAGGCCTTCTGATCGACAATGGATCTTAGAACCCGCTCCTGCTTCCGCCACTCCTTCCCCGAATTGGCATGGCTGCAGTCCACAATAATAGCAGGATTAAGTCCCAGGGCTTTCATTTTATCCTCGGCTAACTCTACATTCTCCTCATAATAGTTGGGACCGTTGTGCCCACCCCGTAAAATAATGTGTACAGCATCATTACCGGTGGTATTGAGAATACAGTTTTTACCATTTTCATCTAAACCAATGAAAGAGTGACTATGCATGGCCGATTCCAAAGCATTTACAGCGATATCCATATTGCCATCAGTGCCATTCTTGAATCCAACAGGCATGGATAATCCGGAGGCCATATTTCGATGGGTCTGGCTCTCTGTCGTCCGAGCTCCAATGGCCGACCAGGAGATAAGATCGGAAATATACTGGGGGATAATCGGATCCAGAACTTCCGAGGCAACGGGGAGTCCCATCTCGGAAATCTCAATCAGAAGATTTCTTGCCAGTTTTAATCCACCTTCTATATCATAGGAGCCATCCAGATGGGGATCGGTAATCAATCCCCGCCACCCGATGGTTGTTCTCGGTTTTTCGAAGTACATGCGCATAACAAGAAACATCTTATCTGCGACTTTTTCACTTAAAGCGGATAATTTTTTTGCATAATCCAAGGCAGCATCCCTGTCGTGGATGGAACAGGGGCCTATAATCCCTATCAGCCTTGAATCTTCTCCGCGAAGTATGGCGTTAATTGCATCCCTGCCGTCTGCCACAGTAGTATTCGCTTTTTCCGTCATGGGGAAATCAGTGAAAAGTTGGGCTGGGCTTAATAAGGGATTTATAGTCTCAATGCGTAAGTTGTTTGTCTTCTTCATACTTCAAAAATACCCATAAATATGATTTCTTACAAGCCTATGATTGACAAGTAGATCATCTTTAATTTAGGATAAACCGATGGTTCTTAATATTCTTGCCGAATTATTTTTATACTTACATTTTTCTCTTATCTTCTCGGTAACATTTCTGGGGACGGTTCTTTTTTATAGAACCAGAGATAAATATATTCGAAGGTTCCTTGAGGTACTCTACCCCCTGGTCCTTTATTTATCCCTCCTTTTTCTGGTTAACTATCTTACAGGAATGAAAGATCTTATCCCCGTGCCAACTGAATCGACAATGGTACTTAGCCTTCTTATGTCTTTCGGTGCAGCCTCCTTTATCACTCTGATAATTCGAGGAAGTTATGTGTACACCTTCTCTCTTATCCCCTTTAAACCTAGCGTTCAATATCGACTTAATGCCATCACGAATATTTCCTGTATTTTTCTCTTTATAGGCTGGTGTTTTTCTATCTTCTATGTTTCCAGAGGGAACTGGTTGATAACGGTCGTTCCTACTTTAAACCTCTGGTATTTGATAGCCAGTGGATTTGTTTTTCTACAGTCCGTACTGGCCTTTGTATTTTTAAGATGGCGAAAGGAAGAGCGGGCTCAGGAGCTCTATTACAGGATTATATACTCATACCTTCCTCTGGCAATATTCATCCCGCTCGATATAATCTTTTTCAGGGATTCTGCCTTCAAACTGACCTATATCTCATATACGATCTTTATAATCACCAGCTATCTTTATATGTCCCGTTATTATGTGCTGAATTATGAGCCTGAACAAACAAGTCTTGAACAAAGTAAGGAAGGGTTTTACAGGAAATTCAATATCAGTGACCGTGAAAAAGAGATTATAGAGTTACTAATAGAGGGTATGCCAAATATTGAGATTGCGGAGAAACTTTGCATATCCATAAACACGGTGAAAACCCATGTTCAGAATATCTATCAGAAGACAAATGTATCAAACAGGGTTCAGCTGCTTCACAGAATCAAGATATGGAACCAGAATAACCGCCCAATACGGCAACCCCTTTAGGACAAATTTCATACCGTCCCTTCCAAATTAACTCTGATCGAAGCTGTTCCTCAAGAACCTCAGGTTCATTGTTTGTTCCGGAAAGATGACAAAAATAGACCTCGGCCAGCCGTGAGGATTTAACCTGGCTCAAATGATTCAGAAAATCTATGGCATCATCATTGGAAAGGTGGCCCTGATCAGAAAAAATCCGCTTTTTAAGGTGCCAGGGATAGGGACCGTTTTCCAGCATTTCGGGCGAATAATTGGCTTCAAGAAAAAGGATATCCGAATGAACGGCATATTTCATCATCTCTTTAGTTATAACCCCTGTATCGGTAATGAGACAGAAACGCTTATCCCCCAGTTCAAAGGCATAACTTAACGAACCGAAAGAATCATGACTTGTCTCAAAAGGATGAAGTGTTAAAGGCCCAAGTTGAAGTTTTTCTCCGGGAACAGCATCTATCTCACCGGCTAAGCCCCCCCTGCAATGGGAAAACATATCCAGCTCATGATGGCGAACAAGAGGTAGCTGTAGTTTTCGTGAAAGCACCTCCATCCCCTTAAGGTGGTCCGAATGGGTATGGGTTAAAACCAGATATTTTAGATTATCCGGATCAAATCCCAGCTTAACAGTCCTTCTCAGAACCTCTCTACAGGAGAAACCATTATCGATTATGAAAGAGAACCCCTTATACTCAAAAATATAAGCATTGGCCGAGGATCCGCTTCCCAGGACGGCGAATCTTACCATAGGGTTCAGGATTTCAACCATCTGTTCCATGTATCCAGGTTTACGCCCACACAAACCTCTTTATCACATCGTATTATAGGAGTTTTTAAAAGGCCGGGGTCTTCAAGGAACTCTTCACGAAAATCAAAATCCATATAGGCCATTCCCCTTTTTTTATAGGAAGCACCATCCGAATCTATGAGTTCATCCGAGGGGATCTTCTGCATTATTTTATCAAGTTCTCCAGGACTCAAAGGCCGTTCATTAAGGTCTACCTGATGGAATTTTACCCCCCGTTCCTTAAAAAAGCGCACGGCTTTCCTTGCTTCCTTACATTTTTTCGTACCGATGATCTGTATATTCAAAGGGTTCCTCCGGGTTTTCCAATAAAAATTGATGATATATTATAGAATTACCTGTAAAATTTGAAGAGGTTGGCCTAATTTAAAGAAATATTTACAATTTTAATGAAGACTATTTTTTTATTTCTTCCTTTGACTTAAGAGCAAATCTATGTTAAATAAAGACTTATGCAAACTTACATTAAAGATATACTTAAAACAGAACCGGAGAACCAGATCATTAAAGTCCAGGGTTGGATCAGAACCAGCAGAGATACAAAGAATGTTTGCTTTTTTGAGCTTTCCGATGGTTCATGCCTTAAAGGGCTTCAGGTTATCCTTGATAAGGCAGAGGATTCGCTTGCTGCCCTGGTCCCCGAGCTTCATACCGGTGTAAGTATCGAAGCGGAAGGAGTTCTTGTCGCTTCACCTGGTGGAAATCAGGCTGTCGAACTTCAGGCTAAAAACCTTACGGTTTTTGGCGATGCCCCGGCAGATACCTATCCTCTTCAAAAAAAACGACATAGCTTCGAGTTTTTAAGAGAGATTGCCCACTTAAGACCGAGAACAAATACGATAGGGGCCGTAACAAGAGTCCGCAGCAGGATGAGTTTCGCCATACACTCCTTTTTTCAGAATCAAGGTTTTCAGTATGTTCATACCCCCATCATTTCAGCCAGTGATGCGGAAGGTGCGGGAGAGATGTTTCAGGTAACAAACCTTCCCCTGGACAAGATCGTCGGCTCTGATGCAAAAGAGATTGATTATACCAGAGATTTTTTTGGCAAGCAGACTCACCTGACGGTAAGCGGTCAGCTGGAAGCTGAAATATATGCACTGGCCCTTAAAAATGTGTACACTTTTGGCCCGACCTTCCGGGCGGAAAATTCCAACACTTCAAGGCATCTGGCCGAATTCTGGATGATAGAGCCGGAGATGGCTTTCTGTGCCCTTGAAGGCAATATGGCCATGGCTGAAGAATTCTTAAAGTATGTGATTAAAGATATCCTGGAGAACTGTTCCGAAGATATGGAACTCTTCAACAAATGGATTGAAAAAGGTGTGGCAGATTCACTTGTCAAGGTTGTGGATTCAAAGTTTGTACACCTTCCCTACACCGACGCTGTTGACGAACTCATTAAGGCTAAAAAAGAGTTCGAGTACCCGGTAAAATGGGGAACGGATCTTCAATCCGAACATGAAAAATATTTAACAGAAGAGGTTTTTAAATGTCCGGTAATCGTTACCGATTACCCAAAGGATATTAAAGCCTTTTATATGAAGCAGAACGATGATGGAAAAACAGTCCGGGCTATGGATATTCTTGTTCCCCGACTCGGAGAGATCATCGGAGGCAGCCAGAGAGAAGAGGATCATGACAAACTCCTTGGTAGAATCCGGGAACTTGACCTTCATGAAGAGGATTACTGGTGGTATCTTGAACTGCGTAAGTTCGGTACAGTCCCCCATTCCGGGTTCGGCCTGGGATTTGAACGGTTGATTCAGTATGTCACAGGAATGCAGAATATCCGAGATGTAATTCCATTCCCCAGGGCTTCCAAAACAGCTGAATTTTAATCTTAATAAATTTTCACATAAAAAGGGTTTGCATGTCGAAAGAGTATACAAATGAATTGCAGATAGACTTCGGGGAGGATGGCAAAAACCTCCTTCCCGTAGTTACCCAGGACTCAAGAACCAAAGAAGTTCTAATCCTCTCTTTTGTTAATAAGAAAGCCTTCGATGAAACAAGAACAAGCGGGTATGCAACCTACTGGAGTCGATCGCGTGATGAGCTATGGAAAAAAGGGCTAACCAGCGGCGATCTTCTGAAAATGGATGAGATCAGAATTAACTGTGAGCAAAACTCCCTCCTCTACCTTGTAACACCGGAAGGAAAGGGGGCCTGTCATGCCAAAAGAGAGGATGGACTTCCCCACAGCTCCTGTTACTATCGTAAAATCAGAACTGAAGGTAATTTGGAAGTTATAGATTAACCTGCCGTTTTAATTATATCATCTGAAATTCCGTCAAGCTTAACAAGAGATCTTCGGAACTGAAGATAATCCCACCTGGTTACAATTCCCAATAGCTTTTTATCATCCACAATTGGAAGATGTCCAATATGGTATTTATAGAATATTCTCTCAATTTCCCTGATAGTTATAGTCGGGGAAGCTGTAATAATCTTTCTGGTCATATAGGCCTTAACCGGAGCATGCATCTGATCCGCTTTTCGCCCTTTCATAATATCCCTCAGCGATAAAAAACCTGCGATCATCCCCTCATTATCGGTGACAGGCAAGCCTGTATGTTCGATCTTCTCAAGGTATATTGAAGCCTCAAGGAGTGTTTCATTTTCATTAATACTATTCACTTCCGCTGTCATGATATCCACAGCCCTGGCTGCGGGGATCAAGGTATTCTCGAGAAAAAGACAAAAATCATCAAAAAAATGGACTCCTTCTGCTGCTTTGACTTTCGCCGAACCGGCCAGGTGGTGACCGCCCCCACCATAGACATGAAGGATATCATGAAGGTCGATCCTCTCCTTCTGACTCCTCGCAATCAAAAGAGCTGTCTGGCTCCTTTTTATATAAAAAATGGCAAAATATGCATCAGGATTTTCCAGATCCAGAACCTTTTCCACCACAGCGGCAAGTCCCTGGGCATTTTCCTCCAGCTCCATATAGGAAAGAAGGATCGAATGCCCCTGAATCTCTCGTGTAACAAGGTTCTTCGTAATTGCATGGAGGATTTCCCGCTGTTCATCATCCTTAATCGTCGCCAAAAATGATTTTACAAGCTTTAGAGAGGCACCTGATTCGATCAGGAAAGCCGCGGCCCTCATATCTTCGGCTTTTACATTCTCATGAATAAATTTACCGGTATCTGCGTAAATTCCGGTAAGAGCAATTGTCGCCTCCTCCGTGGTCAGTTCTATCCCCTGGTTCATAATCATAGTAGCAAGATGGGTTGTATTGCTTCCAAAGCTGCTCTGATGAAGAGTCGCGCCCAGAATATCACAATTCTCAGCAGGATGGTGGTCATAAATATCAATCCGGGGATCCGAATCACTTATATGTGAAAAATACTCTTTAACCCTGCCCCAGGAAGAGGTATCCAGAATTTTAATCTCTTCGATTTTCTGTCCTGCCAGATCCTTTGGATTAATAAAATCAAAATGATTCTGATACAGATTATATAGATTCCGAGCAACCGGATGAATAAGTCTGCTTTTCACAATTTTATGATCTCGAAATAGACGCTTTGCAAGAATGAGAGACCCTAAACAATCAAGGTCCATATTTGTATGACCAATGGCAATTTTCATGAACTAATCATACATTATAAACCTTACTGAAAAAAGAATTATTTCTTAAATTACTGTACACTGTGATTGGTCATGAAAAATTATAATTTTCACCTACTCTTTCCCATCAGACTTGATACATTTCATCCAAATCAAATATACTTTTTTAAGGAGTCAGTGATGAAAGTTAAACTACTTGAACATATCAATCTAAAGACAAAAAACATTGAAACATTAGCCATATGGTATGAAAATATTCTGGGACTCAAGAAGGGTTACAGACCCCCATTCGGTGTAGAAGGGATCTGGCTGTATGCAGATGAAATCCCCATGATTCATCTCCTTTCTATTCCTAAAGATCTAAAGTGTGAATCGCCACGGATGGAACACTTTTGCATGCGAGCAGAGGGACTCGGTGATTTCCTGACTACATTGAAAAAAGAAGGAATTTCCTATGCAACTCAGCGGGTACCGGAGCTCAGAATCCTCCAGGTCTACATTTCTGATCCTGATGGGAATAACATGCATATAGATTTCTCACCCGAAGAGGCCGAAAAACTGGGTTATGATGGAGATTAAAATATGGCAGAAATATCCAAAAACGAATTAATCAAATACAACAATTAAATTCGTTACACTACTTACCTCTTTAGCACCGCCGCATAATTAAATGAGGAATTCTCCTCATTCCTGTCGGTGGCAGGTCCCGGAGCCTCGCTTAAAGCCGAAATTTCACTCCTCATTTCGGGAGACATTTCCAGTTCGGTGGAACCAAGAGAGTCCTTCATCTGATCCACATTGCGAGCACCGATCAGGGGCGCCGTGACGGCTGGATGAGAGGACACCCATTTTACGGCCAGTGAAACAGGGTTAAAATTGTGTTCTTTTGCGTATTCGGTGAATCTTTCAGCCGTACTCAGATACCTCTCATTTCCATATCTGATAGCGTACATATTATTTTTCACTATTCGGCCTGAATCCGGTTTTACGGTTTTGCTGTATTTACCCGAAAGTAATCAGGCTCCCAGGGGGCTGTATGGTGTAACGGCTATATTTTCACTCAAAGCCATGGGAAAAATCTCAACTTCCGCCTGCCTTTTCACCAGGTTGTACATTGGCTGAATACACTTAAATTCAGTGAGACCATTTTTCCAGGCGGCCCCTTGAGCCTTCATAAACTGCCAGGCTGCAAAATTACTTGCCCCGGCATAGAGGATCTTTCCGGATCTGACCATATCATCAAGCGCCCGCATGGTCTCGCCAATGGGGGTACTATCATCAAAACGATGAATAAAGAAAATATCAATATAATCGGTTTTGAGTCTTTTCAGACTTTCATGCAGGGAATCAAAGAGGTGTCTTCTGGAGGCTCCCCGGTCATTCACATCATCACCAAAAGGAAAAAATGCCTTGGTTGTGAGGATCAGCTTCTTTCGTTCTTTACCCATAAAATCACCAAGGAAAGTTTCGGCAATCCCCATCTGATAAACATTTGCACAATCAAAAAAATTTATCCCTGCATCCAGGGCTGTCTTATACATGGCAGAGGAGGTGCTTTTATCAGCATCGCCCCCAAACGACATTGTTCCAAAGCATAACTCGGAAACTTTAATTCCGGTATTTCCTAAAAATCTATATTCCATCTTTAACTCCTGAAGTATTTATATTTTATAAGCTTTCCAGAAAAATCTGGGTGGCACTTACGATTTCACCGGTTTCCACATGAATAATGCGGCCGAAAACTATGGTCCGGGGACCTGCCGGGATAATTGTTCCTGTTATAATGTATTGGGCACTTAAGAGCTCTCCCACTTCAATGGCCGCATCAGTATCCATAAGACCGGTCATGGATAGTTTCTGCTCGGCAATTATATCATCCAGCGTCTCCCGTTCGACAAGACGGACACTCTCCAGCTCCGCAAAGGCAATCCTTGCGGTTTCATCAACAAAGGTTAAGAAGGAGGGGTCTATCTCCTCCCCTGCCGTAAATCCCAGAAGGGCGGCCGTTCCTATTGAACTTGAATCGAAAACAAGACTCATCTCCCGGAAAAGACCATCCAGGCGTCCCATCAGCTCTTCCGTATTGCCACCAAGAATACCACCACCTTCCGGCTCAGGCTCTTCCATGGGTGTCAAAAATGAAGGGCCAATGGCCTCCTCAAGGATTCCTTTATAGCTTTCAAGAATAGATAGCTGATCTTCAAAGATCTCATCATCATCAAGCCTCATGGAACTGTTTTCAAGTTCGGAAAGGAGGTTCAGGCAGGTCTCCCTGGCCCTTAACAATTTCCCGTAAAATGCCATCTCCCCCTCACTTCCCGGTTCAATTTCATTCTGGGTCTCCATGGCACTATAAAAAATAGAACCTATTTCGATAATTCCCTCGGCAAAATTAAGCATGGTTCCGGACTGAAGTACAACGCCATTGGAAATACCGTTCACAGGTTCCAGGGCTGTGGAGATCTCAAGGCCGACGACCCGGGGCTCTAGCTCAACTCTCTCTCCGGAAATATTTGTATAGGAAAGGTTAAACCGGATAAGAGGTAAAGCGTCTCCATGGACAACCCCATTTTCCAACAGTGGGGTCCGGTATTTTAACAGAATAGTTTCATAATCCTTTAAATGGAGAGTCGGCAGGGAATAGAAAACATGATTCCCCTCGACTCTATGATTATACCCCCAGGTATCCACAAACTGACAGCCCGAGAGCAACTCAACCTCTATCTCCAGATCGAAGGCGGCGGGAACAACCATTCTATCGAATTCTGTACCAAAAATCTTACCCATCTCTTCTTCATCTGATATAAATCTCGAACTTCCGCCCCCTTCCCTGGCAAGGTTCCGCATTAACTCCACATCAAAACCGATACCCACACCAATAGTAGAAATATTTATACCCATATCCCGGTAGGTCCCGGCCAGTTGATATAGGACATTCTTCTCTTCCCGTTTTGATCTGTCCGTCTTATAAATAAAAGAAGTTACTTCCTTCTGATAATTTCCATCTCCAGCGGGTACACTCCCTTCAAAATGGCTGTACTCATCTCCATTTTTAACTTCGACCTGATAATTATATTCATCCTGAAGCTCTTCCCAATAAGAATAGTGATCAACAATCACCTTATAGGTTCCCGCCGTGGCCTGTCCCTCGCCCCAGAAGATATTCTCTACAGGTTTTGAGGTTTCTCCGCCGACATTCATATCGACATCGAGCATACCGCCAGTGGAGTCTCCAGGAGTGCCATAATATATCTCTTCCTCTTTTGGAGTTACCAAATGAAGGTCCAGATCATTCCGGTTGTTCCACAAGAGCGACACCCTTATATCACCCGATTTCGCGCCCTCCCTGGCAAGACGGGCAGAAAACTCGGTACCGTCGGACATAAAGAGAACCCGGTTGATATAATCATTTCGATAATTGGCAAGAACCTGTTCATACCCGCTCTCAAGTCCTTTTTCAAGGTTACTTCCACCGGAAGGTACCAGATTGAGAACTGCCTCCAGAAAACTTTCCCTTTTAGCCTTCGAATCCATTTTTGTAGAGGGGAAAATTACCCTTGCATCGTCGTTAAACTCTACAAGGGATACATAATCCCTGTTCCTGACCTGATCAATAAAAACACCAAAAGCTTTTTTAACCCATTCAATCTTATCTTCATCTTTCATGGATGAACTATTATCAATGACAAAAGCCAGGTTCATGGGAGGAAGAAGATCATAGGGAACTGACTCTCCCTGTATTCCTATCTGAAGGATCCCTTCCGAACCAAAGGAAGAGACCTGACTGTTTCCGGTATAAAGGTAGACACCCAAATCATCATCCGGTAATGGATAGGAATAATCTATTGAAGCAATATAGGCTTCAGGATAGATCTCCTCGGGGGGAATTATTATCCCCTGGCCGGCAAGATATCGTCCCCTCGTTGAGGAGGCGGCGGACTCCTGGGAGCCACCGGCAAAAAGATGTGAGAAGGAGACAATTAAAAACAAAATGGAAATGCAGGAAATTAATTTGTTCATAATTTTATCTTATGAAATCCTTTGATGGTTGTAAAGTTTTTTCTAAAATATGATTGCCCTGTGATTTTATCAGATTATACTTAAATAAAAGTGTATACACACCTTCGCCTTTCAGCAAAAATAAAAATCAGGAGATATAAAATGGAGTTTAAAAATTTCCCCATGGTCGTTGTATCCGTCTTATGCTTATTTCTGATGGTACTCCTTGTGATTAATATGCTTGAAAATCATCACTATGAGAAAATACTTGTTGATCGGGCAGAAACCATAATTAATCAGCGAATGAAAGAACTTGAGATGCGATTTGAAACCACAGCAGAAAATGGCAGGACAGCATTTTCGGAGATCGATCAGATCCTGACAAATGAAGCGACCTCGGTTGAAGAAGCCCGGGAACTTATCGGAGAACTGGACATAAGATTGAAGGAGGCGGATGAACTCATAACCATTCTCTCTTATCATGGAGCAGAATAATGAATAAAAGCAGGCTTATACTCATCATGATTTTTAGTATCCTGAATCTGGCAGGAAATCCATTAGAACTCCTAACAGCATCGCCCTTTGAACCCGAGGAATCCTTAAGCTACGGCGAATTTATTACGGGACTCGATGACTATCTTGAAAATGATTCTTCAGATGACCTTGAAAAACTGGAAACCCTCTATTCCACCCTCACGGAGGTAAGTTCATGGAGAATTACCAGCACCATCGAAACTTACTATCAAAAGGGAGAAGGTGACAGACCCTCGGCATCGAACCTTGATAGAAATCTCCGGTATACCCTCATCCTTGAACAGATATATAAAAGGATCGATGAGATTAAAATTCGTACAGCGGTACTTCTCCACGATTCCATGACACCTCTTCCGGATTTATCAACCGCACTTAAAACCAATATCGATAAAATGGAGTCCTACAATCAGGATCTTAAGATGGCAGTAGAAACTGCAGAGACAAGCTTTGAGGATATGATCGAAATTCGGAATGATTACCTAAAGATTATCGATTTGCAAAGAGAGCTGATAAGGGCAGAGCTTAGATCAAGGGGACCTGAGGCGATAATCCTGGCCGGGGCAGGCATCAGCGGGGTATCTGAGGGAGAATCTTTTATAACAGCCCAGGCCGGATTTCTCTACAGCCTGGGACTTATAGATATTGGAATCTCCGCCCATTCAGGCCTGGAAGGTCAGATATTCGGGGCCTCACTCCTCCTGGGAGTTAATATCAAATAGAACCCTTTATTAAATTTCTATTTGTCGAATTTATAGACCAAAGTCTCCCACACAAGCTCATATCCCACCTTAAGAGCAATGGATGAAGAGCCTTTATTTTCACGGGAAGTTCGATAAAAAGGAAAATGACCATTTTCCATACAACCCCTTGTAACCGATGAAACAGCTGCAACCCCGAGGCCTTTTTTCCTATGTTCCTTATGGACAAGAATTCCCGTATCTCCCAGCCCATTTTCCCACAACCTGTATCCCGCATAAACAACGGGAACCCCGTCTTTATATACCATATGAATTTCTTCATCGGGATCATCAAGCATTATCAGCGCATCCTCAATATCCTCTTCCGTACAGGAATCGAGAAAAACCTGAAGCGGAGGATGATCGGAAGGATCCATCTTTCTAATCTCATAACCTTCGGCTATGTGAATTTCCGGAAAGGATTTTTTATTGTATATATAGTGTGGATAGACCTCATCAAGTCGTAAATTAGGAAAGTTTTTTTTGAGTTGATCATAATTCAAAGTGATCGATCCGTCATTGCTTATATCTTTCAATAAAGGAAGAGAATCTTTACCCGAAGAAATGAAGGTGTGTCCAAACAATTCTGTAATGTAGATCAGGGGTTCTTTATCCAATCCTTCCGAATATCTGAAATTCGTTCCCGGTTTAAAGAATACATCTTCGGAACAATTATAAAATTTACTCCGATTTTTAATAATCACATCTTCAATTTTTTTACTGATTTTTCTATCATTCATTTTTAGGCCCCTTGAGATTGTTTTATTGTGTAAAAACCTTCCGGCTATTTAAGGGGCACCCCTTCTCTTCAACCTGATTGAATGGTTATAAAAATACTATAAATCAGAATTCCCGGATTATCAATTTAAAAGTATGGTATATTTATTTAATCAGGAGGAAGATTAGTATGCCGGAAATGATGGAGATATATAAGGGTTACGCCCCTCAATACGATGAGCTAGTGAATGCCGAAGATTATGAAAATAATTTCTCTAACTTCCTTTTATCAGAGTTCGACTGGAGCGGAAGTATTGTCATGGAGGCAGGAATCGGGACGGGACGGGTCTCGAAGATCTACCTTGACCAGATTACCTTTCTGTACGGATTCGACAGGGAACCCCATATGTTAAAAGCTGCCGGGAGAAATCTGTCAAAATGGAGTGATAAAGTTAAAATAGCGGAAGGTGATAACATCGCTCTTCCTTCAATCAGTAAAAAGGCAGATATTTTCATCGAAGGATGGAGCTTCGGTCACACGATGATCGAAAATAAAGGAACCATGGCTGAAACCTTTGATCGGATCTTTGCGTCTGTAAAAACAAACCTGAGGAGTGGTGGACGATTTGTCATCATCGAAACCATGGGAACAAACGTTCTCACGGCCGCCCCGCCGATTCAGGAACTCGCAGACTTCTATTCAATCCTTCAGAATAAATACGGTTTCAAACAGGAAGTAATTTCTACCGATTACAGATTTGAATCTCTAAAAGAGGCTGTGAGAATCTGCGGGTTTTTCTTTGGAGAAGAGATGGCCAAAGAGATTCAAGAAAAAGGTTCACCCATAGTAGGAGAATATACAGGGCTTTTTCATCTGACCGTATAACCAATTTTTATTTAACGGCCGCCCCTCTCTCCATATAGGAAATCGTCCTGTGCCTGATAAAGGTATGAAGGCTTTTTCCATCTTCCAGGTTTTCTCCCGGCAGGAACCCGCCGGCCATGGAGTGGTGCCCCCCGCCAAAACCCCGCCCTTCCAGGATATACCGGACCATTTTTTCCGCACTGACAGTAGAGATTATACTGCGCAGTGAAAATTTAATCCCGGCATCTCTTGGCGAATAGGCGACGACAACATCAACACCGGCGATCGTCACAACAATATCACTGGCCGCCCCCAGAAGAGAATCATTGCAGTTATCAAGGTAGAGAAACCCAACCTCACCATAAACTTCTATGGTGCTGAAAGCCCGGGCATAATCTTCAAGGTCCGCCTTGCTTATCTGATTTCCCTTCAATTCGGTAATCAGGGAAATGTCCGACAAGCGGTAGAGTTGGTAAAACATATTAATATCAAGTTCAGCAACTCCCCGGGTTAAATCACTGGTATCCATAAAAATTCCGTAAAGCAGGGCTGTTGCAATATTTCTTGGAATATCGATCTTATTTTCTAAAAAATATTCGGTGATAATGCTGGAACAGGCCCCCACATCACTCCTTATATCTGTAAAACGGCAACCACTATCACCTTCATTCACTTCATGATGGTCAATCACAGCAACCTCATCGGTAACAAGATCTGTGACATTGGCATTGCCTTTCTGAACATCCACCAAAACCGTCCAGTCCTCTTCTCCCAAGCTAGCTACATCAGAGGCGAGCCTCATCTCCACCCCGAAGAGTTCAAGCATCTTAAGTGAATTGGATTTCTCCATCTCGTTTTCATACACGATTACAGCTTTGACTCCCCTCTCTTTTAAGAGATACTGAAGCCCCAGGGAGGAGGCAATAGCGTCCGGATCGGGAACATTGTGGGGCTGAATAAAAACCTCATCGGGAGCATTCCTCAAAAGGGAAACCAATTCATCAAGTCTTGTCATTTACTTCCTCCTGCGCCTTTAAGAGTTTTCGTAATTCCCGGTCAAAACAGTTGGCAAACTTCTGTACCTCTTTGGGACTGAATTGCTTATTTCCGGGATCCACAACACCGGTAAAACGCATCTCATACATGAAATCCCGGAGAGATAACCTCTCCTTGATATTATTCTGTGTAAACTGCTCCCCCCTGTCATTGAGGACAACCGCCTCTTTTTCCAGCAGGCGGGCCGCCAGGGGAATATCCCGGGTAACAGCTATATGACCGGACTCAATATGCTCAGTAATATAATCATCCGCTACCCCGTCACCGGCCTCAACCACAACCATTTTTACATAATCCGATTGCTCGAAAGGAATATTTCTGTTGGCCACAAAGGTACACTCAAGCTTCTCTCTATTGGAAGCCCGGATGATTACAGTCCGCACCTGAATGGGGCATGAATCGGCATCTAACCAGATCTTTATCATCTACTCTTTACCGGGAATTCCAGCAGAATAGAGGCTCCCGTGCCCCTCTATCCGGCAGAGCCCCGCTGCAGCAGAGACAAAAAAGGAGTCACCTTTTTCAAGATTAATGCTATCTGCTTCTTCACCACTCCCGGTTGTACATAAAAGGGTCCCATCGAGGCAAATCATAATCTGGGCAGAATCAACCACCAGATTCACGGATGTCCCGGAGGCTTCTATCTTCTTTAAAACAAACTCTTCCGCAGGAACAGGGTAGACTGTGACACCGGCTTCCGAAACTGGGGTGACAAGTTCTGGAGTTCTGGAAGAAAAAGAGAGACAGGAAAGGAGTTCGGGGACATCCACATTCTTGGGTGTAAGCCCCCCCCGAAGGACATTATCGGAATTAGCCATCAGCTCCATCCCAGTGCCATCAAGGTAGGCATGAAGTTCCCCGGCAGGGATGTACACAGCCTCACCAGGTTTCAGTTCAAGAATATTCAGGTAAAGGGGTGAAAGGATACCCGGGTCTCCAGGATAGAGTTCAGCAAACTTCTTTATCCATTTTGACACAAGTGCGGAAAAGTATCCTGTATCGTCTGTGTCACCAGTCCCACCGTCGCAATTTTTCAGGCAGGTTTCTATCAGCCTCTTTTGTCCCCCCCTTTCCATACTCATGAGCCCTTCAAGGAATCCCTTAAGTGCCTCCCGATCATCACTTTTAGAAAAGTGTTCAATAAGCTCCTCCGCCTCAGACAAGCCGCCGAAAGCCTTAAAATGGGCTGCAATTTCATCTCGCGACCGAAATCCCCACATGGCCGTAAAAGGGGTCAAAGCACAGAGGATCTCAGGTTTATGATTATCATCCTTGTAGTTTCTGTTAAAGGCATCAAAAGGGACTTTTAAAGTGTTCTCCAGTCCATACCCCTCCTCAGCCTGTGCCTTGCTGGGGTGAGCCTGAATGGAGAGCGGGGCTCCGGCAGCCAGGACCTTGAAAAGAAAGGGTAATTTACCCTCAAAACGGTTTGCAGCTATCGAACCAAGAAAAGTTTCAGGGTCTCTCCCTATAAGCTCTCCCAGAGGACCCTCATCCGTCATGGAGGGAGCCTTCGGATGTGCTCCCATCCAGAGTTCAGCCATGGGTTTATTCTCCGGGTTGTTGATTCCAAGGAGGGTGGTAAAAGAACTCTTAGAACCCCAAGCATAGTTTTGAACGATATTATCAAGTTTAAAGAAATATTTACTTTTCATACTCTGATTTTACCAGATCTTGTTATCCTTTTCACTATCAGAACAATATTATAATCCTCTATATTTATTAACATTTTATGAATATTGCCCCTGGGGTTATGATCTAGAGCACTCAAACCTTGAAAGCAAACTGATTAATAGTTTATAAATGAAGAAACCGAAATAAACGAGGTAAATGATGACAAATATGTCCAAACTTCAGGAAGCAAGGTACAAATACACCCCAGCACTTCCTTCAATTTATTCAAACAAACCGGAAGACATTAAGGTAAGCATGGGGAAACCCACAGAATCCGTCTCCGATCAAGCCGCACTGAAACAGCTTTTTGATGCAACCTATGGAGAACCAGAAGCTGTATTTGAAAAGGGTTCAAACCCGGATGCAAAAAAGAAAATTAATGTTGGCGTCATCCTCTCCGGAGGACAGGCCCCCGGCGGACACAATGTAATTGCCGGTCTCTTTGACGGAATCAAAGCGGGAAACCCCGATTCCAAACTCTACGGATTCCTGGGCGGCCCTTCCGGAATTATCGAAGACAAGGCCATTGAAATTACCTCCGAATACCTTGACGGCTATAGAAACACAGGTGGATTCGATATCATTGGTTCCGGCAGAACTAAGCTCGAATCGGAAGAACATTTTGACATGGCCCTTGAAGTCTGTGCGAAAAAAGGAATCACAGCCGTGGTCATCATCGGTGGTGATGACTCCAATACCAATGCGGCGCTCCTTGGTGAATACTTTGCCAAAAAGAAAAGTGGTGTTCAGGTTATCGGTGTTCCCAAAACCATCGATGGCGACCTAAAAAACGAATCCATAGAAATCTCTTTCGGATTTGATACCGCCACAAAAACCTACTCCGAGCTTATCGGAAACATAATGAGAGATTCGAACTCAGCCAAGAAGTACTGGCACTTCATTAAGCTCATGGGACGTTCTGCTTCCCATATCGCTTTAGAGTGTGCCCTTGAAACACATCCCAACATTACCATAATCTCCGAAGAGGTTGAGCAGAAACAGAAAACCTTGAGTGAGATCATCGATGAAGTAACAAAGGTTGTTATGCAGAGATCCGAAAATGGAGAATCCTTCGGTGTTGCCCTCATCCCCGAAGGACTCATCGAGTTCATCCCCGAGATGAAAATCCTCATCTCTGAGCTGAACAACATAATGGCAGAGAATGCAACACATTTTGCAACCCTTCACACCTTTGAAGATCAGTCCGAATGGATTAACAAGAACCTTTCCAAAGACTCATCCTATGCCTTCTCCATCCTCCCCAATAATATTCAGCGGCAGCTTCTCATGGACAGAGATCCTCATGGAAATGTTCAGGTCAGCCGAATTGAAACGGAAAAACTCATCATCGAGATGGTTGAGGACAAACTCAAAGAGTTCAAGAACGCCGGAAAGTTCAGTGGAAGCTTCAGCTCACAGAATCATTTCTTCGGTTATGAGGGACGATGTGCCTTCCCATCAAACTTTGACTCAAGCTACTGTTATTCCCTGGGTTACAACGCTTTCTTCCTGATTGCGGCGGGACTCACCGGCTATATGTCGGCCATCAAGAACCTTGCAAAACCTGCTTCAGATTGGGTTGCCGGAGGTATTCCCTTAACAATGATGATGAATATGGAGACCCGACACGGGAAGTCTAAACCTGTTATCAAGAAGGCTCTCGTTGAGCTCGACCAGGCTCCTTTCAAGGCTTTCGCCGCCAATCGTGAGGAGTGGGCTCTTCGAACCTCTTTCAAGTACCCCGGTGCGATTCAGTACTATGGTCCCGATGAGGTTTGTAATCGGCCAACTGAGACTCTTATTCTCGAGAGTAAATAGTTTTACATAATTTTTTTTGGTTTTTATACCGCCTGGATTTACAGGCGGTTTTTTTTATTTTTTTAAAGAAGGGGAAGGCTCCCCTTTCGCTCCAGCCCGGCTTTTTCCTCGCTCCTTTACCGGCGCCCCTACGGTCTGCCGGGGCCCTCGGGCCGGTCTTGCGCTATCCTCTCTTTTTACCTTTTTGTTTCATAAGGCGATGGGTTTGTTCTCTTTTCTGTTTTACTTGATTTTTCTTTTGACACAGATGTGTTGGGTCCGGCCCTTGGAGCCGGATATCCAAAAGAGTTTTTAAGTAGATGTTTTTCTTTTGGAAAAACTCCATATTTAAATAAAACTCCGGATTCTTACAAGGTAAGAGTCACTTACTCCTGGTTTCTTTTATTTTACCATTCGCTCCTTCCCGTCAAGGTCGTGGCCGTACTTCAAGGAAGTACGGTTCTTCGTTCCTCAGAAACCGGATTCCAAGGAATCTAAACTGGATCGTCGGCTCATTAGGCGGGGTTAAAGAAAACAGGAGGTTTTGCCATGTCAGTTAATTTGTTTCTCGAATTGTCTCATGCCATTATAGGTGCTTGTTTCAATGTTCATAATTATCTTGGGGCTTGTCTTCCGGAAGCTGTTTACCACCGGTCGTTGGAAATCGAATTGGAATGTCAGGGAAATAAGTTCGCATCGGAAAGGTATTTTCCGGTTCATTACAAGGGACAGCTTGCCGGGCAGTTTTTTGCCGATCTTGTCGTAAAGGACAAGATTATTTTAGAATTAAAGTCCACACTCATTATTAAGGAAATATACCGTACTCAACTGCTCAATTATCTAAAGCTCTCTGGGCTTCGGGTTGGGTACATTATTAACTTCTACTGCGAAAAAGTTGAATTTGAACGGTTTGTTGTTTAACGACCGTTCTGTTTATTTCAAAGATCTGATACCGAACAAATAGTTGGAGCAGTCCGGGCAAAAGCCCGGCAGCTCAACTAGGAAGTCCGGTAAAAATCAATTGCCTTCAAATATTGTACTTAAAATTATCAAGTAAATCACACTCACGCCAATACCAAACATAAAACAAAGTCTTAATATTTTTAACCTTTTTAATGTCTTATTCTCTTCACTGCGTATTTTATAAATAAACGAGAAGTATTCACTAGTATTGGTATTTAATGGAAATACTAATGGTTTATGGTGTTGATGATATTTTTCTGGATACTTATTTTTCAACACTGATGTCAACTTTAATTCATAAACCATAAATAGCACACTCATAACATATAGAAGTCTTAGCGTAGCTGCAATAAAAAAGATCCATTCCGATACCCAAGATACCTGTGAGAAAAAAT
>JAEINK010000050.1 GCA_016342585.1 Spirochaetales bacterium
AGGATGGGTGTGGAGTACAAAAAAGACAAAAAATGTAGGTTTATATAGTGTTGAAAGATGGGAAATCGTTAATTAACTGCGTCGTAATAATCACTCTCTTTTAAATTAAAATATTCAATTGGATCCATTCCACCATAGTCAGGTTCATCTTCATCGTAAGCAGCCCTGGCGGGAATAACAGTATTGGTATTATAATCAAGGGCATCCCAGATAAAAAAACCTCCCGTAATAGCAGCAGCGGAACCAACAATTAAAGATGTGAAGGCTCCTATTTTTCTTCCTCTGGACAGAGATCTTTTTTCAGGTTCAGACTCTTCAAAGAGATCCGGGATGCTCCTATCGACTTGATTTTCTTTTACAACTTCACCATTTTCTGTAATGGGGGTTTCTTCTATTACCTTTTCCTGAATGGTCCTCTCACCCGGGGTGTCGCTTTCTGAATCCTTTTCTGATTCAACCGAAGGGGCAGTAATATTGGCCACAGCCGCTCCTGAAGGTTCATCAAGAGTACATAGTTCACCTGCCAGTCCATCCATATTATCAAGGAGTTCATCGAGGTCAGAATATAATCCTCTGGCTGTATTGATAGTTTTAGAGGATTCGGTTTCGAGGATTCTGGTGTTCAGGATGTATCGCGAGCCGACCTTGCTTATATCCCCTACGACAATATATTCAGCAGCCAGGAGTTTACCAATTTCGAGCTGACAGGATTCATCGGAACATCCGGAGTTGGAAAATTGCAGCTCCTCTAAAATGACATCGCGCTGCCCCTTATCTATGACCTGATATTTACCTGTCTCAAATATGGCAGAGGACATAAAAGAGACTATGGCGCTCATATCACCAACAGAGATATTGGATACGGAAAAATCGAGGACAGTCAGGATTGGACGTTCTTCGGCGGGAAGTATTGCACTTATCAAAATGATGAAAAGCAGAGCTGAAATGATTTGTCGTCTCATATTCACCCCTTTCTATATCTTATATTTTAAATCATATAACAGAAGTGATCAATTTTTTTATTTTTTTTAATAAAACAATAGGTTTAACCGGTGGTTTCTGTCTATATATCAAAGTAATAGAAAAAATATTATTCTTTCCTTATCTTTTCAAGTTCATCAGCCATGACTTCCCTGGAACTTTTTGCCAGTTCGGCAGGACTCGTCCCCTTTTCAACTGGAATCGGGGGCATGATTCTGATAATAATATCCCTTCTGCCGTTTACTATAAATCCTTTTCTTGGAAGGATCTGGTAGGGACCGTCTATTACCACCGGAAGCAAAGGTGTCCCTGTGGAGGATGCTGATCGAAACGCTCCCTTTTTAAAATCGAGGAGATTTCCATCTTTTGTCCTGGTTCCTTCGGGGAAGACAAGAAGAGAATCACCCGAGCCAATAATCTTTTCCATCCGACGAATGGCATTCATCTGGCTTTTCAGGTTTTTCCTGTCCACAAGGAGGTGGCCGCTCAGAAAGAGGTTCCACCCGACTATGGGGACGAAAGCGAGAACTTTTTTCCCGATCATCTTTACCGGATAAAAAAGCCTGAAGGCTATGAGAATATCTATCAGAGACTGGTGATTCATGATCACCACATGAGATTTATTGTAATCAAGGTTTTCACGGCCGGATATTTTAACATGCCATAATGGGCTTAAGGCGAGGGCCAGCCAGCACCAGAGACCGGAATGGAAATGCATAATTCTCCGCCTTTTATCGAAAAGAGCTGTAAGTATAAAAAGTATTATTTGAAAAGGGATGAAAAGAACAAAACATAGTACGATTTCAAACCATGTAAAAATTGACATTAATGCGATCAAATCAGAACTCCTTTAGTAAGAACTATACACTGATTTCCATCCTTTTGCTACCATTCTTCCATCTCGCCCTATTTCAGTATAAGATGTGAAGGATGAATTATTCCGATTATCCTGTTTCATCAATCATACCTGAATTGATAGAAACGCTCGCTGAAAACAGGCTTGCCGTTCTTGAAGCACCACCAGGTGCCGGTAAATCCACAATATTGCCTCCCCTTCTTACCAAGGAAACATGGAGTCAGGGCAAGGTGATTTACCTCCTTCAACCCAGAAGGAGTGCCGCCAGATCCGTCGCTCATCGAATCAGGGAGATAGCCCCTACCCTCAAGGTAGGACTGTTAACACGCACAGACAAGTCCATGCCCGCCTCCCCCGCTATTATCGTTATGACCGAGGGTGTCTATCTGAACAGGCTGATCGCAAACCCCGAGCAGACCCAAACAGCGATGGTTATCTTCGATGAATTTCATGAACAATCCATAAATACACACACTGCTTTGGCTCTAACATTGAACTGCATGGATCTTGTGAATGAAGATCTGAAAATTCTCATCATGTCTGCCACCCTGGATATTGAACCGCTCAAAACTATTTTAGATAAAGGGTCCACTTTTCTGAAAAGTGACGGTAAGATGTACCCCGTCAGTCTTGAATATAAGCCATTCCTGCAGGATCGTAACAGGCACAGTACCTCAGGATTTTCCATTTCCGACCACAGTGCCGCGGTTTGCCTGAATGAGGCCCCTTCCGAGGCGGGGTCCATACTGATATTCCTCCCCGGTGAAGCTGAAATAAACAGGTGCAGGCAGGTTCTATCAGCAGATAAAAGGATTCCCGAAGATATGGATATATTTCCACTTTATGGCCGGCTCTCATCGGCAGAACAGCAAAAGGCCATTCGGCCGCCTGCAAAGGGAAGACGAAAGATTGTCATAGCCACAAATACGGCAGAAACAAGTATTACCATAGAGGGAATCACCCTTGTCATCGATTCCGGCCTGAAAAAACAGATGATCTACCATACGGCATCAGGTCTTTCCCGTTTGGAAATCACGGGGATCTCCCAGGCGTCTGCCTCTCAAAGGGCAGGTCGTGCGGGGAGAACCGGGCCGGGCCGTTGTATAAGGCTGTGGGATTCGCGGGAGAGATTGATGGAAACCGATGTACCCGAGATATTGAGAACAGACCTCTCCGTTCTCATCCTTTCCCTGGCAGCCTGGGGAGATTCCGACCCAACATCTTACCGCTGGCCCTTTCAGCCGGAAGAAAACAGAATTAAGGAAGGGAAAGCCCTCCTTGAACGCCTCGGGGCTTTGGATTCCGGGGGCAATATTACACCGGAAGGCAGAAGGATCCACCGTATGCCCCTCCATCCAAGACTGGCTTCCATGGTCAGGGATAAAACAACCGCCCTTCTTGCGGCCCTCCTGGAAAATGGAGACCCTTTTTTACAAGAGAGGAGTGTTTCAGGGGGACCTTTTATTGACCCAAAATTAGTACAACTCAAAGAAGCCTGGCACAGTCTGGATACGGCGGGTACTCTTCCATTTTACCTGAAAGAGAAACTGAAATATAGTCTGACCCTGCAGATAATACAGGATGCCAGGCGAATTGAAAAACTTATAAATGCCCCTTCCGTCCCGGATGGTCTCAGGATGCCGGCGCTTCTATCAGCCTATCCTGAACGGCTGGGTCGACTGCTGGAAGAGGATATCTATCAGCTTGTGAATGGAAAACAGATGCGCCTCAATGGACCTGCCGGAACAGCCCTTCCGAAATGGATCGCCGCCGCAGATTGCCGGGATGCTCCTCCCGGGTCAAAATATGGGTACGGGAAAATATTCCTCTGTGATGTCCTGGATGAAAAAGAAGTGGATGCCTATCTTAAGGTAAAACAGATAACCGAATTTGAAATTCTTATCGAGAAGAATCATGAGTTAAAGGCAAGGAAAATATCAGGACTTGGACGTTTGATAATTAATGAACAGCCAGTAGCCCTTTCGTCAATTCCGGATGCTGTGGGACGACTTCTGGAAGCTGTAAAAAAAGAAGGCGAAAAGGCCCTTCCCTGGACAAAAGAATCGGCTGCGTTTCGCGACAGGCTTTCATTTATTTTTAGATCTCAAGGGGTCCCCTGGCCGGATGTTTCTGATGAAGCATTGCTTTCATCGATCGGGAACTGGCTGCCGGGATTCACAGGACGAAATATCACCAGAAGAAGTCTTGCAGAACTACCGATGAAAAAGGTCCTCCGCTCTCTCATTCCCTGGGAGGCTGGGGATCCCGATAAGGTTGCCCCCGAATCTTTTATGCTCCCCAGCGGCACATCGAGACGAATCCAATATTACCCAGATAAATGTCTCCTTTCAGCCAGAATTCAGCAGCTTTTCGGTCTTGAATCCACCCCTCTGATCTGTGGAAAACCACTGGAAATAGAACTCCTCTCCCCGGCAGGACGCCCCCAGCAGATTACTTCGGACCTCACTTCCTTCTGGAAGAGCACATACCCCGAGGTGAAGAAAGAGTTAAAAGGACGATATCCAAAACACTATTGGCCGGAGGACCCTGCTGCTGCCAGCGCAACAGACAGGGTCCGGCCCGTTAAATGATTTTTTAGAGGTCGAAAAGTTCTTTTACGACAGCCCGATTACCATCGTTAAAAAATTCCGATTCCTCCCCATACATAGCTTCGATTCTATCTTTGTAAAACTCTGCCACCTTGAAACGGACAAGCTTCATGGTTGAGTTGATCAGCTTCTGTTCTTCACTGAAAGGTTCCTTGAGAATACTCATGGTGTGGGGGATCCATTGTGACGGGATGGTACAATTGTTATTTTTAAAACTGTATAGGGATTCATATATTGCCTTGAGAACTTGATCAACCTCGGTTAGTCCATCCCTCTTAATGATAGATTTCACCTCCGATTCATTTAAGGTAACAAGAGCAGTGGTAAATTTCCGCTGTTCATTGTAGGCCATTATCTGGTTGACAACCGTACTGTTGTTAATGACAGCCTCTTCAATCTCCTCCGGGGAGTACTTTTCACCGTCACTGGCGATAAGAAGGGCTTTAGCCCGCCCTACGATAACAAGGAATCCATCGGGGTCTTTATACCCAAGGTCACCCGTCCATAACCAGCCGTCCCTAAGGGCTTTAGCCGTCTCTTCCTCATTCTTGAAGTACCCCTTCATCACATTCCCACCGCGAATCACCAGTTCACCTGTCACTCCCGGAGGAGCCTCTTCTGTATCACTTTTCATAATTTTGGTCTCGATGGAAGGGAGAATCACTCCGGAAGTTCCAAATTTATGTTTTTTAGGTGTATTGGTACAGATGATGGGTGCCGCTTCGGTTAATCCATACCCCTGATAAACAGGAACACCGATAGCATTAAAAAATTTCTGCTGTTTCACCTCTAACAGGGCCCCCCCACCCACACAGAATTTTATT
The DNA here is from genome assembly GCA_016342585.1 of Spirochaetales bacterium. GTDB lineage: Bacteria > Spirochaetota > Spirochaetia > UBA9216 > UBA9216 > JAEINK01. Next base: position 5,271 of record JAEINK010000050.1, read on the forward strand.
TCATCACCGAAAACCTTCCTCAAATTGGGGAATATCAAAATGGAAGCCAGTTTATAAGGGAAAAAGCATTTTAATTTTGTGCTAAAAGGGATCTTTTCATTCCCATCTCCGTAATATGCTATTCCGCATTCCAAGCTCTTCAGAAATATCTTATTGATAAGGCCACCCTTTTCAGCAACGCCAGCCATCATTTTCTTCATGAAGTTTCCGGTAATTGCAGGAACGGTGAGGGTAAAGTAGGAGTTTCTCTCCTTCAGATTTACAGGAATATTCCTTAAAGTACTCAGACCACCCTTTCGGGCATCAACAAAACTCAAAGAGAGTCCACGGAGAAGGCCGACATAGAGACCGACAGTATGAGCGAAGGAGTGGTCGAGGGGAAGCATGATTAAAATGCTGACCCCAATGGGAAGGGGCAGAGTTTCATCTGCATCGTGGGAATTTACCCAGTAATTTTTATGAGTGAGCATGATCCCTTTGGGATTCCCCGTTGTTCCGGAGGTATAGGAGATGGTAACCGTATCATCTTCAGATATGTCAGCTACTCTTTTATCAAGTTCTTTCTGAAATTCACCCCTTGCGGCAGCGCCCTCTTTGATCATATCGTCAAAATGAACAATCTCCCGGCCGATTTCATAGCCATACTTGTTGGCGGTTTCATCGGCTGATTTTCTATAATTCGAAAGGAGGACCACAAGGGGTTTATGATCGAGATCCTCCATGACTGATAGAAATTTGTCCAGTGTATTCTCGGTCACCAGGATAGCCTTCGATTCGGAATGGTTCAGTCGGAAGGGAATTTCTCCAGGCATCAGCTTTATGGTGATAGGTACCGAAACACATCCCGCCATGAGTATGCCGAACTCTCCTGTTATCCAGTTGTTTCGTCCCTCTGCCAGGATGGTAATGGCCTCACTCTTCATAAATCCCCTTTTTATTAGGGAGAGAGCAAAGTTTTCAGCCTCCTCTTTTGCCTGCTTGAATGATAATGAAACCCATCCGGAATCTTCCTTTTGTGAAAGATAGGGCATATTACCGAATTTTTCAGATGCATCATTGAGCATTGTTATAACTGTCTGCATTATTTTCTCCAAATTGTTTATGTGTAAATTTATTTTTTGACTTACCTACAATTTTATTAATCGATTTCAGGGACCAGTAGTATCGGGCAGGAACAATGCCTGAGAACTGCCTCTTCGGGTTTATCAGATAAAAGGCTTGAGAAAAATCCTCTTCTATGGGAGCCCATGATAATCAGATCAGTTTTCAACTCCTGAACAGCCTTCTCAATTTCAATAGCGGCATCCCCCTGAATAAGCCGTATTTCCACATCCAGCCCCTTGGCTTCCAATTGTTTCTTTAGGACTTTCATGGCATGAAGATCATTTTCAAGATGAATAGATTCGATCTCCTGATTTATGCTGGCATACTCACCAAACCCGAGGAAACCGCCATACCCCAAACCAGGCGAAACATAGGCATATCCACTAATAGGAGGTTCGGAATGAAGCAAATAGATAGAACTATTTTCAACTTTTGCAAACTCTGCGGTATAATCAAGGACTCGACCGGTATTTTCTGAAAAATCAAGAACAGTAAGAATACTTTTTATCTTCATAATATCCCCCTGAAACTATTATAATATCTGGTCGCACTGATGGCAATTCAATTTTGATCTGAATTTTTAGCAGAATGTTATTTTTTTTAACTATTCCAAATGTTTCTATTGATAAGAACATCGTACTGGTGTATAGTAACACTATACCAAGAGAAAAGGATGAAATCAATGAATAACTATTTTAAGACAATTCCAGATAATAAAGGTTTTTTTAAAGAATATGGAGGAAGTTTCATTCCTCCCGAACTCCAGACTGAGATGGATAAGATCACAGAGGCTTATTATGCCATAAGCAAGTCACATGAATTTATTTCTGAATTGAGAAGTATCAGAAAACATTTTCAGGGAAGACCAACCCCCGTCTATTTTGCCAGAACCCTTTCAAATGAGTATGGTGGGAGAATCTATCTTAAAAGAGAAGATCTTAATCATACAGGAGCGCATAAACTCAATCACTGTATGGGAGAGGCACTGCTTGCCAAACACCTTGGAAAGAAAAAGCTCATCGCTGAAACGGGAGCAGGTCAGCATGGTGTTGCCCTTGCCACAGCAGCTGCCTATTTCGGTCTCGAATGTGAGATTCATATGGGTGAAGTGGATATTGCCAAAGAACACCCCAATGTTGTCCGCATGAATATATTAGGAGCCAAGGTTGTTCCTGTAACTTTCGGTCTGCGAACACTCAAAGAGGCTGTTGATTCCGCCTTTGGTGCCTACCTTGCCGATCCTGTCAACTCAATTTATTGTATTGGTTCCGTTGTCGGTCCTCACCCCTTCCCCATGATGGTAAGAGATTTCCAGAGGGTTGTGGGAATTGAAGCAAAAGAGCAGTTTTACGATATGACAGGAGAACTTCCTGACTCAGTTGTTGCCTGTGTCGGTGGTGGAAGTAATGCCATGGGTATTTTCTCTGCTTTCCTTGATGATAAGGATACGAGATTAGTGGGTGTTGAACCTGCCGGAAGATCTCTTAAAAAAGGTGACCATGCTGCGACAATCACATATGGAAAGCCCGGTCTCATTCATGGTTTTAAATGTTACCTCCTTCAGGATGAAAAAGGCGAACCTGATCCTGTTTACTCAATTGCGAGCGGTCTGGATTATCCTGGTGTCGGCCCCGAACATTCTATGCTCAAGGACACAGGCCGTGTTGAATATACATCGGCTAATGACAAGGAGACTCTGGATGCCTTCTTTGAGTTGAGCAAAAAAGAGGGAATTATACCTGCCCTTGAATCAGCCCATGCCGTTGCACATGCCATAAAAATGGCTCAGGAAGATCCCCGAAAATCTATTCTTGTAAACTTAAGCGGCAGGGGAGATAAAGATATTGATTTTGTTGTAGAAAATTACGGAAAAGAGTACGGAATCGAACTGTAAAGTTCTATCGCTTCATTTTATGGGTGTCATCGAAGGATGACACCCCTTTTTTATTGCAAATATTGAAAACCTAAAAAGGAACAAACTCCTGGGCATCAAACCAGTACTGTCTGGATTCTTCCTGTATTTTCAGAAGTTCATCATAGTGATCTTTTTCCCAGTCACAGAGAAAATCAAACAACTCCTTGACGGCAGGATCATTTGCCTCTTCAGCACTCTTTCGGTAGTGTTCTATGGCAGAATACTCAAGCAGTATAGCCGTTGTAATCGCTGTGGAAAGATGCTGATCCTCTCCTATCATCCGTAAAAAATCATCTGTGATTATAGTACTGCCTGCTGCCGGTTTACTGACATTTACTGCAAAACTCAGCATTGAGAACTCATCCTCTGTTAATTTTTTATAAAATTCAAGAAGCCAATTGTAATGGAGTTTTTCCTCTTCGGCCTGTTTAAGAAAAAAAGCTTTTACTTCTCCGTCACAGAGAGCAGCCGCACCATTATAAACCGTGATCCCTTCCATCTCGCCTTTTATACCCATTGCCAGGGCATTCAGCACACTGTCTTTAGCCATAACATCCTCCTGATCTAATTCTAACAGAATCTTTACATGTATTCCCGATTAAAACAAAAAAAAACGGACAGTTAAGATGATAAACATCAAAACTGTCCGGTAATCAAACTAAAAATAGATTCCTTTCATTTAATTAAAATGAAAGCCTCGTGTGAAAGGATATTCAGCAATACCTTTTGACTGCTTATCGAATTTCCTCTCCACCTTCTTATGAAACGGAGTCACACCCGCAAAAGGGAGACATACGATTTCTGGTAAGTTTTCTTTTTTCTTCATCTTGAAGCCTCCTGATAAATTATCTATACATAATATAGATAGGAACGACTATCTGGTCAAGAAAAACTTTCAAAAAATATTAATAAAAATCAACCGTTCTTTAGCCATACATTTTGATCAGGATAACAGCTCCTGCGATGATTACAAGGGGGATGATAATAGCCGCAGCAATCTTCCCTGCTGAGTAGGGCCTTGTTCCCTGAACTTCACCAGTTCTGGCATTTACCATGAATTGATAGACTTTCCCCTTGAAATTATACGCACTCATCCAGACAGGCAGGAGTATATGCTTGAATTTCAAGTTATCATAGGAGGTGCTTTTTGAGGTAATCCTCTGTTCATCGCCACCGATATCATTGCGGATAGAATAATTGATTTCTGAAGCCATTTTATCTTTGGCTATATCAAGACCGCCTTCAAGATCTATGGAGTAACTTTCCACCTGAAAACCCGGCAGATAGGATGTATTAAAGGGAGCAAGGTTTTCAAGATCCCAGGGTTCAAGCTCATCAACGTACTTCTGCTCCATTCGATCTGAAGCATGAACAAGGATATCGTCAAAATTATTACATACATGACCCGAGGCCGAGCGCCAACGTGTATGACGGACCTGTCTTGTCTTTGTGACAGATTTGCCATCTTCAGTGGTTGTATAACTCTCGGTGGTGTAATAATAATCACCCCTCTGACCACTGTAGGATGTTTCGGTATCACTGTCGAATGTCCAGAAAGGAGAATAAATACCTTTCAATCCATCGACCCTGGCGTACTGCTTAAGCTGTTTCGGGGCAAACCATCTTTTTTTTAGCCAGGTTTTAAAGTTTGCGGCTGCTTCATTTTTCGTTACTTTGAATGGCAGGAGAGATTCCGGTTTTAAAACCTTCTCTGACTTCCCTTGTGCAACGATAGCCGCACCACAGAAGGCACATTCACCACCCGTCTGATTTTCACCTAAGGAGACCTCTGCCCCACAGGTGTCACACTTGGTGACTATCATATCAACAGTCTCTTCGTTAGCTTCCTGATTTTTAAGTTTTAAAAGAGTTTCAGCAAAATCTTTCTCTTCAATAATAGTCTCTTCTGAAGACTCAATTGTATTTTCGGTCTGGCAATAGGGACAGACTAAGCTTGATGTTCCGGGTTTAAACTCTAAATCAGCACCACAATTACTACAGGGGAATTTTTCTACTTTATCACTATCACTCATTATTTTTTTCCTAATCTAAATGTTCTGTTAAAGATGAATTTTGCTACCCGTGGAGAACCACGGGAGCATTATATAACAGGGAAAAGTCTGACAAGCTTCGATCAACCAGGAGGAAGCGGTGGTGGAACCTGACCGAAGAGTCCGGATAACTCAGGTACTTCACCTGCCGCCGTCCAAGCGGCCATGCCATTTTTCCATACGAGAGCTTCTCGTTTCAGCTCTCCCGAGCCAACTTTCTGTGAAAGTGCCGCCATGTCAAAAGGACCGGTCTGGGCGCCATTTACAGCGATGAAAAATGAAACTGACGGGGGGACAGGAGGTGGGGCCTGCTGGGGAGGAGCCTGCTGAGCCGGAGGCTGTTGTGCACCACCCATAGCATTACCCATCTGGTTAGCCATGGCGAAACCCATACCCATGCCCATGCCACCGGCAGCCATCCCACCGGGGTTACCTGCGGCAGTTTCCATGGCATTCGCAGCCTGAAACTGGGTATACTGGTTTAAATTACCCAAAACACCCATGGAAGCCCTCTTATCAAGAGCCTGTTCAACGGCTTCGGGTAGAGAAATATTCTCAACCAGGAGTTTGGATAACTTCAAGCCATATTCACCAAACTCACCGGATATTTTTTTGGTGATAAATTCACCTAATTCATCATAATTAGAGGCAAGATCCAACATGGGGATCTTTGATTCGCCAAGGGCATCTGTAAATCTTGCAACCACTATATTTCTGAGCTGATTTGAGATCTCTTCCGTATTAAAATCATCATCTGTACCGACGATCTCTTTAAGAAATGTGGCCGGATCAGAAACCCGCACAGCGTATGAACCGAAGGCCCGCAGTCTTACAGGACCGAATTCCGGATCTCTAAGCATTATGGGATTTTTAGTTCCCCATTTCAGGTCGGTAAATCGTTTGGTGTTAACAAAGTACACTTCTGCTTTGAAAGGTGAGTTAAAGCCATGTTTCCACCCTTTCAAGGTTGAAAGAATCGGCATGTTCTCTGTCTCCAGAGTATACATTCCCGGTTGGAAAACATCAGCAATCTGTCCCTCATTAATAAAAACAGCGGCCTGTGATTCCCGAACAGTAAGCTTTGCTCCTGTTTTAATTTCATTTCCGTACCGTTCAAAACGGTAAACCATAGTATCATTGGAACTATCAAGCCATTCAATGATATCGATTAATTCACCTTTTATTTTATCAAAAAGTCCCATTCATACCTCCATTATTTTTTATAGTATACGACATTTATTATAATTTATCATATCAAAAATATTATCTCTTCAATATCATATTTTTTCATTTTATTCTATTTATATTGAATATCCAATCCATAACCAAGATCACAGAATGATTTATTACTAAAAGTGTACAGTAAAATATTTTTTGAACAAAATTGAGGCTGTTAATGACTCTCCCCGGAGCAAGCTGCGGGGTATAAAACCCGGCTCGAATAAATTTTGATGATTATAATAAAAATAAAAAAAGGACCAGCATTTGCCGGCCCTCTCTTCAAATAGTCTCGCTATATTCAAAAAGGAAGATATTTAATACTTAGTAATTGTTAAACAGACTACTCCCACTCAATTGTTGACGGAGGTTTACTGGAAACATCATAGACAACACGCCCAACCTGACGAACAGAATTCGTAATAAGGCTGGAGATTTCAAGCAGATCCTTCATTTCAAATGGATAAACATCGGCGGTCATTCCATCTCGACTGATGATCGCACGCATGGCAACTACCCACCCATACTCCCGGGCATCACCGGCAACACCAACCGAACGTACAGGAAGAAGAACACAGAATGCCTGCCAGATTTTATCATAGAGCTCTCTCTCTTTTAATTGAGAAATGAAAACGGCATCGGCTTCCCGAAGGATATCACATTTATCCTTGGTTATATCACCGGGAATACGCACAGCAAGTCCCGGACCGGGAAAAGGATGACGACCAACAATGGCTTCAGTGAGGCCTAAATTGCGACCTAACTGGCGAACCTCATCTTTATACAGTTTTGATAAAGGTTCAATGATTAATCCGGCCTCCCGCTTTCGCTCAACAAGGGGTGAACGGACATTATGATGACTTTTAATGACTTGTGCCTTTTTACCAACCCCTTTTCCGGACTCGATCATGTCAGTATACAGGGTTCCCTGGGCAAGCATGTAGTCACCGGAAAGCCTCTTTGCAATTTCATCTTCCTGAACGGTGATAAAAAGATCACCGATTATTCTACGTTTCTCTTCAGGTTCCGAAACGCCAGCAAGTGCCGAAAGGAATCTCTCCTCGGCATCAATAAGGTATAAATTTTGAGCCCCTAAGGTAAGCAGTATTTTTTCTACTTCTGCCGATTCATCCTTTCGCATCATACCCGTATCGATATACATAAGGTGCACTTTCTCGGGAGGAAGTGCTTTTAAAAGGAGGGCTCCGACAACAGTACTGTCTACCCCGCCAGAGATAAGGAGAAGAACATCCTTCTCTCCTGTCTGGGAAGCCACTTCATCCTTCACCTCGGCCAGGTATGCGTCCATATTCCAGCTCTTTTCAGCACCGGAAATACCGCATACAAAGTTCTCAAGGATCTGATTACCATATTCACAATGGCTTACCTCAGGGTGAAACTGGATACCATAGATATTCTTATCCTCCCAGAATCCAACCGCAATGTGGTGCTCCGATTCAGCAATCAGGTTGAACTGTGGTGCCAGTTTTTTAATACTGTCACCATGGCTCATCCATGATAAAAACCCATCCGGAACATCCTTAAACAGCGGGCTCTCTTTTTGGAAGGAGACTTTACTTCTGCCATATTCATTCTTTTCTAATGATAGGACTTCTCCACCATGATCAGCGGTCATCCTCTGAAAACCATAACAGATACCCAGAAGAGGAAGTCCTGTTTCATACCATGCCTTGTCAGGTACCGGAGCATCCTCCTGATAAACCGACGATGGCGATCCGGAAAATATTATTCCTGAAACCGAATCAAGAAAGCCCGGTTCATAATCTATATCACCAGGAAGGATGTGGGTATATACACCTATCTCCCTTATTCTCCTGGCAATAAGCTGTGTTGTCTGGCTTCCAAAATCGAGAATTAAGATCTTGTCCATAAGTCCTTTCTTATGAAGGTCTCTGACCTTCTGTATCCTACCGAAATTATATCAACCGATGTTTCGGTGTACTCTTCAATAAATTCAATATACTTCTGAGCTTCCTCGGGAAGATGTGAATAATCTGTGCTCTCCTTAAGAGATGAGTTCCACCCCTTAAAGGTTTTAATTACAGGAACAGCGCCATCCATGACCTCGATTGAGGAGGGGAAATCAGTGATTGTTTCACCTTCATATTCATAAGCAACACAGACTGAAACTTCATCAAAATCATCATAGACATCAATGTGGGTAAGAACCAGAGAATCGATGCTGTTCACCCGGCAGGCATATTTCAGTGCAACAAGGTCTAAATATCCGCATCTTCGGGCACGACCTGTAGTAACGCCATACTCCCGTCCAAGCTCACGAACCATCTCCTCTGTTGCTCCATCCCTTTCCGAATTGAATTCTGAAGGGAAAGGACCATTACCAACCCTGGTTGAATAGGCCTTGAATACACCGAGTACCCGGTCAATTTCCCGGGGACCGATACCGCCACCAACAGAAGCTCCTGCGGCTACGGAGTAACCGGAAGAGACAAAGGGGTAGGTTCCTGCATCAAGGTCAAGAAGAATTCCCTGAGCCCCTTCAAAGAGAACTTTCTTACCCTTGTACTCAGCCATGAAGGCAACTAGGTTGATCTTCATCTTTTCGATTCTTGCCTTGAATGGTTCAAGAAAAGTTCGATAGGATTCGGGCATTCGGGACCAGATATTGGAATCATACATATCGGCGATTCGAATACCGTCTCTATGTGATTTATGTGCGTATGTAACCCCGATGCCACGACCGGTTGTCCCTATGGGGTTGAACCTTTTTTTCTCAAGCTCTATATCCTCGGCCTTATAATCGGGTAGTACCAGGTGGGCTCGATCGGAAATAAAGACTCTCCCCTCCCAGTCAATTCCCTGTTCTGTAAGGGTTGCAAGTTCCTCAAACATCGACTGGGGATCAATAACCATACCTGTACCGAGAATCACCTTTTTACCCGGATAAATGATCCCTGATGGAATCAGATGGAGTTTGTAGGTTGTCTCACCGGTTACTATTGTATGGCCGGCGTTTGCTCCACCGGAAAATCTTGAAATTAATTCGGAATCTTCCGCCAGAAAATCGACAATTTTACCTTTACCTTCGTCACCCCACTGGGCTCCGATAACTACTAAATTCATCAGGTCACATCCTTCTTATCTTGAGTAATTTGGGGCTTCTTGAGTAATCATGATATCATGGGCATGACTTTCAAGAAGACCAGCCGGCGAAATCTTAGCAAATTTTTCATATTCCCGCAATTCCTTAATACTCTTACAACCACAGTAAAACATACCTTTTCGAAGGCCTGTTGAGAGCTGATGGAGAAAAGGCTTCAATTCGCCCTTGTAGGGGACTCTTCCCTCAATACCTTCTGGAACGGGTTCATCTCCGGCCTTCATCTGGTATCGATCTCCGGAGCCCTCTTTTATGGCCCCTATCGATCCCATGCCACGGTAAGATTTAAACATCCTTCCATCATATATAATTGCCTGGCCCGGGGCCTCTTTAAGACCCGCAAGAAGGTTCCCGAGCATGACAGTCGATGCACCCGCACAAATAGCCTTGGTTATATCACCTGAAAATTTAATACCGCCATCAGCAATAATAGGAATGTTATGTTTCAAAGCCTCCTCGGCACACCATTGAACTGCGGTGAACTGGGGAACTCCAATACCAGAGACAATTCTTGTGGTACAGATAGAACCGGGACCAATACCAATTTTCACAGCATCGGCACCGGCATCAATAATCCTTTTCGTCCCTTCGGCAGTAGCGACATTGCCGCCAATCACATTGATAGAATATTTTCGCTTGATATCTTGAACGGCTTTGACAACCGAAGATGAATCACCATGCGCTGTATCAAGGACGACAAAATCTACTGAGTTTTCCATTAAAAGGGGTATTCTCCGCTCCCAATCCTGAGGAGAGATGGCAGCACCGACTATTAGACGTCCACGTCTATCCATAGCCGCATTGGGGTATTGTTCCTGTTTCTCAAGGTCCTTTACAGTGATAAGTCCGGTAACAAAACCGTTTTTATCTACAACGGGGATCTTTTCAATTTTATGTTTATCAAAAAGAGCCACAGCCCCTTTTATATCAATCTGTTCATCGGCAATCACCGGGTTTGCAGTCATTACCTCATGAACCTTTAAGGACAGATCCGAACAGAATCTCATATCCCGCTTTGTAATAATTCCACAAAGTTTATTATTATCATCAACAACAGGAAGACCGGAAATCTTATATTTGGCCTTTATACTCTTTACATCATCTATGGTCATATTACGATCAACAGTTATTGGTTTATCAATAATCCAGTTAAGGGAGCGTTTTACACTACCAACCTGTCGGGCCTGCTCTTCAGGAAGAAGGTTTCGGTGAATAACACCAGCGCCCCCCTGGAGAGCCATAGCGATGGCCAATCGTTCCTCAGTAACCGTGTCCATAGCCGCCGAAAGAATCGGTGTCTTCAAGACGATATCACCACAAAGTCTCGATTTTATATCTACCTCCCCCGGAAGAGTATCCGAATAGGATGGGAGAAGTAAAACATCGTCATAACTTAAGGTTTCCGTAATTTCCATCATTAGAGGGCCTCCTTGATCTCATCGACCAGCTTTCCATACTCATCGACAAGCTTATTAGTCCGTTCAACCGCCAGACCGCGATAGAGTTCAGGATTCTTAAAAAACGCTTCGGCAGTGACGCCAATGGTTTTCCCCAGTTGATCATTTAAATTTTTCCAGATTTTATCATCCTTATGGAGCTCTTCTGCAAGCGAGGTACTGTTCTTCTCACATTCAAGGGTGGCCAGTCTGATTTTCTCATGCCCATCCGGTTCTCCACAAACCGAGATAAGAATGTATGCCGCCTCGGCCAGGACCAAATCCCCAGTATAAGTAATATTTTTTCTGATAATCTCTTCTTCAACATGGATTGTAGATAGAACTTTTTTCATTCTGTTCAATGCCGCAGCGAAACCAGTTATATAATCTGTAACAAACCTGGCTGAAGCCGAATTAGAAAGGTCCCTCTGGTGCTCTGAAATTTGATCCATGTAAAATGTCATAACCCGTGGTGCGAAGGCCTTCCAGAGGCTCTTCACATGTTCTGAATTCCAGGGATTTCTCTTTTGAGGCATGGTGGATGATCCAACCTGAGTAGAGGTGAACATCTCCCTCAATTCATTTATCTCCGATCGCTGAAGGTGTCTTAAATCATCTGCCAGGTTTGCAATAACACCAAATGCGGTGTTCATTTCAAGCAGAAGTCGTAACAGATATTCCGGTTCGACCATCTGGGTTGAATGGTCTGACGGTTTAAGCCCAAGGTAATCGAGGTACTTCTTTTCAAGTTCTTCGGGATCAGAAACTATCAGACTTGTGGCATTGTAAGCACCAACAGCACCGGCTAACTTTCCACGCAGGTCGCCCGAAAGCCGTTCCAGCTCTTTGATTGATTTTCCGAATCTTGATACATACTCGGCAAAAGCATAGCCAAGGGTGATAGGAACAGCATGCTGTCCATGGGTTCGCCCAACCTGGGGAGTTGCCGCATTGTCCCTCGCCAGAGATATCAGAAGCTCTTCGACTTCCAGCATGAGGGGGATGATAACATTTCGTGTGACATCCCTGTTTCTCATGGAAGCAGCCGTATCAAGAACATCCACCGACGTTGCCCCAAGGTGAACAAGGGGTTTAATATCATCCGGAAGTTTTGTCTTGATAACGTTTACAAGGGCTCTGATATTATGCTGGGTTTTCTCTTCTTCCTGGTAAACAGCCTCTGAAGTTACCCGAGTTTCAAGGGCGACGACATCGGGATGGTTCTCATCCCCGTCTTCCATGATGGACAAATGACTTTTAAGGAGTGCTGCTTCTGCTTTTATACAGTATTTGATTGACGCGTCTTCGCTTAAATACCTGGCGAGGTCATCGAAAAGTTCCCGATTAGCCAGATAATACCTATGATCTAATGGTGAGAGGTTTGTAAAAATGTTTTTGGTTTCCATATCGAAATTTATCAGAATCGGGATAAATTATCAACTAGGGCAGGAAAGATAATTTTTCCTATAAGAAGATTTACAATAAGTTGTCATGTATGCTTATTCCCTGTATATTTTATCGATGGAGAAAGAAATGTTTGTATCACATGTAGATAAAATAGAAAAGAAAAGACTGGAAGGCCCCACCCTTAAAAATGTTGAAAAGCAGGTTCTTATCGGCCCTGAACAGGGTTGGGAGGGCTGGGTTATGCGAAAATTCACTCTTGGAAAAGAGGGATATACCCCCAGACACAGCCACAGCTGGCCCCATATTGTACTGGTAGTTGAGGGAGAAGGAAGCCTCTATATGGATGGAAAGGATTATCCACTCACTGCCGGCTCAACCTCCTATGTGACAGGAGGGCTTGAACACAGCCTGAAAAATACGGGAAGCGAAACCTTTGCCTTTATTTGCATAGTTCCTGAAGAGGGCGATGTATAATCGATTTAGTTAAAACTAAATATCAGCACAGCAGGTTATGACATCCGGATCCAGTTGATATATCACATCCTTCCGCTCAACCATGACTTTTACCCGGCTTTTAAGGTCTTTATTCTCCCGTAAATGCTGAAGAAGTTCCCTGGTAGGATTTATAGCGACTGGATGGCCAACCTGATTAAACATGGCGAGATCACCGTTCGTATCGCCATAAGCAAAGCTCGAGGCAAGATCCAGATCATATTTTTTTACAAATCCTTTAATCGCCCGGTTTTTACTCTCCGAATCCCACATTTTCTGAACTTCTCCGGTGTACCTCTCGTTTTCATCAAGGAAGTATTTTGTGCCGATAGAATCTGTGGCTCCATATCTTTGGCCCATCTTTTTTACCAGATAATCGGGGCTTCCACTTATGAAAAAGACAAGGTGGCCCTCGTTTTTATGCCGCTCGATCTGATCTCTAGTATACATATATACCGTATCTCCCTTCAACTCGATCACCTGATTCGTGATAAACTCCATTTTTGATTTTTCAAGTCCTTTCAGGGCTTCTACATAAATATCAGACATCTCCAGAAGGTAATCATCATAATTCCCCCTCCGTTTTTTCCAGTTTTCATATGTATGCTTTAAATTATTATGCCAGAGAGCTTGATCTAAAACCTCATATTTAAGGAGTTTTTTGAAATGCTCTATCATAAGTGAGTCACGATATAGGGTTCCATCGATATCAAAAAAAGCACCTGTTTTCATATTGACCTCATCATTTTCGATTATTATTTAGAAGGGGGGATTCTCAAAGGAAGAGACATTATTCCAACCGGTCAAGGTAAGGATTTCGACTCTGTCCCCGAATACAGCCAGGGTATTTTCAAACTGAGCTGTCCTACGGCCATCACATGTTACAATAGACCACCCATCTTCCAGTGTTTTAGTTTCTATCTTTCCAAGGGTAAGAATGGGTTCCACGGTTATGACCATACCGGGGACAATGTATTGCCCCGTTTCCGGCTCACCCCTGTTGAGAACCATGGGGTCCTCATGAATTTCCCGCCCAATACCATGGCCGACGAAATTTTCCAGGACTCGACATCCGAACTTACGGGCGGTGCTTTCGATAGCATACCCGACATCACCCAGCCGCCCTCCGGCTTTTATAGCTCGTATTCCCGCCATAGAGGTAGACCAGGCGGCTTTAACCAATCTCCGGGCATCGGCATCCCCCGGTCCGGCCATGAATGTCCAGGCACCATCGCCAAACCATCCATCAATTTCAACGGTTAAATCAACAGTCACAATATCACCATTTTCTAGAGGCCTAGTTGTAGGCAAACCATGACATGCCACTTGATTAACTGATGTACATACACTCGCGGGATACCCTCGATACCCTTTAATTGCCCGGCCCCCCTGAGAATCAGCGATCATTTTTGAACAAAAATTATTGATATCCAGTGTTGAAATACCTGGCCGTATAAAATCACTCAAGCCCTTAAGGGTGTTTTCTATTAACCGACAGCTTTTTCTTATATAGTTCACTTCAATTGATGTTTTTAAAGGGATATCAGGAACTTCATTTCTCATTCAAAAAGATCCGGTCTAAGTTTTTCGGCTCCATCCAGATAGACAGGTGTAACGTCAATCTTCGTTGTGGTATTAAACATTACAATCGTTCGTATCATCCTGGGAAGCATCCCGTCACATTGAGGTTCAGCAGAGCAGAATAGCGGAATGGTTGAGAAACCTTCAATTCTAAGGGCGGCTGCCGGATTTTTTGATTGCAAATCGGGTGTAATTGAAAATTGGATACTTATCAGGTCTTCATATTCCAATGAATTTTTTTTGATCACCTCTTCGATCATACGCTGAACCCCACTCTCAATGAAAGATGGTTCATCTTTTTCTACCTGAATAGCACCCCTGACTGCCTGTACCATGAGCAATCTCCTATCAAAATTAATAATTTACAGAATAATTTTTTCCGCAGCAGTAAATACGACTCTGACAGCGAAAATGAAAGCCGAAGAAAAGAAAAGCAAAATCAAAAATCCAGGATGTATTACCCGGAAAAGTATCAGTTCAAGAATACTGAATCCCAGATGAATCGCCGCCAGCCAGAGATAGATTATCGACACCCACCGCAGCCATGAGATCAAATTAATTTGGGTAGAGTCGTGAAAATCCTGGAAGTTTCCCAAAATAAAGAGAAAAAGAAGAAATATTGAGATAAAAAAAGCAAGGATTAATAACTGCTTTGTATAATAAGAGAATCGTCGCTTTCTATCATTTGTCTTCTGATTTCTTTTCCTCTTCGGCATAAAGGGATTATAACAGTCCCTCAGCCTCTTGCACAGACCATTTTACTATCGTTAGAATAGGAGTATGAATCTTTTTACCTATCAGGATCTTGAAAAAGATCCGGACCTTCAAAAAAAATCACTGAACTTTCTCCCTGAAGAAAAGCCAGCTCTATTACCAATCCCTACAGACCTTGAGGGGAAATTAAACAGTATAGATGATGTAAAGATAATTCTTTTCGATATATATGGCACATTAATTATCTCTCAATCTGGAGATGTGGGCACGGCTGCGGGTAAAAGCCGGGCAGAGACCTTTTTAAGACTGATGAAAATCGCGAATCTGACACCGAGGAACCTCGAGACCTCAGGTAAAATCGAGGAGTTATTCTTTTCTACAATTAAATCAATTCATGAGGAAAAAAAGAAGCATAAAATACCTTTCCCCGAGGTCGATATAATCTCTGTCTGGGACAGTACATACAGGAATATCATGGAGATTCTTGAGTCCCCCCCGGTCCTCTCCCTGGAACTGATGGTAAAATTATCTCTTCTATATGAATCATTGGCAAATCAGACTGATATCATGCCGGGACTATCAAGCCTCCTAAACAAAACCATCGCCTCGGGACGACGGATGGGAATTATCTCCAATGCCCAATTCTATACCCCGATTCTACTCGAATGGCTTACAGGAAAAAATATTTGCAAGTCCGGTTTTGATGAAGAATTACTCATCTGGTCATACAAAGAAGGCATGGGTAAACCTTCACAAGAACTATTTCAAATGGCTAACGCGAGGTGTCTTGCACTTTATGGTGTGAAACCAGAAGAGATCCTCTATGTAGGGAATGATATGCGAAATGATATATTTCCTGCATCCAGGGCCGGGATGAAAACAGCCTTGTTTGCAGGAGATAGACGATCCCTCCGATTGAGGGAAAAAGATCCTTTGTATAGTTATATTAAACCTGATATAATTCTTACTTACTTGATGCAGCTGACAGACCTGCTATAATAATTTTAAGTACAAGGTGTGGTATGAAAAAATTCTTCAGATTCATTTTAGTTATCATTATTCTGGTTATTCTTGGCGGCGGTTTTTATTTGGGTTGGATTCAATTTGATCTCGAAGAAAATGATTATGCCGTTGCATTCACGAAAACCGGTGGCTACAGCAGTCAGGTTCTTGAACCCGGAAAGTTTATATGGATGTGGCAAAAACTGATCCCCACCAATATGAAGCTTCATGTTTTTAATCTTGATCCAAGAAAAACGACCCTCTCCCTATCCGGAACCCTACCATCAGGAGATATCTACAGGGAAGTTCTTGAAGGAGTTCCATCCTTCGACTACACCTTTCAGTTCGATTTAACATACAGGCTAAAACCGGAAAATCTTCCCGCCCTTGCGGAAGATGGTTTTCTTACCCCGGACAATATAAATGGATGGTTCTCACAATTTGAAGACAATTGCACAATTAAGGCAGTTGAATACCTTCAGGAACAGGCTGTAAACAAAGAGTTTTATGGTGTAAAAAGTGGAGACTCGTCACTGGTTGAGCAGAAACTGGCCGCTTATCTTACAGATTTTTTTCCTGAAATTGATTTCATGAGTATTATCCCGGTAAAGATTGTCATGCCCGATGTGGAACTTTATCAGGCTGGCAAGGATGAATATTTCTCTTTAATGGCAGCAAAGCATCAGATGAATCTGGAAGCGCTCCAGGAGGCATCCACTCGAACAATGAATCAGCTGGCTAACCTGGATCTCCTTGGAAGGTATGGAGAACTTCTTACCACCTACCCCATACTAATTGAGTACCTTGATAAGAATCCGGTTCTTTCAGAGGATCTTATAATGTCACTCCAGGGGGAGTAGGTTTTTTCCCAGGAATTTAGAGCATCCCGAGTTTTTCACGGTACAGATTGGTTAATATTTTGTCTTCTGTCAAAGTAGAGATAATATCTTTCCATCTTGCTGCAAAATCAAAAAAATCTCCTGCACTTGCCGCCCTTTCCCTGGCAACCTTCAGGGTCTCTTCCGGAGACATATAAAATGGTTCTAATCCGGTAAGCCCCTCCCTGTTCTCCAGGGCTTCCAGGGCATCCTGATCGAGTCTTGCCGTAAAATACTCACCCGGATAGGGTTTTAATTCATCCGGCAAAACATTTTGCCATCCCTCTTTTACTGTTGACAATTCGAGTTTCTTTCTTTCGTAGAAAAAACGGATGACATCCTCCTGAAGTTTATGCTGAGGTTTACATGGAGGCGGATAATGATATATTTTCAACTCTTTATCCAGCATCCAGTTGAATCCCATCATCCTGGAATTAATCAGATAGTCGATATCTTCCCCCCGGGTCACTTTCGGATCAAAGGGGACTTTCATAAAAAGCTCTTTGCTGAAAACCATATTTCCCCCAAGGGTTATCGATGTCTCAACAACTCTTCCATGACGGGAATCAAAAAGATCGTAAGAGTCGTTCTGAAGAGCATGTTTACGTATGAAAAGATTTTCAGACTTTCGTGCGGACTCGGGTTCTTTTACCCGATAACCACCCCATTCATAAAAATACCTACCAGCAATACCATGAGCTATTTTTCCATTGAAAGTCCTGCCAACCATCTCAAGTGCCATTTTTGCAAAATCAGGCTCTACAAGTTCATCGTCATCTATTGCGACGATTATATCTGCACCAAGTATAGCTGGAACAAGAAGCTGACAGTTTCTTATTGCTGAATATCCATCAAGACTAATATCCCGGGGATCCAACCCCAGGACTTCCATCCGGCCTCTTACCTCGAAAAGACTTGATGATGCAAACTGAATAACAGGATATGATGCTTTGAATGGTTTAATTATTTCATTAACCCGGGTCTCAACCTCCTTATCAATTTCGTGACTCACCGTTGCAGTAATAACCACGACAGTAAACTCACCAGTTACCTGAGAAAGACTCTCCAGTGTACGGGTAAGGGTATCCGGACCATCTAAATGGGTAGGATGATCAAAAACAAAATCGGAAGGCATGGCATGTTCGTCTATTTTTCTTTGCCAGTAGGTAGGTATAACAATTGTCAGCATGATTCTGCTCCAAATTATGAATTTAGTTTTAGGGAAAGATAGCCGGATAACCGTCTGGCTGTACCGGCGGGGTTTGTAAGGGAGGGAGCTGTCAGGCCGGTCACAAGACGTAACTCGTCCTCATAATAAATAAGCGATGACGATGCTCCTCCATCCATATTTACAAGAAAATCGATTTCATCCCCATCGTAAAGGAGAGACTCGGTATGCAAAACGGTTTCAGTGAATGTTGCTCCACAGGAAAAATCTGTCCTGCCTGAAAAAAAAGAGACTATTATTTTTCCCTTTCCCGTTCGCCCCACCACTAACCGGGGTTGTCTTATTGAAGGATCCAAAGCGGTCTCCTGAGTTTTTCTGGACTCCTTTGTCATCCATCCTTCAAGAGCAAGATTTTCTATAGCAGATTTTTTTGAAGAGTAAAGATTTTCTCCCGAACAACAAAGGAGGTTTAGACCACCAACCAACCATGAAAGGTTCTCCTTTTTATGTGGAAGATCTATAAACCGCGTTTCCCAGGATATTTTTTCGGGCTTCTTATCAATATTTTTATTGAAGACAATAATACATCCAACAGAAGGTATAAGACAGGGACCAGTTCCAAAGAAGACGGCTTGGTCCTGAACAAGAACCAGACATGTTTGTCCTTCACCAACCTCTCCAACTCCTGAAGAGGGCAAATAGAGAACATCCTTTTCACAGCAGCCTTCAGGATTTATACTGGTTTTATCAAAAATCATCTCTTTCTCATCGAGAAAAAGAGAGATTTCATCAACCCTAAACCGTCCGGCAAATAATCGGCCATCGCTGGTCGAGCCAATCATTGCTTTGGAATATAAAGGAATGGTTTCCTTCCATCCGTCATCAGTTAAACCTCCAATATAATCAATAAAGAAATTCTCGAAATGTAAATGTTGCCGTTCAGGAGTTTCGGAATTGTGAAGAAAAACAAGATTAGATGTAAAATAGTAGTTAAAGGAGAATAAAAAACCTTTTCCATTAAGATCCAGTTCCTCAGGGGCCAAACATGAACCGAATAATAGAGGTTCAAGGAGTGCATCCTCCTCAG
Organism: Spirochaetales bacterium; assembly: GCA_016342585.1. Lineage (GTDB taxonomy): Bacteria > Spirochaetota > Spirochaetia > UBA9216 > UBA9216 > JAEINK01. The sequence continues at coordinate 24,466 of JAEINK010000050.1, forward strand.
GAATAATCAAAGTAGAAACTAATACACCAACCTTATCATCCTGAACTTTTTGTATGGTTCCATCTTCATCATAATCATATTTAACGCATTGATAATCAATACTTTTATTTTTTTCAAGAATATACCGACTGCTTTCTTTTGAGAATTTATGGAAATCAGCAGGATCCATCCCCTCAAGAAATGATGAGAGGTCCAGAGAGGTCCAGGAACTACCTGTTAAATTGACTCCCAAAGGGAATATTTTTTTCTGAAGACCACCTATCATTTTACCAATTGAAGGATTTACTCTCTTTACAAGTGAGGTATAGCTTCCTTCCATCATTCCTTCAAGATGATTTGAGGGTATATCCCATGATTCCTGAAAAAGACCCCGGCTTACCCATTCCCGATTTGATAAAATGAACCCGATCTCTTTGGTATTTCTCAAAATAGATAAATAAAACCAGATGTTGGTAGTAAACAGGAATCCTTTATCGTCAGCAAGAGGAGATGAATCCAGGGACATCTCTCCATTCATAGTCCGAAGGGTTCTATCGCTCAGTTTTATACTCTGATCTTTAAGTAATCCAAGAACCTCTTCTATAACTGAAGGATGAATCCCCGGAGAAAATGGTGAATCTACAGGAACAATTTCAATTATTCCATCTGTAAAAGTTCTTAAAACTTTTATTACTCCAGGAAGGAAATCTTCTTCACCCGGAACAAAAATAATATTTTTACTCTTTTTTAATTTTTCTTCCAAATCGGCTTTAAAATCTATTTTATATCCAGGATATAAGTTTTCAATAGTATTTTCTTCTAGGTCCTCAGATAAACCTGGACCCTTATGGGTATTTTTGCATAAGACCTTTGAACAATTCATTATTCCAGGAAATATTTTTTCTCTCAATCCTCTTAGATCAAGGAGGATCTGAAGAGGCGTTTTTAAATCAAGCCCATCATCATTTAAAAAATATGAGACAATAAACTCCTCATAATCCTTGATTGCTTTTTCCTCCTTATCCGTATTACTTTTAAATAGTTCAAGAACTGAGTCTTTAATGATTATACGTTCCGGATAGTTATCCAAAAAAATAGAATATTCACAGGTAATAAACCGGCGATACCATCGGGTCCCTTTTAAATCCGCATAGCAGAATGGTGCAAACTTCTTTTGATCGGATTTATTGATCACCCTTTTAGACCTCCAGACATCAGGCCCCCAATAATTCTTTTCTGGAGAATCATTACAATAGTAATCAATGGAATCACAATCACAACAGATGCTGCCATAAGAGGACCCCAGGGAATATAATTATCAGCCTCATACATTTTCAGCCCTACTGTTACAGTCTTTACACGAATGGGATTCATAACAAGTGCAAAGAGATATTCGTTCCAGGCTTGAATAAAGGCCAGTATACCTACTGTAAATATACCGGGAGTCACTATCGGTAAAATTATTTTCGAAAAGCATTGAAATGGAGAGGCTCCATCAATAGAGGCAGCGTCCTCAAGTTCCATAGGAACGGACTGGAAGTAGGAATTCAAAAACCAGACCGCCGTTGTCAGACAAAAGAGTGAGTTAACAATTATAAGACCCAAATGGCTGTTTAAAAGATGTCCTGCCCTCATAATATTATAGATTGGGCTAATAATTACTATGGGAGGCATAAGAGAAACAGAAAGAATAATAAGGAGGAGAACCTTCTTCCCTTTTATATCCGTTCGTGCAACTGCATAGGCAGTCATACTTCCAAGAACCAGTGCAAGGAGTGTGGCAAACCCGGCAATTATTTAACTGTTGAATAAAAAATCAAGTAAAGGCTGTCTTGTAAATGCACTAAAATAATTATCCAGAGTAAAGGCCGAAGGCAGCCATTTGATATCGAATATTTCTCTTTCAATCTTGAAGGAGTTTGATATCTGCCAGAAAAAAGGAAAACCAATTAGAACAATGAAAAATATCGAGAAAAAGTAAAAAACAACACGGTCTGATTTTCTTGTTATCATTTTTTTCCTCCTAACTGTTGATCTTATTCTGAATAACCCGGAGGAACATCAGGGCAATGAGAACAGTAATGATGAATGTAACAGTGGCAAGAGCCGAGCCGTATCCATAATTTCCAGCATCAAAATAGGTTCTCAAGGTATACAGGGTCAAAGACTCAGTACTATTGGCAGGCCCCCCATTTGTTAAAGCTACAATTATCGTATAAACCTTAAATGACTGAATCAACCTGAAGAGTGCTGCTGTAGCAAGAACCGGTTTCAAGGAGGGAAGGACAACATAGAAATAACGTTGCAGAGAACCTGCGCCATCCATCGCTGCAGCCTCCAACTGGCTTTTCTGAATGTTCTGAAGACCTGCCAGAACAAGAAGCGAAACATAGGGCGCGGTCTTCCATATATCTGCACAAACCAAAACCGCAGATGCTGTGCCCGGTTGGCTTAGCCAGGGAATAAATTTTTCAATAATTCCGAGGGATTTCAATATATGATTCATGATTCCATACTGATCATTTACCATGAACCGCCAGATAAAACCACTTACAATAGTGGGAATAGCCCAGGGGATTAAAACAATTACTCGTAAAAAAGATTTTCCTTTATACTCCCTGTTCATGAACTGTGCAAATAGCAATCCAAGGCCGACCTCAACACCTACCGTAAGACTCGTAAATAAAAGTGTAAAACGCAGAGAGATATAGAAGCGCTCTGTGGTAAACAGTCTTATATAATTTTTTAAACCTACAAAACTTTTTACATCCCCGTATTGAAGACGGGATTCAAAAAAGCTTAATCCTATGGTTTCCAGTACCGGATATACGGCCAGAACCGCAAATAGAACAATTGTGGGTGTAATAAAAAGATACCCCATCTGTTTACGTGTCATCTTTACCTCATGTAAGGGAATAACAGGAGCTGCCTTTTTAAAAGGCAGCCCTATGATAATTTAAACTATTTACCTATCTTTTCCATCTCGGCCTGGGCATCTGCCAGAGCCTCTTCAACACTCTTGTTACCATTAAGGGCATTTTGGATCTCTACCTGAATAACGGCTGATGTTTCAGCATAGAAGGCAGATTTGGGTCTAGGGACAGCATTGGCAAGTACATCCTTGATCATGCCGAAGAAAGGATTAGCCTCAAGGATCACACTATCCGAGTAAAGAGAAGTTCTGGCTGGAAGGTATGAATCATTTACAGCATGCAATCTCATGGCGTATTCGGATGCATAGAACTTCATGAACTTTAAAGCGGCTTCTTTCTTTGTAGAGTTTTTAGATAGAAAAAGCTGCCATCTGTAGATTCCCGATCTACCTATCGAGAAAACCACTAAAATTGCCGAATTAATTTATAACAACTCAGAGGGGAAAGAAGAAAAGAGCGCGGGACCTTTATTGGAGTAACGTTCCCGCGCCCTACTTCAAAATAATAAGTTACTCATTATTTCGGCATCATTATACAACAAGCTTAGAAAAACTCAAGAAGCAATCGGCGAATGCTGTGCATGTCCGGTATGTGGCTGTCGACAATACAAATATCATAGCAAATATTCCAAATACTACTACTCAAGACAAATCTTAATCATTCGGGTTCGCTGTCAGGGATGCGGCTGTACACATGCTTTAATTCCTGACTTTTCCCTTCCAGGCACCAGCATAGGTACGGTAGAAGCCGATGAATATCTCAAAAAGCGTAGAGACGGCTATTCTCAACGAGCCGCCGGTGCGGTTTTCACAAGTATGGGGCTATCCCAAAAATACGGCAGTCGTTTTGAAAAGAAAATATTCAGGCAACTGGTGCGGGCAAAAGCAGTGCTGCCGGCCGGTATTGAAGGTGGTGAAAATCCAATGTCTTCAAACTTGTTCAGTCATCTTCACAATTTTCAGCTGAATATCAAACTTACCAATGGCGCCTGCAGCAAAGCGGGATTAAATCCAGTATTCTTTTCCCGGAGAAATATACTAACCGTTCGTGAAAACAAAATGGGCGAGGCCGCTTCACTTAATCGGGGTGCTATCTGGTCCCCTCTTTCAGCCATAGACTCCTTAATGAAACAAAATTTTGAGGAGTTCTTATGAATCAAAGCGAAGATGAACTGCGAAGACAAAAAATCTGTGACTTTCGATACTCTGTGGTAGCCGAATTGGGAAACCCCTATCTTGCACGGGGAGAGCTGTCCCGGCTCATCAGGGCAAAAGCCGAACGGGAATATGAGATTCCCTATTCAAAGCGGACGAGCCTTACCGAAGGCTGTATCCGTCGATGGTTGAATCAGTACCGTAAATTCGGGAAGAGTGGCCTGATGCCTCACCCAAGGGAAGATCGAGGACAAAGTCGGGTGCTTACAGGTGAACAGCAGACGGCTTTAATCGCCATGCTTGAGTCAAATCCGCGACTTACCGCCACAGCCGCAGCAAAACTGCTCATGGAAAGAGGGATAATCACCAAAACAATATCCTCCTCTTCGCTGTCCCGCTTCATTCGTTCCTACGGTCTTACAACCCAGGAACGGGTTAACGCGGAAGCTGCCGAAAAGAATCTCAAGTTCGAGTTTTTCTCACCGCTGGAATGTGTACAGTCCGACGTCATGTATGGCCCCGCCATTCCGGATGCTGATGGAAAACTACGAAAAGCTCTGTTAATGGCATTTATTGATGATGCTACTCGGAGAATTGTCTACGCCAGATTCTCCTTCTCTGAAAAGTCAATTCTATTCGAAGACGGCATAAAGCATATACTTCAGGCACAGGGAATGGTTGGGAAGTTATACACCGATAACGGAAGCAGTTTTGTCTCCGGACAGACCAGAAGGATTCTTGATATCCTGGGAATCACCTTGAGTCACAGCAAACCCGGGCGTCCCCAAGGTCGGGGGAAGGTGGAACGCTTTTTCCGGACAGTCAGGGACCAGTTCGCCAGACCTTTGGATGATAGAGCCATTGAAAGCCTTGATGAGCTGAATACCCGTTTCCGAACATGGCTTGAATGTGAGTACCATCGCTCGCCTCATCGCGGGCTAAAAGATCGCCTGACACCTTTGGAGGCATGGATGGCCAAAGCCGAACACATAAGACCGGTCAATCCGGCTATCGACCTTGAAAGAACATTTTTACATCTTGACCGACGGCGGGTCTATAAGGATTCTTCTTTCACCCTGAAGGGAACATTGTTTGAGGCACCGCCCATCCTGGCGGGGAAACGGATTGATATCTACTACGACCCTCACCCCCCGTTCACGAAGGTTCTCATCACATGTGACAGCAAGGACTTCGGCGAAGCCAGGCCTGTTAATTCCTATGCCAACAGCAAAGTAAAACGCTGTCATTATAAACAGCAAACCACCGTGCTGGATGGAAAGGTCGAAGAACTCCCGGTCAATATCAGAACAAATCTAATGGGAGGCAGGGCATGACCTCTCTTCGTAACGTCTTTTCACATTTCAATCTCACGGCTAACCCATTCTCAAAAGAGATCGCAACCGATGAACTGCTTCTACTTCCGGGAATAAAGAGCGCTATGGAGCAACTTAAAATCCTTTTTGACATTAAGGGTATCGGCATCCTTACAGGAGAATCAGGTTCCGGGAAAACCTGTCTGCTGAGAATGGCCGCCAAACAACTGCCTCCGGGACTGTATCAAACCCATTATGTCTGTCACACCTCGGTCGGGATTCTTGAATTCTATACCCACCTTTGCGACTCGTTCGGACTTCAGCCCTGTGGGCGTCGGGCCATTATGTTTAAGCGGATTCATGACCACATTCTTCATATGAACAAAACCAGCCGGATTCACCCTGTCCTCATCATCGATGAAGCCGACAAACTGGGAAACGATATTCTGCAGGAAATCCGGTTGCTTGCCAATTTTGAATATGACTCCGTTCATGCCGTAACCATTCTGCTCTGCGGGCAGGAGCATCTCATTAACAAGCTCGGGTTATCAATTCTTGTCTCTCTGGCCAATTCAGTTGCTATTACCGTACGCGTTGAAACTTTGAAAAAAGAAGAGACATTAACCTATCTTGAGAACCGGGTAAATCGGGTTTCCGGTGGAAATGCTCTCTTCACTAAGCAGGCAATGTCATTAATACATGATGCCTCGGCGGGGGTGATGCGCGTGATTAACCACATGGCGCTCCAAAGTCTTATCAAGGCGCATCTAACCAATTCTCCGAATGTCGAAGCTGACCATGTGCAAGCGCTACTTTCGAGATAAAATATTTTTTTTCACATCTTCAAAGCGGGATTTATTTCTCGCTTTATTTTTTACAATTTTAATTCGGGATTTTCTAAAAGATATTATAAGTCGGGAATTTTGCCATTACTCGGGAAGATTTTCCGTTATTTTACTCCGGGAAATCATGCTATTTTAAATCGGGAATCTACACCATCCACCAAGAGTTGAATGTCCTCTTGTTCCACTTGCACCTCGGGGTAATTCTGCAACACCGAGAAGATCCACAACTGCTGAATTATCTGGATTCATGGATAGAGCATATGCCTTGGGCCAGGCTCTAAGGAATACCTGATTTCCCTGAAACATGGATGCACGTGCATCTCCGGATCCATAGGAAAGAACTCCAGGAGGAAATAATTCAAGATCAGTCATTTCCTTTATAAGTTTCATGATCTCGATATTTTCGAGTGAATTGATCGTAACATTACCATCTTCATCTAAAACACTGCCACCATTTGAATATAACCATTCGACAGCATTACAGGTAAGTCCTTCATACTGCTTCATAGAACCGGCCAGGCCGTACATTTCATTACCCGCGGCTCGCTCCCCTGTAACGATCTCCAGGGCTGTATCTTTTAATTCATCCCAGGTCGCTGGAACCGATTTGCCATATTTATCCAAGAGATCTTTTCGATAATAAAGAACACCAGCATCAGTTCTAAAAGGAATCCCCCAAACGTGACCATCGAAGGTAGCAGCATCTATAGTACTGGGTAGGAATTCCCCTCTCTCCGCGGGTGTGAAATCCTTATCAAGATTCTCAATCAGGCCGGATGCAGCAAAAACTGGAGTCCAGGTAACATCGGCATTAAAAAAATCGATTGAATCATCTCCACTTCTTAAAGCTATAAGAAGGGCTTGAAGCTTATCATTTGTGTTTTCAGGAAGTTCAATAAGGTTTACCGTAATATCCGGATTATCCTTATTAAATTCTGCAATTATCTGCTCCTGAGTATTATTAAAAGTAGATTGATGGGCATACCAGTTTAATTCAACAGGGCCATCAGGTTCCTGTGCTCCTCCGGCAAATACAGCAGCAGAAACAAACACAATCAGAAGAATACTAACTATCCTTTTTCTCATTTAAAACTCCTTTTCTTTTTATGCATTTTATTGCGTTAACAGGATTTTAACCGCTATTTTTTGCATTGTCAAGAAAATATACGCAAGATCTTGATTACAAATTGATTTTTAATTATTATAATAGTACTTATGGATATTGGAATACAAATAGGACAAAAAATTAGAGAATTACGTACTCAAGCAGGTCTTTCCCAGGCGGCAGCATCCGAAGCTCTCTCTATCCCGCTTCGCACCTATCAAAGCTGGGAAAAGGATTTCACTACATCTATACAGAAACTTATTAATATCTGTAATTTTTATAATTATCCTGTGGAAAATCTAATTAGACTTTTTCAAAATCCGGGAAATAAAGACAAAAATCCCATGGAGTCTGAAACCTACAAACAATCTATTTTCCATATGGCCCTTCAAGGTAAAACTGATGATGAAATCTTCAGCTGGTTTTCCTCCAGGTTTCCCAATGAAGCCTCCCAAATAAATAAGCCTGAATTATTTATTGAGAACAGCATTCTCGATATTTATCACTTAAGGCCGACTCTTCTTCATGGGTACAGTTTTAACAGAGCATGGAAAAAAGAGCAGGAAATAGCTGGAATGTTCGGTCTTCCATCAGAGCAAATTATTGTGGCAGAATCCGGTCATATTGCCCATGAGGTTGTCCGTGAAATGGTCATTGCTCCCTTTGGAGCTGAGCTGCTTATAAAATGGTCAGAAGAAAAACCCGGTTTCAGGCTGGGGATATCGAATGGATTCACAACGGCCCGAATACTCGATAACATACCCCGTGGAAGGATTAAAAATCTGATATTTTTTCCTATGAACTTCACAAGCACCGAGGTAGACTTCCCTATTTCTTCCACAGCACTCATTTCATCCTTTCTATACAAGTCTGCAGGTTATGGAATTACAACAGACACGGTAACCGAAGAACAGGTTTTCAGCTCCATGCTCCTTGCAGATGCAGCAATACTTGGAATTGGAACTTTTTCCAGAGAAGGGTTATATGAAAGGATGATAAAATCGGTCCTTGGCAAGTCCACAGTAATGAAAATCAGGGAAATGGGTATAATTGGAGACTTAAATTATAATCTATTCGATTCCAATGGAAGCGAGATCGATTTCCCCGAAGTTGTTACACATATAGGCAATTTTGAAAAAGAGTCTTTAGTAAAAAGCATAGGACTCGATTCTCTTAAAGAGAAGTCTGAGAAGGGTGGGAAAATTATTATTGCCGGAACAGGGCGTCACAAAGCAGAATCGGTAGCTGTAGCCTTGAAAAATGGCTATGCGAACCATCTGGTCACTGATGAAACAATAGCTGATGAATTGCTCAAATAATCAACAGTTTTGAAAACCTTTTTAAAATATCTAATTTAGCCTCGCTCTTCCTTGGTTATCTGTCCCAGAAGATCTCGAAATTTTAAAAGGTGTGCTCTCCTCGTCTCCAGGAGTGTTCCTAACATTATAGACTTGCTCTTGAAGATATAATGAGTTTTCAGCTGCAGTTTGATTGACTGGGCGGGACTGTCAATAATATCACCTAATAATTTTATCAGGCTTGCCAGATCCTCATCTCCTTTTTCCAGGAGACCTTTGACCTCCCTGTCTTTTTGAAGGACCAGAGTCCTGAACATCTTCTGGTGGGAGCTCTCACTTGCCATGGAAAACCTCAAGCGCTGAAAAAGCTTTCCGTCTTCTGAATCCGGAGACATGGAATAATCAAATTCCAGAATTTTCTGACCAATCTCCTCAAAAGTATTCGTCGTAGCTTCGAGTTTATCCTTGATAATTCGATTGTTTACCAGAATATTTTTATCAAGTAACTGAAAAGCATCATAAAAATAGCTTCGATAAAACGCCTTAATATAGTTGAAAAGCAGGTTTATCGATCTGGTGTGTCTGAAAAAAGGAAGACCCATTTTATCATAATCTATGCTTGTATATTTCCTGTAATTCTGTAAAACAAAAACAGATTTCCCGGCAAACATTTCATCAATCTGAAGTTGAATATATTGTTGTTTCACCTCTACAAAAACCTGATTAAAATTATTCAGCACAGAGTTTTTAATGATCATATAATAAAAATCATTAAAATGAAGACCTGTTATTTTATGTTTTATATTGTAGTAGGGGTCTTTATGAAAAAATCTGATAATATCCAGTATCGGAATATTCCTGTTAAATCTCTGTACCTTTTTATGCAGTTCATTTAAATCATTTATATAGTTTTTTAATTTCTCTTCCCTGATTATCTCGGGGACATCATACTCGGGTGCTTCAGAATTTGCAGAGACATCTGCCGCAGGTTTTGAAGTTCCGATAGATATTTTATTTGCAGCTCCCGGAGATTTGTTATCCGGAATTTCGCTGAAAGGATCATCTTCAGGATCAGAAAGGTTTAATAATGTCTTAATCGTTCCCGGTTGAATAACGATTGGTTCCCTTATAAAGCTGTCATGAACACCTGAAACATACAGTTTTTCAAGAAAGTTAAGAGCAAGCATAGCTGACGCATTATGAAAAAATGGCTTTTTTACATCGGGCATGGCTGCCGGATTGAAACCGAAAAGCTGAAAAAAAGCTACATATGGAAAAAGGACGGTTTCTTTCAGAAAGTAAAATGGTTCTATTTCCTGTTCTGCTGAATTAAAGGCCTCTTCCGGAATTGAATCGGAATAGTCCTGAAGCCTTTTTAAGATTTCATTTCGAACATCTTCTTTCTGACCCTTTATTCCATAAATCTCAACCATCTCCTCCATAGTTATGAAATCTTCCAGGCGGCCCTTATTATGTTTTATGCGATTCAACAGTAAATACACGATTACTTTTTCATAATGACCTTCGGCTATCCAGAGGTCTGAAAAAGATTTTTTTAATATTATTGCCGATTTGTATATATCGTAGACACTTTCGGCGATCTTAGGCGTAAGATTTCGTGTTTCGAAGCCAGTTATCCCAGGGGCCCTTCTTGAAATCTGTCGTTTGAGTGAGATAAGTTTTCTTGAAGCGAAAATATCTTCTTTCTTCTTTCCGGTAAGGTATGATCTGAACCACACAACCAAACGTTCCCATATCCCTGCCCGGCTCATATCAGCTTTTATCAATTTAAGCCTTTCGGCACTATTCTCTTCTTTTAACTCAATGGTCTCGGCATCGGATTCGGTTTGAATAATATCCTGTCTGATCTTACGAAACATTGCCTCTCTTTCTGTTTCGCTGAGTTCACGGGATAATGTCTCCATAACCGTCTTTTTCAAGGTCTGTTGCCTCCATCAATGTCGTATATCATTAATATCTTTCCGGTTTTCATATTTATCTCCAGTTCATCACTATCGACTATATTACTAATTCCGAAATCACCTTTATTCCAGACAAGTTCATCAAGTGACCACTTAAGACCAAGACTTGTCATCCTGCATTCACTACTGCCAAGAGGAAAAAGAGAAATTCTTTTATCCTTGAGTTTCCTGGATCTGAAACGACCGTCTATCAGTACCATATGTTCCATTGCGGTATACCACTCATCAGGAGCATTCTCTCTATCAAAAAGCGAATAAACTGCCAGAAAATGGTCCATACGGCCACCACCGGCACCCCAGATAATAGTCTTCCCGCACCCCCTTTCCTGAAGCATCCGGAGCCCAATCTCTGTATCGGTATCATCCTTTTTCTTCGGAAACCGGATAACCTGTTCTTCCTCCATGCTGTCGAGAACCGATTCATCCATAATTGAATCCATATCTCCAACACAGTAAGATACTTCAATACCAGCTTCATTGGCATAATCCATTCCTGAATCAGCCGCAATAACGATCCAATTTTTCTGAATAATTGTTTTTAATTGATTTTTTGGCGGTTTTTCTCCACCAGTGATAAGTATTCCAACCATCTTATCATAATAAAGATATTTCATTTAAATTGAAATATCATTTTTTATCTCTTTTTTTTTATTTTTTTATATTTTCCTAAGGGATTTTTTTAATAAGCCGAATAGAAAGATAGAGGACAAGGATGTCCTTAATTTTAATGAGGTTATCACGGAGGATGACATGATTATTAATCACAACATGAGCGCAATGTTTGCACAGAGAGCAAACGGTATGAACAATGGAAGTATGACCAAAAAAATGGAATCTCTTGCTTCTGGTATGAGAATCAACAGAGCTGGTGATGATGCTTCCGGACTGGCTGTATCTGAAAAGATGAGAAGTCAGATCAGAGGTCTTAATCAGGCAGAAAGAAATGCAGCAGATGGTATCTCCTTTATTCAGGCAACTGAAGGCTATCTTCAGGAGACACAGGACATTCTTCACAGGATGAGAGAACTTGCTCTTCAGAGCTCCAATGGTATCTACGCCCCGGAAGACAGAATGCAGATCCAGGTTGAGGTTTCACAGTTGGTTGATGAGATCAACAGAATTGCTTCGCATGCACAATTCAATGGAATGAACATGCTTACAGGAAGATTCGCCCAGCAGACAGGCGAAAACAATGTAACAGCAAGTATGTGGCTTCACATTGGTGCAAACATGGATCAGCGGGAACAGGTTTTCATCGGAACGATGACGGCACAGGGTCTTGGAATCCAGAGCAAGAACGGACTCCCCCACTCAGCCTCTTTCATCTCTATCGAAAGCCCTGACTCCGCTAACATTGCTATCTCTGTAATTGATGCAGCAATGCGAAAAGTGAATAAGCAGAGAGCAGATCTCGGCGCTTACCAGAACAGGCTTGAATATGCAACAAACGGTCTTGCAATAGGAGCTGAAAATCTCCAGGCAGCAGAATCGAGAATCAGGGACACTGACATGGCAGCCGCGATGGTTGATTTTGTTAAAGATCAGATTCTTGTTCAGTCTTCAACAGCAATGCTTGCCCAGGCCAATCAGTCAACACAGTCAGTTATGCAGCTTTTCCAGTAAAAGCTCTGAGTGTGATTCAAACGAAAAGGCCCTCTTTGCGAGGGCCTTTTTTTTGTACCTTTTTAAATATTATCTATGTTATATTTAATTCATGAAGGTCTTTAAACATTAAAAATATATCATTATATCGATTTTAATATTGATGCTATCAATCCTTTTTTCCGTTTTCTTTAAATGGTTTTTAATTCAATACAAAGAGCCTAAAGGACGAATTACAGCCTATTTTCATCTCTACTCTTCGCCATTAGATATGATCCTTAAAAATAACCTCGAAGATTTTCAATCGAAGTATCCTATTGTTATTTTTCACATTATTTTTTATAAAAAATGGTGTTTTCTTTCAAAATAATATAGTTGAGTAGTTTTCAGTACTGTGGTTTGTCAAGGGCGACAAAGTCGCCGCTAAGCGGTCGTAGACCCTTGATAAAGCCCTTTATTTATAATTTTGAGCCCAGTTGCCTTGGTAACTGGGATAGCTGCCTAAAATAAATCGTCTAACTCAATGTGAGAGTAAATATCAAAATAATGTGAAAGTCTACATGATGAAACTAAAATTACGGAACTTGCAAGAAAAGGATTAAACATATTTATTGATGAGTTTGAAAACAAAACAAATGAAAACGAATCTTTATTCTTCATAGGAGGAAAATACACCTGGCCATGGCTTGCCTGGCTGCAGCATCTTCAATTAGTTTCTAATTCAGGAAAATCACCCACAGGTTTTTCAGTGGCAGAATGGAGTGATGGAATAAATCTATGGGAAGAACTCAAGAATTCGGGCCTGTTTAATTATGACTATAATTCAGCCTCTTTCACACCATCACTTTTTTCAATTAAAAGAAATGAGGCACTTTTTGTCCTAAGTGACTCAACTATATACTCTACTTATCTCCCTGAAGATCGAGAAGATCTTGCTTCAATACCTTTTCCCGGTTCTATTGAACAAAATTGGGTTGTCGGTTCAGGTTTTTATTTTGGGACGTTACTGGCAGATGATAAAAATAAATCATCCGCAAAGATGGCTGAATTGTTTCAAAACTTCCTTTTCAGTTCATCTGTGCGTGAAGACTTCTTAATCGACGGTCAGATAGATTGACGCGGATGTTTCCTTGCCATCATCATCAGAAACAACAATAGTAAATTCATGATCACCATCCTTAAATTCTGTTGAATCAATAACAAGTGACCAGGCCTCATCACTTAATGCTGCCGAAAAATCAGTCTCATCATGGGTAATAGTGATCCTTGAAACTGCCAGATCATCCTGTGCAGTTCCGGACAGTGTGAAGGACGCTTGAACATAATCTCCATTACGATGACTATCGATGGTGAGTTCCGGAGGATCCAAATCAACCCTTTCTCCAAGCCCTGGTGTAAATTGATTACAAGTCGAAAAAAAGATTACGGAAAACAATGTAATTATTAAATAACGATTTCCCATCTTTCAACACTATATAAACCTACATTTTTTGTCTTTTTTGTACTCCACACCCATCCTG
>JAEINK010000051.1 GCA_016342585.1 Spirochaetales bacterium
GTGGTCTTGATACTGGAACCGGAGACCTTGTTCTTTCAGGAGCGACCGATATTGTAGATGCAGATCGAACTTTGATTGTTAGTGGAAATGATCTTTATTTCAATTCAGGAACTGTTGGTGGAAATACAGTTCTATCTGCAGATATAGATACACTAACCATCCACTTGATAACAAATACAGCAAGTCTTACCGTGAATGAGACTGATGGTATAATCCTTACTGATGTAGATACATTTGATGGAAATATAAGTATAACAGCTGCGTCTGGGGATATTGCCGTAGTAGATGTTGATGATTTAAACGGAGGAAACAGGGTAACCCTGGATTCTTTGGTTGGCGCTATAACAGACGGCGGCGGAGCATCCCCTTTAATCTTCGCTGCACAGGCAGAGTTGCTTGCCCGTAGTGGAATAGGTTCGGGAGATGCACTTGAGACGGCAGTAGGAGATATTGCAGCTGAGATCGAGAACTCTGGGAATCTACAGATAGATAACACCGGAGCCTTAACTGTTACAACAGTAGGAGGAACAACAGGAGTAGTCCTGACTGATTTTGATACAAATGATACAGGAGGCAGTGTAAATCTTACTGCTTCCGGAACAATAACAGTATCTTCTGTGGTGAACAATCAGGATGGCGGAAACATTTCTCTCGATGCTAACGGAGCTGCTTCCAGTCTTTTAGTTCAGGCAACTGTAGATGCTGTAGGAACTGGAAATGTTATACTGACAGGAGACAATGATCTTGGCTTCACCGCAGCAGGAGATGTGACAAGCGTAACTGGAAATATCTCATTGACCGCAGATGCTGATAATGGCGGCCCCGCAAGCGGTACGCTGACTCTTGCTGACGGAGCTGTATTAAATGGAGGAAGTGGAACTGTAACCCTACTTGCAGATGGGGATATAACCCTTGGTCGAATAGTAACAACAAATGTCGGCGTAATAGCAGTCAGCCTCACAAGCCGAGAGGGCTCTATTATTGATGGAGGAGATCTTGCCGGTGAAGATATAGATGCCGCTGGACGTCTTGTTATTGATGCAGTAACAGGAATAGGAACTGCCGGAGCGATAGACACTACGGTAGGTTCTATAGATTTGGATAATACAGGATCCAACAATATAGATATAAATGAAACCAATGCCCTTGATATACAGAAAATAACTCAGGGTGGAGCCGGAAGTGTAAATGTAGATGCTGGTGGAAATATCACAGTCCTTGTGGCCGGAACAGGAATCGTTTCAACTGGCGGTCAGATAGAGCTGGATGCGAATGGTGTTGGAATAGATATATCAGTAAATGATGTTTTGACTTCTGCCGGTGGAGCCGTCAACGTGCTTGCCGATGATGCTGTAAGTTTCGGAGCCTCTGGAGATGTAACCTCTGGAGACGGAACGGTAACGGTTGATGCCGGAACCGGAGCAATAACCATGGACAACAATACCCTTGTGAATGCCGGAGCTGGTTTTATAGATTTTGATGCGGCAGGTGATATAACCCTTGGTGGTCTTTTAACTACGAATGGAACAGTTACTTCCGTCAGCTTGACCTCGACGGCTGGAGGGGTTGTAGATGGAGGGGCTGCCGCAGTAGATGTAGTCTCTTCGGGGCGATTAGTAATAGATGCGGTAACCGGAATTGGAACTGCCGGAGCGATAGATACAACTGTAGCTTCGATAGCTCTTGATAATACAGGATCCAACAATATAGATATAAATGAAAGCAATGCGCTTGATATCCAGAACATAAATCAGGGTGGAGCCGGAAGTGTAAATGTAGATGCTGGCGGAAATATCACAGTCCTTGTGGCCGGAACAGGCCTGGTTTCAACCGGTGGTCTGATAGAACTCGATGCGAACGGAGCTGGAGTGGATATTGCTGTGAATCAGACAGTCGGAACCGGTGGTGGAGCCTTGAACCTGCTTGCCGATGATGCTGTAAGTTTCGGAGCCTCTGGAGATGTAACCTCTGGAGACGGAAAGGTAACGGTTGATGCCGGAACCGGAGCAATAACCATGGACAACAATACTCTTGTGAATGCCGGAGCTGGTCTTATAGATTTTGATGCGGCAGGTGATATAACCCTTGGCGGTCTTTTAACTACGAATGGAACAGTTACTTCCGTCAGCTTGACCTCGACGGCTGGAGGGGTTGTAGATGGAGGGGCTGCCGCAGTAGATGTAGTCTCTTCGGGGCGATTAGTAATAGATGCGGTAACCGGAATTGGAACTGCCGGAGCGATAGATACAACTGTAGCTTCGATAGCTCTTGATAATACAGGATCCAACAATATAGATATAAATGAAAGCAATGCGCTTGATATCCAGAACATAAATCAGGGTGGAGCCGGAAGTGTAAATGTAGATGCTGGCGGAAACATCACAGTCCTTGTCGGTGGAACAGGCCTGGTTTCAAACGGCGGTCAGATAGAACTCGATGCGAACGGAGCTGGAGTAGATATTGCTGTGAATCAGACAGTCGGAACCGGAGGCGGAGTCTTGAATCTGCTCGCTGATGATTCTGTAAGTTTCGGAGCCTCCGGAGATGTAACATCCGCAAATGGAACAGTGACTGTAGATGCGGGAACCGGTGCGATAACGATGGCCGATGATGCACTGATTAATGCTGGAGCAGGTCTTATTGATTTTGATGCGGCAGGCGATATAACCCTCGGCGGCCTTTTTACTACGAATGGAACAGTAACCTCAATAACTATCAATACTCCTGCAGGAGTAATTGATGCCGGAGATAACTATATTGATGTCGCTTCTTCCGGCCGTCTTGTAATAGATGCCGTAACAGGAATAGGTTCAGGCGGTACATTCACAGGCCTGGAAACGACAGTTGCTTCGATCGATCTGGATAATACAACAAGTGGAAACCTGTTTATCAATGAAACCGATACTCTAACTGTCATAAGGGCAGTCATTGCCGCCGGCGGTGGAGACCTTGCCATAAATGTGACCAATAATGATCTCGATATAAATGGTCCTGTTTCGACTACAACAGGTGGTGATATAAGCCTGGCCACCGGTGACGGCACCATAAATATAGCCGCCGCCGTAGCAACAGCCGGCACGGGAACTATAAACATGACAGCCGGAGACTCTGGTTCGTCAAATGATAATGATTTGAATATCCAGACCACCGTAAATGGCGGTACAGGAAAGATAACCCTAACCTCCGATCGAAACGATGTAAACTTTACGGCTGCCGGTGATATTACGGCCACGGGTGGAGAGATCGAAGTAAATGCCGGTGCGGCTAATACGGGTCTTATCACTATGGCCGATGGTACAATCCTGGATTGTGGTAATGGAATTATAGATCTCAATGCAACCGACGATATCAATCTTGGTCAGCTCATAACAACAAGCGTAAGCACAACAGCGGGTTCAGAAGCAGTTAATATAACAACATCCGGGGCCCTGCTTGATGGTGGGAATACGGGTGGTGAAGATGTACAGGCCGGAGGACGCCTGGCAATTTCAGCAGCCAATGGAATCGGTGCGACAGATTGGCTTGAAACCGCGGTGGCTTCCGCGATTATCACTAATAGTTCTGGGAACCCTGTCAGGATCCTTGAAACCGATGATATCGATTTTATAGGCTTCACCCAGACCACAGCCCTCTCTGAAATCGAATCCACCTCGGGCGATATCACAATCTCCGGAACATTCACATCCTCCGGATTGGGTTCGGTAGACATAACAGCCAGCGGACCTGGCAACATCACGGCGACCGCTCAGATAAACTCCGGAACAGGACCTATGCATCTGACCGGAACAACCATATCGATCGGTGCTTCGGGAGCGGCGGCGGACCTTCTGACTGAGGATGGGATTATCACACTGACCGGAGACATGGAACTAATAGAAGATGTTCTGATAGACACTACCGGCAGCGGTGTCGGCTCGGGAGCAGCTTTTTCCATCTCTGGGGCAGTAGATGATGACCTGGCCGCAACGGAATGGGATTTGGAGATCACGACCACTTCGGATGTCTCTGTACAGAATCTCGCCGGAACTGTAACGTTCGACGATGTCCTTGGAGGTTTGAGAAAGGTAAACTCCTTGACAATCACAGCAGATTCAGTGACCTTGAATGGTATAGGAGATTCAGGAAATGCGGGAACACAAGGCAATGTAACTGTCGAGACCTATAATTGGATTATCCTTGAGAGTACCCTTGGCGGGTATTATCGCTCGACTCTGGAACAATCCTATATCAGTCGGAACCAGGCTGTGGCCATTCAGAATATAACAGCCGATCTGGACTTTGGTTCAGATGGCGGGCTTTCACCTCAGGTATTGTTTAACGAACTCTATGTCGATTTTGATCCGGATTATACGATCACCTTTATCTCGGACATTGCGACCAATGAACGGGTTGTCTTTTATCGGGGAACACTGACTCCAGGTGTTTTTCACTTTTTCACCGATGCGGATAATGACGGCGGTGGTGATATGGTTATTTATGGTGGTGATTTTGGTGCCGGAACCTACAGTGACTACGATGAGGACCTCGATATTACGGATGGCTCAAATGAAGCCTTTGTCTTTGAAACCTCAACAGCCTTCCTGAGAACACCCCTTGTGGAAAAGGATGCCCGGTTTGGTGATCTCGCTGGATCTACCCTGGCCATCGGAAAAGCTAACGGGGCGATTGATTCTATAGGAACTGGAAACTTTTATGTTAATGGCACAGATCTGATAGGTTCATCCGACTGGAGCCTCTATGTAAAGGATCTCTCCACCTCAAATCCGCTGGGTTATAATGACGGCGGATCATACGATGATTCCTTTACCAGGGGAACCATCCATAACCTCGTTTTCAACGCTACGGTAACCAACTGTTCAACAGTTATCGGAGGAAATATAGGAGCTTCCGAAGTTGTAACAGCCGGAACGGATGATAACAATGTGGTAATCGATGGCGGAAACAACCAGGAGTATCTCCCGGCTAGTCAGGTGGGATGGGATTTTGACAGACCGGAAGTGGCCACCTTTGAAACAGTTTTTGATGACATAATCCGGGTGACCTTCTCCGAGCCCATGGAAAACTCAAATAACCAGATCTCCGCAGCGGTGGCTAACTTCAGGACAAATGGTGGGACTATCCCCTTCACCGAAACCTATATAGACGACGACGCGACACCGGATGCTCCCCCCTACAACTTCACAACCACAGACGGTGAGGGCGATCTTTCTACCTTCTATCTCTATGTACCGAGAGCTACATTAACCTGGAATACCGATGCGACCGGGACGACCTATGGTGATGCGGATAATGGCAGTACCGACAGGGATGGAAATCATCAGACCTCGATCCCCGACCTCTCCTTCCTCAAGGGAGTTTTCTTTGATGCGGGCGGACACAACCCGGTGCGAAACTATAATGAGAATGGAGCTGACATCTGTGATGGAACAGGGCCAGAAACCTTTATCGATTCGTCCAGTCCAGTCCTCATTGCTGTAGCTGCCGGAAGGGCGGATCATGACCCTGCCGCTTCCGATGAACCTTATGATGCCCATAACTTCCTGCACCTCCGGTATTCCGAAAAGGTGAATATCGGAACCGAGGCCGACTACCAGATCGGTGCCGCAACGCCCGTAGAAAACGGAAGGGCTAATGAAACTTTTGACGCCGACGGTGAACATGGTGCCCACATTTATCAGAATGGAACCGATGTTGAAGTTGTGGGATTCTTCACCTACCCCGGTGTCTTTAATTCGGGCAGCCGGGATGCGGACCCGGCCGTTACATCGATCTATCGCGGCGGTCCGGAAAATCCTTCCGGGGATTATGGTCTGACCCTCTATCTTGCCGGATGGAGAAGTGATGCCTCATCCCTCTGGACCGGGTATCTGGGTGATCCTTCCCAGACTATCGAGAATCATATTCCCAATACGGATGCCTCTATCGGAACCCTTTCAGCAGCCGTAGTAGAAAATACAAGAATTACCGATGCTTCCGGGAATGCACAGGAACCTTCGTCGGAACCTTTCAGGACATCTTCAGATTCGGTGGCAGATCCAATTATCATTGATGATATATCCAATATGGCCCCGGGAGTTGCTTCCGGGACAATAGCCATGCCGGGAACCCATCTGGAGAGATGGGATGTTGAATGTCCCTATTTCGCTGACTATTCGGTTGGAATTTCCGGTTGGTACGAGGTCCTCCTGCGGGATGGTAATGTGGATGGCTTTGTGGATTCACTGGATATTCATATTCAGGACAACTATGCCTCCAACAGATCGGCCCCGGATGGATCCTGGGATTCTGAGGGTGATCACCCCCAGGCTACTTCCGATTCGGCAGCACCAAATCACCCCTGGGGTATTCGTGATGAAACCGTCCAGGCGACGATTGGCAATGATCCCACACCCATTCTGGTTGAGGAGGTTGGAATTTCCACCCCGGTGAATATCCCTTCCGCTGTTTTCAACACGGTGGTAAACCAGAACCTTTTTGATCCTGTCGAGAATGGCGGTGATACGGAGGTCAATCGGGATTCTGACTCTTACTTTTCCATTGAGTTTGATGCGGCGGCCCTGCAGTGGGATCTTACCATCGAGCTCTACCTGGAATATGACGCCTCGGTTGGACTCTTTACAGACCTGGCCGGAAATCTCATCCCGTCCAGTTCCGATATCGTCCTCGCTATCGAGCGGATTCTCCCGACCTTCCAGATTACGATAATAGGAGTGGACACAAATAAGATCTATGTGCGTTTTTCGGAACAGTTATACAGGGAAGATGGTTCAACTCCTGAAGCCAGTGATTTCGAGGTTTCAGACGGGTATACAATCGACAGTATCGAGAAGCTGACCGATACGGGTGATAACTCCATCCGTGATGCCTTCTTCTATCTGGACAGTAATATCGATGAGGAGTTCGCCTTTTCAGGAACCATTGGTCCTGCGGATAATTCCAACCCGAACCCGAGCATCAACACATTCCTGAAGGATCAGGTGGATAACTTCATGTCATCCGATGAGATCCATAAGATCACCGATATCGGTATCGGTGTTGTTGAACCAGTCTATGCGGATGATGGTATCAATTCAGACGATGCACAGGGGGGGATCAGTCCATCACTCAAGGTTTTTGACGGGACAGGCCGTCTACTCGATCGGGATATTACCCTGGAATCGACCATCAATGTGCCATCGGCCACGACTCAGCCCATCCGCCTTTTCTATGATGTGGATGTCCCCGATACGATGAAGTTTTTCGGGGAGGATATTCTCGAGACAAATTTCTGGATGCCCAAGGCGATATCCGGTCTTCAGGTTGAGGCCAATGATGAGGCCAGAACCGTGCCGCCCTTCAGATCAACCGGGGCCATTCGGGATTTTCTCTTGCCTGCCGATGACAGTGAGATTAAGACAGGGGCAGATGTTGAGTTCATCCTTACCCTGGGGGACCTTATCTGTGCACGGCTCACCGATCCCTCGGATCCCCGCTCCCTGGCACCCTGGTCCTTCTCGATCGATGAGCTTGTTGCCCAGAGCGGCGGTGTGACTATCGTCAATAATGTGATCAACCCGAACGAGTCAGAGGAGGCGACCCTCTTCTATGAACTCGCAGAGGCCGGTATGGTGACGATCAATGTATTCAATCTTGCGGGGGATCTTGTCGATACGATCTTCAGGGGGCGGCAGGGTACCGGTTCCTACACCTTTCATTGGGGAGGGAAAAATCACAGTGGAGATACTGTAGCCAGGGGTGTTTACCTCATCCGTCTGGTAGCTCCGGGGGTCGATGAGTTCCGTAAGGTTCTGGTTGTGAAATAGGAATTCAGGCTTTATGCCCGGCTGTAAGCCGCGGTCTTGGGCCTGATTTGTACTCTTGTGGTGATTTTTTAAGGAAGGGGAGGGTCTCCCCTTCGTTCCAGCCTGCCTCTTTCCGTGCCGCTCTTCCGGTTCACTGCCGTTCCACCGGGCGGCCCGGGGCATGCTTCCACTAACCCCTCGATTCAGTTCTTTATAAATAAGATGATACTTTTTTTCTTTCCTCTGGTTTAAGAGTCGTAGGTCCAGGTAAGTTCCGGAGAGCTGATAAGGATGGAACCGGCCGTATTGTCATTGGCTGAGTTCCAGTTGGTAGGGACAATGCTCAAGGTCATTATCGAGGCGGATGTATCCGCCGGGGTGTATATCTGAACCCTTTCGGAGTTTGAATAGGAGACACTGACCTTCGTCCAGGTGCTGGCGGTTATTGCAGATATATCGATGTTGCGGCCTGAATAACTGGCAGAGGCGGTGGTGTTAATCCCCATGGTTAACCCCTCGGCTTGAAACCGGTTGTGAACCTGGGGTGTCACCTGGTCAGCTGCCTCTTTCTTCACATAGAGGGAGAAGGTGTAGGTTCCTCCCGAAAGGAGATCCGGCCGGTCCGGAGAGCTGAATGGTATATCCAGGAAGAGGGTGTTCGTCCTGTCGACCCGGGTCATCCTGAGGTTGTCCATATATCCCTCCTGACCGCTGTTCCCCACCGACCAGCCAATCGTAAAATAACCACTTTCTGTTGTGGTAAAGGCGGGTGCGTTTTTATCAACCTCTACGGGAAAATCGATAATCACCGTGTTTCCATAGCCTAACAGCACGGGGGACCAGGAATAGGCGGGTGTTTCACTTGCCAGATTGTAGTAATACTCAAAGTTCATATTATCAAGTTCATCCGTTCCGGGGGATAATTTCAGATCGAAGCGCAGGGAGTACTGCACATCCGGAAGTAAAAAAGCAGATGTATCGAGTTTCACCAGAGAGCTGGCCGAATGGGAGTAATCGAGGACCCTGCCCTCTATCACAGCAGGATCCGTAGCAGCATCCCAGGTGATTTCCGCTGTTGCTCCCTCTTCACTCCAACCGCTTGTCAGGGGGTCCTCTTCAAAGTCCCCATTGGGAACCAGGTTTGGAATTTCCAGCCGGTAGATGGCGGCATCGGCCGGAAGGTTAACGATCGAACCAGCGGCGGTTTCAGAAACCGGCTCAAAAATCATGTACTCGACACCATCGGTCACCTCTTCCGCCGCCCTCTCTTCAAGCCAGCGCTGCTCCCCATCATCATTTCCCGTGGTGGGAAAGTCCTGATCAATAATGAAATTCACATCTTCATATTCCGAAAAGTCCACCGGCTCCACGCAGGAGGCCAGGAGAATAATTGAGATAAGCAGTAATAAGAGAAGGGCTTTCTTAATATTTATCATGACGTTTTTAATATACACCCTTTTCCGCAAAATGTCTAAAAGGGGAATTTGTAACCAGTATTTCTCTCTTTTATTAGAGGGCATAAACTGTTAGAATCCGGTTACAGGGGGGGTAAAGGTGGCCGCTGATCCATTTCCACACCGGACCTTTTATACATTGATAAAAACTCTCGATCCTTTGAAGGTCCAGAGCCGGTTGATGAATGCGTCGGATAAGGAGCTCTTTTTTGCTCTTTTTTACCTTGGTGCTGATGAGCGGCGGGATGTCCTTTCCCGGCTCTCCCGGACCAAGGCGGAGCGGCTGCGGGGGGTTCTCCTGCGGGGCGGGCGATTCGGGCAGGAGGAGTACAGAGCCGCTGTAAACCATTTGAATCTTCACCTCTCGGGGGATAAACCCCTGCCTTCCTTAAAAACCTACTATCGCCCCGGCCGGGGCTGAACCATAAAAATCCCCCTTGCAAACACCCGGGCCCGGGAGTATCCTTTAGTTATGAATCAACCTTTTGTTTCCGTCCTGGTCCCTGTTTACAATCGTGCCGACCTGGTTCTCCAGGCTCTGAACTCCGTCCTTTCCCAGGAGTATGAAAAATTTGAAATCCTTATTGTCGATGATGGTTCCGATGACGGGACGCCCCCTGTCCTTGAAGATTTTAAATCTCAGGCATCCCGCTTGAGGCCGGAGATTGGTGTAAAAATAATCCGGCAGAGCCACTCGGGGATGGCCGGTCAGGCGAGAAACCGTGGCGTTGCCGAGGCAGAGGGTGAGTGGCTGGCCTTCCTGGACAGTGATGACCTCTGGCTGCCGGAAAAGCTTTCCCGTCAGGTGGCGGATATTCTCAGCCATCCCGGCTGTCGAATCTCCCACACCCGGGAGGTCTGGCGCCGGGGGGAGAAGGTTGTCTCCCAGAAAGGGCAGAAGCACCGGCGGGCCGGGGACATTTTTACTCCTGCCCTGGAAAAATGTATCATCGGTCCTTCCACCGTGATGATGGAAGCGGCCCTCTACCGGGAGACCGGCGGGTTTCATGAGGCGCTTGAGATAGCCGAAGATTATGAGTACTGGCTCCGGATTACGGCCCGGTATTCGGTCTGTTATCTGGAAGAACCCCTGACAATAAAAAGGGCCGGCGACTGGGATCAGCTTTCAGAGAAATATGGGCAGATTGAAATTTTCAGGATTAAAGGTCTGGAGCATGTCATAAAAGAGGGGTTAATCCCGGATGAACGATTATCCGAAGCGGCGGCCGTTCTATCACGTAAATGCAGGATCTACGCTGCCGGATGTTTGAAAAGGGGAAAAATAGAAGAGGCCAATCGCTATCAGGCAAAAGCCGACCGCTTCTATCAGCCTGATATGGTGTAAGCAATATTTAAGATCAGAATCAAAAAGGAGTGGATGAATGCAAAAGGAGATTACGGCGCCCGGAGAACTTCTCAATGAAAAGGGTGAGATTATTCAAAAGGGCTGGGCAAGGCGGCCGGTGTTAAACTACAACCGGAAAAATATCCGGGGGAGTGCTCTTTTTATCAAGGAGTGGGATTACTACTATGTGACCAACACAAAATACAGCCTCTCCCTGACAATGGCCGACAACGGGTATATGGCGTTCTACGCAATGACCCTCTTCGATTTTACAGATCCTGCCTCTCCCTCCGAGGTTTCTGCCAGTATCATACGGCCCTTTCCTCTGGGAAGACTTGAGTTGCCCGCCACCTCCCTTTCCGGAGATTGCCTTGTTCATGATAAAAAGATAGATCTCGCCTTTCTAACGACCGATGAGGGGAAGAGGTTGAAGATCGATTACCCTGAGTTTAATAAGGGAAAGGGGCTTAAAGCGGATCTTTTTCTGTGGCGTGACAAAAACCACGATTCGATTATGATCGCCACCCCTTTTAAGAAGCGGGGCAAGTTCTACTTCAACGAAAAGGTGAACTGCATGCCCTCCGGGGGAAAAATCGAAACCGGCGGGATGGTGATGGAATTTGAACCGGAGACGGCCATGGGAGTCCTGGACTGGGGGCGGGGAGTCTGGACTTATGAGAATACCTGGTACTGGGGCTCCGCCTCGGGCCTGCTTGAAGGAAAACCCTTCGGCTTTAATATCGGTTATGGTTTTGGGGATACATCGGCCGCCACGGAGAATGTTATCTTCTATGAAGGGAGAGCCCATAAACTTGAGGATATTCAATTCCACATCCCCGGGGAACCTGAAGGCTCGGAACGGTATATGGAGCCCTGGAAATTCTCATCCTCCGACGGCCGATTTGAACTGGATTTCTTCCCTGTTCTGGACCGTTTTTCCGAGACCTCCCTGGCCATTCTCAAGAGTCATCAGCATCAGGTTTTCGGGAATTTTTCCGGCAGGCTTATCCTTGATGACGGGACACCTCTGGAAATCAAGGCGTTCCACGGCTTCGCCGAGAAGGTCTTCAACCGTTGGTAGGATCCGCAGTAAGGGGTTGGCAAAACCTCGAAATAAAAGTATGAACTGGGAACAGGATCTTTTTTAAGATGATTAATCACAGAAATGAGAGTTTACATAAATAAGGAGAATCGAGTATGGCAAAATGGATTAAGGCAAATGAAGAGTTATATATCAACCTGGATCAGGCAATCAGCATTTACTTCCCGGAGGATGATCCCAAAGCGGTGGTTATCGATGAACTGGAAGTTGATTTGAGTGATGTGTTACGAACCGAAATCATGGATTACCTGGGCAAATAGCACGTGCATGGTAGTTCTGTTTCCCTGTTACACTAATCGCAATCAGGTTGAAAATTGAAAAATACACTGTTGATCCGGTTACTCATTTTTACTGCGGGTTTGTTTATTATGGCCTTCGGGGTAGCCTTGTCGGTAAAGGCGAACCTGGGGATATCCCCGGTTTCGTGTATTCCTTATATTTTCAGCCTGAAATACCCTTTAACGATAGGTGCGCTGACTATTATTTTTAATATAGTGCTTATTCTGTTGCAGATTATTCTGTTACGAAAAAGATATCAGCCGTTTCAGTTGTTTCAATTACTCGTTGCCCTTGTTTTTGGATTTTTCATTGATTTTACGATGTATCTCCTTTCGGGGGTCACGGTACCCGGGTATACAGGGCGTCTTGCCTTTTGTTTGTTAAGTTGTTTTCTGATGGGCCTTGCTGTGTTTATCGAAGTAAAGGCCCGGCTCATCTATCTCCCGGGTGAGGGGCTTGCCCTGGCCATATCCGAAACATTTCCCATTGATTTTGGTAAAGCCAAAGTTGGGGCCGACTGTACAATGGTTGCCGTCGGGATAATCAGTTCCTTCGTTTTATTGCATCATCTGAAGGGGATACGTGAGGGGACGATCCTCGCGGCTCTGATGATAGGTTCCATTGCAAAATTTCTGAAGAAAAAGATACTATTTTTTGATAAGGTTCTGGCTTAGATTCTGTAAGAAAACATGGTTGAACCGTTCAGATAAAAAAACTCCCGCAGATATCGGGAGTTTTTTTATATTCTGATATTATAAGTATTGCGGAAATGACCGGTGATTATCTTCGAATCTGATCAGCGGCCTCAAGAATCTCGGCGGCCATATCCGGATCTTTTGCGGCGTATTTCAGTATGGCTTTCAGGTAGCCCGCCGGACTTCCTGTATCGAGCCTCTCCCCTTCCAGGGGTTTAAAGACAACACCATCCCTGTCCATCTGCTGTTTTAAGGCATAGGTGTGGAAGTATTCTCCTGTGGTGTGTTTTCCCCACCCTTCTCTCAGGTACTTGAAGATATCCGGGGTGTAGAGGTAACGGCCAATGGTGGCCTCTTTACTGGGCTCTGTCCCCGGGGCAGGTTTCTCCACGATGTCTTTCACATGGAATCCATCCTCCTTGAGGGCGAGGATCCCGTACCTCTCCAGGTTGGGAGGGTTGTGAAGGGTGGAGAGGACTGAACAGCCCGTCTCTTCCCAGGTTTTGATCAGCTGGGCGGCCAGGGGGGTCTCTCCGAAGTGAAGGTCATCCGGGTAGGCAACCACAAAGGGTTCATCCCCAATCATTTTTTCGGGCAGCATCAGGGCCTGACCTGTCCCCTTCATCTCCTGCTGTCTGATGAATGAGATATTCGCCTTATAGGGGGCGATTTTTTCAAGTTTAGCGGCGGCCCCCTCTCTCCGGAAGATCTCTTCAAGTTCGATCTCCCTGTCTAAATAGTCCTCCAGGGACTTCTTTCTTCTGGAGGTAATCACGATTATATCTTCAATCCCGGACTGGATGAACTCATCAATTATAAACGCAATGGAGGGTTTGTCTATAAGGGGAAGCATCTCCTTCGGTATAGTTTTTGTAACCGGTAGAAACCGGGTTCCGTAGCCTGCAGCCAGTATTAATCCTTTCATGAGTTTATTATCTCATGACAACCCTCTCTGGTTCAACAGGGAAGATGTTTAAAAAAATCCCCGATAGGGCTGAGTAGAATCTGACTTGGGTTTTACGGCTTTTCCCCTCTATTGTTCCGGTGGTATTTTAATCCCCTTTTTTTTCTGATATATTCACCTTATGAATAATGAACGAACTCAGATTGTTGTGTATGGAATAGGCGGTGTAGGCGGCTACTTCGGTGGACTCATTGCCCGGAGTATTAATAGCGGGCCGGCTGGTACCGAACAGGTGAACTTTATAGCCCGGGGAGAGCATCTGAAGCAGATTCAGGATAAGGGGCTCCTTGTTAAACTGGGCAGCGGTGAAGAGTTCAGGGCTTTTCCCAATACCGCTTCGGATGATCCAACCCCCCTCCCCATCATCGATGTTCTTTTTCTCTGTGTTAAAGCCTACGACCTGGATGAGGCACTGGATAAAATGAGGGATAAGATTTTCCCCCATACCCTGATTATCCCCCTGATGAATGGAGTCGATATACGGGATCGGATTATCCGGAAGCTGGATAGGGGGATTGTCATGCCCACCTGTGTTTATGTTTCCTCCAGGGTTTCTGCTCCCGGTGAAATTACCCAGATTGGACCCGAAGGGACAATCCTGACGGGAAACAGGAAGGGAACCCGGGATGTGTACCCTGAATCAATCCTGAAGCTTGCCCTGGCCTGTGGGCTGAATCTCCGCTGGAGTGATGATCCCGAGTTTGATATCTGGAATAAATACCTCTTTATTGCCTCCTTCGCCCTGGTAACAGCTGCCTATAAGCTTTCAATTGGAGAGGTCCTTGTCGATTCTGAAGCCAGGAGTGATGTTGAAGGTTTGATGGGTGAGATCGTTGCGCTCGGAAAGTTACGGGATATTGAATTCCCGGAAGATGTCATCCCCGCCACCCTTGAGAAAGCGGCAACATTTCCGGCAGAGACCAGGACTTCCTTTCAGCAGGATGTGGAGGCGGGAAAAGCCCATACGGAGATCGATATTTTTGGGGGAACCTTGATAAAAATGGGGTGTGAATCCGCTAAAGAGATGGTCTTTTTGAAAAAAATTCTGGATCGGCTTGGAAATGTTCCTTCTTAGAGGGTAAACTAAGTGTTCATGGATTCAACAATAGATGGAACTCTAGTTTCAAAAACACTAAACCCGGCACAGAATGGGGTGCGGAAGAGGGTTCTATCCCTTTTTCTGCTTTTTTGTATACTCATTTTAACCTTCTCCTGCTCATCCCGGCAGGAGATCGCGATAGATCTTTCCGGAGAGGGGACAGGGAGTATGGAAATTACTCTTCATCCTGTCTTAACTTCCTATCTTGCCGACCTTTCGATGGTTATGTCCGACACGGATGAGTCTCAGGATACTTCGGAAATCTCCGTCTTTGATGAGGTTGGGATCTGGAATGGTTTCGCCCTGAATAATTCGATCGATCTGGTCTCTGTGGATATTCCGAAACCAAATCAGCTCAAACTTGAATGGACATTTTCCGATCTGAACGAACCCTTCCTGGATTCAGCAGGTTCGGCAGGGTCTGGAGCCACGGTGAAAACAGAGCGTAATGTTCTCTCCTTTAAGAAAGAGGGGAGACTAAGGATTTTCGAGTTCTATCTGGCGCCGGAGAATTTCTATCAGGTCTCAAAATATTTTCCCCTTATGGATGAAAATCTTCTGGCCTATTTTGGACCCAATCCTGATGATCCTGTCCCCGAGGATATCTATAAAGAGGATCTTGAGTTCGCTCTTGAAGACTATCTTGATAACGATTCCATTGATGATATCCTTGAAACCTCTATTATTTCGCTTCTGGTAAAAACAGAAGGTAAACTTGTTTCGAACGTGGGGGGACGGATTGTAGATAGGGGGGTGCTTTTTGAGACGCCTTTGATTAAAATTCTTACCTTAAACGAACCGGTTTTCTACAGGCTTGTTTTTACAGAAGAGTGAAAAATTATTCTAATATCCTTTATGTGTGGCTAATTGGGCAATAAGTCATTATAATTCATTCAATGGAGAGTGATTGTGGAAAACAGGATTGAAGGTAAAAAGGTTTTTTTTGTATACCCCCATTCTGTGTTTCAGGAAAACCTGATTCAGAGACTTGTTGATTTGGAATTTGAGATGTACATCCTCAAAGATCATGAGGATATTTACCCCGTACTTGAACTTTACCCCGATGCGGTATTTTTTCTGAATATTGATAAAGGGTTATCCCGAAATGAATGGGAGGCCTTTGTTCGTTCGCTTCTGGGTCTCAGTAATGGTACAATAAGCCTTGGAATTTTCAGCTATGAATTTGACAGGGATGTTGCCGAGCTTTATCTTATGGAGCTGGCATTACCCTGCGGGTATATTCAACTTAAACAGAAACTTGATGATGCGGCAAACATTATCTCCAAAACTCTCATCGCCAATGAGGTAAAGAGTCGTCGAAAATATGTCCGATATCAGGCTGGAGAGGGTTCTACCCTCAAGCTTAATGCTTCTATACATGGAAAGCTGTGTGATGGGATTGGTGTTGATATTAGCTCGGCCGGAATGGCGATTATCTTCAATGAGCAGGATCTGAACATTAAGAAAAACTCCCTCCTTACGGATCTTCAGCTGAACCTTTCGGGCCGCAGGCTGAGAGTTTCGGGTGTTATCCTGGGGTTTCGTCAGGAGAGTGAATCGTCCCGGCGTATTTTTATCCTTCTGTTTGATCAGAAAGTGGGTTCGGAAGCCAGAAGTGTTATTCGTAATTATGTCCACCAGCAACTTCAGCAGGTGATGATTAAGGCCTTGGCTAATAAGGGGAAAGAACCTGTTTAATTTGTGATTTTACTATTCCCTTTTCGCATCATCGATCGCTTTGGTAAGGGAAGACTTATCAAGAACCTCGAAAAAATATCCCTTTTTATCACCAGCCAGAACTTCATTGACTATAATAGAAAATAATTTTGTCAGGCCGGAGATGGGTTTTGACGGACCGGGCTGACCCGATATTCGCGCTGCCGCTGTGGACTGGGATATTTCGGTGACCCCTGTGATCTCCGAAACCGGGATAACTAAAGTGGTTTTTTCCCAGTTCGATTTCTTCTTTTTCATGAACATTCCGAGTAATCCACCCTCTTTCTCAAAATCCTCAAAAATAAGTTTATCATCAATAATGTAGAGGAGCCCGGAAAGCTCTTTCGTACCCTCTTCAAGTGTTCCAATCAAACGTGTGAATGTTTTATAACGGATTTTCCCATTATATTCGGTCTCTTTTTCCTGCCAGAACTGGTCGGCTTCGGAATTATTGTTTTGTTCCATAAACAGGATATTATCATATTAATCACAATTTTGTCAGTGGTGATATCGGAAAGAAAATATGTTATGATATTATAGAATGATATTTGATTACTCTTTAGATGACTATCTTGAATTACGACGCGCACTCACCCCTCAGGAGCTGGCTATTGCCGAGGGTCTTGTCTGGGAATTGATGGATGAGTGGATGTACAGGTGGCATAGAACCTGGGAGCGGGGGCTTGTTTCCGAGATACTTGTGTTCGCCGGCAATTTGAAATCTCTCGGAGAGGAGAGATCTGTTTCTCTTTTAATCCTTTTCGGCCGTGAACTCGAAAAAGCTATAAGGGATTTTGATATTCTTCTTATAGATAAGTATATGAAAAGCTATCCCGATATGATTCGCATTCTTGGAGGCAAGCATGACCACGCCTGAGGAGAAGCGGGATAACCGGATCCTTGTTTTTGATGATAAGCCCTCAAGTTTAACCGGTTTGGGAAAGACCTTCTGGGATGCCGGTTGGGATATTGCTTTTGCCATGGATTTTAAATCCCTTCAGAAAAAGCTGAAGATACTCTCCTTTGATCTGATTCTTGTGAACACCGAAGTAGCTGGATTTGATGCGGATGTTTTGTCCGAATTTCTCTCTTCTGTTCATGGTGTTGAGCAACCTCCGGTTATTGCCATTATTCCTGTTGGAAAAGATTTCTCTCCAGGTGAATGGCTGGAGAAAGGCCTGGCAGACTATATTCGAGGTAAAGACGGGAATGAGTCCTGGGATTATATGGAAATTCAGGCCAGGGTTGCCAATCATCTGCAGTTCCGGAAGGAGTTGCTTGAATACAGGAATCAGATTGCCCGGCTTGAGAACAGCAATAAGGATAAGGATAATTTTTACAGGATCCTCTCTCATGACCTGAAGGCCCCCTTTCAGGGCCTTGTCGGCCTGCTGGAGGTTCTCCATGGGGAGTACGATACCTTAGAAAAGGAAGAGGTGCAGGAGTATATCCGGAATATCCATGATTCCACAAAAAGGACCTACCGTTTATTGGAAAATTTGATGGAGTGGTCCGGTGTTCAGGGTGGTCAGATGAAATGGACCCCCGATGAGATGGATTTCAGCCTTATAGTTCAGGATGTCCTTGATATGTTTACTATCGGTGCGCGGGATAAGGGGATTACTATCTCTTCCGAGGTTGAACCCGGCATGACTGTTTTTGCCGATCGAAGGATGCTCTCTTCCGTAATTCGAAATTTTGTATATAATGGTATAAAATTTACAGACAAGGGTGGTTCTATCAAGGTGAAGGCCAAGGAGTCTGTAGATTATTATGAGATATCTGTTGATGATACCGGAGTCGGGATTCATCCGGATAACCTCAGGAAGCTGCTGCGCAGGGGGGAGACCGATACAACCCCGGGAACCGCTCAGGAATCGGGATCGGGCCTGGGCCTGAAAATCTGCCGGCAGTATATAGAGATGAATGGTGGTCAGATGTGGGTTCGCAGTGAACCGGGCAGGGGGAGTTCTTTCCTTTTCAGCCTGCCCAAACGGAAGGTTGATCTTTCAATTATCGGAGAAGCCAGCCTTCAGTCCATCGGTCGTCCTCAAAATGATGGAGTCAGTAGATGAGCAAAGATGCAAGCCTCTTCCTTGTTGATGATAACAAGGACCTGCGTGACTCTCTTGGAGAGTATCTCGAATTAAATGATTTTATTGTGAAGAGTTTTTCATCGGCGGTTGGTGTTCTTGAAGCTTTAGCCGTGAAACCTCCTGATCTTATCATTCTTGATATCATGCTTCAGGAGGGTGATGGTTTTTCTATTGCAAAAAAGATAAGGAAGATTTCCAGGGTTCCCATTATATTCCTCACGGCCAGGGAGTCCGAACAGGATCGGATAACCGGTTTTGAGCTTGGTGGGGATGATTATGTGGTCAAACCCTTTTCCATGAAGGAGTTTGTTTTACGGGTGAAAGCCCTGTTACGAAGAACCGGATTCTATGACTCTGCCAACCTCGAGATACCTGAATGGATCCTGGGTGATGAAACAATGACGATTGATGAACAATCTCATATAGCCATTATTAATGGGGTGGAGACCAGTCTAACCATAACCGAATGGCGGATTCTCAGGTTTATGGTTTCCAATGAGGGTAAAGCTTTATCCCGTGATGATATTCTGAGCGCATGCCTTTCCTACTCTTTTCAGGGATACGATCGAACCGTGGATACCCATATAAAAAACCTGAGATCGAAGATCAACAGCCCGGGATGGATTGAGACTGTTACTAAAGTCGGTTATAGATTTAAGGGGATCCGGAAGCTGAATTAAGGCTGTCGGCTTCAATTCGCTATTATCGTAATGACCAGGCTTCGCATCCCTCCGTGGTTTCGGTGTTCACATAGATAGATCCCCTGCCAGGTTCCCAGGTTGAACCTTCCCTTTGTGATGGGCAAGTTCAGGTTTACTCCGATAAGGGAACTTTTTGCATGGGCGGGCATATCATCGGGGCCTTCAAAGGTATGGACATACCAGGGCTGGTTTTCCGGTACAAGATGATTGAAAATGGGTTCCATATCTTTGCGGACATCCGGATCGGCATTTTCGTTCAGGGTGATAGAGGCGGAGGTGTGTTTCAGGTGCAGAAAGGCCATGCCCACCTCTACCTTCGATAATTCCGGACAGGCCTGTTTTATCTCATCGGTAATTAAATGAAAACCTCTTCCCCTTGATTTTAAACGGATCTCTTTCTGAATTATCTCCATTACTATCTCCTGCAGGTGTATATAGTGAACTTCTTGTTTTGGGCGATTGTCCTGGCGGTCGTGAAGTGATCATTGAGGGTGTTTGTGTAGCCAAGGTGACGATTTGCCACAAGAAGCAGCATTCCTCCTGGTCTGAGAACCCTGGCGGATTCGGATATGAACAGGAAGGGGAGGTCCATGGATACTCTGCTTGAGGTGTGGAAGGGGGGGTTACAGAGGATCAGGTCCACACTTCCATCATCGATTCCTTCCATCAAATCTGTCTGGATAATGGACAGTCTCTCTTGAAGGCCGTTTTCCAAGCCTGTTATTTCGGCCGATTTTACAGCCTGGGCGGATTCATCGGTGCAGATGACCTTCGCCTCGGGCCATTTTCTGGCAGCGGCCATGGCCAGTACCCCGTCACCACAGCCCGGGTCGGCTATCACCCGGGGAGGAGTCTCTTCAGTAAAACCTTTTGAGAGCCGCTCAAACTTTTCCAGGAGGAAGCGGGTTCCCGGATCGAGTTTCCCCATAGCAAAGACCCCCGGTAGATTTTTTATCCTGAGATCCCATTCGGGAACTTCATATGTATAGGTAAAGTCCTTATTTTCGGGAATAGACAGAAGATTCCCTGTATAGAGTCTGGCCCGCTTTTTTATCAGGCTGTATTCGGCTCCTTCCGTGTATCTGGAAAATATCTCGAAGAACCCCAGGGGCATCTCTTTCGACATACCCCCTCCAATGATCGGTGTGCCCGGGGGAAGGGTTTTCGAAAGTCCTGCCATCTGATATTCGAAATAGGAGAGGGACCGTGGTATCTTCATGAGGATTACCTCGATATTACCCTCTTTTTTAAGGAAATAATCATCATTGGTAAAAAGAGGGGGCTGGATCCTGTTTCTCCGGCAGTTTTCCTCTATTGCCCTGCGGGATGTCAAAGACTGTGTGAGAACGAGGATCCTGCCGGCTTCTTTTGTCCCCGTAAGGGGGCAGGAAAGGCCTCCCCGGTGATCATTCAGTATCAGGAGTTTACTTGAAGTATCCTCTGCAAACTTTGTTTCGGATAACCGACACAGGATATACTCATCGGCCGCATCCCATGCCTGAATTGAGCTGTCTGTGTTTCGTTTCGGGTTTGTTTCAGAGCTTAAGTGAAAATTACCCATAGGAGAAGAGAATAATTCTTTCATATTTGTATGATAAACAATATTTTAATCTTTGTCCTTGACAAATTGCCTCTGTGTTCTTACGCTGGAAAGAACAATAAATTTTTAAGGAGAAAAACAAATGAAGAAAGCATTATTGGTCCTGCTCTGCATGACAATGGTAGTGTCCTTTGCGTTTTCAGGTGGTCAGAAGGATGAATCCTCTGCAGCGGTAAAGGCCGGTTTCATTTATGTTGGTCCAACAGGTGATTATGGATGGTCATACGCTCACCACGAATCGAAAGAAGAACTGGAAGCCAAATATCCATGGTTTGAGACTGTATATGTAGAATCAGTTCCTGAGGGTGATGCGATCAGAATTATCGACAGACTGGTTCAGGAAGAGAAATGTAACGTTATTTTCACAACCAGCTTCGGTTATATGGATGATACTTATGCCGCAGCAGAAAAGTATCCTGATGTGAAATTCATGCATTGTTCAGGTTTCAAACAGTTGCCGAATATGGGGACCTACTTTGGAGATCTGTATCAGATGTACTACCTGAACGGAATGATGGCCGGTGCCCTTACAAAAACCAACAAACTTGGTTATGTTGCCGCCTTCCCCATTCCCGAACTTATTCGCCACATTAATGCTTTTGCTCTTGGTGCTAAAGCCGTTAATCCTGATGCTGAAGTCAATGTTAGATGGATCTACTCCTGGTACGGTCCGGACAAGGCAAGAGAGGCCGCTGAAGCTCTTATTACCGATGGTTGTGATGCCCTGGCGTTCACCGAAGATACCCCCGCGGTTATCGAGGTAGGACAGGAACATTTTGAGAAGGGTGATGAAATTTACACCTTCAGCCACTACAGCCCTATGCAGGTTTACGGTGTTGATTCTGTAGTTTCCGGACAGTTAGCCAACTGGACCGTTCTTTATGAGAAAATTATTACGGATATCTATGAGGATAAGTGGTCCAATTACGACTTACTCTGGCTCCTTAAGGAAGATGCTGTTGAGCTTGGTGGAAGCTGGGATGAAAAGATCAATCCTAAATATGTTGATGCCCTTAAAGCTGTTAAGGTAGATACTCCTGATATGGGAAATATGTCCGTATATGACCTTATTATGAAGAGATACGAACAGATGGCCGAAGGCCGGGAAGTTTTCGAACCCTACTCCGGACCTCTTTATGATAATGAAGGGAATCTGAAGATTGCCGAGGGTGAAATTGCACCTTTGGGCGACCTTATGGGAATTATGTACTATGTGGATGGTGTTGTAGGCTCCATTCCCCAGCAGTAAAAGCTTAACTTTACTGTAACAAATATGAAAAGGCTGTCTGGATTTAATTCCGGCAGCCTTTTTGTTTGCCCGGTAAAACGGGTAAACCCAGTCCCTGCTGATAATTTCGCTGTACTCCTTTTAACCTTCTTTATCAAGCTTTATTCAAGAAGGTAGATATGATAATCCTGCTTTGCAGGTGGACTTTATTGTGTTATTCTAATGCTTGAACAAATCAATTTCTGACCTGGAGTAATCATTGAAAGCGATCAATTCCCTTGAAATGAAAAATATCTGCAAGTCCTTCGGTCCGGTAAAAGCCAATCAGAATATCAATCTGAATGTTAATTCGGGAGAGATTTTGGGGCTTTTAGGCGAAAACGGCGCCGGAAAGACGACCTTAATGAATATCCTTTTCGGGCTTTATCAGCCTGATTGCGGAGAGATCATAATTAATGGAGAGGTTGTTCCCATTCACTCTCCCCGGGACTCCATGTCCAAGGGAATCGGGATGGTTCATCAGCACTATATGCTGATAGAAAACCATTCGGTTGTAGAGAATGTGGCCCTTGGTTTTGATGGTTTGCCCTTCTTTTATCCTTTAAAAGCTCTTACTATAAAACTCCTGGAGTTTTCCGATCAGTTTGGACTTAAGGTAGAGCCTGAAAAGAAGGTCTGGCAATTATCGGCGGGAGAACAGCAGCGTGTCGAGATCGTAAAAAATCTCCTTCGAGGCGCCGAACTCTTAATTCTCGATGAGCCCACCTCGGTTCTGACCCCCCAGGAGGCGGATGATCTTTTCGAGATATTGAGAAAAATGAAGGCTGAAGGGAAGTCAATCATTATTATCAGTCATAAGCTCGATGAGATAATGGCGATATGCGACAGGGTTACGGTTATTCGTCATGGTGAGACGGTAGGACAGGCCCAGGTTGCCGACGTGGAGAAGAAAGACCTCGCGAATATGATGATAGGCCGGGAGATGATTTTCGATCTGGACCGGAAAGCCATGAAACAGGGTAAGAGGGTTCTGAAGGTTGATGGAATTCACGCTCGGGGAGATCATGGTGAAGAGGCTGTAAAAGGCATAGGTTTTGAGATTTTTGAAAATGAAATTTTTGGAATTGCCGGTGTTTCCGGAAACGGTCAACGTGAGCTTGTGGAGGTCATCACAGGTTTAAGGAGATCCGAATCCGGGCAGGTTGTTGTCGAGGATAAGGATATTACCAACAGAAATGCCAGGTATATAAGCGGATCCGGAGTAACACATGTTCCGGAAGAGAGGCATAGATTTGCCATTGCCCCAAATCTTCAGCTTTTCGATAATTCCGTCTTAAAGAAGCATCATCGCTCTCCTTTTTCTAATCTATTGATGATGGATTATAAGAAGGTAAAGACCCACGCCAAATCCCTGGTTGTGGATTTTCAGGTGGATACCCCATCATTGAAAATACCAATGAAAAATCTCTCCGGAGGAAATATTCAGAAATTGATCCTCGGTCGTGAAATAACCGGTGACCATGCCCTTCTTGTGGCGTCCCATCCGACCTATGGGCTTGATGTTGGTGCCACGAATTACATACGGGAGCAGCTACTCTCTTTAAGAGAGCAGGGGGGGGCCGTTCTTCTTGTTTCCGAGGATCTTGAAGAGATCCTGACCCTATGTGACCGGGTGGCTGTTATCTTCAGTGGTGAAATCATGGGGATCGTTAATCCCCGGGAAACAGGAATAAGTGAAATCGGTCTGATGATGGCCGGATCACTGAGGACAGAGGGAGGTGAGGCTTAAATGAGCTTACAGATGAGTATAAGGCCCAGGACCGAGTCTTCCGGACGGCTTCAGTTTTTTGTTTTAATATTATCGTTATTTGCAGGCCTGGTTGCTGTCGGCATCCTTTTCCTGGCAAGTGGTGTGGATCCTTTTTATGCAATTGGAAAAATCTTTTCAGGTTCCTTCGGTTCCTTTTATGGATTCAAAGAGACCATAACCAAGGCTATCCCTCTGATCCTTATCGGCACTGGACTTACCCTGGCGTTTAATGGGAAATTCTGGAATATCGGTGCGGAAGGGCAGCTCCTCATGGGCGCCGCTTTTGGAACCTGGGTAGCCCTTACCCTGGGACCCATTCTTCCCAAGCCGGTTGTTATTCCGCTTATGTTTCTTGCCGGTTTTTTAGGGGGGGCAATCCTTGGTTTCATTCCCGCCTGGTTTAAGGTTTCGTTTGGGATTAATGAGGTTATTTCAACCTTGATGCTGAACTACATTGCCTTCGAGATTGTTCAGTTCCTGATCGTAGGGCCCTGGAAGGGTGTTACCCAGCACGGTTATCCCTATACCGATGAGTTCCCCCCGTCAGCCCAGCTGGATTACTTTCCAGGTTCGAGGATTCATATGTTTACCCTCATCCTGGCCCTGCTCATAGTGGTTGCCATGTACCTGATGGTTTATAGAACGAAGTTCGGCTATGAGATACGAGTCATAGGTGAGAATCCGGAAGCCGGCCGATACGCGGGGATCAACTTTTTTAAAACCCTCATTCTGGTCATGGTTCTCTCGGGTGGACTTGCGGGAATTGCGGGCGTTGGTGAGGTTGCCGGAATCCATCATCGATTGAGTTATCCGGGGAATATATCGGCAGGCTATGGTTTTACGGCCATAATTGTGGCCTGGCTTGCCAAACTGAATCCCCTGATGACAATTTTTTCGGGTCTGTTTTTTGCGGGGATCCTGGTCGGTGGGGATGCTATTCAGATTTCTCTGAACCTTCCCGCCGCGACTGTTGAGGTTTTCAACGGGATCCTCCTTTTCTTCCTGATAATGGGAGATTTCTTTACCCGGAACAGGATAGTTTTTCACAGGAAGGGAGAATAGTCATGCAGGAAATCATAATTTCGGTACTTCAGAGAACAATTGTTGCAGGAACCCCCCTTCTATTGGGAACCATCGGTGGGATTATCCATGAACGGTCAGGCATTCTAAACCTCGGGATAGAGGGAATGATGGCCCTGGGAGCCGTCTCAGCCTTCATCACAACCCTTTTAACCGGACATCCGGCATTGGGTATGCTTGTGGCTGTTTTAGTGGGTGGGGCGTCCGCTTTGATCCATGCTTTTGCCTGCATTACTCTTCAGGCAAACCAGGTTATTTCCGGTCTTGCCCTCACCATGCTCGGTATTGGTGTCAGCGGATTCTGGGGAAAACCCTACATTGGTATTCCCCTGGAAGTTAAGATCAACAAATTCAAAATCCCCGTCCTGGGAGATATCCCCATCATTGGCGAGATTCTCTTCTATCAGGATATATTCTTTTATTTAGCCATATTTTTAGGGTTAGGAACCTGGTTTTTTCTTATGAAAACCCGCCTGGGAATCACCCTCCGAGCTACCGGAGAATCACCCAAGGCGGTAGCAGCACAGGGGCTTAATCCCTCGCTTATCCGTTACCTGGCAACAATAGTCGGTGGCGCTTTCAGCGGACTTGCCGGGGCCCATCTCTCCATTGCCTACAGTAAATCCTGGATCGAAGGGTTGACCGGCGGCCGAGGCTGGATTGTTGTTGCCCTGATTATATTCTCCTTCTGGAACCCTCTTAGGGCTTTTCTGGGGGCCTTCCTTTTTGGCGGAATTTTTGTTCTTCAATATATTCTCCAACCTCTTGGCATCTCTCCGAATTTTCTCTCCATGCTTCCGTACTTGGCTACCTTGCTTGTACTGCTTTTCAGCAGTATTAAGGGGGCCAGGCATATGGCTTCACCCGCTTCTCTCGGGGAGATCTTCCGGAAGGAAGATCGATAAAAGGCGGGACCATAGATTTTTTATTATTTGAACCGGGTTTCGTGTCCTGCCTTTTTGCAGGAGGGTATTTATAATTCGGGATATGAGGGCCGTTTTCTCTTGCAGGATGCGGCCTCTTTTTATTGTCAAACTCTTCTATATGGAATAAAATCGGTCTGTCCTGTACAGTATTGGGAAATATTCTGAATCGCTGAGATCCATAAGGAAGAAGATGCGTAAAACGGTGGTGCTCGGGGGAAGTTTTATCTTTCTTTCGGCTTTAAAAATGCTGCTGCTCACTAATAGCCTCGGATTGTCCGGAGGATATCCGGTCTCTGTTTTTCTTATTCATCTTTTTCTTCAGGCAGGGGTGTTTTTTACCCTGTACTCATTCTCTTTTCGTAAAAGAATCTTATTATTTTGGGGCATACAAACCCTCTGCTATGCAGTACTCCTCGGTTTCTATGGTGTCTATCACCGTCTTTTTAATATTTTTATCGATTTTAGAATAATCGGAGACGGACTGAATGTAATGAGTAAGGGGGTTGTTCCTCTTACTGTTCCCATGCTTTTCCTTCTTATTGACCTTCCGGCTCTTTTCTCCTTTATTACTCTCGTACCCAAATCTGAAAAGGACGGGATAAGAGAATCCAGGAAAATCGGAATCTTCACCATGTCGGGCACACTCCTTTTATTTATCTGGGCGTCCCTCTTTTCTGTCTGGGATATACCGCCTCTCTCTTCCGGCAGCGGCTGGGGAGGATTTTCACATTCAATTCGTAAGGTCCTCCCGGAGCTCCCCGGTAAGGCGGAGGATGAAATATTTCTTGCGGAAGCTGAATTAAAGTCAGAATCGGAATCTGAATCTGAATCTGAAGTTCAAGTTCCAAAGATTCGTGAAGATCTAAGGGAGGAGGGGCCGTTCTCAAGTTATATCCCGAAAGCTGAATTGACCGGTGAACCAAATTTCCTGGTGATCCAGTTTGAATCCCTGCAGTCGGGACTCCCAGAGCTTTTCCATAATGGAGAGGCCGTGATGCCGTTTCTTAACCGGATGCGGAGTGAAAGTTATTACTTCCCCTACTGTTTTGCCTACCACCGGTCCGGTGGTTCCTCCGACTGTGAAATTGCCGTTCTGGATAATATTGATCCCGGTGACCGGGCTTTGATGCGCTCTTCCCGGTATCCCCATGATGAAAGTTTTATTAAAGTCCTTAAAAACAGGGATTATTCGGTTTTTGGCTTTCATGATTACGATAAGGAGTTTTATAACAGGGAGAGTTCTTATAAAAGGCTTGGGTTTGACGGTTTTTTTGATTATTACGATATGAACATGGGGCCGCCAAAGTGGGCGGCACGGGATGGTGAGATGTTTGATTTCATCCTGGATCAGACTCCCGAGTCATTTCCGGTTCTATCCTATGTTATTACCATATCCTCTCACGTTGGGTATGAGCATATTACTACCTATTACGAGAATCCCCTCTTTGATGATGTGAATCGAAAGCGTGACAGGCACGCCATGCTCTGTTTCAATTATACGGATAGGGAGTTGGAGCGATTTATCACCAAAATTCGAGAGAAATATAAAAATCTCTATATCCTGATTTATGGGGATCACTCTACGCCCTCGGTTGTTTTTAATAATGAGCTTTCCCCCTCCTTTCTGGACAGGGATGGGCAAATCCTTGAGTTTGTTCCCCTTTTTATTATTCCTCCCCTGGAGATTCCGTATGAGGGAAGGGTTTTTAAGGATACCCTGGCCTCTTTTCATGATGTAGGGCCGACGATCCTTGAGCTTGCAGGAGTGAAGACATTTCATCAGGGTGAACGGCTTGCTTCCACAGCCGTGACAGATGCCGATGAGACTCTATCGGAATACCTTGCTTTTGGGGGTTCTCTCTTCTCCGATGAGGTGGATAAACTGCCCATCCCCTTTGATGATCAGCTTCTGGATCGATCAGAACTTCTTTCGTTGATTAAGGAGAAGGTTCCCTTTTCTGATTGATGAGAGCTTTTGAAATTGAGTTTTAAAGACTAATACTTTATGAAACTTCGAGAGATATCCACAAACTCACCATAAACCCAGCCAAACTCCCCATCCTCTCTTCGAACCAGGTACCAGGGCCAGGGAGAAGGATTCTCCTCTTCGGGATCGAAGGATTCTATGATAACCAGATTTTCATCCTCTTCCAATACGCTCAGGATCTTTCCTTCCAGGGTCGGCCTCTCCCTTAGGCGCACCCTGGTATCATTCATCTTTCCCCTCAACCCCAATCCCTGGGTCTGGTAATCCTCGGGAGTGAGTTCATGGGAAGATCGGGCCCCGTAACTAATGAGCAGCTCCTGCATTTCGGATGATTTTGCCGTTTCAAGAGGGGTCCGGGTGGAAAACTTTCCAAATCCATACTGGTGAGAGAGGAAGTTAACATTAGCACCATTCTCAATGAGAACCTTTGCCATTTCCACCTTATCATTATAGATGGCTGAAAAAAGGAAACTACCACTGCCCCCTGAATCTTCGCCGTTGGAATAACTGTAAGTAGGGTGTGAGACATCATAACCACCATCTATGAAGAGTCTCAGCATTTGTGGAGTGGCGTAGCGGATGACATAGTTTATATCCCAACTTATGCCAAGCTCACCGCCCGTATTCTTTTCTATTCCGGCATCAAGGAGAAATTTTATCATCTCCAGGTCATTTTTTTTGATTAAGTCCCATAAGCAGGATACGGTGGCATCATAGTTTCCTCCATCCACGGTTTGGCTGAAGCCATGATCTATCAGGAAGTTTATCATCTCAAAATCTCTGTTGGCGATGCTTTCAAAGAAGGGGGAACTACCCGGGGACAGGTTTGGATTATCGTATTTATTATATCCCCGGGCTTTCAGATCCAGGATGGCTTCATAGTTTTTTTCTGCATAAAAATGCCAGAACCACTCATCTTCCGGGTAAACGATTTTATCAATATCAAGAAGATCGAGGTTGAAAGAATAATTCGATTCATAATCCCACTCTTCATTTTCACTGTTTGCCGGGCGCTTCGATCCGTAGAAAAAATTCCCCTCTGCTTTATCCCATAGAATCAGTGAAGTCCAGCCGCTATCGCTGTTTACTGTAAAATTCCAGGGAGATGACGAAGTTCCTGAATCGGTATTGAATCTTACGTTTGAACTCCCGGATGTTATAAAATGGAATTGTTCGTCCAGATAGAAAATCTGCATATATTTATGCCCCGAGTCGCGATTGTAATACCACCCTTTTTTTGTTTCCATATCTGTGGAAACTACTATCACATCCCCACCATACACCCAAGTTTCATAACCATCTCTTGTGCGGATCCTGACAAATGGTGCGGTTTTGTCGCCCCGTGTATAAGCCGTGGAGGATACCTCAAGTATTTGGGCGATAGACCAGTAGTCACCCCAGTTTCCAAAGGATTGGACTGGATGGGGGATATTCAGATAGAACCCGGGAGTTTCATAACCGTCAACGCTTCCGCGCATAGGGATAACCGAATAATCGGAATAATTGACTTCAGCAAAAGCGGAAAAACCAAGCATAAGGAGTACGATGATATTTAATTTCTTCATATTTCAGCGAGTATATGAATTGGATGTAAGGGTGTCAATCAACTCCTACTATAAAATCAATCATAAAAAAAAGGATCCGCATAATCTGCAGATCCCCATTTTCAATCATTATAATTTTGATAAATCCAGGTTTACTCGTCATCCTCATCGACAGTGGAAACAATACAAAGCTCATCAAGCTGTTCCTCTTCCACGGATCCCGGGGATTCGGTCATAAGACAGGTTGCCTTCTGGGTCTTCGGGAAGGCGATTACGTTTCTAATCGAATCCTCGTTAAGGAGAAGCATGATAAGCCTGTCCAGACCCAGGGCCAATCCACCATGGGGTGGTGCCCCGTACTGGAGGGCATCGAGAAGGAATCCGAACTTGTCTTTTGCCTCTTCGTCACTGATCCCAAGGATATCGAAAACCTTTTTCTGAGTTGCCTGATCGTGGATTCTGATAGATCCGCCGCCGACCTCACAGCCGTTCATGACAAGGTCATAGGCATTTGTTGAAACATTATATATATCCGAATCCATTTTCTCCGCATCTTCGGGCTTGGGGGCCGTGAAAGGGTGGTGAAGGGGAGTCGGATTTCCCGAGTGGTCTTTTTCAAACATGGGGAAGTCTATTATCCATGAGAGAGCGACATCATCATTGGTGTAAAGCTCAAGCTTTTTACCGAAGAAGAGCCGTAATTCGGCAAGGCTTTGGCAAACGACCTCTTCCCTGTCTGCCAGGAAGATTAGAACGTCTCCTGTCTCTGCTCCCATTTTTTCGTAAAGGGCATTCGCCTCATCTTCGCTGAAGAATTTGATAATGGGAGACTGGGGACCATCCTCGTTCATTCGGATCCAGGCAACACCCTTGGCTTTGAATTGCTTGGCAAAAGGGGTCATCTCATCGAGCTCTTTTCTGCTTAATTTCTCGCTGGCCCCTT
Organism: Spirochaetales bacterium; assembly: GCA_016342585.1. Classification (GTDB taxonomy): domain Bacteria; phylum Spirochaetota; class Spirochaetia; order UBA9216; family UBA9216; genus JAEINK01. The sequence goes on from JAEINK010000051.1 coordinate 30,351, forward strand.
TCAGGTTTATGGCCCGGATGCAGCCGCCGGATTCAACAGCTTTTCTGAATACTGTAAAATCGGTTTTAGCAAATATTTCGGAGATTTCTACTATTTTCAGTCCGAATCGTAAGTCCGGAGCGTCTTTACCATAATCCAGCATGGCCTGATCATAACTCATTCTGGCGAGGGGAAGTTTAAGGTCCTTGTTCAGGAACTCCTTGAAGATCCTGGCAAAGAGGCCTTCCACCATAGACATAACATCGTCCCTGTCAACAAAGGACATTTCCATATCAACCTGGGTGAACTCGGGCTGTCTGTCGGCCCTTAGATCCTCATCCCTGAAACAGCGGGCTATCTGGATGTATCTGTCGAAGCCGGAGATCATCAGGGCCTGCTTGTAAAGCTGGGGAGACTGGGGAAGGGCAAAGAATTTACCCTGATTCACTCTGGAGGGCACGAGGTAATCTCTTGCCCCTTCGGGGGTGGCTCTGGATAGGATCGGGGTCTCTATATCAACAAAATCTTTATCCTGAAAATAGTTTCGGATAAGGCTTGTGACTTTGCTTCGGAAGATCATGGCGTGCTGAAGATGGGTGGAACGAAGATCCAGATACCGGTGTTTTAATCGGGTTTCGGCGTTTACGGCTTCATGGTGTTCGATGTCAAAAGGCGGTGTATGAGATTTATTAAGAATTTCGTGGGATTTTACATAAACCTCGATTCCCCCGGTCTTTAGTTTTCCATTTTCCATTCCGTCGGGACGAACTCTTACCTCTCCTTCAATGGATATGACATCCTGACTTCGTAACTGATGTGCTATTTTATGGGATTCCGGACCAACTTCCGGATCAAAAACCACCTGAGTGATACCCCATCTATCCCGGAGATCTATAAAGGCCACACCGCCATGGTCTCTGTAATTTTCTACCCAGCCGCTTAAGACTGTTGATGTTCCCGCTTGTTCCTGTCGCAATTCGCCGCAGCGGTGGGTTCTTTTCAATTTCATTATATTTCCTCTCGTATCCTGTATTCTCTTAAAATGGTTCTTGCTGAAATCAGCCTTTTAACTTCTCGGCGATAATCTGCTGGGCCATTTTCGGATTGGCAGAACCTCCGGTTGCTTTCATTATCTGTCCCATCAGGAATCCGGTCTGTTTTTTATCACCGCCCTTGATGGCTTCTATCACCTGGGGATTGGCATCGAAAATAGACTGGATTATTCCACCGAGTTCTCCGGCATCGCCAACCTGTTCCATCCCCTGTGCCTTTACAATCTCTTCGGGGTCTTTGTCTTCAGTAAAGATCAGTTCGAGAACTTTTTTCCCCATTTTGTTGCTGATTTTGTCCTGAGCGATAAGTGCAGTCAGTGATGCAAGCCTTTCAGGTGTAAGTTTTGTCTCGCTGATAATCTCTCCCGACTGATTCAGGTACTTCTGAATCTCCGAGGACAACCATGAGGCTGCTGTTCCTGCCGGGGTTCCCGCTTTAACAGCTTTTTCAAAGAAGTCGGCTGTCTCTTTTTCATCACTTACGAAAATACCTTGTGCCTCGGTCAGCTTATACTCTTCGATGAGCCTCTTTTTCCTTAAGAGGGGAAGTTCTACAAGACTCTCTTCTACCTCTTTCAGGAATTCTGCAGTTGGAGTGTAGGGGGGAAGGTCCGGTTCCGGAAAGTAGCGGTAATCGTGGGCCGACTCCTTGCTCCTCATGCTGGAAGTCTTGCTCTTTGATTCATCCCAGAGTCTTGTTTCCTGGGTTACCGTATCGCCCTTATCGAGAATTCTTGCCTGGCGTTTCTGCTCAAATTCGAGAGATTTCCGGACATTTCTGGAGGAGTTGAGGTTTTTAACCTCAGCCTTCCGGCCTAAACCGGCCCCCGGAGTGTTCAGTGAGATGTTTGCATCACACCGCATAGAACCCTCCTCCATATTACCGTCGCATACTCCCAGGTATCTAATCATCCGGCGGAATTGCTGAAGGAAGAGTTCCGCCTCTTCTCCTGTGGCAAGATCCGGCTCGGTTACAACTTCGAGCAGGGGGGCACCTGTCCGGTTATAGTCAATTTTGGACTGATACCCTTCGTGGATCATTTTTCCGGCATCCTCTTCCAGGTGAACATCATGGAAACGAATTGGTTTTATGGTTCCATCGGCCAGTTCAAGATCCATAGTCCCGTTAATACCGAAGGGGGACTCAAACTGGGTGATCTGATAATTCTTGGGGAGATCCGGATAGTAATAGTTTTTCCGATCAAAAAGGGCCGTCTTATTCAGGTGACACTTCAAGGCCATGGCTACCATGTAGGATTTTCTTACGGCCTCCTCGTTCAGTGAGGGGAGTGAGCCGGGGTAACCCATGCAGACCGGGCAGACGTTGGTGTTCGGTGCGTCACCGAACTGGTTTTTACATCCGCAGAAGATTTTTGTGTCTGTTATAAGGTGGATATGGATTTCTAATCCGATAAAAGTCTGGTATTTCATTATTTAACGCCCCCTTCTTTGAGTGAAACTGGAGCGGTTGTCACGGGGAAAACATCCTTGAACTTTTCGGCCAGGGTGAAGAGTCTGTCCTCCCGGAAGGTTGGTGCCATAAACTGGATCCCCGTCGGTAGGCCATCGATATTCATGGTGGGAACACTCATGGCCGGGAGGGCCGCCAGGTTTGCAGCCGAGGTGAACTTGTCAGCTACCTTCTGCTGGAAAGGGTCGAGTCCTGCCTCGCCGTGAGGAAAAGCCTGGGTGGGGAATACGGGCATCATAATTGCCGAGGCGCTATCGAAGACCTTCTTGAAGTCCTCCCGGATGGCCGTTCTTATCTTTTGGCTCTTGATGTAGTATCTGTCCTGAAAACCGGACCGTAAAACGTAGGTTCCCAAAAGAATCCTGAGTTTTACTTCAGGTCCGAAACCTTCATGTCGTGAGTCTCTTACAAGATCATCCGGATTATCGGCACCGGAAACCCGCAGGCCGTATTTTATGCCATTGAATCGGGCCAGATTTGCACTGGCCTCGGCTGTGGCTATCGTATAGTAGGCGGGAACAACCCACTCCAGGGTGGGGAGTTCAACTTCATGCACCTTGTACCCGAGATCCATAAGGGCCCGGGTAGAGGCGGCGTATGATTCGGCGATTGCCGGAGCCAGTCCCAGATTTCCAGATAGAACACCGATGGCTGCTCCCTCTTCCAGAGGTGCAAGTTTTTCACTTTCTCCGTTATTCTTATCGGCAGGATGGGCAACAGATGTGTTATCCAGGATATCCTTTCCCCGCATGACTTCGAAAACCTCTTTCAGGATATTGATATCCCTTGAGAGGGCTCCCACGACTTCCAGTGAGGAGGCATAGGCAACCAGACCATAACGGGACACAACACCATAGGTGGGTTTTAATCCATAGACACCGCAGAAAGCAGCGGGCTGTCGTACGGAACCTCCCGTATCGGAACCAAGGCTGAAGGCGGCTAAACCCGCCGCAACAGCAGCGGCAGATCCGCCGGAAGAGCCGCCGACGACCCGATTTTCATCCCAGGGATTGTTTGTCCTTCCCAGAGCAGAATCATCGGTGGAGGAGCCCATGCCGAACTCATCCATATTCGTTTTTCCCACGGGAACAGCGCCGGCATTCATGAGTTTTTCAACGGCCGTTGCTGAATAGGGGGAGGTGAAATTTTTAAGTATTTTTGACCCGCAGGTAAGGGAGAACCCTTTTACGGCAATATTGTCCTTTACCGCAAAGGGGAGTCCTTCGAGGGAAGTCCCGGCTGTTGCGGAATCATCCGCTATGTAATTAGCCTTGAAAGCGGCCGCCGTTTTCTTACCCTTTCCGGGATCAAATTCCAGAAATGATCCTATGTTTTTTTCGATGGCAAGAACCTGGGCGGTATAATCGGATTTCCCCTCGCCCAGAGCCTTCTTCCACTCTTTTTTGGTTATCATATAATATTCCTGCTAAAGTACGTTGGGTATGGTTATAAATCGTTCTTCCCGTTCGGGAGCTCTGTCGAGAAGTTCATCGGGTGTTCCCCTGTTTTCCGGGGACTTTTTCGAAAAATCGGGTTCATCGGCCCTTACAATATTCTCTTTTTGAAGAGCATGAGTAGTCGGGAGGAGGTGATCCACATCTATCTCCATCATTATGGAGAAATAATCGAGCATCTGATCTACCATTCCAGATAATTTGTTCAGTTCACCCTCTTCCAGAGCGAGTCTGGCAAGGGAAGCTGTGGTCTTTAATTCGTTAACATCCATAAGAATAGAGAATACTCAAGAGTTCGTCTTTAGTCAATCTCTATACTTTTAAGTTGATTCATTGTAATATTTAAAATAGAATATGAATATAAGTGATGAAATTGAAATATAAGGTGGTATAGCCTGTGAATTTTGAATTAGATGAACTTGATAAAAATATCCTTCTTGAACTGCAGAAAGATTTTCGTAAACCATTTCAGGAGATAGCCCGGGATCTGGGTGTTTCTGGTGGAACGGTCCATGTCAGATACAGCAAAATGAAGGAAGAGGGGTATATCAAAGGAGGGCACCTGGCCCTGGATCCGGAAAAATTAGGATATACGGTCTGCGCCTTTGTGGGAATCAATCTTCATAATGCCAAGGATGTTGGTGTTGTCATGAAACGGTTGGAAACCATGCCCAGGATCATTGAAGCTCACTATACTACCGGAGTTTACAGTCTGTTTATCAAGGTTGTGGCTAAAAATCTTCCGGGGCTTCACAAGTTTCTTGCTGAAAAACTTCAGGTAATTCAGGAGATTCAATCTACCGAAACCCTTATTTCGCTGGATGTCCTTCTCGACCGGGATGTTACTTTTTCTGATGAATAATGTGGTTTTGTTTGTCCCCGGATCCCATATTTAAGAAAGTCCGATAAAACGTCTGAACTCATCCACTGAGTTTAGAAAGGACTCTGTGTTGTTTTCCATATAATCCATTATTTCCGGGATTGCGTGGCCCCATCCCGCACCGACGGCTGGGATGTTCAGTGCTGCCGCCATCTCTATCCCCGGTTTCAGATCGTCAACCATAAGGGCTTTTTCAGGTGGAGATTCCAGTTTTTTTAAGATCTCCCGGGCCGGCCATGGATTCGGTTTTCTTTTTGCGGGATCATCATCCCAGCCAAATATGAGATCGGGGATGATATCCGGTGCCTTCTCTTCATAGAGATTCTTTATCGTATGTACTTCCGAGTGGGATACCACGGTTATCCTTCCCCCTGCGGTTTTGAAATCCCGCAGGAGTTCAACTATTCCGGGAAAGAACTCGGGAGTCCTGGAATCGGTAAACTCTCTCCAGATTTTTTTCTCATACTCCACCTCTTCCTGTGAGAATTTCAGTTCATCAACAAGAAAGCTCATGATCCCCGGGTGAAAGTTTTTTGAAAACCATCCATTCAAATCCACCGGAGAAACATCTGGCCTGATATTCTTCATCACCTCAAGATGACAGGGGTAGTGAATAGCCTCCGTTGAAGCGACGCAGGTGTCATCATGATCCAGAATCAGAATATCGTATTTCATTAATCCTTCCTAGAGCAGGTAACTTCCCGCTGTATATACAAGATAGAAGATCAGGAGAATGATACCATGGTGCTTTTTTATAGAGACTTTTTCCACATGAGTTATGAGCTTGAAGGTTGCCAGGATGAGAAGCATGGCCGGAAATTGGAGGGTATAAAAATTTAGCGGAACCGCAAGGCCTCCTTTGGTGACCGAGGCTGAGAATCCCACAACGAAGAGAACATTTAGTATATCCGCGCCGATTATATTCCCTATGGCAAGTTCTCCATGACCTTTCCGGGCGGCCGTAACCGCCGTGACAAGTTCCGGAAGGGATGTGCCAAAGGCAACCAGAGTAGCCGCGATAATACTCTGGGGAATTCCTATCCGTACGGCTGTGACCTGAACAGTCGGTATTAAAAGTTTTGATGAGATTATAATAAGACCGACACCCAGGGTGAGTTTTAAAATCAGGATCGGGACCGGTTTATCCTCCACCTCTTCAAACTCTTCGGAAGAGATGAGGGCGTCCCTGGACCAGCGAATGGTAATCCATAGATAGATGGCCAGAAGAATGACAAAGAGGAAGCCCACCCACTGGTAAATTACCCCCGGCTGGAATCCCTCTTTTCCGCCTGAAAAAAATGATATCCAGGGCAGGGCAAAGAGAACAAGAAGAAATCCGGCTCCCATCTGCAGCCAACCCTGTCTGTTTACGGTTCTCTTGTCGAGGACCAGGGGCGAAATGAGAGAGGCCACACCGATGATGAGTCCTGTGTCACATATTATGGAACCAACTGCGTTTCCCAGGGCGAGACCCGGTTTCCCCTGAACGGCGGCCAGGACGGAAACGGCCGCTTCGGGAAGCGTGGTTCCCAGGCTTACTATGGTCGCTCCAATGAGAACCTTTGGAATCTTCCATTTGACAGAAAGGCTTACCGCCTCATCCACCAGGAGATCTGCGCCCTTTCCCAGGAGGAGGAGGGTCCCGATTATTCCGATGAACAACACGACAATAGGCATGTTTTCCAGGTATGGTGTTATAAGTGTTTCCATTTATTAATACTCCAATTCATCCAGCCTGTTATTCAGGGCGTTTAGTTTAGATTCCAGGGATTCGATGGTTTTTTCAAGCCTTGCCTTCTCCATGATAAGTCTATCCCTGGGAGTGATTACGACCTGGCTTGTTAAGGCTTCCGGTTCTTCCTCTGTCTTCGCGCAATCCCTGCTTTCACCAGAAGTGAGTTTTTCGGAAATCACCTTTTGAGCTTCGGGTTTCACCTTGGAGGCAATGAGTTTGAGATTCTCATACCCCAACTCTGGAGGAGCCTCGATGGATGGCATCCTCATGACTACCCTGGCTGTATTTTTATCGAACTGGAGGATCCTCTCCAGATAATCCTCAAATCGAAGTTCATATTTCCGGCAGAGTTCTTCAGCTTTAATTAAGGCCTCACCCAGTTTCCTTGCCAGATCCCCCTGACCTTTAAGGTAGTGCTCCTTGATCTCCCGGGTAAGAGTTGCCAGATCGTCATTGCTATTATATCGGTTTTCCATGATTGAGAGCTCTTCAGCTCTTTCAAGAAGTCTATGGAAGATCTGTCTGAACTCTCCAGTATGGGATCGAGATCCTACCGGGCGATGAGATCTGGTGAAGTGCAGATGGTGGGCGAATTCATGAATGGCGGTATACAGCAGGGTCCCGTCGTTTTCAAAGTTCTTGTTATGAATGATGATCTCCTGATCCTCCGGATGGTATAATCCGTGGACTTTTTTGCTTTTTTTACCTGAAAAAATCAGTTTAAAGGGAGGAGCATCACTGTCGAGTTTTAAGAGGAGTTCTTTTACCTGGTCTTGATTCATTGTTACTCAGATTATGATAAAATGTCCTCTGCTTCAAGGGGCCTTTTCAAGATCTTTGATAAATACATAGTGCCCCAAAGCCTGTTGATCTGAAGCAGCAACATAATTTCCCCGTTATTCCTTATTAAGAAACAAATTAGTAAGGAGTATCGTATGGAAATCCCCTGTTGTCCTAACCCAAAATGCACACAATTTCACAATCCTGATAAGGATTCCTGGTATGTTAAGTATGGAACCTACCCTTCAAGAGCCTTTGGTACAGTCCATCGTTACCGCTGCAAAGCCTGCGGAATGACTTTTTCTTCCCAGACCTTCTCAATCGATTATTATGCAAAAAAGAGAGTCAGTTATGTCAGGCTTCTGCAGCATCTCAATTCAGCTTCAGGCCTGGGCGATATTAGCCGCTTCTTCAATCTGCGGGTGGAAAC
>JAEINK010000124.1 GCA_016342585.1 Spirochaetales bacterium
AACCATAAGGATTGCTCGTGACCGAAGGTCACATCAATCCTTTGTTCAAGAAGCCCGGTTTCACTGGATTGAATGTCTATAGGGTATTGCTTTTGAAGTGTATAGAAAGGCGGCTCACCTGAGAGAGATCACGTGAGCTTTTCAAATCTCTTGTGGTACGTTAATCGGAGTGGAATCAGGCTTTACCTCCTTTAATTTGATGACAGAGTGTATTCAATTTCCTGTTTTTTTGAATATGGCGCACTTCGAGTGCTCTGCACCTTGACAGCAAGTCAGCTTTTTTTATTCAGTTTGTCGGGAAAGCCCCGTCAACCATAGTCTTCGGGAGGCAGTTGGTAGGCCATGATGGAACAGACATAGGTCAGGGGGCCGCCGCATGATTTGCAAGATGGCGGTTTTAGATGGATCACAGGAGGAAGGACAACATCAGGAACATCCTGCGCATTCATTACTTGCCTTCGAACATTTTCAAGATTAATGGCCGAGGCCGGACTCATGAAGCCGTAGTACCTGACTTTCATAAACCCTGTGGGAAGCACATGCTGAAGGTATCGCCGTATGAATTCCATTGCGTCGAGCACAAGTCGGCGAATCCGTCGGCATCCTTTTTTCTTGTAGGTGATGGTGATTTTCCGACCTTCAACTTTTTCAATACGATTTTGGCTGATGGCGACTTTGAAGATGTACGGAGTCAGGTACTTGATGCATTCTTGGCCGGTTCCTGCCGGTTCAATGTGAACATTAAATCCTTCATACCAGATGTCTGGGCAGATCTGGAGCAACAACCCTGCCTTTTCCATGAGTTTTTTGATTTTTGTCCGGTAGAGAGCAGAGAGGGCCGGGATGTGTAGCAAATATTTTTCTTTTGTGGGAGCCCAACCCTCTCCGTTCTTTAATATGGCACCGCCGGGTACCAGATAGTGAATGTGGGGATGGTACTGAAGTTGCCGTCCCCAGGTGTGGAGAACCCCAAAAAAACCTGAAAGTTCTCCTTGGATATGTCGATCCTTTGCGATGATCTCTGCCATGGCCTGGGATGAAGCAGTAAACATCATGGCGTAGCACTCTTTTTGATGGGAACGAATTATATCCCGAAGTTGCTCCGGCACCGTGAAGGTGACCATAAAATGATGTCCGGGGAGTTGTCTTTTGATCTGCCGTGCCATCCATTCCCGGGTTTTATGATTCTGGCACGCCGGGCAGTGGCGATTTCCACAAGAACGATAAAAGGTATGAAATTCACCACAGGCCTCGCACTCGTAATAAAGCAGGCCATGGGCTCGAGTACGGCAAGAGATGATGGCATCAATGGCTTTACGATGGTTCTTTGGCATGCATGCCCCGAACTGCTCAAGATACTCTGGAACAAACGCTCTGAAGATCTCAGTGATTTTGTTCATATCCAACACCCTTCATCACCTGATTGATGATTTGGTTCGCTTTCTCAGAACCTTTGTGGGTGAGATGGAAATAGGCCATTGTGGTTTCAAGGCTTTTATGCCCCATGTAGACTTGCACCGCCCGTGGGTTGACCCCGGCTTCAAGGAGATGTGTGGCATAGCAGTGCCTTAGAGTATGAACGGTAACCCGGCGTTTTTTGATTCCAGCGGCATACCGGGCTTTACGAAACACTCCCTGAGGAGTGCTGACCGGCATGGGCTTATCGGTGGTCGAAGCCTCGTTGTTTCCGCGTCCGCGAGCAGGGAAGATGAAAGTAGGATTTCGATGAGTTACCCAGAAATTCCTTAAAACATGAAGAGTCTCTTCGGGCAAAGGGACATAGCGGTCTTTGGCTCCTTTCCCACGGTGAACATGGATCATCATGCGAGTTTTGTCGATATCTGAGATCTGGATGTTCACGCCTTCAGAAAGTCTCAGACCGCACGAATAGACCAGATGAAAGAAGGCATAGTTGTGATGGGTTGTCACATGGTGGAGTATCTGGGTGACCTCTTCACGGCTGAGGATGCAGGGGAGCTTTCTCTCTGTCCCAGCCTTCAGATACGAGAAAAGATGATAATCGCGTTTCAAGACCTTTTGAAAGTAAAACCGAATGCCGTAATGGGATACGCGGAGGGTCGCTTTGGCCCACTTCAAATCATTGGTGCAGTGAAGAAAATAGTCTTCAACGTCTTCTTCAAAAATTTTATCGGGCTGTTTATCATGGAATTTGACCAGTTGCGTTACAGCCCGGGTATACGCTTCCTGGGTCTTCTCGCTTAAACCTGCCAATTGTAAAGCGCGCATGGATTTTTCAGAATAGTCTGACATGGTAATCTCCTTTCTTGGATGGTTAATCAATCCATGAAGACTACGATGCTTTTTTAATATTTAAAAATGGTTGGCAGGCAAGAATGAAGAAGGTCCCTATGACACTTACTTATCGATTTGCCGCATAGCGGCTTTCTTGAACA
>JAEINK010000125.1 GCA_016342585.1 Spirochaetales bacterium
TCCATATCCATGCATCATTGCAATCACATCCTTATTATCTTCTTATACTTAAGTATAGAACAACTCTGTGAAGATTGTGTGAAGAATAAAAAAGACTTCACCCGCTGGTGAAGTCTTTTTTATTAGAATCTTATTTTTACTCCTATTCCTTCATCATATTCTGAGCGAGTGTTTGCTGTAAATGAGATCCACTTTCTATATCTGTATTCCAGCTCCAAAACATATTCTCCTTCGGTATCTATTTCCCAATTAAACTGGAGTTTGTCGGTAAGTTGTAGTTCATTGGAAAACACGATTTCTATATCCCCGTCATCGTAAAGTTTCAGTTCAGATTCTATTAAGAGTGGGAGAAGGTACTCAATACCTAAAAATCCTCTGTTGTCTACTTCTCCGTCATCCTCTTCATTAAAATTGAATCCCAAGGTTAAAGACAGGTTACGGTTTATATATTTGCTATAGTAGACATCCAGATCATGCTCCCCTTCATAGGAAGCTTCACCACTTAGGGAGAGAGTATTCTTTGTATTGAAGGATGATAAATTGATAGCTAAGTAGTTGGAAGCTCCAGTGAGATCCCCCTTGTAAAACCACTTTCTATCCGAGGAGAGCTTGGTGGACAGAGTTTTTGAAAGTTCCTCGTTGTTGTAGCTTACTATCCTGGACATCCCTGTTTTCATGTGATATAAGTTATGACAGTGAAAAAACCAGTCCTTTTCCTCATTGGCCAAAAACTCTATCTCTACACTCTGCATGGGAGGAACATCCACAGTGTGTTTCAGTGGAGACTTAGAGCCATGCTTATTTATGACCCTGAAGAAGTGTCCATGTAGATGCAGGGGATGATGCATCATAGTCTCATTTTCCAAGACAAATTTTATCTTTTCTCCCTTACGGATGAGGATTTTATCGCTTTCCGACAATGCCTTATTGTTAAAGGTCCATATATACCTTTCCATGTCACCTGTAAGTTTTAGACGGACAACTTTCTCCTGGAGACCCTTACTGTATTCCGTTGATTTCATAGCCATTAGAAAGTCGTATGAAGAGGCTTTCCCCTTAGAGTTCATGGACATATCATGATTCATCATACTCATTTCGGGGTTTGTAGTTTCCATAGGCACCATATGAGAAGTTTTTTCTTCATCTTTTATCATCTGTATTTCACCAATATGGAGTATAGTATCTCCTGTGCCATCCTGGGCAGAAGCTTTGAATTCTCCTCCGGCTTCAACAATAAGATCATAGGTTTCAGCAACTCCTATGAGTATCTCATCCCTGTGAACGGGCATAACGTTCAAACCATCTGCAGCTACTATCTTCATAGATCCCTTTGAATAAGAAAGGTTAAAGTAAGTTGATGCTGCGGCATTTATCACCCTTAATTTTATAGGAGTACCTTCCTTAATATTTTTTAGAGATATCTTTTTTTGTCCATTTATGAGAAATGCATCATACCCCACATCTGAAAGATCCATGGGACCCATTCTCATCAAAGAGCTCATCAATCTTTCACTTATTTTATCTTCCCTGACTACTCTTTCCCAAGACTGAACCGTCCCTTTCTTTAAAGCATAATAGTCACCATCTTTCTTTAAGTTTCTAAGTACCCGATCCGGAGATTCATCGGTCCAATCTGAAAGGACAACTACATACTCTGTCACCGTTTCTTTTTTATCTTTGGGATGGATTACGATACTGCCATATACTCCTCGCTGTTCCTGAAGACCAGTATGCGAATGATACCAGTATGTTCCCGACTGTATCAGAGGAACTTCATACGTAAATGAAGTTTTGGGAAGTATTGGAGGGGTATTGAGGTAGGGAACACCATCCTGATCATTTGGAACAAGGATTCCATGCCAGTGGATAGAGGTCTCTACATCCATTTTATTGTTGAAGGTTACTCTAAGAAGATCTCCTTCTGTAAACTCCAGAGTTGGACCCGGAATACTGCCGTTTAATGTCATAGCCATTACCGGAGTCCCTGTAAAATTAACTTCAGTATAGGCTATATCGATTTCATATTCCACAACCTTGGCAGTGGATATAACTGATAAAATTATATAGATAAATAGATACAAATACTTCTTCATAGTTCCCTCCTTTTCCTCTTAATTCCTTCTTACAGCCTCCACATTATCTTGTAGCTCTGCCAATTTACTTTATCTTTTAATAATAAATTTTTCTAATTCTAATTGCTTAGATCTCATGTCTTCTCTCTAAAGATTAAACGTTTTTGCCAGAGCAGTTACAGCTTTTTTCATATTTTTTCTATCTAT
>JAEINK010000126.1 GCA_016342585.1 Spirochaetales bacterium
ATGAAAACTTCATATAATCACAAAAAAAGTTTTACTCATAAGTCTTCGCCGACGCTATGAGTAAACACGAACGAAGATTAGCAGTAATCTTCAGTTCAAACTTTTTAACGAAGTTAATTTTGTCTTATGCAAGGCGACGAAATATTCGAAGAGTGAGTGTACTGGTTATACTCGATCGATGAGAATGTTGAAGTCAACGCAGCAGAAGGCGAAAGAAACGAGTTAAAAGAGGTCAAGATATTAAGAGCACAGGGTGAATGCCTTGGCACTGAGAGCCGATGAAGGACGTGGTAAGCTGCGAAAAGCTACGGGGAGTTGCAAGCAAACATTGATCCGTAGATGTCCGAATGGGGAAACCCGGCTAGAGTAATGTCTAGTCACTATGCACTGAATACATAGGTGTATAGGGGGAACGTGGGGAACTGAAACATCTAAGTACCCATAGGAGTAGAAAGAAAAATCGATTTCCTAAGTAGCGGCGAGCGAACGGGAAAGAGCCCAAACCGCATCCTTCGGGATTCGGGGTTGTGGATGATCAATAACGTGATGGAGGTAGCTTAGTAGAAGAGGTCTGGAAAGGCCCACCATAGAGGGTGATAGTCCCGTAAACGAAAAGCGAAGACCCACAGATTATTCCAGAGTACTACGAGGCACGTGAAACCTTGTAGGAAGCAGGGAGGACCATCTCCCAAGGCTAAATACTACTCAGTGACCGATAGCGCATAGTACCGTGAGGGAAAGGTGAAAAGAACCCCGGGAGGGGAGTGAAATAGAACCTGAAACCCTGTGTTTACAAGCAGTGGAAGTTCGTTAAGGAACGACCACGTACTTTTTGTAGAACGGGCCAACGAGTTACGTTACGCAGCAAGGTTAAGGTGTTCAGCACCGGAGCCGCAGGGAAACCGAGTCTTAATAGGGCGACTAAGTTGTGTGGCGTAGACCCGAAACCAGGTGACCTATCCATGAGCAGGTTGAAGCGCAGGTAAGACTGCGTGGAGGACCGAACCCATATCTGTTGAAAAAGGTTGGGATGACTTGTGGATAGCGGAGAAATTCCAATCGAACCTGGAGATAGCTGGTTCTCCCCGAAATAGCTTTAGGGCTAGCCTTGATATTAGTGACGCGGAGGTAGAGCACTGAATACTCTAGGGGCTTTCACCGGCTACCGAAAGTTATCAAACTCCGAATGCCGCAGTCATATGATCAGGAGTCAGACTATGGGTGATAAGATTCATAGTCAAAAGGGAAACAACCCAGACCATCAGCTAAGGTCCCAAAGTGTGGATTAAGTGGGAAAGGATGTGGGATTGCACAGACAACTAGGATGTTGGCTTAGAAGCAGCCATTCATTTAAAGAGTGCGTAATAGCTCACTAGTCGAGTGATCCTGCGCCGAAAATTACCGGGGCTAAAATCCACCACCGAAGCTATGGCTTAACAGTTTACTGTTAGGGGTAGGGGAGCATTCTGTACGGGTAGAAGCGGTATCGCGAGGAGCCGTGGACTGTACAGAAGAGAGAATGTTGGCATGAGTAGCGAAAGGCGGGTGAGAATCCCGCCGGCCGAAAACCTAAGGTTTCCTGAGGAAGGTTCGTCCGCTCAGGGTTAGTCAGGACCTAAGCCGAGGACGAAAGTCGTAGGCGATGGACAACAGGTTAATATTCCTGTACCACCAAGAATCGTTTGAGAGAGGGAATGACACAGGAGGTTAGGCGAGCGCACTATTGGATGTGCGTCCAAGCAGCGAGTGAGAGAAGATAGGCAAATCCGTCTTCTTGTTAATTGTGAGCTGTGATGGGGAGTGAAAAATAAGTAGCGAAGTCGTTGATATCACACTGTCGAGAAAAGTTTCTATCGAGATTTAAGGTGCCTGTACCGCAAACCGACACAGGTAGGTAAGTAGAGAATACTAAGGCAAGCGAGATAACTATTGTTAAGGAACTCGGCAAAATGACCCCGTAACTTCGGGAGAAGGGGTGCCGGAATAGGTTCAGAGCTAATTCCGGCCGCAGAGAATAGGCCCAAGCGACTGTTTACCAAAAACACAGGTCTCTGCTAAATCGAAAGATGACGTATAGGGGCTGACGCCTGCCCGGTGCTGGAAGGTTAAGGGGACTAGTTAGAGCAATCGAAGCTATGAACCGAAGCCCCAGTAAACGGCGGCCGTAACTATAACGGTCCTAAGGTAGCGAAATTCCTTGTCGGGTAAGTTCCG
>JAEINK010000052.1 GCA_016342585.1 Spirochaetales bacterium
ATTGTATGTAAAATTCCCCACCGGGTAGTGGGGAAAAATAATTGCAATAGTGGGGAATTTTCACTTGCAACAAACACTTCAAACCTTAATTTGTAGTTGTAGTATTCAAGCTGATCTGATCCTTTAAAAGGTTTAAATTGATTGGCCGCAAGAGCATCAAGCATCAATTTAACTACAGGACTGATGGTCAGAGTGTCAGGTTTTGTGAAATTCCCTTCAATTTTTATAACCCTTTTTACGGATTCACTCGCCTTAAGCTCTGCCTCATCATCAGTATAGTGAAAAGGACCTGAATGCACAGCTGTTCTTATCTGAAATGGTTTTGTTAAGCGATTATCAATAAGGTTGTGAAAATAGACTTCATGGAGGATCTCCATGGCTGCCATGACAGCACTCTGGTTCTTGGTACCGAAAAAGAATACAGCTAATCCTCCATCCCCATCCCAACCCCAAATTCTTCCGTTTCGTGAGTGAACGGCTTTCTGGGTTATCTCTCTTAAAATAGTATAGGTTGCTTCAACTTTATCGCCGGGATTTTCTCTGACAATCCCGGAATTACCAACAATATCGAGCCTCAGGAAGGTCAGTGTATACTCCTCTCCAACCTTCAGGGCTCCCCAGTTTCTGGTCATGCTGTATTTGGGGTTTTCGACAAAGATCTTATTTGAAGAGTCATATATATAACCAAGATCAAATACTCCGGAGATTATTTCCCGCATATAGGGAATGGCATATTTCCTCCCCATCAATCCTTTATCTCCAATCTCAACAAGGAGAAGGACAAGATCGAGGAATTTATCCTGCTTTACGATATCTGTAACGATCTGTCTGGCCGCATCCTTATTCGGAATGGCAATACTCGCAGGAAATCCTGTTCGCTTATATATATCGTAGTCCGTGATCAGTTTTTTCGCCAGGATTATCATTATCTTTGTTGTCATTGATTGAGCAAGGGCGCGTACTGTTGTGCTGATAAGCGAGCTATTTATTCTTTTCATTTTTAGTATCTATCAACCATTAAAAATGATAAGTATAAGATGGTCAAGCCTTTTTTAATGTCATAGTATATATAGTTAATCTAATATTGTATCGTTGACAAAAGGCCACTTTTCATGCGATCTTTTAGGTGGAAATACTAAATAATTACAATTCTGTATTCATTCTCCTCTTTTTTCTGAGAATTGTTTGCAGAATGGAGGATAAATAAATGCGTTACTCCCAGTTATTCACTTTTACAGTGAAAGAGGTTCCTTCCGAAGCTCAATCCGCAAGCCACAGGCTCCTACTCCGGGGTGGATATGTTCATCAGGTGGCGGCTGGACTTTTTTCCTATCTGCCCCTTGCCCGAAGGGTAATGAACAAGATTGAGAATATCCTGCATAAGGAGATGGAATCCATCGGTGGTCAGGAAGTTACCATGCCTGTGGTTCTTCCTGCCGACCTCTGGAAGGAGACCGGGCGCTGGTATCAGATTGGATCTGAACTGACTCGCCTGAAGGACCGGAAGGATCATGATATGGTCCTTGCTATGACCCATGAGGAGGCCTTAGGTGATTTGGCCCGTCGGGTTATCAGCTCCTATCGTCAGCTGCCAGCCCTTGTATATCATATTCAGACAAAATTCAGAGATGACGCCAGACCCCGGGCCGGTCTCATTCGTGTGCGTGAATTTACCATGAAAGACTCCTACAGCCTGGATACCTCCTGGGAAGGTCTTGATAAACAGTACCGGGCTCATTATCAGAGCTATTTCAATATTTTCAATTATTGTGGAATTGATGCCCTGGCCGTTAAATCGGATACGGGTATGATGGGTGGGTCTATCGCTCATGAATTTATGTATCTTACACCGGTTGGAGAGGATACGATCATGATATGTGATGGATGCGGATACCATTCCAACAGGCAGATAGCCGAGTTCAGGAAGGACGCTCTTCCGACCGAGGCTTTAGCCGAACTGGAGAAGGTTGAAACCCCGAATTGCAAAACAATAGCAGATTTAGCCGACTTCCTGAAAATTCCCGCTGAAAAGACAGCTAAGGCTGTTTTTATCTGGGCAACCATTCAGAATGGGGACAACACAGAAGAAGATAAGCTGGTTGTTGCCATCCTTCGTGGGGATATGGATCTTAATGAAACAAAACTCACCAATGTCATAAAGGCTAAGGAGATGAGACCTGCCGTTGATGAGGAGATTAAAGCATGTGGCGGTGTTCCCGGCTATGCTTCTCCCCGGGGAATGAAGAATGCCCTGGTTGTTGTCGATGACCTCATCCCCGAATCGGCTAACATGGTGGCAGGAGCCAATGAAGAGGGTTATCACTATATCAATATGAATTACGGCCGTGACTATTCTGCCCATGTTATCACCGATATTGCCGCCGCAAAAGAGGGGGATCTTTGTCCCGACTGCGGAGCCCCCATGAAGGCCGAGAAGGCCGTAGAGGTTGGTAATATTTTTAAACTTGGAACCAAATATAGTGATGCCATGGGATGTACATTCCAGGATCAGAATGGAGAGCAGAAACCGGTTATTATGGGTTCTTATGGTATCGGTGTCGGGCGGCTCTTAAGCTGTGTTGTTGAAGAGAATAATGATGATCATGGTATTATATGGCCCATATCTATTGCCCCTTATCAGGTTCACCTGACCCTTTTGTATGACAAGAAGGATCCAACGGTAGAAGAGCGAGCCGAAAAACTCTATGAAGAACTTCAGGCGGCCGGTATCGAAGTACTTTTCGATGATAGATCAGAGAGTCCCGGCGTTAAGTTTGCCGATGCAGACCTTATCGGGATTCCTGTTCGGCTCACAGTAAGTAAGCGATCCCTGGCAGAAGATTCGATTGAGTGTAAACTCAGGCGGGATTCTGACCGGACCATGCTTCCCTATGGGGAGGGTGTTGTAAAGGTTAAAGCAATCGTTGAGGGACTAAAGAATGAATTGGGAGAAAGGGTTCACTCTGTTGAATACAAAGAGTAGTTATAAGCACTTAATCTTCAAGATAATCGAAAAGGATTCCTTCTCCCGAAGGGATCCTTTTTTTTGCTCTTCTTCCGAGGAGAGCCTCCCAGTGTTCGGGAAAGAGGCCGGTGGAGAGATTCTTCTCTGTTCTCAGGATGGCCATATTACGGTTGGTCAGTTCTTCTTCCGGAGCGATTTCCCTGAGAGCATGGATGGATCGATTTGTCGTATTGTAGTTCTCTGCTTCCGATGGGGCTATCTTTTTTTCCTTCCTTCCCAGGATCCTTTCTACCCGTCGATCGCCCCATTCTTCTTTCAAGAGAGAGATGGCTTCGACCTGAGGGTGTTGCTCAATTTTCCTCACGTTCTCTACCATGGTGGCGAAATCGGGTGGCGTCAGGGCTATCGGATCATCCAGCCCTCCATCTTCCCGCGACAGGGTGAAGTGTTTTTCAATAAAAACAGCACCTTGAGTCACGGCCAGGCAGGGAATAAGGGTTGGACCCAGAGAGTGATCGGATACTCCCACGGGTAGGTTGAACCTCCCGGCAAGGAAGGGGAGGGTTCTTAAATTGTACTCCTCCTCCGGTGCGGGGTAGCTGGTTATACAGTGGAGGAGAAGTGTTGAATCCCCTGTTATTTGTACTGCTTTTTCGATATCTGTAAGCTTTGATACGCCTGTTGATAAAATGACTGTCGAAAAGTTTTGCGTCTCTTTTAAGAGGGGGTAGTGGTTTAATTCGGGGCTTGCTATTTTTACATCTCTGCAGCCCAATTTTATGAGACCCTTAAGGGATTCTGAGCCGAAGGGTGAGCAGAGGAAGATTAATCCTGCTTTTTCTGTTTCTTCCTTTAAGGAGTGATAGAAGGCTGGCGGTTGTTCCAGGGCTTCAAAGCAGCTATAAAGGGATATCGAACCTCCGGGGAGCTCCACCCTTCCCGTAAGAGGGTGAAGGATCTCTTTGGCAATGACCCATTGAAATTTGACACAGTCTGCACCGGCATCCCTGGCCGCATGAATGAGTTCAACTGCTTTTTTCAATGAACCACCATGGGCTGTCCCGAGTTCGGCGGTGATCATCACAGGATAGCCTGTTCCGATTTCCCTTCCCCCGATATTAATTGCCAAGTCTCTCATCGATCATACCGAACTTGAGATCTCTTAATTTATCGGAAAGGGAGACCTTGTAAATATGAGGATTAATCAGTCTTTTATGGGTCGGGTCC
The DNA here is from genome assembly GCA_016342585.1 of Spirochaetales bacterium. Lineage (GTDB taxonomy): Bacteria > Spirochaetota > Spirochaetia > UBA9216 > UBA9216 > JAEINK01. The sequence goes on from JAEINK010000052.1 coordinate 4,193, forward strand.
AGGTACTCCATCTGTTCAATTACTGAACTTCGTATATCTTTAATGGGAGGGTGAGGTTCACATATTTTTCCCCCACTGATTCGTTTTCTAAGGAGGGGCTCCGCAGAGTGATAACTTTCCAGTTTCAGGCTTTTGTATCTATACATAGGATGGTTAAACCGGATTGGACCTCCTATAGAGAGCTCTTCATCCGCACAACTTATTAAATCCCCCAGGGGAGATTTATTTTCATCATAGAATCTATAGACCTGTTTTATTCCTGGATTGGTTATCTTTTCCGGGTTATTGGAGACCTTGATTGTAGGTTGGTAATTTCCATCGACTTGTCTTGCTGCAAGTTTGTAGACTCCTGTCAGGGAGGAGTCGCATCCTCCCGTAACAAGCTGGGTCCCGACGCCCCATAGGTCGATGGGGGCATTATTCGATACAAGCTGCCAGATAACCTCTTCATTCAGGTCGTTGGATACACAGATAATCGCATCATTCAGTCCTGCGTCATCAAGTTTTTTTCTTACCCGGACACTGAGATACTGCAAATCTCCACTGTCCAGCCGGACACCGATGTTTCTTCCCTTTTTTTTCTGTTCAAGTCCGACAGTGATTGCGTTTTCTATACCGCATCCCAGGGTATCATAAGTATCGATGAGCAGAATTGTATTTTCAGGATAAAGGTCGGCATAAGAACGGAAGGCTTCCAGCTCATCATCGAATGTCATAACCCAGGAGTGGGCCATCGTACCGGAGACTGGAATTCCATAATCTTTACCTGCCATAGTGTTGGAGGTGGAACTAACCCCTCCTATATAGGCCGCCCTTGCTGCCGACAAGGCACCATCTATCCCCTGGGCGCGTCTAAGACCGAATTCCTGGATTTTACCACCCTTGGCAGTGTTATAAATTCTTGCAGATTTTGTGGCTATCAGTGTTTGAAAATTTACAATATTAAGAAGCAGACTTTCAATCAGCTGGGCTTCAATCAGATTAGAATGGATCCTTATAAGAGGTTCTTCGGGAAAAACCAGGGAGCCCTCATCCATGGCGTAAAGATCTCCTGAAAATTTATAATTCTTGAGATAGTCAAGAAACGCCGGTTTAAAGGTGGATTGGGACTCCAGATAGTCGAGATCATCCTCAGAGAAGCTCAGGTTCACAAGACGATCAATGAGAGGTTCAATACCGGCCAGAACGGAGAAACCGCTTCCGAAGGGTTGCCGTCGGAACTGCATATCAAAAACTACTCTGGGATTCTGTTTGTTCAGGAAGTATCCCTGACCCATGGTTAACTCATAAAAGTCGGTTAGAAGGGGGGTTGTGTACATAATTATATCTCACTTGAGTTTAGAATTTTTATTCCCGAATCTTTCATCTCTTTAAGTGCCTTCTTCTCGGAACCTTCGGGTAGATTGACGGCTCTGCAGCAGTCCAGGATAAGGTTTGTTGTAAATCCTTCTTTAAGACTGTCCAGCGCGGTAAAATATACGCAATAATCCGTGGCAAGGCCGCAGAGAAATACCTCTTTAATTTTAAATCCATTCAGATAATAGGTAAGGCCTGTCGAAGTTTTTCCGTCATTTTCATAGAAAGCGGAGTAACTGTCCAAATCTGGATTCATTCCCTTATGGAGGATGATGTTGAAATTTTTTATTGCCAGGTTCTTATGAAAATCGGCCCCTTTACTCCCCTGCACACAGTGATCGGGCCATAACATCTGTTCTTCACCGGAAGGGAGTTTGATTATCTCTCCCGTGGTCCTTTGATGGGTAGACCCGAAAGAAACATGCTTTTGGGGATGCCAGTCCCGGGTTGCTATGACTTTATCAAATCTTCCACAAAGAGAATTAATGACCTCCACGACCTTATCCCCATCCGGAACGGCAAGAGTTCCACCAGGGCAGAAATCATTTTGAATATCTATAATTATTAAGGCTTTCATCTTTCAGTCTCCTGACCTTTAGTAAAAGCTGGCTGCTGAATCCCTGTTTTGAGTAATAACAGGAATAAAGCCGACTATAATTAAAATTATAACTGAAATGAAGAAATCTGTCATTAACATGGATGATTTTGGATATAGTTGTCTGTTCACGGATTGTCCTGAATCAGATTTTTTTATAAAATATTGATATAATCAAATAAAAGGAGTGCTGTTATGACATGTGTAATTTGTGATGCCTGTAAGAAATCTATTCCGTCTCCCCATAGGGAAAGAAATTATAATACTTTATTGAATCGGGACCTTTGTCTGGATTGTTACGGGAAACTTGAAAATGGAATTAAGGAAGTAATGGGAACGAAAAGGGAGTTCCATGTGAACGAACATAATAACGTTCGAAAGGATCTTCTCTACCGAATGACCAGATAGAACGATAGTTATCCCTATTTTTTTTGTGGATATGAGGCAATTTTAAAAATCGGTTATTTTCGAAATTGTCTCTTAAGTATTTTTAATGACTTTTCTATAAATATATGTGGTGTATAGACTTGTCAAAAACTCCCTGTGCATCTTTGTAAGTTTTTTCAATAAATCCCTGATTTTTGAAAAGGCCTTATTATAAAAAAAACCGGAGAATTCCTGGGAATTATCTCCGGTTAAATACAGTATTTCAGTGAAATCTTCAGCGGGCCTGAATCTTATCGAATCCTGTATAGGGAATAAGTTTTTCGGGTATTCTGATAGAACCATCCTCTTCCTGAAAGTTTTCCATGATAGATATAATTCCTCGTGAGAGGGCGATAGCAGTCCCGTTGAGCATATGAACATATCCCTTTCCGGCTTCACCTTTATACCTCGCACCAAGTCTTCTTGACTGATAATCTGTACAGTTCGATGTGGAGGTAATTTCTCCCCAGTCTCCCTCTTCTCCGCGCCCGGGCATCCAGGCTTCAAGATCATATTTTCGGTAGGCCGGGGCACCAAGATCTCCAGTACATGTGTCGACAACCCTATAGGGAACTTCAAGCCCCTGAAAGATCTCCTCTTCGATGGCTTTCAATTCCTGGTGAATTTTCTCGGAATCCTCGGGCATACAATAGACAAACATCTCTACTTTGGTGAACTGATGAACCCGGTATAATCCCTTGGAGTACTGTCCAGCGGCTCCGGCTTCCCTTCTGAAACAGTGGGAAAGTCCTGCTAATTTGATTGGCAGTTTATCCTGGGCTATTATCTGACCGGCGTGATATCCTCCCAGGGTTATCTCGGCAGTTCCCACAAGACAGGTCCCTGTACCTTCCAGGTTATAGATATTGGATTCAGCACCTCTCGGGTTAAATCCGATCCCTTCAAGAACCTCTTCTTTGGCGATATCCGGGGTTATCATCGGGGTAAATCCATGGGCGGCGACAATATCCATGGCGTATCGGGTAAGGGCCATCTCTAAAAATACACCCTCATTTTTAAGGTAGTAAAATTTAGGGCCGGTTACCTGGGTTGCCGTATCAAAATCAATTATATCCAGATTTTGACCCAATTCAACATGATCCTTGGGTTTGAATGAAAATTCGGGGGGCGTGCCGGATCTCTTTATTTCAAGATTGTCCTTATCCTCTTTTCCAATCGGAGCGTCCGGATGGGCCATATTGGGGATCCTGGATGCTTCGGCAAAAAGCTCTTTTTCAACTGATGCGAGGGAAGTCTCAACCACGGCGATATCCTCTTTGAGCTTCTTTCCCGCCTCAATGAGTATCTGTCGCTCTTCCTGCTCCATTTTGCCTTTCATGGATGCAGCATTATCGTTTCTATCTTTTCTTAAGGCATCGTTTTTTGTGATAAGGGTATTTCTTTCATCGTAAAGCTTCAGTACCCTGTCTACGTCCACCTTCATGAACCGGTTTTCAATATTGGCCTTTACGGCCTCTGCGTTTTCTCTGACAAATTTTAGGTCTAACATAGGCAGAAGAATATCCGAGAGTAGGGTTTAAAGTCAACGACCGTTCTGGGGATATTATCTTAGAAATTCCTTAATTCTTATTTTCAAATAGATTTATTTCGCAGCCTTACGCCGGGTGCTATTCGGGGATTGTCCCTTCGATTTTCAGGCCGGGAAATCCCTGCTGCCTAAGGGCTTCATAGGCAAGGATGGCCGCAGCGTTTGAGAGGTTCAGTGAGCGTGATTCTTCAACCATGGGGATCCTTATGCATTTTTCGGGATATTTTTTCAAAAGTTCTTCAGGAAGGCCCTTTGTCTCTTTCCCGAAGAGGAGGAAGCAATGGTCAGGATAATCCAGTTCCGTGTAATTATTTTTACCTTTGGTTGTCACAAGACGAAAGGTAGCTTCCCGGTTGGCCTCCAGGAAATGATCCAGACTCTCCCACTCATGGACATCCACAAGGTGCCAGTAATCAAGACCAGCTCTTTTTACCTGTTTGTCATCGATGCTGAAACCATAGGGTTTAACCAGGTGGAGCGGTATATTGGTTGCCGCACAGGTTCGGGCAATGTTTCCCGTATTCTGGGGGATTTCCGGTTCGATCAGAACTATGTTGATGCTCATTTTGCCTCCATAAGAATGCTTTATAATAATACAGGAGTGAGTAAAGTCTCAACCTCAATAGGGGTGTTCCCTCGTTCGGCTTGTACCATTCCACGAAAAAAGGTATGATTTTCTGGTGATCGAGTCCCTTATCTCTCTTTTTCACGCATATCGACTCCCTTTAATAATAATCGGTGGAAGTTCGATTTTTCTGTTTATTGCAACCCCGATTATAATCCCCCTTGTCATCAGGTTTATGACTGAAGATTACTTCATAAGGGATGGGGGAAAAGCTGTTTCAAGAATAAAATTGATGAAAATCCTTTATATATTCTGGCATATCATTAAGAATATTTTTGGACTGACTTTCGTCTTGGCAGGCATAATTCTCCTTTTTGTTCCGGGGCAGGGGATTTTAACCATTATGGCAGGGCTGATTCTTCTGGACTTTCCCGGGAAACACCGGTTGATAGGTTGGCTTACCCGGGGAGAAAAGATTAGACAGGCTCTAAACTGGATGAGAATGAAGACACGCCAATCTCTTTTTATTTTTCCTTCGAATGAGGAGGAAAAAACGGCCGGGGGTGATAAGTTTGAAAAGGATATTTAGATTTTGAATATTGCAGAACCACGTGCTGATTGCAAAGTGGTAGACGGCAAGGCTTACTATACCCTGGCCTGGTCTCCTTTAACCCGGGTGGATAAATATTCCATTCTGAAAAAAGTCCCTGCCATGTCGGGGATCTATGAGTTGTACTATTACGATGAACATAAAAATCTTTTCTGTTTTTTTATATGCCGCGTCTGGTATGGCGGGCTTCGCGGAGCAATTCGGGAAGCAACCGATCCTCTGATTGTAATGAATCCAAAACGAAAAGCTGTTCTCGAGGAGAGGGAGTGTTTCTTCAGATATACTGTTGTGACCTCATTTGCAGATATACGGGATCTCATGAATCTTTTAGGGATGAAACGAGGGAATCCTGAAACAGCTCCCCCCGATTCAGACCGCTATGAAGAGCTGTTTTTTAAGGAAGAGTCCCCCGATAAAATCGTAAATTACTAAAACAGTTAAGGATTGAAATCCTCAACTGTTAAAGTGCGGGAGAACCCATCCATTTTCAGAAGCGGATTTAAATATAGTATCCATTATTATCTGGTTTTCAATGGAAAATTTCTTTCTCACCTTAAAGAAATGATCATCCTTCGATTCCACCGCCTGAGCAAAGGTATCAAACTGACACGCATAAACATCTGCGGGACCTGTTGATATAACCCTTTCACCGACTCCGTTTTTTATCAGAATCTCTGCCGGAACATCGGGAAAGATGTTAAAAGGGATGGGGATTTCTATTATGCCTCCGGTACCAAGGATTTTCACCGATTGGCTTGACCAGGTCTGGGTTGATACGGTACACATGGCCTGGAAATCACCATAATCCAAAGTGAAAGAGCTTAATTTATCGGTTCCGAAATCAGGATCCGTCAGGACCGTGGACATTATTCGTTTAGGCAGGGTCGGTGTGATAAAATTCGTAGAGGCTATACCATAACATCCTATGTCCCTGATGGCCCCGCCGCCGAGCTCAAGTTTATTACGGATGTTCTCTGGATTTGTATTGTTATAGGTAAAAAATGTGTGTACTCCTCTTAATTTCCCAATTTCTCCAATGGCGATCAATTCTTTCACCTTCAGCCAGAGGGGGTGAAACTGAAACATGAATGCTTCCATGAGATAAACCCCATTCTCTTCAGCTATCTGAAATGCTTTCCGTGTCTCTTCACTATTCAGTGTAAGGGGCTTTTCACAGAGGATATGTTTTCCTGCTTTGGCGGCTTTTTTTATCCATTCCAGATGGCAGTTATTGGGGAGGGGGATGTAAACAGCCTGTATCTCCTTGTCTTCCAGGAGTTCCTGATAGGAGCCGTATGCTTTGGGATAACCGAATGTCATCGCTGCTGATTTTGCCCGGGAAATATGTCTTGATGCCAGGGCTGTGAATCTGTTTTTTTCATTTCTTGATAGGGGCGCTGCTATCCTCAATTTGAAATGGTTTGATAATCCCAAAACTCCCCATTTTAATTCTGTCATAATATCCTCCAGTTATTCTTCACTCATTATATCATAAATCTGTTTTCTGTAGTAAACCGCCGTTTCCACCGCCTTTTCATCCAGCTCTATATCGGTATTTTTTAGGAAGTCGCATACTTCTGTGTAAAGATTTTCTGAGATGACTCCCCTGAAATGGGGGAGGTCTTCCGGGCAATACCGGAACAGGGTCACCAGATTCTCCAGTGGCATATTGGTTAAAAGCCTGTTAAGTTCCGGGATATGAGTTTCCGAATATTTAAGGTAGTTTTTATCCTGGATAGTTTCATCAAGGAGTTTTTGCATCTCTTCCCTGTACCATCTGAACTCTCCCTCTATTATAGCCACCAGGGATCCGGTGGGTGTCAGGTATTTCTGTTCGATTACTTCCTCACGAATTGCTCTCATTATCTTGAAATGTTCCATCATTCCAAAATTGTAATCATTACCTGTATGTTCGGAATTCTGCCACTGATCGAGCATGTTTTTCATCAGGAATGATCGGAATCTTGGCTCGTCAAAACCAATAAGGGTTTGAAGGGTGAAAACTGGTTCGCCCGCATCGTTATAACTCGACGGCATATTAAAGTAGAAAAGCTCACGGAGTTTCTCTCCCGTCCATCCCTGCCTGTAAAGGAGGTTTGAGATGATGAGCCTGGCCTCTTTGAGGGTGATGAGTTCCAGAAGTTCATTAACTTTAATGAAGTTCAGTTTTAATTCCCTGATTTTGGAATAGACGTCACCGTCTCCCGGAGAATCCTTGATCGGACGTTCATATAACTCCATCCTTCCCGATGCGTGAAGTTCCGAGCTTAAAGAAAAAAGCATTCTCAACCGGTTTAATAAATTATCTTCAAGAAATTTAAAAGCCCAGGGGGGAAGGATTGAGTTGAGTATAAGTTTTATAAGCGAGGTTGATATGACCACCCATCCATGGATGGAATATTGGGAGGAGAGGAGGTTGAACCCCATCATCACACTCCCGGTATGATAGACCGGGCGGGGAGGCTTATCGAATTCTCCGGCAATTTTGGTTACCTGTATTCCGCAATCTTTGAGATTCTTAAGATTTTTACGGATAATTAGCTTGAACATCTGCCGAAAGATATTTTTCCTGTTCAGGGCATCTTCACGATTGAGTTTGTCAAAATAGTAGTAAAAGGGATACACGGTTCCGCCAATCTCCATTCTCACCCGGAACCAGAGTCCCTGACTTTCGGCAAAGAACTCTTCGTCTTTTGATGCGGTAAGGGTATCGAAACGGGAGAGAACCGGTTCCGGTTTTCCGGATATTTGTCTGGGAAGGAAGAATCTGCCTGCCATGAACTCCTCCGGTCGACTGATCCCCAGGGACAGAGTTTCACCCTCTTCATCCAGCGTCAAATCCTTACCGAAAAGAAAATATTCAACTCCCTCTACCAGGCCGGGCTCCCCGGGGTAGTTTTTTAAAATATTATCCCAAATTCCAGCCTCGAGGAGCAGAATAAAATTCTGTTCTCCTTTATTAATCCGGTAAACCCTTGCCCCTTCGGCCTGACGGAAGATGCTTATCCTGTTCTCTTTTTGAAACTTCATAGGAAGCCGGAAGTGAAAATTAAGAAAATATTCGCCAGTTTGTGAATTTTTTTCCAGAAAGAGAAGTTTTCCCAGGGCCGGAGGTGGCGAATCCTCTTCCGCCGATTCTGCTGTTTCGACAGCTTGCGGATCCTGACTGATCAACACTCCGCCAGTTGTTCCCCGGGAGTCTATATAGGACCATGAAGAACCTTCATTGAATTCGGAAAGATGGGTGGGCACATCTGCTTCCCTGACCTTCCGTATCTGCCAGCCGGAACCCTTCGCGAAGGGGGGGGCTTCCTGCTCCTTCTGGCAGAACTTGCTTTCGTTAAAAATCCTCAGGAGAAGGAATTCCGGTGTTAAAGGTTCATCCTTTCCTTTTTTTTCGTTGCCGAGTTTTCCAATCAGTTTCTTGATAAATCCCATGAAGCAATTATATATCAAAAAAAGGCCTTTTCCGACTACAAAATTTATCGGAAAAAGCCATTTATTCGAGCCGGGCTTACTACCCGCCGGAAAGGATATCGCCCCCGTCTGCGGCGGGGAGAGCCTTTTTGAACAGAAGGATATGTCCTAAAATCTTACTCCCAGGAACCATCTGGGGAGATAACTAACATCGATACCCCAGTCATTGAATGTCTGAACCTTTTCGATCTCCTTCATTGGGAATGTGGCGCCATCCATATAATCGGGGAACCAGGCATCGATTGTCATTCCGCCAAGAATAGAGAGAAAAGGGGAGATCCTGAACCCGGCAAGAATTCTAAGGGTTGGAGATGTAAAATGATTTTCTTTTATCCAGTATTCGGAATTGAAGAATTCAGAAGGTTTGAAAAAGTGTTTGGCAGCGAGATCCCCTTCTATGAAAAGGGCATTTATATCAATATGTGCCCCGGCACCCACGGCGGCTGCAACCTCATCTCCCGGATTATCAAGGTCTGTTCCACCATAGAAAATGGTGTATACATTTTGGGTTCCCAACTGGAATCCCGCATAGGCATTATTGACCGAATCTGACCAGCTAGAAATTTTATGAATACCATCTCTGGTTATGTTTATAAGGCCGATAGGAACGCCCTTTGTATAGGAATCACTGATATTGATAAGTCCGATCTGTGTTCCTCTTACATCTTTTGCCTTATTTACAACACCTGTCTGAACTCCCTGTAAATCTCCTGACTGGTTATAGACTCCAGCCATCTGAAAGCCTTTAAGATTACCACTGACTGTATTTATAATGCCACTCACTTGACCACCATTAAAGGTTTCTCCTGAATGGAAACTGCCTACACCGGCTATCTGTGACCCCCCCATATTCCCTTTTGAAGTGTTAAAAACACCGCCAATCTGCATTCCGTCATAAATTCCAACCGAAGTATTGAATACACCGGCGAGCTGAAATCCATCTATTGTCCCGCCTGTATGGCTGTTAAACACACCCCCGATCTGGAACCCGTCAAGATTGCCCCCCGAATGTTCATTGAAAACACCCCCGATTTGAAGGCCTTCCAAAAATCCCTCGGTTTGACTGTTAAAAACACCGCCAATCTGAAGTCCGTTCATTGCTCCTTCGGCTGCATTAAATACGCCGGAGACCTGAATTCCATCAGTAGTCCCTTCGTTAGTATTAAAGATTCCTGCCACTTGAGCACCGTTTACACCGTTCTCTACAGAACCAAAGAGGTAGGAAAGCTGGATCCCATCAAGGTATCCAGACAGGGATGTTATCATCCCCATCTGGATTCCTTCAACCGAATGTACAGAGTCTATAAAACCTGCAGCAAAACCCTCCACCAGAAAATCTTCGCTGTCATCCGAAATGAAGGACAACTCCATGGGGATCCGCTTAAGCTTTTCAAGATCAGTGACAATTCCATCAAGTTCATTCTGGATATCACTGATCTCCCGATTGTAGACCTCGCTAACCTCGGGCTGATTGTTTCCGCGAATGGTTGTCCATTCCCGCTCTTGAGTTCGAAATTGATTGGATGAGAGTTTCTGAGTTTGATTGAATCCTATGGTAACCGCCGTATTGGAAAGGGCCGATTCATTTTCCAGGGTGATTGTATAGTATCCCGGGGGCAGGGCGATGGTTACAGATTCACCAGTTCCTTTATTAATCTCCGCCAGGAGTTTATCCGAACTATCCCTGATAAAGAGCCTTCCTTCTATTTCTTCGGAAATGGACATTCCCGCACTGGCTGTTCTAAGGTCGGTCAGGACAAGATCTCCTGAACCGGATAGCTTCATATCGTAGGAAGGGTGCTGTGCGCCGGCGAGAGTCTGTTCAGTTCTGGCCAGGGTCTGTTCTGAAGCATAGGAGTAAGCTTCGTTTAAAGATACCTGACTGTTCCCCGTATGATCCGCCGCACCCATCAGGCCGGTAAGGAGGAAATGGGTAAAGAATGAACCTTCAATTTCATCTGATTCCTGGGCGGCTTCATTCTCCGAGCTTGAGGTCAGGAAGGCATATCCGCTGGTATCTACCGATTCATCCATCAGAAAGGGCCGTTGTCGCTGCCCTCCTTTCAGCCGGGTAAAAGAACCTGAAGAGCAGGAGTCGAGGATAGCAATATGTACATCTGCTTCAACTTCGTTTATCTGGTCTTTCAGTTTCATATAGGGATAACTTCCCCCCTTAAGGAGGAGTCCGTACTCATCCGAATGACCGGAATAGTAGAGGATGAACTCAATCCGTTTGGCATCATCCTTGGTGGTTTTAACCCATTCGGAGATCTCATCAAGGCTTCGGCTTAATTCATCTTCGGCAGGATTTAAGAGTATGCGGCAGTCCGAAGAGTTCACTCCTCCGATGTTTTTCATTACGGAAGCCATGGAAAGGGCATCTGATTCAGCATACCTTAAATAAACCCGCTCTGCTCCTCCATCGTTGGCTCCGATGAAGAGGGCATACCTTTTCAGGTTTGTTCCCTCCCCGGCGAAAAGGGGTGTCATTATTATAAGGATTAAAAATAGTATAAACAGTTGTACTTTGTAGTCGGGTTTATTCATTTGAACCCTCCTTAATTAACAATATTGATTTGGTATCACAGACATCGGGAACCGGGAGAATGCCATCTCTGGCCATAGAATATGAGTCTGCCAGTCTGGCAGCCGATTCCAGGACCATACTGACAGAAAAGTATGAGTCGGAAGTTACAAAGAAAAACCTTTCAAACCCGGGCGCATCATCAAGCTGATAGGAAAAATCCAGAGGAACTTCACCTGAACCGCTTAATTCGGGGGAAGCCCCTGTGAAATCGGGGTAGTGTAGGGTTACAAATCCATTTCCATCTATGGAGAAGATCGCTCCGTATTTCTTTCCCCCTGAAATATAGCTTAGCTGTAGAAGGTCAAAACTCTTCACTCTCTCTTCGTTGGGCAGGAGTTCTACATCGCCTCCGTTTTTACGGTATATATTCAGACTGGAATCCAGGCCTTTTATTCTGATTCCCTGCTCCTCCATGCTGGAAGGTAGGGGGGAATTTCCCCTGTTCATTGTTAAAGGAAGAATTATAGTTACTGCCAGGGCCGCTGCTGCTAAAAGGGGGATGATTTTTCTGATTTTCACCTTTGTGGGTTTTACATGATCTCTGAAATCATGAATCAGCCCCTCTTTCTGTGTCTCCTGTTTTTCATTCTCTATCTCTTCTTCAAGTTTTTTTTGAAGAATACCGGCCATCATCCCGGCTGGATATTTTTTTAGGATATCCTCATCCGAGGCCCTTAACTTTTTAAGTTTTTCATGGGTTTCCGGATTGTTCATGATTTCTGATTCTTTTTCAGGGGAGAGTTCTCCCAGTAACTGCTGTTCCATGTAGAGATCGGGTATCCTGTTTTCCATTTCTACACCTCCTTAAGGGAAAGCCCTTTTTTTCGCAGTCCCCGCAGCCTTTTTCTTACCCCGGAAACAGAAAGACCAACCTTTTCAGCTGTTTCCTCCAGGGTGAACCCATCCACATAGTGAAGCACCGCAATGAGCCTCGTTGAGTCTTTTTCTTCCGAGAAGAGGCGATCGGCAAAATGTCCTGCCATGACCCGCTCTTCCGGATTGTCCCATCCCGCTATCTCCACCAGATACTCATCCCGGCCATTTAAGGGCTTCCTTTTGTTTGACCGGAGAACATTCAGGCAAGTATTGGTGGCGATGGTATAGAGCAGACTGGAAGGGGCTTTGTCATTCAGAACCTCCTGCTTGCGCAGAACCTGAACAAAGACCTCCTGCATAGCATCAAGAGCCTCATCTTCATTTTGAAGAAGGCTCCGGCAGCGCCTTAATACCATGGGACCATATTTTCTATAAAACTCTTCTACGTTGACAGCCATATAACTCCGTTGACATTAAATATAACACCATTACATTAAAAAACTGTTACCGGAATCTTAATGTTTTTTTATCCTCAATAAAAGTAAAAATATATTTTCTAAAAAAACAGGAAACCGTGGTAACAGAAGGTATATCATTATTTGTTAGAATAGATAAGGAGATCAAAATAATGAACAAGATGAAACTTATAATATGTTTAGCTGCTATTTTTATATGTGCTGGAACAGCTCCCCTTTTGGCTGAATATAATAATTCAATTGCCTTAAGCGGCAGTTATAACTCTTCCTATAATGGAGGGGTTCTCGATTCAAATGTGGGAATAGGTGGTTCCTATAGATTTTGGGGGATTTTCAACCTGAATCTAAATATGTACTCGGATATTGTCTCCGGAGGTGAAAACCTCTTCAATATAGAGAGGATAGAACCTCTTGGGCTCTTTTCCCTGGGTTGGGGGGCTCGAATTCCCATGGGGCCCGGATTTGCGGTTATAGCGGATCTTCAGCGGTTTTACAGGGGCGTTGGTGCTGAGGAGGAGATTTTTGTCTTTTCTGACTCCTGGAAAGTCGGTATAAACGTTGAACTTAATGAGTATTGCGGGCTGGAGTTCTATACGCGAAGACTTTTTGATTTTACCGATGACGCCAGGATGGAGGTTGATTCTTTGGTTCAGGAGCTCCCCGAGGATGGTGTTGTCGATATGATGGGAGTGGCGTTTCTTTTCTATTTATGATTTTTTGCCGAGAGTACATATTGGGGTGATGAATTGGAATGTATAAAAGTAGGAAGTTCCTCAATCAAATCATAATAAAATGATAAAGTTAAAATTTTAATCTGTATCTAACATTGTGAATGTATTTTCTGTTCATGGTTTTAGTAATAGCAGAGGAAAATCGAGTTTCACAAGAAAAATGGAATGATAAAATTGATTATCTATATTATTCATATCAGCCTATAGTAAATATTCATACCGGAGCAACACTTGGATTTGAGGCTTTACTCCGGGGGTGGGATGATGCCGGCTTTTCGAGTATTAATGATATCTTCAATCAGGCATATGAAGAACGGGTGCTTTACAGTCTTGATCTGCATCTGAGAAGTCTGGCAATAGATAATTTTTATAAAAATCCGGCGTTTTTATCCCTTAAATTGTTCTACAATCTGGACAACCGAGTTCTAGAGATGCCCGACTATCTTTCCGGTAATACCAGGAAGATACTGAAAAGGGATGGTCTTCATCCTAATAATATCTGTTTTGAGATATCCGAAAAACATGAGTTTGCCAGTTATCAGACCACCCATAAGGTGCTTCAGGACTATAAATCCCAGAATTTCAGGATAGCGGTTGATGATTTTGGTGCCGGTTATTCAGGTCTTACCCTTCTTTATCATTCCGAACCTGATTATATTAAAATAGATCGGTTTTTCATTGAAAATATTAATGATGACAGCAGAAAGAAATTTTTTGTATCCAGTGTTGTCAATCTTGCCCATATGATGGGGATAACGGTAATAGCTGAAGGGATAGAAACAGCGGATGAGTTTTATATTTGTCGGGAGATGGGCTGTGATTATGCTCAAGGCTACCTTATTCAGAAACCCCAGGTCAAGCTTTCTGAACTTAAGATTCGATATCCTTTTGTGGAAACACTCACGCGAAGTCAAAGCCGTTTTGTTGACGGGGATGGAGAGCAGATTTTTAGAGAGATGAACAGGATAGTACCTGTGCAGCTGGAGGCTACTACCGAAGGTATTCTGGACCGTTTTCGAAATGATCATAAGGTAAGGAACCTCCCTGTTGTTAATGTGGGGGGCGAGCCGTTAGGGCTTTTGAGAGGTGATGATTTAAAAAAATATGTCTTTTCACGGTACGGCATCTCTATACTCAGTCATAAATCTACATCGGAAGGGTTGGAAAGCCTTCTCTTCCGGCCGCCTATAATAGAAGTCTCAAATTCAATAGAAAATATACTTGAATTGTATGCTTTAAATACTGAAATGGAGAGTGTTATTATAACCGAAGATGGAAAGTACCTGGGTATTCTGGATTCCAGTGCGATTTTAAGAATCCTGAGTGAGAAACAAATTTTGATTGCCCAGGATCAAAATCCTCTGACAAAGCTTCCGGGAAATCATAGCATCAGTAAATACCTGAGTGAAATATTAGAAGATCGAGACTGTGGTGGTAAAATTTGTGTCTATTTTGATTTTGATCATTTTAAACCTTTTAACGATGCCTATGGATTTCGGCAGGGGGATCGGGTCATCAGGCTGTTTTCCGATATTTTAAAGGAGAATAGTGAGATCCCCAAGGAATTTATAGGACATATTGGCGGTGATGATTTTTTCATAGGTTTCAGCCTTGAAGGCACCAGGTCTAAGCTCATCCTTGAAGAGGTTCATAATATCATTGAAAGATTCAGGGTAGATGTAATCCCTTTTTATAATAAAAATGAGCAGGAAAATGGCTATATTGTTGCCAGGAACAGGAATGGGAGAATTAAGAGACATTCACTTCTAACAGTCAGTGCTGCTGTGCTTCATCTGAAGGGACTTCCCGCGGACTGTACGACCGAAATCATCTCTGAAAGGATTGCCGGCCTGAAAAAGGAAGCCAAAAAATCTCCGGGCAGTATTGTCTACCAAGTGTTTCGAGCAGAAAGTGCTTCTGGCGGAAGTCCTGAATTATGAAAATTTCGAGACAGTTTCATGCCCTTTTTTTTATCATGTTTGTTGGATTTTGTACTATATTCTTTTTGAATATACGAAATATGGAAAGTATGAACCTTGATTTGAGAAATATAGATAACACGTACACCTATCTTGAGGAACTCAATCGATGTGAGAAACTCCTTCTTGGTCAGGTTATAACCGGACAGGCAATACTTTTAGTTTCTGATGGTGATATTGACGGTGATAAACTAATCTCACTTCGTTTGAATAATTCCAAATTGAATCAGCTTGTTCAATCCCTTCAGGGAGAGAGTTTCAGCGAAAATGGTTTGGATGATGATGGTATTGTCATAAAAATTGCAGGATTTTATGATTTTCTTGATGCAGTTCTATTACAGAAACTGTTCAATCGGGAGGTTGTTGACCCTATAACTGTTTCCAGTCAGATTAATAGTGAATTTGATAGACTGGATAGTTCTCTGGATGCTTTCCGGTGGGAAGTCAGGGAGTATTCCCAGGATATTTCAATGGCTGCTGCGGATGTTCTAAGACGCTTCCGTATATCAATATTTATAATCTTTTTCATTTTTCTGGTTTTCATGATCGGGTTCTTAATTCATGTTAAACAAAATTTGATTGATCCTATTAATATCACAGCTGAAAAAATGGGTAACCTTGTGGATGGGGGGGGGCATCTTGATTTCAGGTTTGATTATAAACAAAAGGATGAGATCGGGATGCTGGCTTCTAACTTTGATAGATTTCTTGAAAATCTCGAGGCTATGATCCGTGAAATATCTTCCGTTGGGAGCCTCTCCCGTGAAACTGGTCTCAATCTTGATCAAGAGATCAGGATTAATCGGGATTTGTCTTCCGGTTTTATAAAATCAACAGAAAACCTAAAGTGTTACTTCGGAGATTTGGAAAAAACTTTTTTAAAGGCATCGGAGGTTGCTGCTGCTGCCCAGAATCATTCAGACTACGCAAAAGATATAGGCCGAAATCAGGAAATTATGTTTAGTGAATCTGTTGAGAATATGAAAAATATGATTCAGGATGTCTCTAAAAACCGCGAGAAGATTGAAGAGACATTCAGAATTACTGCAGTGCTTCTGGAAAAATCCGAATCCGGTTTGAAGATAATTAATTCCCTCAATGAGCAAATTGATGAAGTTTCCTCCGTTACCCATGATATTAAGGCAATAAACGAGGTTGTTCATGATCTTGCTGACAGAACAAATATCCTGAGTATTAATACGGCTATTGAGGCTAGCCGGGGGGCCGGTTCCGGTGCAGGTTTCAAGGTGGTGGCCGGAGAAATAAAGTCCCTTTCCACAGAGGTGAAGGTAAATGCAGATATGATTTTTCGGAATCTCCAGGAAAGTATCAACACCGTTGAAAAACTCAAGGTTGAAAGTGAATCCGGTAAAGAGAAGTTTACAGAGATCAAGAGAGAAGCACTAAAGGTTCATCAGCGTATGAAAAGCATGGTAAATTCTCTTATTGTTCAGGAGGCAGCTGGTAATGTTTTTCTGGATTCAATAAACGATTTAAAAATTAGTAATTCAGAGATCCTGGACACCTTATTCGGGATGTCACAGATACTTCACCAAATAGGTAGATCCATTGAAAATCTATCTGAAGATTTAAGTCCGGCTCTTGATTCGATTGATGAGGTTCAGCGTGGTGCATTAGATCTGGGCCGGAGCGGTGATAACCTTTCTGTCATTGGTCGTAATAATCAGACTACCTTAAGAATTTTATCTGGGCATATAGAACATTTCGCTGATTAGAGATTATTATTTAAAATACGATGAACGAGTTTTTTTTCTAATTCGGTAAGATCTACCCTGGATGTCATATCCAGGCTTAAGGGGGTTACCGCAATGTGTTCCTTAATAAATACAGTGTGTGCATCGGTACCCTCCTTAAAGAGGGAGAAGTCCGGCTGAATTTTCCAGTTGAGTTTTCCGGGATTAGAAAGATTTGATCTTTCAGCTGTTTTAACTATATACAGTGATTTTTTGGACAGTCGTGAAATTTCCCAGGGGGTTGAGTGGACTGCATTTCCCGGTACTTCAACCTTCAGAACCTGAACATCCTCCCCCAGGCTCCCTTCTGCTAATATTTCGGCAAATAATCGGCAGAAATAGGCTGCTCCCCGGTAATCCTGTTCATTCAAATCTTTGGTATCGAGGGGATCATTCGTCTCCAGCGATATGGCCAGGGCAGGGATCCCGTAATTGGCTGCCTCCAGGGCGGCCCCTACAGTTCCTGATCTTGTGATATCCACGCTTACATTTGAACCTGAGTTTATTCCAGATACAACCAGATCCGGTTGACAGGGGAGTATCTCCAGGAGCCCATGGTGTATGCATTGGGCAGGGGCGCCATCCACCGCAAAAGCTGTAAAATTACCTTTTTTTTCGGTCCATGGTCTTATACTTCCTTCTGCTCTGAGGGAGTGACTCCTTCCTGCCGAAGTGTATTGATCATCCGGTGCTGCAATCCAGAGGTTTCCCAACTCTGAGAGAATCTGGGCGGCTGCCCATAATCCAGGGGAATGGATTCCATCGTCGTTTGTGAGCAGTATTGTCAGTTCCTTCTTACTCATCTACTCTCCATTTGAATCGGATTCTCTTTTGACGAATATCTCCTCTGCTGAATACTTTTTTGTGCAGTTTCTTCCTGCGTTTTTAGCTGTATAGAGGGCCTGATCGGCTGCCTCTATCAGCTGTTCTGGTTCGGTCATTGATTTCAGAACCTCTGCGGTTCCTATGCTGATAGAAACGGAGGCTTCTTTATCATCATCACTGAAACAGGTTTTCTCTATGGTTTTTCGTATTCTTTCCCCTAGAGTATAGGCACCCATGATATTTGTTTCCGGTAGAAAACAAATAAATTCATCCCCACCGAAACGTATCAGAATATCAACATCTCTTATCAATTCCAGGATCTCCATGCTTATTTTTTTTAATACATAATCTCCAAATTGGTGGCCATAGGTATCATTGATTTTCTTGAAATTATCAATATCAAACATCAACAGGCTTAAGGTGAGTTCATATCTCTTTAGCCGGAAGAACTCCTCTTTTATTCTTGCTTCAAAATACCGGCGGTTGTACGCTCCTGTTAATCCATCGGTCGAATTAAGATTTCTGAGTCTCCTTTCAATCACCACCGATTCGGTAACATCCTGTATAGAGATTACAAGAAACTCAATCTTTCCATCTTCATCCTTAAGGGGGGATATATTACAGCTTTGTTGCATGAACTCAAAAGATGATGAATGGGAGCCAATTACTTTAAAGGGAAAAAGGTGGCTATGAATTTTCTGGGATAGATATATGATATTCCCGAAGGTAAATACACTTTTACAAACCCTTAAGAAACTCGGCTTATTCAAATTGGGATAATGCTGGAAGAGGCTTAAATCAATAATATCTTTTCGCTCTATTTTAGAATAGAAACTCATCCACCGATTCCATTCAAGAACCTTATAGTGGCGATCGATAATGACTATTCCTGTATTTATGATATCTAATACTGCTTTATATCGCATTGAACTGTTTCCAATAATCTGCCAGAGCAATCTGTATTTTCTTCATGCTAGAATTACTATTAATGATGTAGAGATGCCCCGATATATCTCTGTCTTCAAATTTGAAGATTGTTCTCATGGTAATAGCAATATCATCCTTATTGACGGTTTCAGAAAGAAAGATATCTTCAAAAACCTTCCCGGAATTTGTCCAGGGAGGAAGGTAGGTTGTCTGACTCTTTAAAGTTGTGAAAAGATTCCCCAGGCAGGCTCCTATGAGGATATTTCCCAATTCCATTATGACTTCCCGTTCCAGTTCAATCATTGTAATATCTCCGCCGGTCCGGCCGTTGTACTCCTGGAAGAAGCTTAGAAGTTCTCTGTCTGCCCCTGCCGGAAAAACCAGAACCGCAACACCTTTTATCTCGCCATAGTAGTGCTGCTCTACAATACTGCACTCTTCAAAATCAGGGATGAGCGTTTTCATGGAGGTGAGGACTTCGTCTGCATGGATACATTCGATGCGGGGCGCTTTAAGTTCTATAAAAATATCCACAACCTCTGCTAAATCAGCAGCAGCTTTTCCAAAGGATATGTTCATGAGCTCCTGGAGGGTATCCATCTCGAGTTCCGATAAAGTAAAATTCTCTTTAGAACCCATGTTACCTCCTGTTCTTTAATAAAACTGAGATTTCTGTCATAACCTCGACAATATCTGATGGTGAAGGTGGTTTTTTCAGAAATTTGAAGGCACCTGACTGGATGACCCTTTCGACCGCCTTTTTCTGTATATCGGCGGAGAGTACTATAATCAAAGCTCCGGGATGATTACCTTTTATCACTTCCAGAGCCTCGTATCCATCCATAACCGGCATGGTGAGATCCATGAAGGTTATATCAGGATTTTCTTTATTGAAGACATCTATCGCTGACTTTCCATCAGCTGCTTCGCAGAATTCATGATTTTCCCTCTCCGGGATAAGGCTTTTAAGCATTAATCGGGCTGTTCTTGAATCATCGACAATTAAAATCTTCATTCTGGTTCTATCTCCCGTAATTCCTAAAGTCGTTAAATACCTGTTCCTAATAATTATATTCTTTTGAGCCGAATTAAGCAAACTAAAGGTCTATTTTTAGTAAAGAATCTGATATTGGAATCAAGAAGGATACGTCACTGCTTTTCCTTGACCCGGTGGTAATAATTGATAAAACCATCCTAATTCTTGACAAATCCTCATTCACAGTACAATATTATTTTGTATTGAGTTTCCGCATCTTTTTCAATTCAAACAGAAAGTTGTAAGTTTCCTGATTTCGGAGGTTTTAATGGCAGATTCAGGGAGAAGTGCGTTCAGAAATGACGCCGTTGAAAAGGTAACTGGACATGCAAAATATGCGGATGATTATACTTTTCATGGAATGATTCATGGTATCCCCGTTTATTCGGATTGTCCCCGTGGAAGGCTGATTTCTTTAAATACGAATAAAGCCGAAAACGCAAAGGGTGTACGAAAGGTTTTAACCTGGAAGGATGTTCCCGGTGCTCTGGAACATGGGCAGATTGAAAAAGATCTTCAGATATTTGTAAAAGATGAGATTCGCTTTGATGGGGATGTGCTTGCTCTTGTAGTTGCCGACTCAAGGGAGGAGGCTCTGACCGCTTCAAAGCTAGTCGAGGCTGAGATAGAAGAGCTTGTTCCTGTCCTTGACATAAACAAGGCCCAGGCCGGGGGCTCTCCTTTGGTCAATAAAAAATTCCCTCAAAATATAGTAACGCGTCATCGGATCAGACGGGGGGCAGCGAAAGAGATTTTTCCCGAATGCGATCTCATTGTTGAGAAAGAGTTTACCACCGCCTGGTTGGAACACGCCTATATGGAACCGGAATGTGCCTTTGCCAATCCAAGGACGGATGGTGTCATTGAACTTTATGGCTCTTTTCAGCACCCCTTCAGCACCAGGCGTTTTGTTTCTGCCTATCTCAACAGGCAGTTGGCCGATTTTGATGTCTATTCCCATCCGGTGGGGGGGAGTTTCGGTGGTAAGGATGACACCATTTCCGTCATCGCTGCCCGGGCTGCTCTGGCTGCATCTCTCTTGAAAGTTCCCGTGAAGATACTGTATGACAGGGAGTGGTCCTTCCGGGAGTCATATAAACGAAGCCCCTACCATATGCGGTATAAATACGGCCTTTCCCGTGATGGCAGGATCCAGGCCCTTGAGTGCAATATTCTCGCCGAATCGGGTGCGGTAACTTCGACTGTTCCCTGGTCCACCTGGCGGTCTGCCGCGCAATGTGCCGGTCCCTATAGAATTGAAAATGTTCACATGGATATAACCGGGGTTATGACAAATAAGGTTTATTCCGGGGCCATGAGGGGGTTTGGAACCCCACAGGTGAATTTCGCAATTGAGCAGATGATGGATGTATGTGCCGCGAAACTGGGACTTGCTCCTCTGGAATTTCGCCGTATCAATATGGTGAACCAGGGGTGTGAAACCATTACATGTCAGAAGCTTGATGGACATACTGTCAGCATGGAAGAGGTTATGGATAAAACCATTGCCGAATCGGGTTATCTGGAAAATATCAAAAAATGTACTTTTGGTGGTCAACCTGATTTCCAAAGTGATAATGGCGATGAACTCTATGGAACCGGTTTTGCTCTGGCCTATCGAGGTTCCAGTGTTGGTGCCGAGGGGCTCGATTTTGCCGCGGCAATTATAAACTGTCAGTTTGACGGGTCTGTCATTCTGGATACTGGAATTCATGAGAATGGGCAGGGGGCCCCTTCTGTCATGATGCTCGCCCTGGCCGAAGAGCTGGATATTTCTCTTAAAAGAATAAAATATACACGTTCTTCGACGACCTCTGTTCCTGACAGCGGGACTACCGTGGCAACCCGCGGAACCATGCTTGGGATAAGTGCTTTAAAGATCGCTGCGGAAAGGCTAAAGGCTGTTATTGGAAAAACTCTGGCTGAAGACCTGGGCTGTCCCGCCGGGGCTGTCCGGTTTGAAGATGATTGTGTCCGGGGCGGGGGAAACTCTTTCTCCTGGGATGAAGCCATGCACCATATGTTTCTCCACAGGACCTATCCCTTTGCCTTCGGTGAGTACAGGGCTCCGGATGTCTCCTGGGATGATGAAGTGGGGAGGGGAGATGCCTATTTTACCTATGTGTACAGCTGTAATGTGGTTGAGCTGACGGTCAACAGGAAAACAGGAAAGGTTAAACTTCTGAAAATCACCGCGGGTCACGATGTGGGCCGGGCAGTAAACCGGCCCATGGTTGAAGGCCAGATATATGGCGGCCTTGCCCAGGGGGTTGGGATGGCCCTTTCGGAGGAGCTTCTTATCGAGGAGGGCCGGATAAAAAATCCAAACTTCAATAAGTACAAGATCCCCAAGGCGTCGGATATGCCGGAGATGAAGGCTGTGATAATTGAAAATGCAGACCCTTCAACCCCATCGGGGTTAAAGGGGATTGGTGAACCGGCAACTGAACTGTTGGTTCCTGCCATTGCCAATGCCGTTTACAATGCCACCGGAATCCGACCTGTCTCTCTTCCAATCAGGATTGACCCTGAAGAGTTAAAACCAAAGAATAAAATTGGGGATAAAACCGGAGGAAAAAATGAATAACATAATAGTGAACCACAGGGAGTATCCGGTAAGTGATTCGATCCTCGATAAAAAACTCCTCTACTTTCTGCGGGAAGATTTGGAACTGACTGGGACTAAAAACGGATGTGGAATAGGCACATGCGGGGCCTGTACCGTTCTTGTAGGTTCATCGGCCGTTAAATCCTGTGTCGTTCCCCTGCGTAAAGTAATCGGTAAAACAGTAATTACAATCGAGGGGGTCCGGGGTGTGGATGGGGCTCTGCATCCCCTCCAGCAGGCCTTCATGGACTGTGGAGCGATCCAGTGTGGATTCTGCACCCCTGGAATGATCATGCGGGGTTTGGATCTCCTTAACCGGAATCCGGAACCTGACCGTGAGGAGATCCGGAAAGCCTTCAGTGGAAACCTCTGTCGATGCACCGGGTATCAGCAGATAATTGATGCGGTACAGCTTGCTTCCGAGAGGCTTAAGGGGCAGGCTGTTTTATCTGACTTTCAAGCCACTGCCGGGTGACCGCACCGGTTCTCACCTCCCGGATAATGCCCTCCGGGTCTATCACAAAGGTTGTGGGGATCGATTCTATCCTGAAAAGATCGGCAACTTTCCCCGTTGTATCCGGAAGAATCGGAAAGGCGATCTTCTCTTCATGGATGAAGGCTTCAAGATTCTCCGGATTCTTTTCTGATCGTATGAGATCGATCCCCAGTAATACTGTTTTTGCGGGATCCATCGTATTATAAAAAGCCTTCAATTCCGGTAGCTCTGCCTTGCAGGGAGGACACCAGGTTGCCCAGAAATTAAGGATAACCCATTTCCCCTGAAGATCCCCTATGGCGTAATCCTCTCCAGCGAGGCTTGTGAGCTGAAAATCAGGTACTTTGATGCCGGGGCCTATCTCAACTGTCTGGTAGGCTCTTTCTGCCTCCGGGGATTTACTGGTGGAGGAGCCAGGGATGAACTGCCCGAAAATCAACAGAAGGAGAAGCACCCCCCCGGCAATCCCGGCAATTATTAGCAGATAGATTCCCGAGGTTTTAAGGTAATCCTTGATTTTATCTTTTTTCCGATAAATCATTAAACCATAATAACTACCGGCTCCGATAACCCCAAGGAAAACTCCGCCACCCCCCCCGGGAAGGAAGAGCAAAGCCTGGGGATTCGATGAAACAGTAGAAAAGTTAAAAAGCAGGGGGGAGATCTTCCATAAAAGTAAACCTATGAGCAAGCTGTTCAGGATATGCTTTTCCGCCCATGTTCCTCTACCATCTTCCGGGTCTGTCACCCGCTTAAGGATGAAGGAGCCTATCAGGTAGGCGGATAAAAATGCTATCAAGTACCAGGGGAGTCTAAGACCACCCACTATTATATAGTTCTGCAAAATTACTCCTGTCTAAAAGTCAGATAATTAAATGATGATAACACCACGTTTTCTGAGTTCTTTTTTCGTTAAATTATCGGTAATCGGATTCCCTGAAATATTAATAAACTGAAGTTCAGTTAGATTTAGCAGGGGAGAGAGATCTTCTATCTCATTATCGGAGATATCCAGAATTTCCAGATGGATCAGCTCTCCAAGATAGGATATATCCGTAATTTGATTTTCTCCCAGATAGAGTTCCTTAAGGTTATGAAGCCCCATGATATCATGAATATTTGAGATGTTATTATGCGTTAGATTTAATGATGTTACACTTAAGCAGTACGCCAGACCATCGAGATCAATAATACCGTAATCCGCAAGATCAACCTCCCCCGACAGAGAGGAGAGATCCGAAAGATCAAAAGCAAACCCTAACGACCCCAGATATTCGGCCTTGACCGCCCGGATGAAATTGAATTCGGAATCCTCTTCCCGGATAGTCTCATCGGTAAATCCCCAGTCATCCCTGGCAAAGCTCTGATCGAAATCTTCCGGATCCCATGAATAGGATTCTGACTCCTCATAATTAAATCTATCAGATGATTTTGGCACTGTCAGAAAACTCTCGGTGGCTGTCAGTACCCTGTCGTAGAAGTAAAGGGTTTTCTCATCCCCCTTTTCATAGGCTTTTTTGACCTCTCCTGAAATATATTCAAGTCTGTCCGGGTGAGCCAGGGAGACAAGCTCCATGAAGAGTTTATTTCCGTCTTTCTCTTCGGGGATCTCATTTTCAAAGATGAGCTGATGGATAGATTGAAGCTGCCGGTGATTATTGCTCTTTTTGGCATCCAGCAGAGTCAGGGTCAGAGTGTTAAGGACTTTAACTGAAAGATTTTTTTTAATTTTCTGATAAAGTTCAGTGATTTTCAAGCTCCTCTCCTTATTAAGCTATGGATAATATCATAGAGTGATTAATATTGAAAGTTTAAATCCTATGTGTTACACAGAGGACAGGGGGCCATTATGACAATATACACTGCGGCTATTACTCTTCTCTTGATTATGGATCCATTCGGGAATATTCCCCTGTTTCTATCCATATTGAAGAAATTCGATCCTGCCAAGCGGAAGAGGATAATCCTGAGGGAGAGCCTTTTTGCCTTCGTGGTCCTTATCTTCTTTCTCTTTTTTGGTCAGTATATACTTAAAGGCCTGCATATCACCCAGCCGGCCCTCTCCATCTCCGGTGGAATCATCCTCTTTCTTATCGCCATAAGGATGATTTTCCCTGGAAAAGGGGGCTTCGGTGGTGCTGAAGGATCTGATAATCCCGAAGATATGGAGGGGGATACACTGGAAGACCCCATTCTTGTTCCCATGGCCGTTCCCATGCAGGCAGGACCTTCTGCCATGGCCTATGTGATCCTCTCTTCCAGCCAATATCCGGATCAGATTCCCCTGCTGCTTCTTGCCCTGCTGATTGCCAGTGTGGTTTCCACGACAATCCTGCTTTTATCGGATAATTTAAGGCGGCTGCTCGGGAATCAGGTTCTTCGCGCTCTGGAAAGGCTCATGGGGATGATCCTCACCACTATGGCTATTCAAATGCTTTTAACTGGTGTCAGCGAATATTTGAAATAGTATTTTTAGAAAATGATAGAAACGCTCGCTGATTGCTGATTATTCGTTTTGCTTCCGACCCGGCAGGCCGCCGGGTGGGTCTAATAGTGAGGCGGTTTCGTCGATTCGGGGCCGGGAAGTTGATCTGTCAACTCTTCCAGCTGATTTTTCAGGAGTTTCTGTTCCGATTCGAGTTTTCCAATCTGTTTAAACTGTTCCAGAACAACCTCATTCAGCTGTTTCATATAGTCCTCGAGATAGGCTAATTTGATTTCAAAATTTTCTGTATTATCCACAACAGACTCCCATGGGATCGATTACTTTCAGCTTATTTGCTTCGATAATTTGTATAAGATCATCATAATTCGCATTAACATCTGATGGCTTATGGGCATCCGAATTGAAAACCGTGGGAACCTGAAACTCACCCGCAAGTTTCCAGAAAGGATCAAGAGGGTACTGTTTTCTAAGGCCATCCGGCGTTTCTATCATCCTTTTTCTGAATCCGAAGCCGTTGACTTCCAGAGGAATATTAAGTTCAAGCGAAGCTGTGAAAATATCACGGCTTGCGGCTTCACAGTTTTTATCCCATTTAAGGTAACCCGAACCAAAGTTATCCGGATGAGCAATAAAAAGGAAGAGTCCCGATTCCATGATGGAAATCAGATGATCCGCAAATGACCTGAGCCGTGCCGGGGTGGTCATCTCCTTCATGGCCAGCCACTCCCCCCCATAGGGAAACCAGTGTACCGCGCCTATCATATAATCAAGCTTCCACTGTTCCTTCATTTCACAGTAGTAATCATGGAGTTCCGGTACCCATTCACTCTCCAGGGCCCTGTAAAGGTTCAAGTCCGGGAAGGCGAGTCGGGCCTCTTCTATTGCTTTGATGTATCCCTCCATCTCGTGGGGTTCCATCCGGCAGAAATCCCATCTTCCATCAGGGTAGGGGATGTGATCACTCATTCCAAGGGATCTCATGCCTGCCTTTACCGCTTCGGCAGCATAATCTATTACATCACCTTTGGCGTGTTTACATCTATATGTGTGGGTATGATAATTATGCAATTGAATCTTTCCTTATTGTGGTTCTAACTATAGTGACATCATACAATTACATGGGAAAATAGTACATATGCAGGCGTCCCGTATTCAGTTGATTAAATAAATTATAGGCATTCATTACCCGTTCGGGAATAGGATTCTGAAGGTTGCTCCCCCTTCCTCTCTGTTGGTAAGGGTACACTCCCCTCCATATTTAATAACTATCGATTTTACGATCGAGAGTCCCAAACCTGAATGGTCTCGGCGATCCGATTCATCCCGGTCCGAGAAGAATCTGTTAAAAAGATTGGGGAGTGACCCCTCCCGTATTCCGGGTCCTTCATCGTTGATGGTAATTGTAAAATAACCGGTTTCCTGATTGAGTATTACCTCTATACTGCCTCCTGCCGGAGAGAAGGATATGCCATTGTCGATCGGGTTGGTCAGAACCTGGATAAGTCTGTCTGCGGCCGCAAAGATGGTGGCTGGGCCTTGTACCTCTGAAATAAATCTGACGGGAATCTCCGGGTAATCCTTCAGAGGATACCTTGATATGACAAGGGGAATCAGGGTGTTTAGATCAATCTCTTCAATTTTTTCCAAATCCATCTGATTGTCTATACGGCTAATCTCTCTGAGTTTCTGGAGAAGCCTCTCCATCCGCAGCTCCTCTTCCAGGATTGTGTTGAGCATCCTTGCCTCTTTACTTTCCGAACTTTTACACATCTCCGCAGCTCCTCTTATGGCTGTCAGGGGGTTTTTCAATTCGTGAAGCATGTCGGCGATAAAGGTGTCTATGAAGGTGATTCTGTTTTCTAGATTTCCGGAAAGTTCTGAAAGTGAACGGGAGAGGGCCCCTATTTCATCCTTCCTTTTCAATACTGTAAAATGGTTCTGAAAACGGCCGGTTCGATCCATAACCTGGGCGGCCTGTTTTCGTAGTTTATGGAGCGGACGGGTGATGGTTATGGAGATTGAAAGGGATATAAGGATGGCCGCTAAAAGTGATATGAGGAATATTCTCATTATCTCAAGCCTCACCTCATACATATCCAGGAGGATCCTATAGGTAGAGCGGGATATCAGGACAACACCTGTGACGTTTTTCTTTTCAGGGGAATCCCACACAGGAATAGCCGAATAGAGGTTGACCGAAACCTGGCCGCCTGATGAGATCCTTGTTACCGCCCCATATTTCCCTTTGAGGGCTTTTTCAATTTCATCACCAAGAAGAACATTCTGGCCGCTGTAGTACTCTCCTGAATCATAAGTTGTCCCTGGTGGTATGAAAAGTTTTCTGAAAATTCGCACGGGTATTATCATTATCCTGTAAAGGAGGGTTTGACTTGCGTCGGTCATACTGTTTTCGATATATTCCGCATCGGGGTATTCATCGGTTGTATAGCTGTTTTCCAAACGCTGGATAATTTTCTCTGCTGCCCGTTTCTCCGGGGCTGTTTCCTCTTTCACAGGCAGCACAGCAGAATCGGCCAGAAGGTTCCCCCGGGCATCAAGGAGCCTGATTCTTGAATCCACCCGGCTGTCCAGGTTGCTTATGATCCTGATGGCTTCTTTTTCAAGATTTTGACCATTCAAAGCCGCACTTAGAATTCTTCCCTGCTGAATCATGGACTGCTCCTGATTGGCAAGGAGTTGCTCTTCGTAGGTATCGAGATAGAGAAGGCTCCCCAGGGGAAGAAAGATTAAAAGAATATTGAATAGGAGTAACCGGATTGATAAGCTATTCACGATTAAACCTGTATCCGATCCCGTAGATCGATTCAAGGGCATTGAAATTCGGATCCGAGACACAGATCTTTCGTCGGATCCTTTTGATATGACTGTCTGCTGCCCGATCGTTTACATAATTATCATCCGGAAAGGCGGCCTGCATGAGTTGCTCTCTGCTTTTTACATAACCGGGTTTGAGTACAAGATTCTCCAGTATCCTGAACTCTGTGACAGTAAGGGGAATGAAAACATTTTTCCAGGATACTACATATCTGTTCTGATCAATTATGAGATCCCCACAGATTAAACCTGGTTCATTTTTTTCTTGATTCCCTTTATCAGCCGGATCGGCAGGCAAGAGCGCTTCCGGGGGACTTTTTCTTCGCAAGGCGGCCCGGACCCTCGATATGAGTTCGCGCATGCCAAAGGGTTTACATACATAATCATCCCCTCCGGATTCAAGCCCCAGAACTTTATCGATCTCATCATCCCGGGATGAGAGGAAAATAATGGGAACCAGGGTATCAATACTGCGTATTCTCCGACAAAGCTCCATACCATCCATTCTTGGCATCATAATATCAAGGATGATGAGCTCGGGCATCTCCTCTCTGAAAACAAACCAGGCCTCCTCTCCATTTCCATATTCAATGCAGGGGTAGTTTTCTTTAGCAAGGGCGAAGGTAATCATCTCTCTGATGTTTTTTTCATCATCTACTATTGCAATAGGTTTCATTTCCTGAAAATCATAGCATGGTCGGATGAATTCCGGAATCCCCAATCTATTTATAAAGAGGCCCCAGGGTCTTTTAGATTGAATTGCCCGATTTCTGCCATATTTCAACACGGATTCTGCCTTAAGTCTGAAATAGAATACAAATCATATCATAGAAATGGAGGATCATATGCTTGATCTTGGAAGAGTAACAAAAAGCCTTGGGTTCAAAATCTTTCTTGTGGGGATACTTATTCTGATAATGCTTATTCCGGTAGCACTCGTCGTAAGGGTTGTTCATGAGAGGGCCCGAAGGGCCGAGATGGTGGAAAATGAAATTGTGGAGGCCTGGGGGGGGACCCTGAGCATTGCCGGCCCTGTCATGAAGGTTCCCTGCCGCAGGATCGAAAAGTTTAAAAAGGTTGATGCCGATGGTCATGAGACCATTGAGACACGGGAGGTCTCCTTCACCCTCTGGATCACACCCTCACGAATGGAGATTAATGGTGATTTTGTAAGCAGTGAAAAAACCAGAGGAATCTTTTCGGTTCCTGTTTTTCATGGTGACCTTGCCTTTAATGGTGAATTTGATACAACCGATGCATTTAATGAACTAAAGGCGGATGAATACCCTTTGCCTGAAGAGATTGAGATCATCCTTGCTATTGAAAATCAGAAAGGTATACGGAGTCTTAAGCAGGCCTCTCTGGGGGGGCAGGATATAGTTTTTTCTCCTGGTGATTCAGGGTTAAATCTTCTATCCGGGGGGATAAAAGCGAAAGCGCCCCTTAAAACCATTGAAAATTTTAAGGAGCCTTTTAACATTGGTTTAACCCTCCAGGGAGGCGGCCAGATGACATTTCTCCCCCTTGCCGGTGAGACGGAAGTTCTCCTTGGCTCCGATTGGGTGGCTCCTTCTTATCAGGGGAATTATCTGCCTACAGAACAGAGCCTTGATGATGATGGTTTTGAAGCCTTCTGGCGGATCTCAAATTTGAGCCGGGGAATCCCGCTGTTCTGGACAGGAAATCTGCAGGAAGGTGGTCAATTCTATAACTCATTTTTCGGAGTAGATTTTCTGAAGGTTCTGGATCGTTATGGCAAAAATGAACGGGCTGTGAAATATACCATCCTTTTTATAATTGTTCCTTTCATGACGCTTTTTCTCTTTGAGGTATTCTGGAAAATGGGAATCCATCCCGTTCAGTATATCCTGGCAGGAACTGGTAATGTGATCTTCTATCTACTTCTTCTATCGCTTTCAGAACATATGAACTTCAACCTGGCTTACCTCATTGGTGCCCTCGCTGTAACTGGCATGATGTTTTTATACTCAACGACTCTTGTTCGGGAGATAAAGAAGGCACTCTATATGATTCCTGTGATGGTTTTATCCTACCTCTATCTCTTTATCACCCTCCAGTCTGAAGATTGGGCTTTGCTTATCGGCTCTATCGGTGCATTTATTATTATAGGCGTGATTATGTTCATAACCAGGAATGTAGATTGGTATGGGGGAAGGAATCGTATTGATAGATAGAAGCGTATCGCCTAATAGAAACGTATTAGCTTGACTTCTGAAGAGAAAATGATATATTGACATTATGAGTGACAATGAAACAACAAGCTGGGAACCTTATTTAAATGAACTTTCAGAGGCTTTTGCTAAAACCGATAATCCTGTATTAATCCGTGAGTTTCTTGGGAGTCTTCTGACTCCCAATGAGCTTCAGGAGGTCTCAACCCGTTGGGCCCTGGTTAAACTGATAGATGATGGAATGAGTCAGAGAAATATTGCCAGGGAACTGGGGTTGAGTCTCTGTAAGATAACCCGGGGTTCGAAAGAACTTAAGAAAGAGAACTCTCCCTTTCAGGAGATGATCGGGATTTATAAAACCCCATCCAGATCCTGACTTATTTTATTCTTTATGGCTTGATAAAATTGTGGTACAGCCTGTAGATAGCAAGACGATCCATCAGGTTATTTACATTTTTTGCGAACTGTACTGTTTCACGTGTATGATCTGAATTGTCTTTTCTTAATTCTCTATCCAAATAATTAACGCTGAGTATTGGATTTGTAATTGTTCTGGCGAGTTTTGAACTGATACGAATATGCTTCAGAGAAGTCTGCTCCCGGAATGAATAGAGGCTGGTGGCCTCCCTCTCTGAGTGATCATGTAAATCCAGAGCCTTGCGGGTGAGCTGTGAGTAATCAGAGAGAAACCAGAATTGTGAATCTTTGCCTGCCAGGATGTTAATATTATTGGGCAGGTACTGCGAGCTGACAAAGCTCTCAAACCCGTCAGCGACCAGATCTTCTGTAATTCTTATATCCTGAGTCAGCTGCGATGAAATGGCCATGGCCTGACGGGCAAGCCTGGCTAATCGGTTGGTTACAATTGTACAGGAAACATTCAGGATGCGAGAGAGGTCCCGAATATCGGAATTCGTTATTATGTGTTGAAAAATAGTTTTGCAGGATACATATTTATGAGTGTGGTAATCGAGACTGAATATTTCCTCTGAAAACCTTTTGCCGCAGGCTCGGCACTGAAAACGTTGTGCTTGTCCTAACCTTCTTGTTTGATAGGTTCCTGATTTTACAAACCATTTCCCCTCTGGAAAATGGTAATTATCACATAGTGCCCCAAAGCCTGTTGATCTGAAGCAGGAGCATAATTTCCCCGGTATTCCTTATTAAGAAACAAATTAGTAAGGAGTATCGTATGGAAATCCCCTGTTGTCCTAA
>JAEINK010000053.1 GCA_016342585.1 Spirochaetales bacterium
TTCGGTGGATTGCGGGAGGAATCCCATTTTCCGACCCAAAATCGTCATAAAGTCGAAATGACAGTTCCTATCATTTCTATGACTCCACATCGGGTGAATTATTTGTGAACGGTTCTCCAGCTCTTATCAGAAATCCTACAGATGCAAAGAGACTGGGGATCTCCATGATTCCCCAGGAATTCAATCTGATAGATACACTTAAAGTGTATGAAAATATCTTCCTGGGAAATGAGATTAAAGTAAGAGGTCCTTTTCTGGACAAATCCTCGATGGTCAAAAAAACCAGAGAAATATTAACAGAACTCAATGCCGGAAGTATTGATCCGGAATCCTTTATCAGCAATTTAAGTGTGGCCCAAAAACAGATGGTAGAGATTGGCAAAGCACTGAATCATGAATCCAATCTGCTTATAATGGATGAACCAACAACTGTTTTGAATTCCGAGGAAGTTCAACTCCTCTTCACTCTTGTAAGGAAAATCAAGGCGAAGGGAGTATCTATAATCTTTATTTCACATAAACTCAGGGAAGTTAAGGAAATATGCGATGAAGTTCTGATACTCAGGGATGGAAAACAAATCCAGTGTACCAGTACGGACGGTCTTGAGATCGATGATATGGTAAAAGGTATGGTGGGAAGGGATATGAGTCAGATCTTTCCGGATAAACTCCCCCCTGCGGATAAGGTTTATTTTTCAGTCAGGAATCTGAGCGTACCCGGCCTGATACAAGATATCAGTTTTGATCTTAAAAAGGGAGAAATTCTGGGTTTTGCAGGACTTATGGGTGCAGGACGCACAGAGACTGCAGAGACAATTATGGGACTTAGAAAAAAATCCGCAGGAAGATATACACTGGACGGTAATGAAATAGAGATCAATACCCCCGAAGATGCGATCAAAAATCGTATCGCCTATCTCTCGGAAGACCGGCAGAAAAAAGGAATCATACTTAATTTCGGAATCCCCCAGAATATCAGTCTTATATCCCTTAAAAAATATATAAGAGGATTAATTAACTCCAAGAAAGAGCAGGATGCTGCGGATGTATACGTCAGGAAATTTAATATTAAATCCGCATCCCTAAAATCACAGCTTAGATACTTAAGCGGTGGAAATCAGCAGAAGGTTTATCTGGCTAAATGGATGGACACCAATCCTGATATTCTGATTCTGGATGAACCCACCAGAGGTATTGATGTAAACGCCAGACTCGAAATATATCAGTTTATTCAAAACCTGGCTAAAAACGGTATCAGCTGCATAGTAATTTCATCAGAGCTGGAAGAAGTGATTGGTCTTTGTTCCCGTGTCATTGTAATGAAAGACGGCAAGATCAGCGGGGAACTTTCGGAAGATCAGTTAAACGAGGAGGACATAATGTTTTATGCGACTGGAATAAAAGAGGGGGAAAAGGCCGTATGAAGATTCCTGCCTTGAAAATAGGAAAAGAAAATCTGGATGTAAGCAAATTAGCCCCATTAATAGCCTTTGCGATTCTTTTTATAATCTCTGCCATAGCAAGCCCGTATTTTACCAAGATACAAAATCTTATGAATATCTTAAGGCAGGTATCCTATACGGGAACCATTGCCCTGGGTATGACATATATTATAATAGCAGGAGGTATTGACCTGTCGGTAGGATCTCTAACGGCCCTGGCGGGAGGTATGGGAATTCTGGCAATGAATGCTACTGGTGGAAATATCTTTATAGGTGTCATTACCGCCCTGGGAGTAGGAATACTTGGAGGAGCCTTTAACGGAATTCTTGTTACCAGGTTTAATATAGCCCCATTTATAGTAACCCTTGGAACAATGTCTATCTTCAGGTCTATGACCCTATATATGATAAACGCAGGGGAATACCGGTCAATGAATGAAGCATACAGGGTTATTGGAGGTGGCAAGTTCCTGGGAATATTCTTTCCAGTATGGATATTTCTCACCCTCGCCTTAATTCTGCAGGTGATCCTGAATATGACAAAATACGGCAGGTACGTACTCGCAGTTGGGTCCAATGCACAGGTAGCCAGATATTCGGCTATCAAGGTTAAACTTGTTACTTTTTTCACCTATATAATAACAGGATTTACAGTCGGTGTAACAGCCATTATGTTTTCATCCAGACTGAATGCTGTGGGGTCATCCAATACAGGACAGGCCTACGAACTGGATGCAATAGCAGCGGTAGTTATAGGCGGAACGGCCATGGCCGGTGGAAGCGGTACCGTCTTCGGTACGGTACTCGGTGCCATCATCCTTGGAATAATCAACAATATGTTAAATATGCTGGGAGTTTCTCCCTACCTCCAGGGGACTGTTAAGGGTCTTGTTATAATCCTGGCGGTTCTGATGCAGTACAAAAGCAGTAAAAGCAATAAATAATCTTCCCTAGGAAGACTAAATAAATTAAGGAGTTTTTTATGAAAAGAATTATGTTTGTTCTTCTGGCTCTTATGGTTGTATTCGGTGGTTTCGTTTCCTGCCAGAAAGCACCTTCAGCAGCAGCACCTTCTGTAGCAGCAGCAAGTACAGCGGCTGCCCCTGTAGCAAAAGCAAAGGTAAAAGTTGGAATTACCTCTCCTACAGCAGATCATGGTTGGACAGGTGGAGTTGTATGGTCTATTGAACAGGCCATCAAGGATATTCAGGCAGAAGATCCCAATGTAGAATTTGTTTATAAGACAGCAGCAGACCCTGCCGCAATGACTGCAGTAGTAGAAGATTTAATGGTTCAGGATATAGACGCTCTTGTTATCCTGCCCCATGATGCATCCCTTACTCCAGTTGTTAAAGAAGCTTATGACTCAGGAATCTACACTGTTGTTATTGACCGTGGACTTAATGAGCCCGCATACAACGTATATATAGCCGGAGACAACCCCGGTCTTGGTCGTGTAAGTGGGGAATGGATTGCCGAAAAACTTGGCGGAAAAGGAAATGTTGTAGAGCTTCAGGGAATCCCCTGTCCTATCAATACCGAAAGAATTGAGGCTTTTAAGGCCGAAATGGATAAATACCCAGGAATCAACTTCCTCGAATCACAGCCCGCAAACTGGTCAACCCAGAAGGGTCTTGAAGTTATGGAAAATTATCTTCAGAAATATGATCATATTGATGCCGTTTTTGCCCAGGATGATGACATATTGAAAGGTGTTCTTCAGGCATATAAAGAGTCAGGAAGAAGTGATATTAAATACTTCCTCGGCGGTGCCGGTTCCAAAGACATGATCAAGATGATTATGGACGGAGACCCCCTGGTACAGGCTGATGTAACCTACCATCCGAGCATGGCTGGAAGCGCTGTAATCCTCGGAGTTATGGGTGCCAGAGGTGAAAACTTCAAAGGCTTTTACCAGAACGCCATTCCTTCAACCATCATTATTGCAGCAGAGCTTATCACAAAAGAAAACGCTGCAGAATTTTACACACCTGAATCAGTATTCTAAATCAGGTTGACAATCGGTCTCTGTAATCCTTTTAAGGATTTCAGAGACCTTGTATTTTTAAAGCAGAATAATAAACATTCATTTCCTGAATTTTATCAAAAAACATGCACTGGAATAAATATGAGTAAGAAAATTACAAGGGCCCAGGTGGCAGAAGCAGCGGGAGTATCAGAATCAACGGTTTCCCGGGCATTAAACAACTCCCCAAAGATATCATCCAGTGTAATTAAAAAGGTACAGGATTTGGCAGTAGAAATGGGCTACTTTCCAAACAGACAGGCAGTTCTTCTAACCAGTGACAAGACCTTCAGATTGGGACTCGTTGTCCGCGCTTACCATAATTTCTCCCCCTTTACCAGGGCGTATTTCCCAAGACTTCTCGATGGTGTTATCCAGGAAGCGGAGCAGCATGGTTACACAGTAACCATCATAATGGATAAGGTAAATGACACCTATAAGGACTTAAGCCTTATGGTCAAGAGCAGAGAGGTAGATGGACTGATCTTTTCAGTTACCGCTATTAATGACCCCCGGTTTCCCTCACTTATAGAAAACAATATCCCCCTGGTCCTTGTTAATAATAAGTATGAGGGAATCACCTGTGTAAACTGTAATCCCTACCCAGGAATGACCGATGCAATTACTCATCTGAAGAACCTGGGACATAAAAGGATAGGGTATATTGGTGGTGATCAGCGTTATTGGGATGGGCAGGCAAGGCTTGAAGCATTTAGGACAATGACAGAAGATTTGGATTCAGGTCTTATAGTAACAGGTAACTTTTCAAAATCCAGCGGATACAGCGCAACAGATAAATTATTCCGGGATGATGAGAATATTACAGCCATCATGACGGCCAGTGACAGGGAGGCCATGGGAGTTCTTTCATACTGTAATGAAAGAGGAATAAACGTCCCGGGAGAATTAAGTCTTATTGGTTTTGACAATCTGGGACCTGCAAGAGATATGACACCAGGACTTACAACAATACAGAATCCTGTTACCCAGCTTGGTAGTGATGCAGTGTCGCTCCTGTTGGAAAGAATAGAAAAAAAAGAGAGTTGGAAATGGATAGAAAGGCAGTCTCAGTTTATAATGAGACATTCAACAGCCAAAGCTTATAAATAGAAGATTCCTGTGACAAAAATACCGCTCAGGCCATGACGATTCATGCGCATCATCTGATTACGATGCTTATCAATGTTCAGTGAAAAAGTGTCAGTAGAGGGAGGTCTACCTTGAGAACTAGGGATTATGGATTCTCTTTTAAGGAAATTTTACGCTTAAACTTTCTGAGCCTTCAGCTCTTCAATAAAGGTAATCATATTCTCCAGGGGTACATCGCCTTCCACCGCATGGGCCGGAGAGAAAATATAGCCTCCCCCTGCCCCTGCTTCAAGAAGTTTCCTTGATTCTCTGCGAACATCTTCAGGGGTGCCGAAGGGCAGTATCTGCTGTGTAGAAAGTCCGCCGTGAAAGACCAGACGTCCCCGGTACTGTTCAATAAGAGAGAACACATCCATGACTTCAGGCTGAAAGGGATTAAAGCAATTCAAGCCCATATCAATAAGAGCATCAAATAACTCATCCACATCACCGCAGGAGTGAATAAAAACTTTTTTCCCCTCATCATGAACAGCCTTATACATCCTCTTCAGCTGGGGACCTATAAATTCATGCCAGAGATCAGGACCCATAATCAGACCTTGCTGCTGGCCCCAGTCATCACCAAAATAGACCGCATCTATGTCAAAGGAGCAGGCCTTCCTGGACATGGCTATATTGTAATCAGCTATGGTTCCTAAAAGCTCATGTACAAATTCAGGATTAAGGAGCATATCCATAAGAAGGTTTTCTGTCCCTCTCAATGTCCATGCCCGTTCATAGAGTGAGAATCCAATACTGAAAATACGGAAACCATCTTTACCGCTCTCAATAGTCTCTTTCATCCCCTTATAAAAACGGGTATCCCCTGGATTGGGGAAGACATAGCCTTTAAGAGAAGGTTCCGAGAGCTGCGGATCAATAACCATGCCTATATCTTTTTCAACCGTCCTGTCCCAGGTAACACCAAAATGATCTCTGAATATATTATTACCAAGGTCATCAAAAAATCCAATACCGCTGCCAAAGTCAATAAAATGATTATCCAGAATATCTTCCAGATTATCCACTTTGTAATGGGCTTTGAGCTTATCCTGTGCCTCATGAGTAAAGCCAAGATTCCAGGGCACATAAGGGGGGGTGGTTCCAGCCAATACAGTTTTTACCACATCTCTTTTAGTCATGTCTTTTGCCTCCAGCCATTCATCTTTTCGATTTTACTCTCAAAAAGACTTCAATGAAATGGAGGCACTTGATCATGTAATGGATTATATTGACAGATTTTACAATATAATTCATCTTTAAATTATGAAAGCTCCCCTGACTCTTTTAGTTGATGAAGAGGTTCAACGTTACCTTGATTATTATATTGAGTGTTTTGATATCAGAATTGCTCTGTTTGACATCTCCGGTCACTCCATCATGGCGGGAAAACAGAAAAAAAACTGTGATTATTGCCGGATGTTCAGAGCGCATGAACCTTCAAATCATCAATGTTTAAGTCTCGATAAGACCATGAGAGAGGGGGTAATTGGTTCTGAAAAAACGGAATTATACCGCTGCCATGCCGGTTTATGGGAAGCGGTCAGGGCGGTAAAGATTGAGGGGATTCTCATAGGATTTGCCATGGTGGGACAGATACGAATAGACCGGGAAATGAATCTCCTTGATCAGGATCATCCATTTATAACGGAACTCAAGGATCTCTACCAAAAAACTCCTATCCTCGACAGTAATAAACTTCCCGCCATGATCGGTCTTTTTGATGCCCTGATGGAATTTATGGTTCAGAAAAATTTCATGAAGGTCAGGACCGATGTTTTTGCCGGACGTCTTTTAAAGTTTATTGAAAACTCTCTTGACTGTCCTGTTTCTCTCAGAGATGCTTCACGGTTTATGAATATGACACCTCAGGCTCTGGCTCACAGTATCCGGCGTCATGGGCTAGAACCTTTTACCGAACTATTGCAGAAAAGAAAGATGGCAGAAGCTCAATTCAGACTCAAAAGAGATAGCCATCTGTCTATAAAAGAGCTCTCCCACTCCCTCGGATTTAAGGACCCCTACTATTTCAGCCGTGTTTTTAAAAAATATACCGGCAAGTCGCCTACCCATTTCAGAAGATAAAATAATCAATATTCCAAACACCTTTTCCTGTAATGTCGATAGTTTTCCAGGCTGACTTCAGGGGGAACCCCATGGTCACAGGTGGGGCAAAACCCGCCCCTTTCGGACATAGCAGGTAAAATATAGTCCAGATGCAGGTCTATGGCATCCTTTCCTTCTGCCAAAACTCTTTTATCAATGCCACCCACCATAATGAGATCTGGGAATTGGCGGCCTATCTCTACCACATCACAGAAGGAGGCCACTTCAAAGGGACTCATAACATCCATACCAATCTCCTGGTAAACTGGTATAACAGGTACAGCGTTTCCGTCCGTATCAATCTGGATATACAGATGTCGGGATTTATCCAGTTGACGGCCTTTTATATTGCTGATCAACTGCTTATAGTATGGAAAGAGAAACTCCCGTATCATATCCGGAGAGATCAGGGGGCCCATATTGTAACAGATATCTTCGGCCAGGAAGAGCTCATCCAGTGTAACAAATTTCTGATACTCTCCAATAATTCGATCACTCACAGAGAACCAGGTCTCCATGCATTCATGAATCAGCTTTGGATTGTCATAAACCATATAAAGAATCCCTTCAGGCCCCATAAGACTGCGCAGATACATGTAACCGCCCACCAAATTCTGAGTAATCATCATTCCCATGGATAAGGCATTTTGAACCTCGTCTTTTACCTTTTCCAGATCACCGAAGCGTTCAGGCGATTCGGGATTCATCCTCCATTTACATTGTCCTTCCCAGGTCTTCATATCTTTAACTGGATGATCCATATACTCGGGCATAAATCCAGAGCGGCGCCCCTTGAACATTAGCACCGCCCGTCCTGCATGGTCTTGAATAAGCTCATGCTTTCCCCTGTCTTCCAGAACTTTCTCAGGGAATTCCGGAGAAAAGGGCGCCTCACACCAACCTAGATGACCAAGGTAATACTTAGCAGGTATATCATAGGTGAACTCCCGTGCCATATCAGTCTGGGGAGAAAGTCCCTGATCATACCACTCATCAAGGCAATAGTAGCCGAATTCTTTTCTGTAAAAGCGGCTGCCCTTCTTCATTTCATAGGTATCCCAAAGACTCTGTATACCTTCTTCTCTTACAATTTCACGGCTCAAAATACCAACCTCCCCGAAAATCATTACTTTACAATATGTATTTTACGGTATATTTTACACTTATGAATGTATTTTCAGGTACTCTACATGTATTATTAGGCATAAAGGTGATATTATGACTTTCCGGTTTACCCAGACAGCCCAACCGGCAAATAATCTCTCCATCAGACTGGAAAAAATCTATGATGTAAAGGCTGACAGCAAGTATGATGTGACATACGGAAACAGAGAGGAAGGATATGCCGTATTCAGAACCCTTTCGGGTGAAGGTCGGATTATTCTGAATAACGGAAAGATTGAAGATCAGACAGATGAGTCACTTATACTGGTTAAATGGGACAGTGTCTCCCGCTATCTGTGCCAAGGGAAAAAGTGGAATTTTCTCTGGTTCTGCTTTCAGGCTGAAGGTTACCTGCCTCTACCGCTGAACCGTACGGTGAATCTGCCCCATAGGGGGGAAGATCGGATACTCATAGATCAGTGCCTGGAATTGACCGGTATTCCCTATGAAGAGGCCGGAGCTTTGGGATCCTCCCTTCTGGCCATGCTGATTCATAGATGGTCTTATGAACGTATTCTGGCTGTAAATCCCCGATCAGCTTATCAACAGAAAACTGACCGGGTTATAAACATTATGAAACAAAATCTGGACCGAAAACTCACCTCTTCTGAATTGGCGTCTATAGCAGGTCTATCGGAGCGCCGTT
This sequence comes from Spirochaetales bacterium, assembly GCA_016342585.1. GTDB lineage: Bacteria > Spirochaetota > Spirochaetia > UBA9216 > UBA9216 > JAEINK01. The sequence goes on from JAEINK010000053.1 coordinate 8,513, forward strand.
TCCGCGATGTATTTCATGGAGTTACAGGCTGCTCTCCCCGGGAGTACTATAACAGACTGCGTATGGAACACGGAGCTAATATGCTTTCCCTCTCTGACCTCTCTCTGGGTGAAGTGGCTGAAAAACTGGGTTTCTGTGATCCCTTTCATTTTTCAAAATGTTTTAAGTCAAATTATGGATGTTCCCCCCGGGAATTTCGTCAGTCACTTAGGAAAAAATAACTTAATTGCAGAATAGACCAGAAAAGGCCTGTGTGACACAGGCTGATTCAGCAAGCTCAAAAAGATCCCTGACTGTCAATTTCATAATATCTGCCGGCTCCTTGGCCTAGTGTTGTCTCTAAAGAGCATGGAGGCAAATCCTTATGGAGAAAGGACTCTCCCGGAGCAAGCTCGGCTGACATACTTGTCAGCAGGTATCGTCGATCTCGTAAGGAATTTATTATATGGGTTTAATAAAGGATTAGATGAAGTTCTCAAATACCCTTTTTCTTATGCAGGGATCTTGCGAATGAGAAATCCAAAGCGGTAAGTTCCCGGTTTCACCTGATACTCGAGGTGGATGTTTTTCGTCCATCCCGTATTGCCGCCCAATCCTGGGTGAAGACAATCAAGTTTCAGATAAACAGCTTCCGGTTCGGGCAGATCATATTTTTACCGCTCCTTCTCCAGTTCTGCTGTATTTCATTGATGAAAGTCAAAATAAAAATTCCCCTTTCCTTCTATACGGATTTTCTTCTCCTTTTCAGGGCCAGTCAAGCTGAGCCAGGGAGCCTCTTTGCCGCAGCAAGACACATATCCCCTGGGACTTGTAATTGTTCACCTCCTCATTCTCCAAACAATTCAAAAAGGTTAATTTGTGTTCTGACTATTGGTGATCATATTAAAATAATTTCTTATGTTTATGTAATTTACCTCGATTTATCTATGTTCTACGCATTCAATCGCTGTATTTAATGCTGACATAAGAAATTATTACCATTTTATCACCAATAGTCGGAACACTGATAAAAGGTTATGGATCTGTCTCCGGGAGAGTATGTGAATAAAAGGTAACTTTGGCACAATTGGAATGTGATGCTGAATTACTTTTATTGGAAAGAAAAGAAAAAAAAGACAAATGAAAATAGATAGAAAGGCAATCTCAGTTTATAATAAGGCAGTCAGCAGTCAAAGCTTATAAGTAGGAGATTACCTTGAATAAAATCCGGATCGGCCTTATTGGATGCGGAATGATGGGAAACTGTTATGCCGCCGTTTTTTCACGGGACCCTGATGTGGAAATCACTGCATGCTGTGATCCCGGTCAGCAGAAACTTGAAAAATTCGCTCAAAGATATCATATCTCTAATTCATACCTTGATTATAAGGATCTTATAAGTACGGAAAAACTTGATGTAGTAGCAAACGCTACTCCGGACAACCTTCATGCAGAAGTCTCAATACAAGCAATGAAAAAAGGTTTGGCAGTCTTCTCCGAAAAACCTATGACTTCTAACATCTGTGAGGCTGATGACCTTCTCCGTATTGCTAAAGAAAACAGGGTCTTAACCGGAATCAATTTCTCAAAGAGAAGTTCCGCAGCTCTAATCCGGGCAAAAGAGATGATAGAAAATAATGAATTGGGCGAACTGAGGCATATAGAAGGAACATACAAGCAAGGCTGGATCCCTACGGAAAACTACGGAAGCTGGAAAGATCCTGCAGATCACTCCTGGACATGGAGGCTTTCATCCGCCCACCAGCCCCTGGGAGTATTGGGAGATCTGGGAAGCCACCTCTACGATATGGCCGAGTTCCTTGCAGGGTCCATATCCGATATATCATGCAGGATGCATAGTTTCAATAAGGGCTATGAGAAAATAGGGTCTTTCACCCTGGACGGATGGGACAGTTTCAACTCTTCAGTAAATTTCTCCTGTGGTGCAAACGGGCTTTTCCATGCTACGAGGTGGGCCGCGGGAGATGAAGATGCCCTGTCGATTGTTGTCCATGGAACAGAGGGAAGTCTTAAGATCGATTATAACGCCAAAAACAGACTCAATCTCTTTCTTATAAATGAAGGAAAATGGGAGATATTTGATCTGCAGAAACCTCTTAACCAATACCAGAAATTCCTGAACTGTGTTAAAAATAATCACACATATAAACCCGATTATACGGATGGACGGAGGAATCAGATGCTCCTGGATGCATCCTTAAGGTCCCATACCGAAGACAGGACAATTTCAATACCCGAATAAAAGGATTATAAAATGGAAAATATTAAAAACAGGCTTCATCTCGGAACCATGCTAAGAGGTAACAGCCGCTGTGTCGATTATTTAGAATATATCGCAAAAAATGGGTTTGAATCCTGTCAGTTTCATTTCTGGGAGCATCTACGGGGGATGGATCTCCCATGGCTCTCCGATCAGATTCATGAAAAGTTTGCAGATCACGACATCATCGTAAGTGCTTTGGGAGTCTACGGCAATCCTTTGAAGGGAGATGAATCCGCTGAAGAATGCCTGAAAACCTGGTATACATTGATAGACTCAGCCCCCCTTTTCGGTACAGACATTGTATGCGGCTTTACAGGAAGATTACCCGGTAAAACTATCCCGGACTCCCTGGAAATATTCAAGAAGATCTTCATTCCCATTTGTGAATACGCAGGAGATAGAGATATTCGAATCGCCTTCGAAAACTGCAGTATGGACGGGACATGGGACGATGGAGACTGGAATATCGCGATCTGTCCGGAAGCATGGGAACTGATCTTTGAATCCCTGCCCTTTGAGAACGTTGGTCTTGAATGGGAACCCGGACATGCTATCCTTCAATTTGCCGATCCGTTAAAACAGCTTAAAGACTGGATGAGGAAGATATTTCATATCCACGGGAAGGATGGGTCTGTCGATAAGGAAGCACTCGCCCTCAATGGAATCTCTGGAAGCAAGGCTAATCCAATATTCCGATTACCGGGATACGGTGATACCAACTGGAAAGGAGTCATCGATATGCTTATAAAATCAGACTTCTCAGGCTCTATCGATATCGAAGGGTTTCATGATCCAGTTTTCAATAAGGAACAGGAATGGCAAGGGCAGGCATTCAGCCTGGAATTCCTTAAAAAAATCAGGGAAGAGCACATTAGCTGATACAATAATTTTCCAATACAATCTGTTAATCAATCAACATTTAAATTGTGTTATAACTCATTATACGCTATACTATCAGATAGACACTTATTGAAACTTCCGGCCTTCTAATTTTATCCCAGGAGGGAATATGGAAACCAGTGATAATGCAATGACCATCAAGGAAGTTGCCAAATTTCTGACCATCTCAAACCAGATGGTCTACAATATGGTTAATAACGGAAGCCTGCCCGCCTTTAAGATTGGAAGCGCCAGCAGAATCATGTATTCGGATGTTCTCCAGTTTATAAAAACCAGCAAAGATGAGTTCAACTCGGTATTATTCCAGGATGAGATTGGTGATCAGGATGAGAAATTTTTCGTAATTCAAAATTTAAACATGGACATTGGAACGTTTCAGCTTAAGAATATAAATTTCAAGCTTCCCCTGGGTAAAATAATGACATTAATAGGGCCTTCCGGGTCGGGTAAAACAATGCTCCTTCGCTCCATGGCAGGACTTGAGAATATTAATTCAGGCTCGATTTTTATAGGACCACACCAGATCGATAATTTATCTACTTCAGACCGCAAGATCGGATTCGTCTTCGAACGATATGGGCTTTTCCCAAATATGAATGCCAGAAAAAATATCGAGTTCCCCTTGAACATACGCAAACAGAAAGAGCAGGTAATCAATCAGGAGACTGCGAACCGTCTCTCCGAGCTTAATATAGAAAAAGAATATCTAAAATACCTGCCCCGGGAACTCCCTGAAGGGATGAAGCAGCTTGTGGCTATAGCCAGGGAAAAAAATCATACCACGGAGCTTCTTCTGCTGGATGAACCCATGAGCCAGCTTGATGCCTATCATCATGACCAGATGAGAATCTTCATCCAGAAGATAATACGGGATCTAGGGAAGACTACAATTATGACATTCCACGGTCCCGAAGATGCCCTGGTCTTAAGTGATTACATAGGGGTAATGAATAAAGGCAGACTTATACAATTCGGTGAAACATGGGAAGTGTACCACAATCCGGGTAATGCCGTGATAATGGAAATGCTTACCCGCTACGGCCTTAATCAGCTTGAAATAAATATAAGGAATGGAATAACCGAGCCATTTAAAATCAGAGCAGGGAAGGAAGATGGGGAATACATGATGGCCTTCCGACCGGAAGAGGTTAAGGTCACTGTCGATGGTATTCCCGCTGAAATAAAATCCTTCCAACTGCTGGATGGAAAAAGAAAACTATCGGTCTGCAGCCTGGAAGACGGGATGGAAGTAAGACTTTTGATTCCCCTGGAGACGGAGAACAAATTTAATTTTACTCCCATACGGCCCTGCTTTTTTAAATGTCCTGAATATTCGGGTAAGAGTGGGGGGTGAGCTTTTTAAAAATGTTTCCTTTCCATAAATATCACGTCCTTACCGATAATCTCAAGATTGGTATTATAAATCCCGGCAAGATACTCGAAGGTTCTTATACTGTAAAAGCAGATATGAGTTTGATCCTGAATATAATACCAGCTGCCGAAGGCATCCTTACTGGAAACCATCATAGTCATCAGACCTAGAAGCCCTCCCCTTTTAATCATGCCGAAAAGATGCTTAAACTCCATGCCAGGTGAGGAAAAATGTTCGGCAACCTCGGTTGCGGTAATAAAATCAAAGGTATTTTCAAGGATTGAAGGATCGTTATAATAGAAGGGATCGTATAAAGACATTGGGTACCCCTTCCTCTTAAGCAGAATTGAGAGCACAGGTCCCGGTCCGCAGCCAAAATCAAGACCAGTCTGACCGGATTTGAGTCTATCACAAAGAGGATCTGCAAAGCGGGAAAGAAACTTCCTATACCCCTCATCCTCAGGATTATTCTGATGAAGATCGTACCTGGACTTCTCCTCCTCCATGTTTAAATGGAATAACGGGGGAACAAATACCAGCCCGCAGTTTGTACATAGAAAATACTCCCGAATCCTGTCCTTAAAATAAAAATCAATTTTATTCTCTGAACAGAGGGGACAAATACTATTATCTGTTTTAGGTTCCATTGGATTTTCCCGCCGCTTCTGATATTATTCAGACATTCATTTAACATGAGTATACATCAGACATAAAGGAGTACCCATAATGAAAATCGGAAAAACTTTTGTTTTAATATAGCGCCAAGACAGAAGTGGAATTGCAGCAGATATTTCCCACTTAATATTAATCTTGTAATGAAAGGAAAGAATCTTGAGAAACTTGTTCTGTCCTATAGCGTAAAACACATGGAACACAAGGTCCATATTTTTGGAAACAAGACGTTTTATTTAATTAAAGAGGATTTTTGAAAAAAACTCTAAATATTAAGAATACAGGCAGGGGTTCCAATTGGAAACCTCTTTCCCCATTTCCCTGTCGGCAACCCTGACAGGAGATCAAACTCTATATCCCAGATTTCCGAAGAATCCTGATTGGCTACAAGCAGCCACCGGCCTGAAGGGCTGAACTCAAGATCCCGGGGATTCACACCTCCGCAGCTTATTTCTTTTAAAAGAGAAAACTTTTCCATTCCATGAAGGCGAATATTACCGGAAGCAGACTCGGATTCAGGTTGTAAGCCCTGGGTCGAAGAGTTAACAGGCAAATCGGTAATCGAAAGGCCAATGACAGATAAAGTGTTGCTTCCCCTGCATGATATGACCGCGGTTTTACCTGATGGGTGAATTTTTACTGCCCCGGGCTGAGCTAATCCTAAGGAGACTCCAGAGGCAAGCTGAATCCCGGAGAGCTTCTCAATGGTTCCGGTTTCGGAATTCCATCTTAGCAATACCGCTATGGGAGCAAGTTCACAGACAAGAATAAGTAGATCTGTTCCGGGAACGAAAACAAGATGTCTCGGCCCGGAACCGGCATGAGTCGAAAATGTTCTAATAGGCATACCATCTGCTCCAGAGCTTGTCAGCGAATCGATCCGATGAATATAAATTTTATCAGTTCCAAGGTCGCAGACAAGAAGATAATTCCCGTCGGGTGAAACAACAGCCTGGTGGGTATGTGGTCCTTCCTGTCGAACCCCGTTTGGACCTCTGCCTGAATAAGAGATTTTCAACTTACTTTTATCTATGATTCCCCGACTGTAAGGATGAACAGCGAGAACACCGTCACTGTAGGAAGAAGTAAAGACAAGCTTTCTCTCCGTGGAAAAACTTATATGACAAACAGAACGCCCCTGCCCCGCTGATAGTGAAAGTTCCACCAAAGAAAGATCTTCAGTCAGTCTGAAGCTGGTAACCATCCCCCCGTCTTCCATATTTTCAGTTACTGATAGAATAACACGCTCTTCCTTGTCAAAGGCAAGATAAGAAGGGTTTTCCACATCCGTATAACGGGATATTTCCGATAACAGGCCGGTATCATCATCCAGTTCCAGGATCAGAATCCCCTCTCCTACGGCTTTGGAATTTGACATCCTGGTATATGTGCCGACAGCAAAGATTGATCTGCGATTACTCAATATTTAACTCCTTCCATACATGATATACAATCAGTGTAATCCATAATAAGTGTTCTGACTTCTGGTGATCGCATTAAAATAATTTCTTATGTTAATGGAAATTATCTCAATTATAGAAATTCTCAGCATCCAATCGCTGTATTGAATGGTGCCATAAGTAATTATTACCACTTTATCAACAGAAGTCGGAACACTGATTAATCTTTCCGGTATTTTTATTGCCTAAGAAGCAATTTTGAACTAACCTATGATAACAAAGGAAAAAAATGCCGTCTACTATTAATTCAGAAAACAAAAAACCCCTTTATATCAAGGCAAGAGAATATTTGCTGCAAAAAATACAAAAGATGAAGCCTGGAATCAACCAGTTAGAACCGGAAAATCTTCTTTCAGCAAAACTGGGTATGAGCAGGGAGACAATCAGAAAGGCAATGTCCTCACTCATCAGCGAAGGAATTGTATCCCGGTGGCATGGAAAGGGTAATTTCGGTCACCCTGAAGTTACGAACCTGTCAATGCGTATAGATATAAATTCAGATTTCAGGAGGATTCTAACTAATAGTGGGTACAATGTGAAAACGGTCAGATCTGAGGCCTTAATTCTACCTCCAACAGAGGCAATGTTAAATCGCATGCCGGAAGCCTCCAACAAAAAGGCAATAAATTTCATTCTCTATTTCTATGCTGATAATAGTCTTGCAATACATTGTCAGGTGGAACTATTACAGGATGTAGTTGTGAAAATGCCTGAGGCGGGAGAGTATTCTGAGAATATCAATAGTTTTTTGGGAAATCACTGTATAAGAGAGAGTAACCACACTACTGCATGGCTTAAGGCTGGATTGAATGAAGAGATTGCCGGTGAATTCGGTCTCGCACCCACTATTCCCCTGCTTGAATGGGAAGAAGTTTACTATGATATTTTTGATTTTAAGATGGGTTACCTGAAAATCTACTTTCATCCGGAGATTATGGATCTTTCTCTTCTTCTCAAATTCTGAATTACTCTTCCCGCATTTTTTCGCCTGCTAATTTAATCGCATCCACAATCTGTTTATATCCAGTACATCTGCACAGGTTTCCTGAAATGGCCATTTTAATATCTGCCTCTGTAGGGTCAGGAATCCGGTTCAGCAGTTCATATCCGCTTAAGGCCATTCCCGGAGAGCAGAATCCGCACTGAATGGCTCCCGCCTCTATAAAGGCTGTCTGTACCGGATGGAGGCTGCCGTCCGGAGTTTCCAATCCTTCTATCGTAATGATCTCACCTCCGTCGGCCTGGGCGGCCAGGACCATGCATGAGTTGACTTTTTTACCGTTAAGGAGAACTGTACAGGCTCCGCATTCACCAACTCCACACCCCTCTTTGGTACCGGTCAAACCTAAATCATCCCGCAGCACATCCAACAGCCGGGCAAAAGGTTCAATTTCAGCGGTATAGTTCTTATTATTCACAACAATATTGATTTTTATCTTATTCATTTTCTTTTATCCCTGTAGCTTGATTTAACGCCCTCTTAATCAGACTTGCAATGACCGGTTCCTTATAGGCGGTGGACCACCTTCGGCCTGTTGCCTTGACCATCTCTCCGGCGACAAACAGACCGATCTCCCGGTGAAGCTCATAGTCCGGAGCTTTACCCAGAAGCATCTTCTCCGCCTTCCGTACCCTGGCGGCCGTGGGCAGGCTGGCCCCGGGAACAATCCTTACATCCACAGCCTTCCTGTTTTCATCCAGCTCCACATATACTGCCACATTCATTCTGGCAATGGCCAGGGTTTTCCTTCTTCCCAGTTTGACAAAACTGAATCCACCGCTGGGATTGAGCTTTTTAAAACTTACCGAAACGATCATTTCATCCGGTTCGAGGGCAGTCTTATAGGGTTTAATTAGAAAATCACTAAGCAGAAGGGAACGCTCACCCCGGAGGCTTTTCAGGTTGACCATGGTATCCATGGCCACCATGGGGGGTGCCGGGTCCGAGGCGGGCGAAGCGGTTCCGATACTCCCCCCGATGGTTCCGGCATTCCGGATCTGGGGAGAACCCACGGAATAACCGGCTTCACAGAGAAAGGGAGCATAGATCTTCAGAAGAGAATTTTCCCAGAGCTCCTGAAAGGTGACTCCCGCCCCTATCCGGATGGAATCCCCCTCTTCATTGATAAACTTTAGTGCCGGGATATGGGTTGTATCGATCACCAACTCCACATGCTGCACTTTCCTATCATCCGCCCTGAAATCCACCATCAGGTCGGTTCCCCCAGCCAGAAGCTTTGCATTTCCGCTGTACTGATGCAGCAGTTCAAGGCAGTTCTCTATGGAAGCAGCTCTTTTATAGTCAAATTTTATCATTACGATCTACTCCTTCTTCAGGGCTCTTCCAAGAAGAGTCCTCTCCAGATTACAGGGCAGCTCCCGTACCGGTTCCCCTTTGGCATGGGCAACGGCCGCTGCAATGGCAGCGCCCACAGCCTCGGTGGCCGGTTCCCCCAGGGATTTGGCTCCGTATGTCCCCTCTTTATCTTCGCATTCGAAAATTACCGCCTCCATCTCCGGGACATCCATGGATGTGGGAAAGATATAGGAATCGAAATTCTCGGCCTCCAGATGCCCTTTATCCAGGGGTACTTCTTCGGTCACCCCAAATCCCTGTCCCATGGCAATACCTCCGAAAATTTGCCCTTCGGATGTAGCAGGATTCACACAGGTTCCCAAATCATGCCCGGCGGAGACCTTCAGTACATCCACAAACCCAGTCTCCAGATCGACCTCAACCTCTGCCACCACAACACCGTATGAGTAGGTAGGAAAGGCATCTCCCTGTCCTGTGTGGTGATCAATGCCCAGGTTTTTAGGCTCGCTCCAGTTGAATGCCGCCAGAGACTTCCCAGTCCATAGCCGGGTGTTGCATACGGCTGCCAGGGATACCGTATCGGGACGGCTGTTATCCTTTAAAAAATAGGAATTCTCACGCATCTCCACCTTTTCGGTCCTGACTCCCAGCATCTGTGCCGCCGTCTCCAGGAGCATGTTCCCCAGCTCGATAGATGCCTTTCTCATGGACTGGGCACCCATTACGGTTCCCCGGGAAGCCACAGTCATTCCCGAGTCGGGGATGGCATGGGTGTCCACCCCGGGAAAAAAGATCCGATCGGGTGTGCATCCTATTCCCTCGGCGGCGATCTGTGAATAGGCGGTTTTCAGCCCCTGTCCGTTCTCGGCCAGACCGGAACTGATGATGATGGTTCCGTCCTCCAGGGCTGTACAGAGAGCGGCTCCCGCATCGGGGGTTTCGGCCCCGTATCCGCAGCCTCGGTAGCAGGAAACCAGGGCGATTCCCTTCCGCTTCTCCCGGGATCCGTGGGTTTTCTCATATTCCCCTTTCTTACGGTAATAATCGGTCCGTTCCACCATTTGGTCTATCATCTCCAGGGTAATAGTCTCCTCTACCAGTTCCTGTCCGGTAGCGGTAAAATCCCCCTTCTGAAGGATGTTTTTCCGCCGGAATTCCACATTGTCAATTCCCATTTCCCGGGCAATTTCATTGATAAACTGTTCCTGGGCAAATATTATCTGGGGAGAGGAGTAACCTCTCATAGCTCCGGAATGGATGTTATTGGTAAAGACACCATAGGTATCGGTTTTTATATTGGGTATTTTGTAGACCCCGGCGGAATGAATGGAGGCCCGGCAGTTCATAAACTGGGTCTGATTTGTGTAGGCTCCACAGTTGTCTATCTGCATTCCCTCCCAGGCGGTAAACCTGCCGTCCCGGGTAAGTCCGGCTTTGTAGCGGAAGATAAACGGGTGACGCTTGGGCGATTCAAGGAACGACTCCTCCCGGGAAACCACCATTTTTACCGGCCTCCCCGAAGCCTTGGCCAGCAGGGCTGCCCTTCCCACAATCAGTCCCACCAGCTCTTCCTTCCCGCCGAAAGATCCTCCAAGCATCCTCTGGACCACCCGGCACTTGTTGATGGGGGCCTGAACCGCATCAGCCAGGTACCTTCGGGTAAAATAGGGATTCTGGGCCGAAGCATGGGCGGTAAAAGCGCCGTCCACCGGGTCCTGGGTAACCACACAAGCTTCAGGCTCTATGTAGGAATGCTCTACGTAGGGAGTTCGGTACTCCCTTTCGATGATAATATCCGCCTGGGCGAATCCCTTCTCGACGTCTCCCTTCCTTAAGGGGAAATAGGAATCAAGAAATACATTTCCCTGGGTTGTTTTATCGGGAAGACCATCTTTCAGTCCTACTCCCGATTCCTTTACCCGGGCAGCCCCCTCTTTCAGGGCCTCTTCAATAGTGAAGACTCCCGGAAGCTCCTGATAAACCACCTCGATTGCCTTGAGGGCCTCTTCCACAAGTTCCCGGGTTTCAGCGGCTACAATAGCCACTGTTTCTCCCACAAACCGGACAATTCCCTCACAGAGGTATGGATAAGTCGCCCAGCTGACCGGTTTGGGAACATCGGATGCCGTAAGCACCGCATGGACTCCCTTGATTGCTTTGGCTTTGGAGGTCTCGATGCTGACTATTTTTGCATGGGACAGGCCGCTGCGCAGGCATCCGCCGTAGATCATCCCCGGGAATTTCAGATCCGCCGCATAAACAGCTTTTCCGGTGATCTTCTCTGCACCATCCATTCTGCCCACTCGCTTATTCAGATATTTGAAATTTTTGGTTCCCATTAACGGCATATTGTTCCTCCAGAGCTGACAAAAAACCTGATCATTCAACCACTTGTATATACATGTTAATTTAACACAGTTTTTTCCGTTTGTCAATATTTTGCCCCGCCAAACAGGTGGACGGAACCTATCCTATAGACAATATGAAGTGACCCCCGTGTTTGCAATCTCGTGGATTAGTTAGCATCCTTAGTTTAACAGCGAAATGCAAACACGCCACATACAAATCAACGGAGGCCACTATGAATAGTTTATTTTATGTCGGAATGGATGTCCACAAGGAGACAATCGCTTTAGCAGTTATCAGGGACAACAGCCGCACCATCGAGTTTGAGAGACAGATCAAGAATGAACCTGGTAAAATCAAAAAGTATTTCACACAACTGAAAGAGAAATCCACTAATATCATTTGCTGCTACGAAGCTGGCCCCACTGGCTATTTTCTTTACAGACAGTTGGAAAAGATGGAAATATCCTGCCACATTGCGGCACCTTCAATGCTACCACGGAAGCCTGGTGATCGAATAAAAACGGATAGCCGTGATGCAGTATTGTTGGCAAAGGCATTACGTAATCAAGAGATTGTCAATGTATATGTCCCCACTCCCTCAGATGAATCGGTTAGAGACTATTTAAGAATGTGCGTCGATATGCGAACAGACTTGAAGAGGCAGAAACAACGAATGATGCAGTTCTTGCTGCGGTTGGGAAAGAAATATCCGACAAGTAACAAATACTGGACTGGAATTTTTCATAGATGGCTGAAAACTCTAACCTTCGATGAAAAGATCCATAAAGAGGTATTTGACGAATATTATATAGCCATTCTGGAACAGGAAGCAAAAATAGCAAGACTCACCGAACGCATTGAAGAGTTAGGAGCAGAGGCTCGATATGCAGAACGAGTTTCAAAACTAAAATGCCTGAAGGGTATCAGCACATTGTCTGCCTTAACTTTCGTAGCAGAAATTGGTGATTTCAGACGTTTCAAAAAAGCAGAAGGGTTCATGGCTTATATGGGATTGGTTCCATCGGAGTATTCCAGCGGAGCGATGAGGAAGCAGGGACGAATCACTAAGGCTGGTAATTCCCGATTACGACTGCTCTTAATTGAAGCAGGATGGCACTATCGCCACTACGGGCCATCGAAGCGTCTTGCTCAAAAACGGAAAGGGCAAAGTTTGGATGTAATCGCCTACGCGGACAAAGCGGGAAATCGGCTAAGTAAGAAATTTCAACGGTTGAGTCAACGAGGTAAAACAAAACAGAAAATAGTAACGGCAGTAGCACGCGAACTATCTGGTTTTATCTGGGGAATGATGATTGGCAGGACAGAATTAAACTAAAAAGAAGATAATGAAATTTATCTGGGTAGAAGGATGGATAGAGAAGCAGTAGTGATAAAGGAGAATCCTCGTAAAAAACTTAAGGCAATATTCTTATTGATCCTTGTCTATAGACAAAGGAAGCTCCCGACGATCCCATTGACCTGCGGTATCCAACCCGCGAATATCAGAGTGGTCTATCGCCGCATAATATGCTTCTCTATCTTTCTTGATACCCAGTTTTTAGGAGGTGAATAGGGAGAATAAGTTAACGGTTGACAAAGGTCACATCATATCAGTTTTTTTGACCATCAGGGAGAATTTCAAGCGCTGATTCTGTAATGTTAACCTAAGCGGTGGGGTCACCCCCACCGCTCGGCTACAAAACCGGACGTGAGACTTTCACCTCATCCGGCTCCTCAATAATCTGATCTTTGTCATAGATACCTCTAAGAGGCTTGATAGATACGCTTTTGGAGCTTAAAAACCTGTCGCTCGATTTTATTCCACGGTAAGGTTTTCCATTCATACATCGAATTACTCGTGCTCATGACTTGTTCACTCCTACTTAAGTCTCTATCTTTCAGATTATCGTACCCACGTCAGCGTATCCACGGACATTACTCCGGGCATTGGCTTCCTGGGTAATCCCTCCTCACAGACGCATGCAGTTGGCACCTTCTCACTCAAGGTGAGAGCGCTTATGAGGTTACTTCGTTCCTGAGATTCGTTTTGCGAGACCTTAGAGCCGTACTATCTACCGGGTTTAGTGGAAGTGAATACCGGGCAGACCACTATCTGCCGGCTCCTATCCTTTCCCATTTTGGGCAAGCCGATAACCTGTGTAGGCTTGTTCTCCATTACGATAGTTAACATACGTTCATTTTCATTACCCATAGTCTCCTGCTCCCGAAATCCTACCTTTCAGGTTCAGGCCGTGTTCGGTTTTATCCCCGCTTCACGGATTGATGACCAGTCGCTACCGTGGGGGAAATGCATTTCTTAGTTCACCTCCAAGACAGGGAATTTCGCCCTGCTTCGAATCTCAAGTTATCCTGACCGAATAACATCCGGCCAGTCTCCTCATCCCATGACAGCCATGCTGCCAGTTTCGAGGAAACGAATCGCACAGTGATGATGCAACCCTCCTAATATTTGATCTTCCTTTATAATTCCAGTTGTCGAATCGATTTCCACCGCCTAAATTTTATTAATACCTTGATGTAGGCGTTGATGGTTATAATAATTCACATATGACTTAACGATTTTCCGAATCTGCTTCTATAAAATAGTAGAAATGGTCTAAAGCTTCCCTTCTGATTGTGCCGTTAATTCTTTCAACAAAAGCATTCATGTTTGGAGCGTAAGTACAGATATTAACGCCCTTGATACCATACCAGCTGTACTCAATAGATGTGAATTCAGGTGCATTATCATATATCAGCGATTTCTTACCCTGATTTTCTTCAGCAAAAAGGGAGTTCCAATGGGATTTTAGAAACCGCTTCCAGGAGCCAACAGGTTGAATCTTCCCTTGTCTTCTTATAGGTTGAATGATCTTGTTGACTGTTGTTGGATGTAGATCGATTCCAATTTTCTTAAGTTCATCTACCATCCTGTGACATCCCCAGAGTTGGTTTTCACGTTCCATTTCAAGCATCAGATCTTTAATTTCTTTGGTTACTGGTCTTCTCTTTGGTGTTTTATGTTTATAAGTCAAGTAATTTTTTAGAAATCTGCGTAGCCAATCAAATAATGTTGAAGGTTTGACGATTGTTAAGTGGCTGATTGCTCTTTTAAAGAGATTAGATACCAATAATAGAAAGAGTTTATCCTTACGTTTCAGAGTTGATTGTACTTTTTGCAGATTCAGTTGGCGTTTAAATATTTGATTCTTCTTTTTTAGAATCGTCAGGATAAATATTATATCTTTACGATTGGAGAAGATGATTTTGAAAACAGATTGAAGCAGTGTAGACAAGAAGCTAAACATGTTTCATTATCGGCAGTGATTAATAAAGAAGAATTTCCACATTAGTCGAAAAAACTATATGAAACCCGAGCCTTCTCACTGAATTCAATATTGTCGACATCTTTATGTTCACAAAAATTTTCTATTCATCGGACAGCCTGCAGACATACCGTCCTGTGTAACTATTTCCCAGCCGCCGCCCGCTTCTCCGCTTCCTTCTTCACATTGGTCACCATACCTCCCACGACCTCATCATAAACCTCGGGATCAACGTCGAAATAAAAGGCCTCGTTGAAAAGATGGCTGGTTGTACCGTCGGGGTTGGCGGTGAGGGTGTGGACCCCCGAATAGTCCTTTCCACCGGCATAGCCCACATAGGCGTACTGGTAAGGCCGGCAGGAGTAGATAATCTCTTCATCCAGTTCCCAGGCCTCGCCGGTACTCTGGTCCTGCAGCACCCAGTGGGATTTCATCCCCTTCCCTTCCTTGATTTCCGAAGTGATGGTGACGCTCTTTACCCCCTCCTCCAGTTCCTCGAAGAGTTTCAGGTCGGTAATTACATCAAATACAATCTCTAGGGGAGCCTTGACCAGGCTCTCTTTGGTGATAAGCACATCTTTTTCCGAACGCCTCTGGGGCATAACAGGATATTCCATTTTCCAGTCCTTAAATTTTAAAAAAGCTTTTCTTTAGAATGTCTCTCCGGATGGAACCGGCGGAAAACACGTTTCCCGTATTCAGATTGACAATCTGAACTTCCGCCGGGGAATGGATGCTCAGGTCCATGGCATAAAAGTCCCGGCCGGCTTCCTCGAACATCTCCACAAACAGCCGGCCGTAGTCGGCAGCACTTTCGGTTACCAGTTTGGGGATCACCTCCCGGATCTCTTCATCGGAGGACCGGACCCAAAAAATCGCTTTTCCTCCATATAAAAGACAGTCATTCACCCAGCCCATGGAGGTCAGGTCGTCCGGAGCCAGGGGGGCCACGGCACAGTAGCCCCGGGCGGTGACCAGCTGGCCGGTGTCGAACTTGTTGAGCATCATCTGGTTGATGGTCTGCTCCACAATCCGGGCCGAAACCTGGACGGTACAGACGATGCAGTTGTAGGAGTGCATCAGGAGGTAGAGATTCTCCGGTTTTACCTTGCAGACCTCCGCGGCCTTCTCTGCAAAGGCTTCATCGGGAAGGCTGTTGGCGGTAATCCCCAGAATGGCCTGGTGATGATCATCCCGGTAGTCCAGGGGCTGAACGTGGAAATCTCCCTCCGCCCGGGCCTTGGCTCGGGCAGGCCCGGAGGCTATAACCGAAAACTCCCCCTGGGCCAGCTGGAGCCCGGCCATCTGGGAACCCATACAGGCCAGCTGAACATTGTCGATAAAGACCTCGACAACCGGAACACTGATCTTTTCATCAAGAGGAAAATCCCGGAAACCACAGGTTCCCAGGCCGGCCATGTCGATCTCGGTAAAGAGCTTCGCCGCCTCCCATCCCCCGGGAACCTCAATTCCCATGTCGATCACATGAGCACCGTTGGCCAGCCGGTAATACCGGCAGCCCAGAGCTTCGACGTTATCCATGATCTGGTTCACCAGCCTCATGCTGTGTTTATTGATGCTGATCATGCCTGCCCGTCCAGAACCGAAGCCGATTCCAGGATACCCCGTATCTCGTTCAGGAACCGGGCGGCCGGTGCACCGTCGACAATCCGGTGATCATAGGTAAGACTTAAGGAGAGAATCCACCGGATATGCAGACCACCGCCGATCACCACTGGCTGCTGGGCCAGTGTCCCGGCTCCCAGGATGGCGCTTTGCGGGCTGTTTAAAATGGGGGTGAAGTATTTCACATTCATCATCCCCACGTTGGAGATGGTCATAGCACCGCCGGACATATCGTCGGGGGAGAGAGTTCCCGCCTTGGCCCGGGAGACCGTGTCGGAGAGTTCCCGGCAGATGGTTTTCAGATCCTTCCGGTCCAGGTGCCGGATAACCGGAACCGTAAGGCCGTAATCTGCGTCCACCGCCAGGGCGATATCGATGTCCGGAAGGGTCCTTATGGTATCCTCCCCTTCAATGATCGTCCGGATTATCGGATGGTTGGATAAAGCCCGGGACGTTGCCTTAAGCAGAATGGCCGTATAGCTAAGCTTAATCCCCTGGGAGGAATATATTCCCCGGGTCCGTCCGTAGGCCGCCACCAGATCGGTTAGGTCCGCATCCATCATAATCGAAGTCTGGGCGGAACCGGAGAGGCTTTCCATCATCCTCCGGGCGGTGACCTTCCTGATACCGGTCATCCTGGCACCGGCGGAAGGACCAACAGGTACCACAACGGCAACGCCTGCGGCGTTACCGGCACCTGTCTGCCGGACTTCGGCAACCCCGGAGGTTCCGGTCTGAGCCGGAACCGAAGCCGGTGCTTTTGCCGGAGATATTGTAGCTGCAGCTCCGGCATTAACTGACGCCCCAGGCTGAACAGCCGGAGCCTTTCCTGCCTGGGCCCGGATATCCTCCCGGGTTACCGCACCGAGAATACCGGTTCCCCGGATCCCCCGGTAGTCCACTCCCATCTCTTCGGCCAGTTTCAGAGCCTTGGGGGTAATCCGGATTCCGGAAATTTCTCCTGGAAAGCCGGAACCGGAAGTCCCTCCGGCAGCCGTTCCGGCAGTCTTCCCTGCTGCGGAAGCTCCGGCTGTGGCTGCAGGTACGGACGCGGGCCGGCCCGCCTTGTCCGATGGTGATACCGGCTCTTCATTTGGTCCATTCCCGGCAGAGATTCCAGCCTGGGCCAGCAGCCCGGAGATATCCTCATCCGCTCCGGCCAGGACGGCCAGGGGGGCGCCGCAGGGAAGAGTTTCTCCGGCATCACAAAGAATTTTCCGGATCACCCCGGCTTCCGGGGCCTCCATCTCATTGGTCAGTTTCTCAATTTCAATCTCACAGATAACCTGTCCAAGGGAGACGGTGTCCCCCTCTTGTACGGCCCAGGAGGCCAGAAGGCCCTCATCCATATTCGCACCGTAGCGCGGCATGGTAATCAATATGCCCATTAGTTCCCCCTTAAAAGTTCATCGCATCGCGGCAGGCTGCAGTAACATGATCCACCGTGGGATTGATATAGTCCTCAAGTCCCGGAGAAAAGGATACCGGAACATCCAGACTGGTTACCCGTTTTACCGGAGCCTTAAGGTATTCAAAGATATCCTCGGCTATCATGGCTCCGATTTCCGCCCCGAAGCCCATGACCTTGGGTCCCTCCTGAACCACCACCAGACGGCCAGTCTTGGCCACCGATTCGATGATGGTTTTTTTATCCAGCGGGAAGATGGTCCGGGGGTCAATGATTTCAACCGAAACACCCTCTTTTTCCAGTACCCTGGCCGCCTTGTGGGCCAGCTCCAGCATTTTCATGGTTGCCACAATGGTAATGTCATTACCCTGCTGTTCAATCTCAGCCTTGAAAAGTTCAACTTCATAGGGCTCCTCGGGTACATCGCCTTTACTGTTATAGAGGAGTTTATGTTCCAGAAAAACCACCGGGTCGTTGTTCCGGATTGAGCTGATAAGCATTCCCTTTGCTTCATAGGGAGTGGCGGGAGCGGCTATGACCAGTCCGGGAATATTCATCAGCCAGGGTTCGATGCACTGGGAATGGTGATAGGCACAGCGGATTCCGCTTCCAGTAACCGCCCGGACCACCATGGGACAGTTTGCCTTGCCGCCGTACATAAAGTGTACTTTGGCCGCGTTATTCACCAGCTGATCATAACAGACGGTGACAAAATCGGCGAACATCAGCTCCGCCACAGGCCGGAGTCCACAGATGGCGGCACCTACCGACAATCCGATAATAGCCGATTCCGAAAGGGCAGTATCTTTAGCCCTTTCGGGCCACTTGTGCCAGATTCCCTGGGTTATACCGAAATCTCCGCCCATCTTGGCCACGTCTTCGCCCAGAATAAATACCGAAGGATCCCTCTCCATTTCCTGATGGAGGGCCTCATTTATCGCCTTTGAAAATGAAAGTTTTCTAGCCATTATTTCCAGTCCTCCACTTGTAAGCTTGAATATACATATTTAAGCGCATTTTTCGGATCCGGCCAGGGGCTTTCCAGGGCGAATTTCACCGCATCCTGAATCTCCTCTTCCGCCGCATCCTCCAGCTTTTTCAGCTCCGCTTCGGTACACTTGTGTTTTTTTACCAGGACTTCCCGGCATTTTTTAAGAGGGCATTTTTCCTGCCATGCCTCCAGTTCGCCGTCCGGCCGGTAGGCCGCCGGGTCTCCGGAAAAATGGCCCTGCCACCGGTAGGTCATAAACTCAAGTAAAGTAGGTCCTTCACCCTTACGGGCTCTTTCCGCCGCTCTTTCTGTGGCCTCCACAACCGCCTGGATGTCGTTCCCGTCCACCACTTCATTTGGTACTCCGTAACCGTCGGCCCAGGTGGCCAGCTGCTTCTGGGGATGAGATTCGGTGTAGTGGGTGGATATGGCATACTGGTTATTCAACAGGCAGTAGATAATGGGAAGTTTCCAGGTGGCCGCCATGTTCATACTCTCATGGCAGGTCCCCTCACCCAGGGTCCCGTCACCCATGAAGACGGCGGTAACATCATCGGTCGTTTTATATACCGATGAAAAGGCTGTACCAAGACAGGTAACAACGGTGGAACCCTGAATCCCGTTGAACCCCATGTTCCGGTATTCCAGGTCGTTAATGTGCATGGAACCGCCCCGGCCCCCGTTGATCCCCGTGGCACGGCCGAAGATCTCCGCCATTACCAGCTTTCGCTCGGTACCGCAGAGACAGATGGCTCCGTGTCCCCGGTGGTCCGGAAACTTATAGTCGGTTTTCTTTAATGCCCGGACGATCCCCGCCTGGGCGGCTTCCTGACCAATACTCAGATGAACAAAACCGGGTACCGTACCGTTTTTTGCATACTTTTCCACCTCTTCATCAAACCGGCGGATTGCAACCATATCAAAGTAAAGACCCTTAAGCCTGTCTTTGGTTAATGCCATTCTCTTCCTCCTGTTAAATTTAAAAACAATTCGATTTATTCAATTAAGCCTTCTTACCAAAGACATCCACGGCGGCTCCCATAATGGCCGAAGAATCGTCGGAGGCAAAAAACAGAACTACTTTGGAAACCTCCTCCACCTGAAGCATCTCTTCAAGCTGACTGGTCACTGCAGGATCTTTACCCATCCTGGCCCTGGTATTTTCCGTGTTGATCATCCCCAGGTAAAGGGCGTTTACATTGATATTGTGCTGCTTTACCTCCTCGGACAGAGTATGGGTAAGACCGACTATTCCCGCCTTGGAGGCCGAGTACGCCCCGAATCCCGGAAAAAAGAGTTTGGCGGCAGAGGAGGAGATATTCACTATCTTCCCGTACCGTTTCTTTATCATCTCCGGAAGCACTGCCCGGGTACACAGAAAGGTCCCGGTAAGGTTAATATCGATCTGACGGTCCCAGTCCTCCTTGGATGTTTCTGCAAGGGCAACAGACTTGTGGGCTGCTGCATTGTTGATCAGCACATCCACCGTACCGAACCGGACCATAACTTTTTCCATTAAATCTGCAACCTGATCTTCCCTGGCTATATCCGCCGGACAGACCATAGCCGTTCCACCTGCCGACTGAATCCCCGCCGCAACTTTCTCCAGTTTTGATTCCGTCCGGCCCACCAGAACCACCGAGGCACCCTCGGCAGCAAAGTCCACAGCATAGGCAGCGCCCAGCCCCTGTCCTGCTCCGGTTATGATTACTACCTTTCCATTAAACCTCATCTCTTTCACCCTTTCATTCCTGATATTTTTTTAGGCGTTTAAAAACCCGTTGTAGTTTCTTCTGAACAGATCGATCCAGTTTCTGCCGTGGTCGGCAGATATTTTGAGTGCTGTTTCAAAGTCTTTATTCTTAAGACAATTCAGCATGGCCTCATGCTCACGGCACTGGTCGACAATATTATCCGTCAATTCCTGCAGCCGGGTATCCTCCCAGCCGCTGTAATCCCATATAACGATAAAACTGTCTGAAAGGGGTTTAGACCGGGCTGCAGCTATAAACTTCAGATGGTACTGACGCACACACTCCTGATATCCGGTCCTGTTCCCCGAATGCAGCGCCTCCAGAATCCGGGAATTCAGCTCAAAAAGAGGACCGGTATCCACGGGAATCTGCCGGTCTCTAATCCACCTGAGAGCCGTAGACTCTATAACGACCTTCAATTCCATGAGATCCAGAATGTCCTCCCAGGGCAGCACGGTTATCTGAAACCCCACGTTGGGCAGAATAGAAACCAGGTTCCTGTCCGAAAGCCGTTTTACCGCCTCGTTTACCGGGGTCCGGCTGACTCCCATCCGGGTGGCAATGTCAATGGCACTGACCTTTTCCCCCGGTTTCAGTTCACCCGAGAAGATCATATCCCGAAGCTGGTTGAAGACCAGTTCGCTTTTAGTAAAATGCTCGATCATCCTGTCCCCCAAATTATGTTACATGTAACATGTAACTGAAAAAATTATAGCACAACCTTTTCCACAGGACAATAAAAATATTCGAAATTGGTCTACAATGTTACCTGATATGCACGTCGGAGCTATATTTCCAGTTGAAGAACCGCCTCACGGATAACCTCAGATACACTGGGATGGGGAAATACAGTACGGCGGATCTGCTCAACGGTAATCCCGTTCTGAATAAACGCCGCTGCGCCGTAAATAATTTCGGAGCACACCCCGCCCAGGAGGTGAATCCCCAGGATCTCACCGGTGGATTTATCAGCAATCACCTTGCACAGCCCTGGTTCGTTTCCGTTCTCCGCCAGGTAGCGGCCGTTGATTCTCATGGGGATTTGGGCGACGGCGGTATCGTAACCTGCCGCGACGGCTTCTGCCTGGGTAAACCCACATCCCGCAGCCTCGGGCTGGGTAAAGACTGCCCAGGGTACCGCATCGAAATTAACCATATCCATGATTCCGTCCATGATTTTAACAATAGCTTCTCCCATCCGGGAGGCGGAATGAGCGAACAGGGAGCGCCCGGTCACATCCCCAATGGCATAGATCCCCGGAACGCTGGTTTGAAACAGGTCATTTACGGCAATCCCCTGTTTTGTGACAGCCACACCGATCTCCTTCAATCCCAGACCCTGAATATTGGGCTTCCTTCCCACGGCCATTAATACCAGATCAGCCTGGATTTCTTCAGTCTTATCACTGCTGGTGAAAACAACCCTTCCATCGTCAATCTGTTTTACCTGACAGGACAAGTGAAAATGAATTCCCTTCATGGCACGCCGCATATTTTTTGCTAATTCCGGCTCCATAAAAGGTACGATTTCCGGAAGCATTTCAATTACATGAACCTCGGATCCCAGCATGAAGAACAGGGAAGCGAACTCCATCCCGATGACCCCTCCGCCGATAACGGCAAGGCGTGCAGGTACCGATCTCACTTTCAGCAGCTCCGTACTGGTCATCACCCTACTGCCGGCGGCTCCGGGAATTGGAGGAACCGCCGAAGAGGAACCTGTGGCAATAATGATCTTCCCGCTGTTATATTCCTTCCCACCAACTACAATTGTACCGCGGCTTTTAAAAACAGCCTCTCCCTTTACAACTTCCACTCCGAATTTTTTCATCAGAAAGGCAATACCCTTAATCTGGGTATCCACCACCTTTTTCTTCCACTCCTGTGCTTCATCCATGCTGAACTCTACATTTCCGGAATGAACGCCGAATAATTGGGAATTTTTTGCATGGTCAAACCGTTTGGCCGAATTAAGCAGAGTTTTCGTAGGAATACATCCCTCATTCAGGCAGACACCGCCTAACTCCCCTTTTTCCACCAGGAGAACCTTCTTTCCCGCTTCCCCGGCCCTCTCGGCGGCGATGTACCCCCCCGGCCCGGCTCCTATAATTATTAAATCAAACATACCCCCCCCTTCAAGCATCAATTTATTAGAAAAAACATTCAGATATTCTCTTCGGTAAGATTCAATATATTCCAGACAGCAGAAATCTGCATCCTGGAAAGCGATAACATCTCCGTGCATGACTCCCGCCTGAGCTTTTTAAATATACCCAGTTTCATCAGATATTCAAAGGCCGGATTTTCTGACCCCACTGGATATTTCCAATACCCGCCCGGGACACAATCCCATTAGCCAATTTCCAGGCCTTATTCAGCACGTACTCTTCATCAATTCCATATATTACACCCTTTTCCATTACAATCTTTCCATTAATAATTGTCGTCTCTACATTGATCCGTGAAGAACTGTATACAATTGAAGAAATTGGATCATTAACAGGAATCGACCTGCAGTCATAAGGATTATATATAAACATATCGGCACATTTTCCCACCTCAATAGATCCTACTTCCTTTTCCATTCCAAGGGCCTTTGCTCCACCAAGAGTAGCCATTTCAAGAACTTCTGAAGCAGACACAACAGATGCATCATGCGAGATCAGTTTATGCTGAAGAGCTGTGATTTTTAATACTTCCAGCATATCCTGGCCGTCGTTGCTGGCCGCCCCGTCGCAGGCCAGACTGACGTTCACTCCCTCCTCCAACAGGCGGGGTATGGGCGCCGCACCGGATCCCAGGAGCATGTTGGGTATGGGACAGTGAGATACGGAGACACCGTATTTTTTGAAGGTTTTGATATCCTCCGGGGTCAGATAGACACTGTGAACCGCCACGAAATCCGGTCCCAGGAGGCCGCATTCTTCCAGGAAGGGGATTGTCCTCATTCCCCAGCGCTCCATACAGAACTGATCATCATCCGCCGTCTCCACCACATGCATGGTAATAGGAATCCCCAGCCTGTTAGCAGATTCCCTGGTTCTCAAAAATCCCTCACGGCTATGGTCCCAGATAATACCCGGAGCCATGGACATGCTGATAAACTGATGTCCTGCATATTTTGAGCAGAGATCCTCCAGCTCACGGAAATAGTCATCCTCAGTCTCGATATACTGTATGCCGAAATCTTTCGCAAAGCTTGAGACATCAGTGTGGGCCTTACTCATTACCCCACGAACGCCTAACTTTTCATATGCTTCAATGACCGGAATATCAAAACCCGGCCCCATATGGCAGTACTGGAAATCGGTCACCGTAGTGGTTCCGGTCCTTACTGCTTCAATAAGACCCAGAAGAGCCGCATAGTGCATGGCCTCTTCATCATAAAACCCCAGGGCGCGTTTGACAGAACTGTTCAGCCATTCCAGGAGAGGCTTATCCCTTCCTAGTCCTTTTAACAGGGTTTGAAACAGGTGGGTATGAGTAGTGACGAATCCTGGAAATAAATATTTACCATGAGCATCAATAATCTTCTCCGGATCGTAATGAACATCTATTTCTGCCGAGGGTCCCACTTCAATAATCAAATTACCCAGCACAGCCACTGAAGCATCATAGAGAATTCGTCTTCCGGCATTCATTGTTATAATACAGGCATTTTTAATCAACAGATCAATTTTCTTCAAAATTCACTCCAAGAGGAAAAAATTTATGTTCTCGCGAACATTTTAACAGTCATCAATATCACTGTCAATTAAAATTCTTAAAACAGAATAAGCCACAGGCATTCCAGGAAATAGTGCGATCATATTATTCTGACTTTGCTCTGTATAAGGGGAAAATTGAATTTACATTTAACGAAAACTTTATTACTACTGAGGCTTTTTCAAAAATAACCGATTTTAAAATTACAACACTACTTAATATTATATAACACGTCTGTGAAGGCAGACAGTATCATTGACTCCAGAGGTTCTCTCCACCTTTAGCAGAAATTCTTTCTCATCAGATCACAGTAATACTGTACATTATCCCAGCTGGCATCCGGAGCAATCCTGTGATCCGGGCAGGGTATATAGCCCCCCAGATCAACAAGAGCTTTCAACCTCTCCACTTCTGATTCCACAGCTTTTATGTCTCTTGAAAAAACCGTTTTATCCATGCCCCCCACCCCTCTGATTTCCCTTCCATACTTTTCCCGCCAGGGTGCAATACTGGCCTTCCAGGTACCGACTTCTATGGGAAACATGGTATTCACACCGTTTTCCAACCAATGCGGCAATAAATGGTCGATCATCCCATCGCAGTCCACAGAAATAATGCTGATGCCGTGTTTGACGGCCAGGTCTGTAATCCTTTTGTACTGTGGTCCGATGATATCTCTAAAGAAAGAGGGATTGACCAGAGGTCCGTTCTTAAAACAGATATCCTCCCAGAAATGCATATATTCAAACTTGGCACCTAATTCCAATATGGATTTCACGGTCCTATAGCTCAGATCGGCCACGTGCTGTACAATCTCTATAAGAAGATCCGGATCATCCACCATAAGATAGCTGAGGTTCACAATACCTATAAAATCACGAAGAAAACCTATTAGGCTGCCAGCAAACAGCCCGAGAGGCCGTTCCCGCTCTTCCGTATTACGCAGATAATCCCATCCCCCATCTTCCAGAGACAGGGTCCGGTTGCCCGCAGGTACAAGGGCATTCAGATAGCGGGTTTCACTATAATCCAGTTTAACCCTGAATTCCTCTTCCCACTCCTTCCGGCCTTTGAAAAAGTGATCCACTTCTGTGGGAATTGACACGACATTCCGTTTCTTCATGACGATTACACCATCCTCATTAAGAACCTTCATATTTCCATTTTCATCCTCTTCCAGAATTTTCTCTTCAAAGGGGGGATCCAGACGGTAGTGAGGACCGAAGGTCTGTCCCCAGTTAAAATCAAATCCTAGTTTTTTCCCGATGCGTATATCCGCATCACTGCAGTCGCTCCAATTCCGGGCATCTTCAAAACTGATATGCCCCTCTTCCGCCCATTTAAGGAGTGTTTCCGGCCAGAATCCAAAATGAACGATTGGCAGACTCTCATAGTTTTCATAGTTCAGAATAGCCAGAGCATTTTCCAGCTGAGTCATAGACATTATATACACCCCTTAACAGAATAAGATTTAAAATCAGTTTAAACCTCTTTCATTACAGTTAAAATGGATATAAATTAGAAAGGCATGGACTATAATAAGATTATTCAAATTAAAGATATCCTTCCTCAGGTCAATATGGTCAATTATTTTACTCTTAGGGAAGTCTCCTTCTGGGGTCCCAGAGTAATAACAGATTTCGAAATGATCCTGATTAGAGAAGGGACTTTTCTGTATGAAATTTTGAACCCTGCCAGTCTGGTTCTGTCAGAGAAAAAAACAGAGATGATAAAACTATTTCCAGCTGATGTCCTGATAATACCACCTGGTGAAAATCACCGTTTTTCGGCGGTGCAGGAAAAAGGTGCCATCTCCTGTATTCACTGTCTACCCAGCACCTCAATCCCATGGGATACCATGATGGTTTGTCTTCATCCACAACCCCGGTATAGAACTTCATTTGAGGACGACCAGAAAGAGATGGATGATTTATTCAGGAAGTGTAATGATCTTTTTAAAGGATACAGCAATTACAGGAATGAATTGATGGGAACAGTCTGCCGTGAGATCTGGCTTCGCTGTGCATCAAAATGGGAAATACGGAATCAATCTCTCAGCCCACGTATGCAGGCTATGCTCCTCTACATACAGAAACATTGCACAGGCTCTCTGACCAGACAGAATCTTTCGACCCAATTCAATCTGAGCCCGGAATACATCAATTCACTATTTAAAAAGGAACTGGGAATAAGCCCGACTGACTGTATCAATAGAGAAAGAATTCTGATGGCATATGGTTACCTGCACAGGGACGGACTCTCAGTTTCAGAAACTGCATATAAATGCGGGTTTAGTGATCCCTTTTATTTTTCAAGAGTCTTTAAAAAAATTCTGGGCATAACACCGGCAACTCTGATGACCCGGAGATATTTCCAATGAAAGAAAATTAAGTTCCGCAGATCTTTAATATTTACTCAATTATATGTCTTCAAAAATGTAATTTTTACCTAAACTGAGCGATTCCTATAAGGCCGCCGGTTTACCAGTGGTTTTCTCCGGCCTGCGGGGCTCAAGCTGATAGG
>JAEINK010000127.1 GCA_016342585.1 Spirochaetales bacterium
GAACTTACCCGACAAGGAATTTCGCTACCTTAGGACCGTTATAGTTACGGCCGCCGTTTACTGGGGCTTCAATTCGCTGCTTCACCACAAGGGCTAACAACTCCTCTTAACCTTCCAGCACCGGGCAGGTGTCAGTCACTATACTTCTCTTTGCAGATTCGCAGTGACCTGTGTTTTTGGTAAACAGTCGATTGGACCTGGACTCTGCAACCTCGCCATTACGCGCTAGGCCATGCTTCTCCCGAAGTTACGCATGCATTTTGCCGAGTTCCTTAACGTGAGTTCTCCCGTACGCCTTAGAATACTCATCCTACCTACCTGTGTCGGTTTGCGGTACGGTTCCTGTTAATCTGAAGCTTAGAGACTATTTCTTGGCACCATGAGTCCACATAATTCTATCCCCCGTAGGTTCAATACCCTTAACAACTCAGCTCGGAAAGTGGATTTACCTGCTCTCCTCAACACCTTGTTGCTTGGACCGGAACAACCAATGTCCGGCTATGCTTTTCCTTATGCGTCATCCCATCGCAATTAACAGAAGTACGGAAATATTAATCCGTTTCCCATCGGCTACGCATTTCTGCCTCGCCTTAGGGGCCGACTAACCCTGGGAAGATTACCTTTACCCAGGAAACCTTAGGTTTTCGGCGGGCAGGGATCTCACCTGCCTATTCGTTACTCATGCCTGCATTCTCACTTCTTATACCTCCAGCATTCCTTACAGAACACCTTCATCGGCCTAAAGAACGCTCCTCTACCACCAATACATAAATGCATTGATCCGTAGCTTCGGTACTATGCTTAGCCCCGTTACATTGTCGGCGCACGACTACTCGACCAGTGAGCTATTACGCACTCTTTAAAGGAGTGGCTGCTTCTAAGCCAACCTCCTGGCTGTCTGGGCAATCGTACTTCCTTTTCCACTTAGCATAGTTTAGGGACCTTAGCTGACGGTCTGGGCTCTTTCCCTTTCGACCATGGATCTTATCACCCACAGTCTCACTCCCATATTTTGTTTTACGGCATTCGGAGTTTAACTAAGTTTGGTACCCGGTGAAGGGCCCTAGCCTAATCAGTGCTCTACCTCCGCAAAAAATCATATGAGGCTGATCCTAAAACCATTTCGAGGAGTACCAGCTATCTCCGAGTTTGATTAGCCTTTCACTCCAATCCACAAGTCATCACAGCCTTTTTCAACAGACTAGTGTTCGGTCCTCCACTTGATTTTACTCAAGCTTCAACCTGCTCATGGATAGATCACTCGGCTTCGGGTCTACGACATACAACTAATTCGCACTATTCACACTCGGTTTCCCTCCGGCTCCGGAACTTCTATTCCTTAACCTTGCTGCATATCGTAACTCGCAGGCTCATTCTACAAAAGGCACGCCATCACACATATAAATACATGCTTTGACCGCTTGTAGGTCCACGGTTTCAGGTTCTATTTCACTCCCCTCCCGGGGTTCTTTTCACCTTTCCCTCACGGTACTAATTCACTATCGGTAGCTATCTCGTATTTAGCCTTGGAGGGTGGTCCCCCCGGATTCCAGCAGAATTTCTCGTGCTCCGCTGTACTCAGGTACCACCTGAGAGCCAGTTCATTTTCGCATACGGGACTTTCACCCTCTTCGGTGGCTCTTCCCAGAGACCTTCCGCTAACAAACTGGTTTCTTACTCTCATATAGGTGGCCCTACAACCCCACAACAACCGAAATTATCATGGTTTGGGCTATTCCCCGTCCGCTCGCCGCTACTAAGGGAATCTCAATTGATTTCTTTTCCTTCAGGTACTTAGATGGTTCAGTTCCCTGAGTCTCACTTAAACAGGCTATGTATTCACCTGAGTATGACAGTTATTAAAACTGCCGGGTTACCCCATTCGGCAATCTGAGAGTAAAACGGATGTTTGCTCCTTATCTCAGCTTTTCGCAGCTTACCACGGCCTTCATCGTCGGATAGCTCCAAGGCATCCACCATGGACCCTTAGTCACTTGACCATATTATTTTTTATCCCTTCCCTAATATCTATTCGGTAAAGACAAGGTATGCCTTGTCTCAACAATAAAAGATCAATTCTCCCGGTTTCATCTCTGCTCCGCGGGCACCGCTTTAAGCGATCTTTAATA